>NZ_JBVYOK010000031.1:0-56777 GCF_056120445.1 Paenibacillus sp. sgz302115
TCCATTTGATATTTCCCGCTATTCCCTTGATCCTTTTCGTTTAACATGAGACACCGCACTTTCCTACAAAATTACCTATATTATACCAAATCAAATGAATGCGGTGTCGTATTGAAATATTGGGTTTCTCAACAGTCTGAGTAATTCCACACTAGATCATTTCGATTTCACCTGACAGCACACTGTTAATGCTTCCTGTGCCGTCCTCTAGCAGCAATCCGCCATTGTCATCCATTCCCACTGCCATGGCCTCGCTACGCCCCTCAGGGGTATTGAAGCTAACCTTGCGGCCAAGCGTGACCGACATCGACTCCCAGAGCTTCCGGATCGGCTTAAACCCTTGCTCTATGTAAAGATTGTACAAAAACTCCAGCTCGGTCAGCACCGCAGCCGTAAGCTCAGAACGGTCAACAGGAATTCCGCCGCCTTCAATCAGCAGCGAAGTGCCAATTCCCTGCAAATCTTCGGGATAATCCGCTTCCGTTAAGTTCACCGCAATTCCGATTCCGGCGATGCAATAATGAAGTCCGCCTTCCCGAAGCGAGGATTCCAGCAGGATGCCGCAAATTTTGCGTCCTCCGGCCAGCAGATCATTGGGCCACTTGATCCCTGCCTGCACACCTGTTACTTCACGAATGGCCGTGCAGACAGCCACTCCTGCCAGCAGCGTAAGCTGCGGAGTCAGGGACAGCGGAAGCTTGGGACGCAGCACCACGCTCATCCAGATCCCCTTGCCGCGCGGCGAATGCCATTTCCGGCCCATCCGCCCCCGGCCTCCGATTTGTTCTTCAGCCAGTACAGCGGTGCCCTCAGGCGCGCCGTTTTCGGCAAGCTTTTTGGCTTCCTCCTGCGTGGACACTACCGTCTCCAGCAAATGTACGCTCTCCAGCCAGCCGGAAGTAAAAGTATCCCGGCTCAGCACTCCCTGCGGCCGCATCTCATTGCTCTTCATTTAGAATCATCCTTTTTGCTTCCAGAAGCAATAATTGATTGTCGTTAGGGATATCTCCTGCAGCCACGGCATGCAGCAGCCGCTGCAGCAGCCCGCCGAGCCAAGGCCCTGGGCGTTGCCCCAGGACCTTGGCCAGCTCGCCACCCGTCACCGACATCTCCGCCAGGCTGTGGAGCGGCATCCCTGCGGTCCAGGACCGCAGGATGGCGATTGGCGGCGCGGCAGATGCGCCGCGCTCCGGCGCAAGGGCCGCAGGCGGCTCCGCATCGCCTGCAGCAGTGGACGCGGCTCCTACCGCCGCCGCGTTTGGCCGCTGCGCGGCAGTAGCGCCGCGCTCCGGCGCAACGCCCGCTGCGGCGGCCTGCGGCAGCGCCGCAAGCACCGTCAGCCACCCTTCGGCGGCTGACGTGCCACAGGCAAGCACGGCGGCGATCCAGCGCCGCCGCAGCGCCTCAGTGCCGCCTTCCCCCGGCGGCACCTCTACAAGCGCCGCGTCCCACGCTTCGCGGACGCGCAGCACCCCGGCGACGGCGCTGCGCGTCGCCCCAGGGAACGTCCATGCCCGCAGCAGCTCGTCGGCCTCTGTGGCCGACCGCTTCAGGGCATGGAGCAGGAACGCCCACCGCAGGTGGGCGTCCTGCAGTTCCCCGATCCCGGCCGTCAGGGCGGCTGCTGCCGCCATGTCGCTGCCGGTCCAGGGGAACGGCGCTTTACCGCGCGGCAGCAGTCCGCTGCGCGCAAGCAATCCGAGGCCACGCAGCGGATGCGGGCCGAGGACGATGCGTTCGAGCTCTGCGCGAACGCGTTCTACAGCAATATGCGCCAGCTTGTCCCGCTGGCGCATAAGTCCCCGCCAAGTATTCTTGGCGATGGCGAAGTCCAGTACAGAAGCGAAGCGGACACAGCGCAGCATCCGCAGCGCATCTTCGTTAAAGCGCTCCTCCGCATCGCCCACACAGCGGATCAGCTTCTGACTTAGATCCTTCTCCCCGCCGAACGGATCAACCAGAACCCCATCCAGCGCAGAGCACATCGCATTGATCGTGAAATCGCGGCGGCGCAGATCCTCTTTTACATCCTTCACAAAATCAACATGCTCCGGACGGCGGTGGTCTGCATAACCGCTCTCCGTCCGGTACGTCGTCACTTCAAAGCTCCAGCTATCCTGTAGCACTGTAATTGTGCCATGTGCAAGACCCGTCGGTACACAACGCGGGAAGATAGACAATACCTCTTCAGGAAGCGCCGAGGTCGTCAGATCCATATCATGCACCGGCCGGCCCAGCAGCTCATCCCGGATGCAGCCGCCGACAAAGAAGGCTTCATGTCCGTGTTCAAGAAGGCCTGCGAGCACTTTCCCCGCCGCTTCAGCCATCCCGGCAGGCGCCATTGTCCAATCCATCAAGCGAGCACTCCTTACTTCTGGATCATATCCAGTCCGCGCACCTTGCGCCCAAGCACACGGTAATATATATCCTCATATTGATTCGTAATCATATCTCTGCTGAAATCATTGCAGGACCGCTCCAGGCATGCAGCTCTGAACTGCTCCACCATTTGGTCATCGGACAACAGCTTAATAGCGTACTTCGCCATTGCAGCCGTATCACCTATCGGAGCCAGAAACCCGGTCTTGCCATGCTGAACCAGCTCCGGAATGCCCCCGGCCTGCGAGCCGATTGTCGGCACACCGCACGCCATCGCTTCCAGCGCCACGAGGCCAAAGCTCTCCTTCTCCGAAGGAAGCAGCAGCAGGTCAGCCAGAGAGATCACCTGTGCGATTTCATCCTGCTTGCCGAGAAAACGGACCTTGTCCTCAATACCCATCTCACAAATCTTGGCCTGAATCTTGGGCAGATCCGGCCCTTCACCGACGAGCAGCAGCCTTGACGGCAGCTCCTGGTTCACCAGCGCAAAAGTATCCACCACATCCGCTACCCGTTTGACCGGCCGGAAGTTGCTGATATGCATCAGAATTTTCTCATCCGGGGAAGCAAAATCCCCCCGCAGCTCCGTCACATCACGCGGATAGTACACACGCTTGTCGACAAAATTATAGGTCAGGTCGATGTCACGGGTAATATCGAGCACTTGGCGAGTCTCCTTGATCAGATCCCGCGAGACTGCCGTAACTGCATCGCTCTCATTAATGCCAAGCCGGATCAGATCCTTGAGCGATTCATCCTGGCCCAGCACCGTAATATCGGTTCCATGCAGTGTCGTAACCACCTTTATATCATTTCCAAGCATCTGCTTGGCAAGAAAGGCGCAGACCGCATGCGGAACCGCATAATGAACATGAAGCAGGTCGAGGCCTTCCATTTTAGCGACTTGAGCCATCTTGGTGGCCAGCGCCAGATCATAAGGAGGGTAACGGAAGACATAATAATCGTTAACCTCGACCTCATGATAAAATATATTCTTCTGAAACGTTCCGAGCCGGAATGGGATACTGTGTGTAATAAAATGAACCTCGTGGCCCTTCTCAGCCAGAAGCTTGCCCAGTTCAGTCGCCACAACACCCGATCCGCCAAGAGACGGATAACAGGTGATGCCAATTTTTAACCGGTCCATCGTTCCGTCCCCTTCGTATGACATATGATTATTACTTCATGTAATAATATGAATTTATTATAGCCGTTCATTCCGATTTTACAAACAAATCCACCGGATACGGAATCTTACTGGCGAACCCCTCGGCATAAGGAATAAGTCTCCGCTGTCCCAGCAGCATATCCCTTGAGCGGACGCGCTCAATGTAGCCTTCATTTAACGGAGTGGAGACTACATCCTCCCCCGGAGCTTTCTCAAATTGGGAACGGTAACAGGACAGCGCCTGCTCCTTGAGGCCGTATTGCTCGGTTACATCCACAATAAGATCGGTACGCCCCAGATCATTAATGAAATAGAAATACAGCTGCGGCGCAGGCACAGCAGGCTTGTCCGGCATATACTTGCGCAGCTTGGCATTAAAGACCGCCTCTTCCACCAGCTTGCTGCAGGCGATATGATCCGGGTGCCGGTCTTCCCAATAAGGAGCAAAAACAATATCCGGAGCAAACCGGCGGATTTCCAAAGTCACCGCAGCCAGATGCTCTTCTGTCATGTACAGGCCACGGTCGGGAAGCCCCAGGTTAGTGCGTATGGAAGCACCCAGCAGCTCAGCCGCCTGCTGCGCTTCGATTTTGCGGCGCTCTACCGTTCCGTTCGATGACATCTCCGCAGCGGTCAAATCACATAAGCCTACCTTCAATCCTGCGGCGGTATGCTTGGCGATGGTTCCCGCCATGCCGATTTCAGCATCGTCGGCATGTGCTCCGAATACCAGGATGTCCAGCTTCATTCATCCACACCCGGCTTGTACTTATGTACCAGCTCACGCCAGGCGAAATCGCCCCGGTCAATCGCTTTAACCAGAATTTCCGCAGTGGCGATATTCGTCGCTACGGGAATACCGTATACATCGCATAGGCGAAGGAGTGCTGTAATATCCGGCTCATGCGGCTGCGCCATCAGCGGATCGCGCAGGAAAATAATCAAATCCAGCTCGTCTGTCGCCACCAAAGAGCCGATCTGCTGGTCCCCGCCCAGCGGACCCGACATATAGCGGTGAATGGACAGCTTGGTTGCTTCCATAATACGCTGACCGGTAGTTCCGGTAGAATATAATTCATGCCCGACAAATACATGCTCATATGCCGTTACGAAATTAACCATTTCATCTTTTTTACGGTCATGCGCGATAAATGCGATCTTTAACATGATGTACTCTCTCCCGTCTATTCTATAAAATGCTCGAAGCCATAGATCAATCCGGTGTAGCCCATTACCTTCTGGACACCTAGTTTGACCCCAGGCATGTAACCTGCCCGTTCATAAGAATCATGGCGTATTTTGAGCGACTGCCCATAACCGCCGAAAACCACTTCCTCTTGCGCAAAAACTCCGGGAAGACGGACGCTGTGAATACGGAACCCGTTATAGTAGGCCCCACGCGCACCCTCAATCACCTCTTCTTCCTTAGGATTGCCCTGACGCAGCTCCTGCCGGGCTTCGGAAATCATCTCGGCTGTTTTGATCGCAGTCCCCGATGGGGCATCCAGCTTCTGGTCTCCATGATACTCTATAATTTCCAGATGAGGGAAGTATTTCGCCGCCTGCGCTGCGAATTTCATCATCAGAATAGCACCAATAGAGAAGTTGGGGGCAATAAGTCCTCCAATCCCCTTTTCCTGGCATTGCTTGTCCAGCTCGGCGATCTGCTCGGGAGTGAATCCGGTAGTGCCGATAACCGGGCGCACACCATATTTTATCGCCAGTGCAGTATTGGTATAGGCCGACTGCGGAGTTGTAAAATCAACAAGCACCTCTCCACCGCTTTCTGCCAGGGCAGCTTCCAAATCTGCGGTAACTTCGACTCCGCTCTCCTCAAGCCCCACCAAACGGCCGGCATCACTGCCGCTATTTGAACGGTCAATCGCTGCCGCCAGCTCCAGCGCATCATCCTGCAGCACCAGCTTAACAACCTCTTTGCCCATCCTGCCTCCTGCACCGGACACAATAACTCTGATCTTGTCGCTCACCCTTATTCCTCCTCGCTTTCACTGGTTCAAAATTATTGGATATATTTCTGCAACGATTTCTGAAGGTCCTTCATGAGCTGCTGCAGTCCGGAATCATCCGGGTGCAGAGCTATAACTTCTTTTAATGCGGCAATCGCCTGCACATGCTCATTCATCCTGCTGTGGGCAATTGCAAGCCATACATAAGCGTCCCCGTACAAAGGATCGAGTGCTATCGCTTCTTTAAGCAGCGTAACCGGATGATAGGGGTTGCTTGCTCCCGTAATTTCATCCTCCAGATGACGTTTAGCCTCTCTCACAAGCTGCAGCGCTTGCAAGTGATGAAGATGCAGCCGATACTCCGGCTTTCCTCCATCGAGCTTCAGCGCAGCCCCCGCATGCTCCAGGGCTCTCTCCAGCATGCCGCTGCGGGCATACGTTATAGAGCAGCGGTATCTCACCTCGGCATCGTCCGGCTTGGCCGCAATCGCAGCTTCGAACAATGTGATCGCCCCTTCGAAATCGCTTTGTAAAATAGAGCGGTATGCCGCTTTGACGTAATCGTTATGATTCATATACTCACCATCCTCACGGCTAAATCCCGGTCGTTTGGTACAGCATATGTTGTAGAAGCCTATTCGGTGTTTTTCAGTGTCCAGCGCCCGGCATCACGCGTGTTGAACTTATGCATCACCTTATTGTGCGCTTCGGTCAGATCAATCCCCAGCGAATTGGCAAAACAAATCGTGATGAACAGGATATCCCCCAGCTCCAGCTCAATGGAGTTATCCGCTTCATCCGCTTTTTTCGGCTTCTCGCCAAATTGATGATTGACTTCCCGGGCAAGCTCGCCTACCTCCTCTGACATCCGGGCCAGCATGGACAGCGGGCTGAAGTAACCTTCTTTGAACTGTGAGATATAGGCATCGACCTCACGCTGCAAATCAGCAAGACTTTTATCCATAAATTTCTTTCTTCGCCCCCTGTATGTTCTTGCCTTCTGTTTGCCCCTATGTTATCGTAAAGACGTTTTGAAGACAAATCTTTTTTAAATATACATAACAAAGATATACTTGAATTATTACATTCTGCCCCATTTTCAGGGCTATGCGAGGGATTACATGAATTCATCATCCAAAATTGTCTCTATAGGTAAAACGGTAGCACCCATTCTGCTGGGAGCTGCAGTATACGCTTTCGGGCTGCTGTACTTTATTGTACCCAACCAGCTTATGGAGGGCGGCGTAACCGGGATTACGATCCTGCTTAACTATGCCTTTCGCATACCGATCTTCTTAACCACACTGCTGCTCAACCTGCCGCTGTTCCTGCTGGGCTGGAAGGTGCTGGGTGCGCGGCAAATTGCATACACCGGTGTAGGAATCGGCGCGTTGTCCTTTTTCCTCTGGCTGTTCGAAAGAATGATCAACGCCGGGTGGATTGTTACGTTCGGCACAGAACGTGACTTTATCCTTGCTTCATTATATGCAGGTGTTACGCTGGGCCTGGGTCTGGGTATTGTCTTCCGCTTCGGGGGCACTACAGGCGGCGTAGATATCGTAGCAAGAATTCTTAGCCGCAAATTCGGGTGGAGCATGGGACAGATTATACTTGCGGTCGACGTTATCATTATCGGCACTTCCCTGCTGTATATTCCCCGTGAAAAAATACTGTACACACTCGTTGCGGTCTTTATCTCTTCACGAGTCATTGATTTCATTCAGGAAGGTGCGTATGCTGCCAAAGCCTTCACGATCATCAGTGATCATGCTCCAAAAATCGCCGATCTCATTACAGCGGAGATGGACCGCGGAGTAACCCTGATTCCCGCCATCGGCGCGTATTCCAAACAGGCGAAGCATATGGTATATTGCGTGGTTTCCAGACAGGAGATCCGCCGGCTCAGCCAGCTTGTCAAATCGGTCGATCCTACGGCGTTCGTCATTATCAGCGATGTTCACGATGTGCATGGAGAAGGATTCCGGGAGACCTGATCATCACTGACTACCTAACCTGCTACACAAAAAGACTGCCTCACTTGCAGAATATCCACAGGTGAGACAGTCTTCTTTATTTGCGAGGCTGAATTAACGGCACTTCTGCCGTTATTCCCGGCTTTAGGCCAGGCTGCGGCTAAATTAACAGCATTTTTACCGTTATTTTCGACCCCAGGCCCAGCTATGGCTGAATTAACGGCATTTCTGCCGTTATTCACAGCTCCAGGCAGGCTGCGGCCGAATTAACGGCACTTCTGCCGTTATTCCCGGCTTCATACCGGCTTCCATTCCTCATTCTCCCCCCGGTATTTCCGGTAGGCAACGTAGATCAGCGAGGCTATGATGAATCCTCCAGCCAGCAGGCCCCAAACACTATACCCCTGCGGGGCAAGCGGTAGTGTCAATGCCGGTTCGTTCCGCTCTTTGCCGAACAGCACCCGGGCCGCGTCCTGGCCGTAGGAGATAATCTCCAGCAGTCTGGCACGCTGTACAGGCTGCGATGAGGAAGGAATACCTGCTGCATAGGACAGCCAGGAATCAAAGGCGTTCACACTCTCCGGTGTGCGGGAAATGATCACAGCGGGCCGGATATTGTCATATCTGCCCTGCAACCGTTCAAGGGCTGTCTGCCAGCCCTTGAGGTCGTTCGCCGCAGCACTTTGCTCCATATCGTTCAGATCCTCCCGGATCAGCTTGTAATATTGCAGCCACATCGGCTGGCGCGGATGGTTCAGACTGTTGACGGCAAGCCGGAGTCTCGCGGCAGCGGCTTCCCATTTTTGCGGGGAGATCTGCGCTGCGGCCAGCGTTCCTTTCAGATCTATAATGACCGAGGACAATGCGTTCACCCCTTCTACAGAGGTCAGCCCTTCAAAGGATGAGGAGATAAAGATCTGTGAAATCTTCCCGCTCTCCTCCCTAGCCTTGACCACATCGCCTTCCTCCACATATCCATACAAGGCTTCAGCCGACTCTTCCAGCTTCTGCGCAGCATTCTTGGCGGTAAGCGGCGGTGCAACACTGCCCGCAGTACTTCCTGCATGCAGAGACACCCCGTTGCCGGAATCCTGTGCGGCTGCCTCAGCTTCCGCATGAACACTTCCTGCACTCATGCCGGCCAGCAGCCAGCACAGCACCCAACCTGTCAGTACAACATACCTTCTGCGTGGCATGAGACATCCCCCCTACCCTAAATGTATGGCAGGAGGACAAGAGTTAGAACAGCCTGTCAGTGCCGGCTCCGGGACTTGTCCAGGGAAGACCTTCCCCCAAACAGCCAGGCTAGGGCGGCGCTGAAGAAGGTAAGCCCAATAGTGGCATATTGCACACTTGTCACATCATCCTCCAGAACGGAGGGGAGCCAAGGATACACTCCTTCAGAATAATCCACCATATCATTGGCAAAGGCCCAGAGCAGCGCCAGGGGCAGCATTCTGCGGAAGGAGAAGAAGCGGGCGTAGATCAGCGCTTCAACCGCCATTCCGGTATGCGAAATTACCAGCATCCAGTCCTTCCAGCCTAATACATTTCCCTGATAGCCCCCGGCAAAAATAATGCCGACCGCCCAAATCCCATATTTCACCGACGTGACAACCGCCAGCGCTTCAATCAGCTCACGGATGAGCGTTCCTTTTAGCCCTTTAGGCGGATAGAGCAGCAGCAGCAGAGCAAGCGTAAAGAACAGGCTTGCCGTCGGGCTGTCCGGGACAAAGGGGAGCAGCCAGGCTGGATAATTTTTTGCCGTAAATTCCAATTGATTGGCATACCATATGTACCCGTAAATCGTACCGAGAAAATTCACAATAAAGAGCAGCCACATGACTCCCCGGTGCTTGAACAGCTTGTCGAACCATTGAAACGGCATATACAATCTTTACCTCCCGAATGTGGCAGCATAGTATGAATGCATACAAAAACCCGACCGCAAATACGATCAGGCTAGTGCGTCATCATTATTTTACTGTTCGCTTTTTTGTTTGGCAAGCCAGCCCGCCAGGCTGTCGATATCCTGCTCACTCAGACCTGCCGACATCGCGGTCTCTGCCATCGGCGGCATCTGGCCCCGGCCGTTTTTGACAATCGTGAGAATTGCTTCCTTATCCAGTCTATCTCCTACTCCCCGAAGCGATGGCCCTCCGGCACCTTTCAGATCCACTGCGTGACAGGTCACACAGGTGGCCTGCTTGAACAGCGCCATTGCCGGATCATCCTTGTCCACGATGGCAACCTCCTTGGCCTTCACCGCACTTGTGGTAGGCAAGCCCTTGGCTTTGTTCTCGGCCGCCTTCTCCTCACGCTGCACATCTTCAGGAATCTGTCCCGTTTCAGCCATTTCGTGCTTGTATTCCGTCCAGGCGGTGTTGGTCAAATAGATAATCGCGGCCAGGGAGAGGAACATCAGCGAGGAAGCAATCGGACGGCGGTAGAAGCGGCGCTCACGCCCTGTATCAAGGAACGGAGCCAGCAGCAGCGAACCGAAGGCCACCCCGGTAACGCCCAGCGTTCCCAGTACAATATAGTCGCCTGATGCATAGGGCAGCTTCAAGTATTGATAGAGAAACAAGAAATACCAGTCCGGAATCGGAATAACGGTAGCACTGGCATTCGCGGGAAACCCGAGCGGAGCCGGCTCAGAAATCGTCAGCACCAGTATGCCCACCAGTACCACGACACCGACCATCCACTCCTTGAGCAGAAAGTTGGGAATAAAAGCTTCCGATTTGCCGGGATATGCTGTATAGTCCGGAGGCGTGATGAAACCATTGCCCCTGCGGACCCGGGAATCTCCCACATATACAACCTTTTCTTTGGATTTATCGCCGTGAGCCATTGCATTTCCTCCTTTGCTGTGGACCAAGCCTACAACGGACCCGAGATACCCTGTCTGCGGATCATGATAAAGTGTCCGACGAGCAGAATAAGCAGGACCGCCGGGAGGAAGAATACATGGAGTGCAAAAAAGCGGGTCAGCGTTTCCGCACCGACGATGTTGCCGCCCTGCATCAGCTCCTTCAGCACCGGCCCCATGACCGGTACGGAATTGGCAATCTCAAGCGTAACCTTGGTGGCAAAATAGGCCTTGTTGTCCCAGGGAAGCAAGTAGCCGGTAAGCCCCAGGCCCAGCATCACGAAAAAAATCAGCATCCCGACCACCCAGTTCATCTCGCGCGGTGCCTTGTAGGAGCCGGTGAAGAATACGCGCATCGTGTGCAGAAACATCATCACTATCACCAGGCTGGCCCCCCAGTGGTGCATCCCGCGCACAATCTGCCCAAAGGCAACCTTAGTCTGCAAATATTCCACACTGGCATACGCATTTATAATATCAGGCACATAATACATGGTCAGGAACATGCCCGACAGGATCTGAATGACCGTAATGAAAAAAGTTAGCCCGCCAAAGCAGTACACAAATGCCGAGAAGTGATGGGCCGGATTGACATGCTCGGGAACCTCGTGGTCTGCCACATCTCTCCAGATCGGCGTAATATCCAGACGTTCATCAACCCAGTTGTAGATATTTTTAAACATCAGATCTACGCCTCCTTATTAACCTCGGAATTGGGGACGATCTCGCCCAGGTAGACCCATTCTCCGTCAATCTTGATCTTGTACTGGTCAAGGGGTTTGGGGGCTACAGCGAGATTTTTACCCAGCTTGGTGTACCTCGCTCCATGGCAGGGGCAGTGATATTCATCCGGGTACGCCTTATCATTGTTCCAGCCCACCGTACAGCCCAAATGCTTGCAGACCGGCGAGAGTGCATAAATTTCTCCGTTCTCATCCTTACGTATCCACGCGGTCAGGGTAGCTGTACTGGCATACCAGCCGTCCTGCTGCGCCAGCTCAAAGGTAAATTCCTGCGGAACATCGGTGATTTTGGCCGTCTCGGCAACCTTAATGAATTCTCCCGCACCTTTCTTATGTAATACCGGATCTACGGCAAAACGGATCATGGGCAGAAGGGCTCCCGCTCCCATGAAAGCGGTTGCACCACCAAGCGTATACGTCAAGAACTGTCTGCGTGACATTTCTTTTCGGCTGGGAGGTCCTTGCGGAATCGGCTCATGCTCCTCATTATGGCTGCTCATACGGTGTGTAACCCCCTTTTCAATAATGGAGAAGGCACCTGCAGATTAGATAGTAATACATATTCTGTAAATCAACTGTTTTCAATGACAATAGTCACACGACATAAGTTCAACCTAATCATAGCCCAGGCTCCATACCCCGTCAAGAATATTGTCTAAATTGTGACAGGCGTATTTTTGCCTTTTTCAATAAATTGTTGATTTTCCGTCACATTTAACTCATCTTCCCCGCTGCCACATCGCTTGTATTTTCTCACTGACATAGCTGCTTATTGAAGGAGCTTGAGAGGCCTGAATATCAGTCAGGGAAAGGAGTAAATCGCTTTCATCAATCCCCATTCCCGATAAGGAAACATCCGCCGTCAGCACAATCACATACTGGAAGGTTTTGGATTTGACTTTTTGGCAAATCTCGTTGACTACCTCGGCCGAATTAGCTTCTATGTACTGCACTGCCGGATAGGTTACGATGCGGCCCTGGAATGGTTTTTCAATCAGCTCAAGAAAATCCCGCAGCCGCTCCAGCGCCGCCGTCACCTCGGCAGGGCTTTCTGTACCGCTCAGACCCGTTAACGGAAGCAGACAAGTATCATAAAATCTGCCGTTTTCTGTCCAGCTATCTGTAGTGAAATCACTGAATTTCATAATAACTCCCCCTTAATCGAAACGGTCTCCCGTCTACCCATCGTACCCTTATTATTATCAGTTAAGCTTCAGCTATTATAAGGGACAGGCGGCGTTACAGACAATGGATGGACGTGAGCTATTCTTTGTACATATGAGAGCGGCCACAAAAAAAGAAATGCGCCAGGCGCATTTCCCTTTAGTTTATGCCAAACTTTTCAGTTCTTCAGTCAAATTGCGGAACGCCGCCTTATCACCGGCAGCCAGCGCCGTGTCGATCTCCCGGTACAAGATGTCGGTACGGCGCTTTCGAAGCGCTTCATCCCACACCATTTCTGCCATAAGTCCTAGCATCACTTCATAGGTAGCCTTCATTTTGTCCATTCGATACACCTCCGCTGTCTAGATAATTCCATATTCCTGTGCTTTTTTCACATAACTCGCGCTTGTGCGTGACATCCTCAGCAGATCCTGTTCATTCAATTCACGGACCACCTTAGCCGGTGAACCAAGGGAAAGGGTATAGGGCGGTATGATTTTGTTTTCGGTTACAATTGATCCGGCTCCTATTAAAGCATATTCACCAATCTCTGCTCCGTTCAACACAATCGCACCCATTCCGATTAATGTGCCTTTGCCTATCCTGCACCCGTGGATAATCGCTGAATGGCCGACCGAAATATCATCAGCCAGCACCAGCGGCAGACCTTCCGCCACATGGCCTACGGCTCCGTCTTGGATATTGCAGCGCTCCCCGATAATGACCGGGGCAAGATCTCCCCGCAGCACTGCATTGAACCAAATGCTGGAGTGACGGCCCACTCTTACATCTCCTACCAGCTTCGCCCCTTCGGCTTCGAATACAGATTCGTCAATCTGCGGTATGTAGTTCCCATAAGCTATCCGCATCCTTCTCCCCCTTACCTAAGCTGCTTCGGAATAGCTGCCTCCGCTCCCCAAGGAGTGATCATGACTGCGGGACCCTCAGAGGTCTCGCCTAACCGCAGCATCCCAAGATGCAGCATCATCCGCAGTATGCGCTGTTCCAGAATCGAAGCGGCATCATCGTAATAAAACGGCTTAATCAGCCAGCCGATTCCCGCAAGCAATGAGGAAACAGTGACCCACTTCCCCGCGCTTACGCTAATCCAGTATACGAGTGATGAGAGATTGGGAACAGCGCCTTTATACAGTTTTAACCAAAAGGAATATAACTGCATCAGCCTTTCCGCATTCCCCTCAGACACCTGCTTCTCACCCGCCACGGTAAGCTTTAAGCGAAAGCCCTCTTCCGAGGTCCAGCGGCGGTGACGGGCATAATCAACCATAAGGGCCAGCCTGGGCGGATAATGCTCACACGCTCTGCCATAGCCGAATCTCCAGCCGCCTTTGCCAAGAAGGGGTTCAGGAATCTGGAGGGCGTTCATAATCCCCTGCTGATATCTTTTATACATCGCGCCTTCCTGGTTCAGCTCCGGCTCATTTTCCTTGACATAGCGCAGCAGCAGCAGCAGATCGCCGGCCAGCATATCCCCCTCGGCCCGGTATATTGCAGGCTCGGCGCTTAAGGGAATACGTTCTTTGAGATATTCGCCCATTTCTTCACGGAAGCGCTTCTTCAGATCCTGGGGCACTTGGAACAAATACCTGTTTTGCTGAGAAGCTCCGCTGAAGAGCCAACCGCCGTTTTTGAACCGGCTGATCATTTCACGGTAGCCCCCATGTTTGCCGGGTACGGCATCAAACGAAGCAAGCCTCGCAGCAGCAAGCAAATCTTCAAGACTGTAATGGCTGCGCTCATCGAACAGCAATGTGTTCAGAAACCGCAGCTCCTCGGGGGCGCATTCACGGATATGCGATTCCATGAAATCCCGGCTTCCCAGTGTGATCAATATACTTTGAATCAAATCATGTTTAGAATTTCGTTTGCAATCACACTGGTAGTGTCCCGCTATGGCGGTAAGCTGACCAATGTCCGCGTAAGTGAGCATATCCGCCAGATTCATCTTTTATCGCCTCGCCGTTTTACTACCATTATGGGAAATACAGCCCTTTTTATTCCTTATTTCTCAAAAAAAAATAACCCGAAGGGTCGGGTTAATGCTGATTTTGCAGGATATGCCGAGTACAATTGTACAGCAGCGGATTCCAGTCCTGATCTTTTTTCTCCAAAATGGTAAGTGAGAGGTTGCCCAAACGCTCTGAAAATTTATCCTTATACAATGCAATGTATAGCTGTGCCAAAAACCCGCCATGCGATATGACGAGAATATTCTTCTCCGGGTGACGCGCCGCAATCTCTTCCATAAAATCCAAGGCACGTGCCTGCAGTTGTTCATCCGTCTCTTGTCCGAGCGGCAGCCTGTTCCAATCCTTGCCCCATTTCTCTTCGCGCTGCGCTGCTGTCATTCCCTCAACCTGGCCATAGGCACGCTCACGGATGCGGACATCCGGCTCAAGAAGTGGAATACCGAGCTTACCGGCAATAATCCGGCCTGTCTCTGCTGCGCGGGAAAGACTGCTGGTAATGCAATAGTCCCAATGGTAAGGCTCCTGCAGAAGCCGGTCCCCCAGCATGTCAGCCTGCCTGCGGCCTTCGTCATTTAGCGGAATGTCGCTTTGCCCCTGTATTCTTCCCTCCACATTCCAATCCGTCAGCCCATGGCGTATTAAGCCGATCAGCATCGCCTATCACCCAGCCCTTTCTTTTATGTTTGCTTACTAATGTAACACGAATGAAAACAAATGTCTTCATTTTGAAGATTAATCATGTATATTCATTCAGTCTCCGCGCAAAAAGGAAAAACAAAAAAAGCCCGCTTTACCCTAAAGTAAAGTGAGCTTCCTAATGTCTGCGGTAACGGTTCAGTCTGAACAGTAAAAATATCGACAGCCCTACTCCCAGCATGGACAGCATCATCCAATATTGCGGGTGGGTTGGCCCCATGCTTACAACGAGCGGCTCAATAATGCCGCCTCCCGCCTCTGAAGCTGGATAAGAGGACGACCAGTCCAAAGACATACCGGCTACACCCGTGTCCACAATTCCGCTCTGGGCTGAAGTGGTGTTGTCAGGTGTTCTGAACATTGTGAAATAAAGAAAGCTGGATATAAAAACCGCCAAGAAGCAGGCGATCCAAAGGCTCAGCCGACGGCGGAAAACGGTAGAATTCCCAGGAGACTTACCATCCCCCGGCAACAGCCAAGGGCTTTCCAGGTAAATCCGCTCCATCACCCGAAGATTGACTGCCTCCGCACGTTCTTCGCTGACTTCAATCTTTGTTGCTTGCATCAGCTCGCTGCTCTCCTGCCAGAGCGCCCACTCAGCGCTGCAGTAAGGACAGCCCGCAATATGCCTTTCCAGTTCAATCCGCCTCGGGTCGGTGGGGGGAGCGTCCCACAGAAGCGGAAAGGAATCCTGCGCTTCCCTGCAATTCATTGGCCTTACACCCTCTCAGCCTGCTCTTCTGCCTCAGGCTCATAAAAGTAGGATTCGAGCTGGAGCTTCACACTGCTCCTGGCACGGAACAATAGTGACTTCACGGAGCTTACACTCTGATCCAAAATCACAGCAATTTCCTGGTAATCCATCTGGTCATACTCCCTCAGAATAAGCGCCGAGCGCTGCTTCTCCGGCAGGTTATTGATCGCCTCACGAACCAGATTCATCCGTTCTTTACGCAGCGCGGCCTGCTCTGGAGCCACCTCGGACGGGGCTACAGGCGTATACCCGCTCTCTTCCAGAGACACGTTGCCGGCACGGTTCTTGCGCAGCTCGCTAAGCACCGTATTCCGGGCGATTGTGTACAGCCACGTCGAGAAGGACGCGTCCACCTCCCGGAAGGAATGAAGGCTGCGGAAGGCCTTATAGAAGGTCTCCGAGCACAGATCCTCGGCAAGCAGCTCCAAATGGGAATTCTTGAGCATATGATAGACAAAAGCCAGTATTTTACGTTGGTAACGCCGCATTAATTCTGAATATATTTCTGTATTTCCTTGCTTGATTAGCTGGATCAACTGGGAATCCGTCATGGTGAGATCGGCCCTCCTCGCCCTTGCACGTTTAATCCCGTCCGGTCCATACTTCGTTATACCGGGCAGGGCTCAAAAAGTTGCGGTACTATTCCAAATTCGCAGCATTTTAACGCAGATACTTCCTATGTATATTCAGGCACCCGAAAAATAAGGCATGCATATCCACTGATTTCCACGCAACAGATCATCGGGTCATTTATGTATGTACCTGCTGGAAGTCTATAAACATACTAAGCTAGTATAACATATATTCCAACTGGATGACATTAGTAGACTTGAGCCGTCAGGAATAGCGTTCTAAGCCCCGGATTGAGGTCGAAAAACAAACAAAAATTATCCAATTTACTTTTGAATAAAGTGTTGACAAAATGTAAACGGATACATATAATAAAAGTACAGTATGGTTTCTCTCCACTCCTATCCAAAAACTACACAGTTCCAAGAAATTGTGGACTGTAACCGCTTATTATGTAAGCGGTCTTTTTTTTGTCCATTTTTGGTTCGAATTTTCAGGACTTTGTCTATAACTGAGCCCCGCGATTAAGCGAACGGCGGCCCGCCCAGATGTACAATACAGAGGTTACGGCCACAATAAGAATGAACGGAATTACATCCAGCCGGGGAGACAAGGCCGTTCCTCTTGGATACATGGCATAGTAAGCCGTCGTAGACGGAAACCAGGCGCCGATGGAAGCGTGGAGTCCGGTAAGCACAATGTTGGCGATAACAATCGAGGCTGTTAAAATCAAGGAGGAAACAAACGACTTCAAGCGCATGGATACCCACAATTGCAGCGCTGCAAACGGGAGTATGGCCAGCCAGCCCCCAGCCGTACCTGTCAGCAATTCGGCAAAGTCCAAATCATTCCCCAATCGCAGCAGCCCTCCGGCAATCAGATATGTTCCGGTAAACAGCAGTTGAATCCAACCCAGCAGCAGCATCAGGGTTCCCAGTTTGGCGAAGTAGAGGCGGGAACGGCGGACAGGCAGACAATACAGCTGCTTCCAGCCTCCGTTCATATGCTCATAACGGCAGAGAAAGGACGCGAGCACCCCCGTATACAGCGGATATAAAAACAAGCCGTGAAAGCTGGCCATATGCAGATAAAGGGTTTTCCAGCCGCGTACATAAAAGCCTACAAAATTTTCTGAATTTAAACTGTTAACTCCGAGCATCACCGTACCTAGCGCACCGATGAGGAACAGGATGACGATCACAGGATACTGCAGCTTCATCCGTTCGGCTTTCATCAAGCTTCCCATAATTACACCTCTTTTAATTAGAATTGTTTATTTTTGAAATGCATTGCTCCGGCGGTAAGCAGTACTGCTCCCAGACCCACGCTGATGGCAATCCACATCCCGGCACCCGGCATAAACGGGCTGGACAGCGTCGGATAGGCCCATGGCCACAGCCGGGCCCACACCGCCCCGCTGTCCCGGGCGATGAAGAGGCCGGAAACTGCCCCCAGGAAGCCGATGGAGAGCGGAATAGACAGGTTGGCGAATTGGACGGACAGCCACATCTGCAGCCCCAGCACTGCTGCAGAAGCAAGGAAGCTGTACATGATCTGTTTGATCAGAAATTGGAATGGCAGCGGCTCTGAGGTATAGCAAATCCATAGCAGAACCATGTCGGCAATAATCAGCAGCGCGGTGCAGAGCAGCAGAATCAGAACCCAGAGCGCCTTGGCCCAGTACAGAAAAGGGCGGGCAACGGGAAGGGTCAAGAGCTGCTTCCAGCTATTGGATTCTTGCTCCACACCGATAAGCATACCGGTGAACAGCGCGGTATTCAGCAGCATTACGAACCCCAGAAACATATACATCACATTAAAAGCGCTGTATACCCCTCCCGGGCCCTTCCTGAAATAGAGGTACCATTCCAGGGCCATGAATGCGATGAACAGCAAGGAGCTGATAACCGGCAGCAAGCGGGCCGCCGGTTTGAGCTTCATTCCTTCCGCCCGCAAAGCCCGCCAAATCATAAGCTTCCTCCTTTTCCTGTCAGCTCCAGAAACAGCTCTTCCAGCGACTTGCCGGTTTCCTGCACATTTTTAATCCCGTAAGGACCCAGCAGCTTGAACAATTCCGTCTGTGGCACATTGCCCTCCTCCGCTGCTATCGACAGCATATTGCCTTCCCGCTCCACGTTGAATCCTTGCAGCCCGGGCGAGCGGAGCGCTTCCTCCGGCGACTCCAATTCAAACCGCAGCACCTTTCGGCTGCGCCGCTCCAGCAATTCCAAGGCTCCCTGATAGACGAGCCTGCCGCTGCTGATAATGCCGATCTCGTCGGCAATCGAATCCACCTCGCTCAGCAAATGACTGGATAACATAATTGTCATTCCCTGCTCATGGGCCAGCTCCAGCATCAGATGGCGGATTTCCTGGATGCCTGCCGGATCGAGGCCGTTGGTCGGCTCATCCAGGATCAGCAGCCGTGGACTCCGCAGCAACGCGGCTGCTATGCCTAGCCGCTGCTTCATGCCAAGCGAATATCCGCTCACTTTCCGGTTCGCGCTTGATGTCAGCCGAACAATCTCCAGCACTTCGCCGATACGCCGGTCGGGTAGCTCCAGCATTGTGCTCAGTATTTTTAAATTTTTGTAGCCTGTCAGATGCCCGTAATAGGACGGATTCTCCACCAGTGAGCCGACCTTGCGCAGAATGTCCAGACTGCGGCCCGGCATCTCTTGTCCAAAAATGCGGATCGTTCCGGCATCGGCGCGGAGCAGCCCCAGAAGCATTTTGATTGTCGTCGTTTTCCCCGCGCCGTTCGGCCCGAGAAAACCGTATATTTTTCCTTCGGGAACCTCCAGGTTCACCTCATTAACTGATACCTGCTCGCCGAAGCGGCGGGTCAGCCCTTCTGTCTCCACTATAAGCTCTGGCATATCCTGTCACCCCATATCTTTGATATGGAGATAATATTAGCCGCCGGAAGTAGCAGCCAGGTAAAGAAAAGTAAAAAATAAGTAAAAAAACAGGCCGGCACCACAACAAGGGGGCCAGGCCTGCTTTTTTGCCAAATCTGAAAAATGTGCCGCAATGATTACAAAGCTATATTGATGCGGCCGCCAGCCGGATTCAAGAGGAAAAGTAAAGAGTGATTTGCGTCCCATGCTGCGGCTTGCTGTGTACAGTCATTCTGCCGCCATGCCGTGTTACAAAATCTTTGGCCAGCGCCATGCCCAGACCGGAGCCGGTTAGCCTGGCCTGTGCCGACAGCACGTTATCTTCCACCGCATTCAGCCGCTCCAGCGCCGCCGCCCCGATTCCTGTCCCGTTGTCGCGGATCTCGACCGTCAGCCCGTCCCGTTCCCGGTGAAGTTCCGTTTCAATATGGCAGCCTGCGGGATTGTGAACCACGGCATTCCACAGCAAATTGTGCAGCGCCCGCCGGATCAGGCGGCTGTCGATCTCCATCTGCTGCTCGAAACCAGCGTCAAATGCAAAGGTATGGCGCGCGGACAACGGATGCTCGGCAATATCGGCAACGATCTGCCTGATAAATCCAGCCATCTCCACAGGCTCCCGCTTGAGCGGAACCTCGGAGCTGTCCAGTTGATAGGAAGCGTTCATATCTTCAATAAGCTGCTCTGCCTGGATTGCTTTTTGTTCCATCAGTGCGCCGAACTGTATGATTTCATCGGTCGACCACGCATATTGATCGGCAGCCGCCAGCATGGAGCCGTACCCGCGAATATAAGCCAGCGGGGTTTTCAGATCATGCCGCACGCCGGCGATCCAGTTTTTGCGGTTCTCGTCCAGCTCACGCCGTTCGTGCTCCGTGCGCTGCAGCGCACGGGTCAATGTGGACAGCTGCCCGATAATTTCCTTAAAGAGCGAATACGGCAGCGCGATGCGGTTTCCGGGAACAGGGCGGCCGCACCAGCCGCTCCGTAAAGGTTCCTCATATTGACCCTGCGCCAGCCGCTTCAGCCAGGTCAGCATATAAAATACCGGCTTCGTCAAACTCCACAAATAAAGGACAACCGCAGCCAGGCTCAGGATCAGGAAGCTCCAGATTTGATAATGCCACATTGCGAGCCCTTTCAGCCACGGAATGATTTCCCGTGCAAAAGCAAATATGATAAACAGCACGAGCCAGGCCGATACCACGCCTAGAACCAGTGCCAGCAAAAAAAGCAGCAGCCGCAGGACAACACGAAGAACCCCTTTCATACCGGATTCGCCGGCAAGGGGTTTGGAATGAATTTGTACCCCAGTCCCCGGAAATTAACGATGTAGCGGGGCTGCTTCGGGTCCTGTTCTATTTTATTGCGGATCTTGGAAATATAAATAACAACCGTCTTATCATCGCCAAGCTGCATCTGGTCCCAGACCTGCTCATAGAGCTGCGCCGCCGTAAACAGCCGGTTCGGATGCTCGGCAAAAAACAGCAGCAGCGCAAACTCCTTGGCCGTGCAGCGGAGCTGCTGGCCGCGCACCATCAGCCCGCCGGTATCCTTGTTGATTTCAAAATCGGCAAAAGCGTAACAGGAGGATGGAGCCTCCTGCAGGTACAGCCTCCTTCTGGCAAGCTGCGCCTTAATCCGCGCCACCACCTCCAGGGAGTTAAAAGGCTTCGTTATGTAATCGTCACCGCCCATTGCAAACCCGGTCAGCTTGTCGTAATCCGCAGTGCGGGAAGTCAGAAACAGGATAGGGGCATTCGTTTTTTGGCGCAGCTCCAGGCACAGCTCGAACCCGTTGCAGTCCGGGAGCATAACATCGAGCAAAATAATATCCGGCTCCCGGCTCTCCAGCAAGCTCAGCGCCGTTGCGCCGGTAGAAGCGGTGCGGACCGCCGAATAGCCTTCCCGGGCCAGCAAAAGCTCCAGCATCCCGGCAATTCCGGCTTCATCTTCTATAATCAATATCTCGTCGTTCATCGCCTGTTTTCCTCCTTTTGCCATCCTATTATACCGCAAAATGGAGTTTCTGCTAGACGAGGCGGTTGTGAGGGG
The DNA here is from genome assembly GCF_056120445.1 of Paenibacillus sp. sgz302115. Classification (NCBI taxonomy): domain Bacteria; kingdom Bacillati; phylum Bacillota; class Bacilli; order Caryophanales; family Paenibacillaceae; genus Paenibacillus; species Paenibacillus sp. sgz302115. Next base: position 21,233 of record NZ_JBVYOK010000031.1, read on the forward strand.
TATGAAAAAACCGGGGCTCTCGCCCCGGCGTTATACATAAACGGTATAATCGTTGTTCTGCAGAAGAATCTTGGCCCGCTCCATATCGTTCTCCTGACGGAAGGACAGGCGCATAATGCCCGGAACATCCTCGCGGCTCTCAATAATCTGCACGTTGCTAAGATTGATGCCCTGATCCCCAAGCTCTGTTGCGATACGCCCAATGATCCCCGGATGATCGGGAACATCAATATGCAAATCGAACAGCGGTGTGATCATCCCCTTGCGCCGCTCCGGCAACTGGCTGCGGAAATCATTCGCCTCATGGAATGCAGCCTCAATACCTTCGCCATCGGCTTCTTCCAGCATTTGGACAAACGAAGAAACCTCTTCATTCCAATCCTTGAGCAGACGAAGCATAACCGGGCGGTTGTTCAGCAGGATATCGCGCCAGATAATCGGATCGCTGGAGGCAATCCGCGTAATATCACGGAAACCGCCGGCAGCCAGCGTACTGTACAATGAGTCCGTATCGTCATAGGCCCGGATCTGATTGACCAGAGCCACAGCAATGATATGCGGCAAATGGCTAATTGCTCCGACAATCTCATCGTGGCGGTCCGGCTGCAGCCGGACGATCTGAGCTTTGGTATGTAGAAGCAAAGCTTCAAGTGCCTGATAAGCCTCCTCCGGCACTCCTGGCGGGGGTGTCAGCACATAATAAGCATTCTCGAACAGCAGCGAAGAGGCGGCTTCCACACCAGAGCGCTCGGAGCCGGCCATCGGATGGCCGCCGATGAAATGCACCCCCGGCAGATCCAGGGTCACCGCGCAAGCGGCAATCGTGGCCTTCGTGCTGCCAACATCCGTAATAATGCAGCCGGGCTTCAGCGGCAGCTTGCTCAGGCGTTGCAAATAGTCCTCCAGCATGCCGACAGGCACACATAAAAAAATGAAATCGGCGTCCAGCGCCGCTTCCTCAATAGAAAGTGTGGCCTGATCGACCACACCTCTGCTGACGTATTTTATTGCCGATTCAGGACGGTGGGCATGGCCTACAACAGTCAGGCCCTCCTTGCCTTTGAAGCAAAGGGCCAGTGAGCCTCCGATCAGACCGACACCGAAAATTGCTATTTTTGTCGTCATGTTCTTTGAACTACCTGCCTTCTATGGATTCGTCTTGTGGGCTGCCCCTCAGGCCTGTACTCCCTGTTCCTGAAGCACCTGCTCCAGAGCAGCGATAAATGCCTTATTCTGCTCCGTAGATCCGACAGTGACACGAATATAGGTCGGGTACAACTGATGTCCCGCTCTGACAATAATCCCCTGACGCAGCAAGGCATCAAAAACCTCAACAGCCGGCTTCCGCACATCCACCATAATGAAATTGCCATGTGCCGGGAAAGAAGCCAGGCCCAGACGCTTGAATTCATTCTGAAGCTGCACGATGCCCGCACTGTTCAGGCGGCGGCATTCCTGCACATACTCCTGGTCTGCCAGCGCAGCCAAGGCGCCAACCTGCGCCAAGCGTGTAGTATTGAACGGTTCACGAACCTTGTTGATCAAGGAAATAATCTCCGGACTTGCCACGCCATAGCCGATGCGCAGTGCAGCGAGACCATAGATCTTGGAGAATGTCCGCAGTACGACCAGATTTGGATAAGCATCCAGCAGCTTGATGCCATTCGAATAGGAAGGATCAGTTACATACTCGGAATAAGCCTCATCCAGAACAACCATCACTCCGGCAGGAACAGCGCTCAGGAATTTGATCAGCGCCTCCTCGGGTACAATGGTTCCGGTTGGATTATTGGGATTGCAGATCCAGATTACTTTGGTGCGGTCGGTAACCCGGGCCAGCATAGCGTCCAGATCATGCGTACCCTCTGCAAGCGGCACTTCAATGGAGACTGCACCTTCAATTTCGGCATTGCTTTTATATACGGAAAAGGTCTGATCCGCCATTATGGTCTCATCTCCCGGCAGGAAGAAAGCACGGGCAATCAAGGCAATGACCTCATCGGAGCCGCAGCCAAAAATAATGTTGTCGCTCTGCACTCCAAGGTGAGCGGCCACTGCCGCCGTCAATTCGGCAGCCGAACCGTCCGGGTACAGATACAGATTGTCGAGCTCCGCTACGATGGCGGCTCTTGCACTCGGTGAAGACCCATATGGGTTCTCGTTGGAGGCCAGCTTAATGACTTCGTCTAAGCCAAGCTCCTTCTTGACCTCCTCGATAGGTTTCCCAGGCTTGTATACAGGGAGGTTAACGATATTCGGTTTCGGATTCATGAACGGTCCTCACTCTCCATAAATATTAGAACTGCTTCAGTCCTGACAGCAGAGCATTATGGTCTTAATTGTGCCACAAATTCACGAATTTGCAACAGCCCTTCACTTCGGGTGGCAGGATTGTCCAGCAGCGGAATGACATCCTCCACCTTGCGGACGATCGCGCTGCCTACCACTACGCCGTCGCAGATACGGGCAAAACGCGCCACCTGCTCCCCGGTGGAAATGCCAAAGCCTACCGCCACAGGAAGGTCCGTAGCCTGGCGGACAGACGCAATAAATTCCTCTACTCCGGCATGAAAACTGGAGCGTTCCCCCGTTACACCCAGCGAGGATACACAGTATACAAAACCGCTGGCGCCGGATACGATTTTGGCGATGCGTTCGCTGGAGGTAGGCGCTACAAGCGGAATGAGATTCACCCCGGCAGCGCGGCTCCGCTCGCGCATCTCCTCCGACTCCTCCACAGGCAGATCGGGAATAATCAGGCCGCTGATCTCATGGGCATCAAGCGCAGCAAAGAAGCTGTCGAGCCCCATCTGCATGACCGGATTATAGTAGGTGAACAGAATAAAAGGCAGCTTGCTGCCCGCTTGCCGGGCCTTCAGGGCCGTTTCCATACAGGTGCGCAAATGGATGTTGCCGCGCAGCGCCCTGGAAGAAGCACGCTGAATGACCGGGCCGTCCGCAAGCGGATCGGAGTAAGGTACGCCAAGCTCCAGAATATCCGCACCGGCTGCTTCCAGCTCAGCGATAATATCAAGTGTTGTCTCAAGATCAGGGTCCCCTACCGTCAGGAAAGGAATAAGTGCTGTCCGTCCCTCTTCCTTAAGCTTACGGAAGGTCAAATCCATCCGGTTCGTTGTTTCGGTTGTCATCACTTACCCTCCCTTTCTGTGTAGGCCATGATCGATTCAACATCTTTGTCTCCGCGTCCCGACAAGCAAATAACCACGATATCATCCTTGGTCAGGGTAGGTCCAAGCTTCACGACATGGGCAATCGCATGAGCGGATTCAAGCGCCGGAATGATGCCTTCTGTAACACACAGCAGCTCCAGCGCCTCCAGAGCTTCCTTATCTGTGACCGGCACATACTGCGCCCGGTGAATATCCTTGAGATAGGAATGCTCAGGGCCAACCCCCGGGTAGTCCAGCCCCGCCGATATCGAATGCGCCTCCTGAACCTGTCCATGCTCATCCTGCAGCAGATAGCTGAGCGAGCCCTGGAACACTCCCTGTGTGCCTTTGCTCATTGTGGCTGCATGGAATGGAGTATCTACGCCTTTGCCGGCAGCCTCTACTCCGATCATGGCGACCTGTTCATCCTCCATGAACGGATAGAACATGCCGATCGCGTTGCTTCCGCCGCCTACTGCCGCTACCAGCAGATCCGGGAGCCTTCCTTCGGCTTCAAGAATCTGGCGGCGTGTCTCATCGCCAATTACACGCTGGAAATTGCGGACCATCATCGGATACGGATGCGGTCCCACTGCAGAACCGAGCACGTAGAACGTATCTTCCACGTTGCTGACCCAGTAGCGGAGCGCTTCGTTTCCTGCATCCTTAAGGGTCCGGGAGCCGGAGGTTACCGGGATGACTTCTGCTCCCAGCAGCTTCATGCGGAAGACGTTAAGCGCCTGGCGGCGCGTATCTTCTTCGCCCATGAATACCTTGCACTCCATCCCCAGCAGCGCCGCCACTGTAGCTGTCGCCACGCCGTGCTGGCCTGCGCCGGTTTCGGCGATGACCTTGGTTTTGCCCATCATTTTGGCGAGTATGCCCTGGCCGATTGCATTGTTGATTTTATGCGCCCCTGTATGGTTGAGGTCTTCACGTTTCAAATATATTTTGGCTTCACCCAGACGCTTGCTGAGGCGCTCCGCATAATACAGCGGTGTCTCCCGCCCGGAATATTGCTTGAGCAAATAATCTACTTCCTTCTGAAAAGCCGGATCAGCCGAAAATTTGCGGTAGGCCTCCTCCAGCTCAATGAGCGCATTCATCAATGTTTCAGGAACGAAGCGGCCTCCAAAAGAACCAAAACGTCCATTCTTGTCCGGTACTTGTATCATGATTGCTTCACCCTTTCCACAAAAGCTGTGATTTTGACGATATCCTTAATTCCATCGCTCTCTACGCCGCTAGAGACATCTACTCCATACGGTGCATAGCCCTCCAGCAGCTCACGCACATTATCCGGGTGCAATCCGCCAGCTATAAATAAAGGCAAGCCGTACGCAGCGGCTGCCTGTTGATAAGCCGGAATCTTCTCCCAGTCAAAGGTCCGGCCGGAGCCGCCGCTGCCTGACGGATCATATGTATCCAGCAGCACAGCATGGACGGCCCCGGCATATGGCTTCAGATCATCAGGGCTGCCTGCAGCGGCCTCTCCTGCACTTCCGGCTACAGAAAGAGCCTTCCATACCTGAACCTGTGGAAAAGCCTCCCTGACGGCCCGGCAATATTCCGCGCTTTCCTGACCATGTAGCTGAATTACATCAAGCCTTACGGTGGATAGAAGCTCCTCTAGCTCAGCCAGCGTAGGATTCACAAACACTCCTGCGGCGAGCGGAGGCTTCCCGTTCTCCCAGCCGGCAAGCTCTGCAATGAGTTCTGCCGCACGCTCAGGGCTTACCTTGCGGCGGCTCTTTGCAAACACAAATCCGACAACATCCAGAGGTAATCGCTTCATAGATTTTAGCACTTCAACGTCCTGAAGTCCACAGATTTTTACCATTGTCTCAGCCATGAGTCGCACGATCCTTCCCTGCGGGCAGCGCACCCATCAGCTCATTCACAGCCTGCTCCACATCCGGCTTGCGCATCAGATACTCTCCGACGAGGACACCGGCAGCACCGGTAGTTCTCAGATATTCGATATCTGCCGGTCCGGTTATTCCGCTCTCGCTGATTACGGGAACACCTGCTGGAAGCAATGCGGCTAGCTCTGCTGTAGTGGCAAGCGATGTTTCGAACGTGCGCAGATTGCGGTTGTTAATGCCCAGCAGCACGCCAGAATGCTGCACTTTTCCGGTAGCCAGCACCGTTTCCAGTTCGCTGCGGTCATGAACTTCAATCAGGATATCGAGTCCCAGCGCTGCTGCGGTATCCGTGAATGAAATCAACTGCTCAGACGTCAGAATTGCAGCAATCAGCAGTATAGCATCGGCTCCAAGCAGACGCGCTTCATAGATTTGCCGCTCATCAATGATGAAATCCTTGCGCAGCAGCGGCAGGCCTACCGCCGCTCTTACCTGCTGCAAATAAGCGCCGCTGCCTTGAAAATAATCCTTATCCGTCAGGACAGACAAGCAATCGGCTCCGCCCGCTTCATACCCCTTGGCAATGGATACCGGATCGAAATCAGCACGGATCAGGCCTTTGGAAGGCGAGGCCTTCTTCACCTCGGCGATCAGCCCCATCGACCTGTTACGCGACTGCGTGAGCGCATTGCGGAACCCTTTTGTAGGCGGCAGTGCTGCAATTTGACGTTTGGCCTCCTCCAAAGAGAAGGTTTGGCTTAAGGCTTCAACTTCTTTGATTTTGGTGGCGACAATCCGGTCAAGATACATAATCAAGCTCCTTCGTCATGGCTTTAAGCTGTTCCAGCTTCTGCAGCGCAGCACCGGAATCCACTACTTCTCTCGCTTTATCCACACCTTCTCTTAAGGTGTCGGCTAATCCGGCAACATAAATGCACGCCCCCGCATTGGCCAGCACAATGTCACGGTAAGGGTTAAGCTCCCCTCGCAGAACGCCCATGATAATCGCGGCATTCTCCGCCGCATCTCCGCCCAGCACATCCTCAAGCGGATGCGTGCTGAGCCCCAGCGCCTGCGGTGTAATCTCGTAGGTGGTTACAACACCATTTTTCAATTCGGACACCTGTGTAGGTGCCGAAATGCTGATTTCATCCAAACCGTCCAGACTGCTAACAATCATCGCCCGCTTTGACCCGAGCTCTTTCAGGACGTTTGCCACAATCTCCGTTTTGTCTCTGTCGTAGATACCCATCAACTGACGGTCAGCCCCTGCCGGGTTGGTCAGCGGGCCGAGCATATTGAACACCGTACGTACGCCAAGCTCTCTCCGGGGAGCTGCCGCATGCTTCATCGACGGATGATAGATCTGCGCGAACAGGAAGCAGATGCCGATGCTGTCCAGACATTGCCGGGCCTGCTCCGCATTCAGATGAATATTGACGCCAAGTGCCTCCAGCACATCGGCGCTGCCCGCCCGCCCGGAAGCGGAACGGTTGCCGTGCTTCGCCACTCTTACGGAAGCTGCGGAAGAAATAATGGCCGAGGCGGTGGAAATATTGAACTTATGAATGCCGGAGCCGCCGGTTCCGCAAGTATCAAGGAGCTGTGAGCGCTCTGTAGCCACATGTGTGCCGAATCCCCGCATCGCTTCCGCGAAGCCGGTGATCTCTTCAACGGTCTCCCCCTTGATCCGCAGTGCCGTCAGCAGCGCGCCAATCTGCGCAGATGTTGCCGCTCCTTCCATAATCGTTCCCATAATCTCACGAGCCTGCGGGCGGTTAAGATCCCGGCCCTCAATCAGACTGGCGATACCCGATTGTATCAATTGGCTTGCATCCATTGCTGTCTCCTCCTAACGATTATAATCAAGGGGTATATTCATACATGTAATCCTGGTTGATGACCTGCTTCTCTTTCACTTCAGCCGGGAACATGGCTTCCGCCATCCGGATGGCCTTCAGCATCGCTTTGGCCTTATTGAGCGTTTCCTCATATTCCTTCTCCGGCACCGAATCCCAGACAATACCCGCTCCAGCCTGCACATAAGCCCGCCCTTTGCGGAAAATGATCGTTCGAATGGTGATGCAGGAGTCCATATTCCCCGAGAACCCCAGATAACCAATCGCCCCGGCATACGCGCCTCTTGCTTCCTGCTCCAGTTCGGCGATAATTTCCATTGCCCGCAGCTTGGGCGCACCAGAGACGGTACCGGCTGGCAGGCATGAGAGGAAGGCATCGAAGAAATCTTTTCCTGTGTCAAGGGTGCCTGATACATTGGACACCATGTGTATCACATGCGAGTACTTCTCAATTTCCATAAAAGAATCGCATTTGACCGTACCGAACTTTGATACCCGCCCCAGGTCATTGCGGCCCAGATCGACCAGCATCAGATGCTCCGCCCGCTCCTTCTCATCCTCCAGCAGTTCTGCGACCAGCGCCCGGTCCTCTGCTTCATTCGCGCCCCGTGGCCGCGTTCCGGCAATCGGCCGTGTCTCCACCCGGCTTCCGTCCACCTTAACCAGTGCCTCCGGGGAAGTACCGACGATGATCTCCTCATCCATTTTCAGATAATACATATAGGGTGAAGGGTTCAGGGTCCGCAGCACCCGGTACACGTGAAGGGGAGAGACTTCGGTTTCAATATGCAGACGCTGCGACAGCACCACCTGAAAAATATCCCCCGCCCGTATATATTCCTTGGCCTGCTCTACATTGCTCATATATTGTTCTTTGGTGAGGTTCGAATGAATCTCGCCAAGCTCAATGTCCTGGGGAATGCTGCGCCGGTTGACGTTTTCCTTCGGTCCTTCCTTTTGAAGCTCTTCAGCCATATTCTCTAAGCGCTGGCTCAGCTCCTCATATCCCGCGCGGATATCGGAATCCGTATCGCCGTCCTTGATGTGCAGGTTGCCGACCAGCAGAATCTGCTGCTTCACATGATCAAACACAATGATGCGGTCACAGAACATAAAGCGGATATCATCCATGTTCAGGTCATCCACCGCATGAGCGGACAGCTTCTCATAATACTGCAGGAGGTCGTACCCGAAGAATCCAATGGCACCGCCTGTAAAAGGAGGCATTTCGTCCAGCTTGGGACTGCGGTAGGAGCGCAGCAGCGCCTTAAGCTCCTCGACGGGTTTGCCGAGCAGACGTTTCTTCTCACCGCCGACCTCGACGTGGATCACGCCTTTTTTGCCGGAGATCATCAGGAACGGATCACTGCCGATAAAAGAATACCGCGCCCACTTTAACCCGCCTTCTACACTTTCCAGCAAAAATGCCCGGTCCTGCTCAGCAAAACGCTGGAATAACCGGATCGGCGTCTCCATATCGGCGAGCAGCCTTTTCACTACAGGAATCAGATTATATTCCCGCGATAGCGACAATACTTCTTCTACTCTTGGATTCGTCACTTGGGATACCTCCTTGGGATATTGTTTATATTGTCCGAAACACAGAAAAACCTCTACCGAAGTAGAGGTTAATGTAAGTAAGTATGTGATAAGCGCATATGAGCGGCACAAAACCATCATCAAAGATACACTTCTCCCATAAAAGAATACAGCTATAGTGCAAAATAACACTATAAGGTATTCATAAAAAGAGAATTGCATTACGTATGGTATGCCTGTACTCAACTAAAATCCTGCACTCTGCTCAACTATACTCATCTCAGCTAAACTAAACTCTGCTTCACTCGGCTAACTACACTATACATGATGGCAATAGATAATGGCAACCCCGCACAATGAATTTGTTACTTCTTCTGTGAGAGATCGGGACGAAGCTTCTCGGCTTCATTCAGATAGACATGGCGGATCTCCCGCTGTGATTTCTCTGTGTTCACCTGTACCATCAGCCGGATGCACTTCGGCAGCCCGCCCTTGACAGGAATTTCTACAGAGCACATCAGCGGCACCCATTCCCAGCCTTCTATCTCACGAATGGCTCTTGCCGGAAAGGTGGCATCCAAATCGCCCGTCACAGTAATCCACACACTGCATATATCCTCGGCGATCACATCGTTGCGCTCAACAATCTCACGCAACAGCACAACCGTCTCACGCAAAATCTCGTTTTCCTCGTTATGGACTACGGTAGTTGCACCGCGTATTCCCCGGTTCACCACGGGCTTCCCTCCTTCTTAAGCTGCGCGAGGACTTCACGCACAGCACTCTGCTGCACTTCATTCACGATGCTGACGGCCCCAATGGAATCCGGTACGACAAAGGTCATCTTGCCTTCCTTGAACTTCTTGTCATGCATCATCGCTTCCATCAGCTCATCCTCGCTGTACTGCGCAGGCAGTCTTACCGGCAGCGAGAGTGCAGACAGCATGGAAACGGTATCCTCATAAATCGCCTGGTCCCGGCCAAGCTTGGCTGCTAGCAGCGCAGAACCGGCCATTCCGATGGCAATGGCTTCGCCGTGGAGAAATACGCCGTACCCTCCAACCGCCTCAATCGCATGACCAATCGTATGTCCCAGGTTCAGAATCGCTCTTTGCCCGTGCTCGCGCTCATCATTGCCTACTACTACTGCCTTGATCGCACAGCCGCGCTCCAGGGCGTAGCCCAGCGCCTCAGGGTCCAGGGCAAGCAGCTCGCTTGCATGCTCGCGGCACCAGTACGCAAATTCACGGTCCAGAATCAGACCATGCTTCACTACCTCTGCCAGTCCCGATGCAACCTGGCGCGGCGGAAGCGTGCTCAGGGTGTCCAGATCATACAGCACCATTTCAGGCTGATAGAAGGCGCCGATCATATTCTTCGCCAGCGGATGATTCACCGCCACCTTGCCGCCTACGCTGCTGTCATGGGCAAGGATCGTTGTAGGCATTTGAATAAACCCTATTCCCCGCATATAGGATGCGGCAACAAAACCTGCTAAATCCCCTACTACGCCGCCTCCCAGCGCCAGAACCGCCGAGCTGCGGTCCAGACCGGCCTTAATTGCGGTTGTAATGACCTCTTCATACACAGCCAGCGATTTGGAGGCTTCGCCTGCCGGGATAACATGGCTGACGACCTTGTATCCGCGCTCCCGGAGCGAGGCTTCGACCACCGGCAGATAGCGGGGACCGACTTCGCTGTCGCTGACAACCAGGATCGGACTGCGGAGCGGAAATCCGGCTTCCACACATCTGCCGCCGATTTCACGCAGCAGGCCGCTGCCGATATGAATCGGATAGGAACGTTCACCTAAGCTTACTGTTATGCTGCGCATAATTAGTAGCTCTCCAATTGCGCCTGGTAATTGGCATAGTTGGCCCGGATTTCTTCCAGAGAATCGCCGCCGAACTTGTCGAGGAAGGCTTTGGCGATTTCCCAGGCCACCACGTTCTCCAGCACGACACAAGCTGCCGGAACAGCACATGCGTCCGAACGTTCCACCTGGGCGGTGAAAGGCTCCTTCGTGTCGATATCGACACTTTGCAGCGGTTTATAAAGCGTAGGAATCGGCTTCATTACACCACGGACCACAACCGGCATGCCGTTGGTCATTCCGCCTTCAAAGCCGCCCAGACGGTTGCTTGCCCGGTAGTAGCCCCGGGAAGCTTCATACATGATCTCGTCATGGACCTGGGACCCGCGCAGCTTGCCTGCTTCAAAGCCGATGCCGATTTCAACACCCTTGAAGGCGTTGATGGACATTACAGCTCCGGCGATGGCGCCATCCAGCTTACGGTCGGATTGGACATGGCTTCCCAGACCAACCGGAAGACCCTCAACGATGCATTCCACGATGCCGCCGATGGAGTCGCCTTCCTCCTTGATCTTGTCTATGTAAGCTTCCATCTTCTGCTCAGTTTCTTTATCCACAACACGCACAGAAGACGCTTCAGTCTGCGCGATCAATTCGTCAATCGGAAGATCATTCGCAGGCGCTTCAATCTCGCCAATACGGATCACCTGTCCGGCAATCTTCACACCGAACGCTGCAAGCAGTTGCCGGGCTACCGCGCCTACGGCTACTCTTGCCGCCGTTTCACGCGCGCTGGAGCGCTCCAGCACATTACGCAAGTCCGTCAGATTGTATTTCAGTCCGCCGTTCAAATCTGCATGCCCGGGACGCGGACGGTTCACCCGCCGCTTCTCTTCGTCACTGCCCGGAATCGGCTCGATGTTCATAATATTTTTCCAGTGGGTCCAGTCCTTGTTCTCAACAACCAGAGCTACAGGAGCTCCTGTGGTGGAGCCGTGACGCACACCGCCGACGATTTGTGCGGTATCCTTCTCAATTTGCATCCGGCGTCCGCGTCCGTAGCCTTTTTGCCGCCGCTGGAGCTGGAAATTCAACTCTTCGAAATTCAGTGTCAAATTACTGGGCAGTCCTTCAATAATAGCTGTAAGCTGGGGGCCGTGCGTTTCCCCCGCTGTCAAATAGCGTAAACTCATGCTGCGTTCCCCCTTCACACTTTTAAACTGTAAACCGCTAAAATGTTAAATGTCTTTGCTCATTATAGTATAGCGAATCGGCTTTGACAAGAAAGGGATACGCCTCGCCTCATGGACACCGGCCTGTAAAAGAACAGCGCCGCCCCTACTCTTTCGAGTAAAGACGGCGCTGCTGTGTGCCCCGGGCAAATGCTCCAGTCAACCGCCGATCCGCCGGCTCGGTGGCTCGAAGTCTGCCTTGCTCTCCTCAATGACAAGCAGACGCTGGAGCTGCCGCTCTTCAATGCCGAGGATTTGCCCGCATTCACGGACTGTCAGAAAGCCCCGCTTGTAAGCCTCAATGACCTTGCTTTTGTCCATCTGAATTAACGACCTTTCGCATGGCGCACGTAATCTATATCTACTTTCAGTATCACTGAAAATTTACAAAAGTATACGTTACGGCATGCGGTGAGCCCATGGAACATGGATATGGATTTTATGATTTCTTGCGATAGAAAAAGGTTTCTGTGGATTCGAAATTATACTGTGCCGGTGTGAAGATTTGTTCTGTACTGCCCACGAACAAATATCCGCCCGGGCGCAAGCTCGCAGAGAACTTGTGATACAGCTTATTCTTGGCCTCTTCCGTAAAATAAATCATAACATTGCGGCAGATAATCAAGTCAAAGCCGTCATCGAACTTGTCCAGCAGCAGGTTCTGCTTGCGGAAATCAATATTTTTCTTCAAGCCTTCATTTACCTTAAATACCGGTCCTTCAGGTGTAAAATAACGTTCGGCCACATCCTTAGGCACGTCCTTAAGAGAACGCTCCAAATAGAGTCCCTGCTTGGCTTTGGCCAGCGCGCCGTCGTCAATGTCCGTTGCCAGAATCCCGGTCTGCGCCAGTATATTTTTGTCAGAGAGGATCATCGCCAGCGTATAGGGCTCCTCACCGGTTGAACAGGCGGCACTCCAGAGCTTCAGCCTGCGGCCTGAGCGTTGCAGCTCGGGCAGAATAACGTCGCGCAGCACCTCCCACCGGTTAGGGTTGCGCCAGAACTCCGAAACATTGATGGTCATGCGGTCCAGAAATTCATAGAACAGCGCCTTATCCTTCATCATCGCGGCAAAAAAATCACTAAAGGAATTATAACCGTTCTTCGTCCGCAGCGTAGTGAGCCGGCGCTTCATTTGTGCTTCTTTATACTGGGACAAATCGATTCCGGTGCTCTTGTTGACGTTATGAATAAAGCCGGTGTAATCCGGGTCCGCAATCGTTGACACTTCATCTCTTTCAGCCATATTACTCCCCTGCTTCCCGCCCGTCTGCTACATCCAGGCTGCGATGTCTTTATTGTAATCTGCCAATTCAGCCGGAGCGAAGAAATTCGCAATCTCGCGTTCTGCGCTTTCCGGAGAGTCCGAACCGTGGATCAGGTTAAGCGGCGTATGACTGGCAAAATCTCCGCGGATTGTACCCGGCAGGGCTTCCCCTACCTTCGTTTTGCCGATCAGCAAACGGGATAATGCTACGACATCATCGCCTTCCCACACCATAGCAAATACAGGACCGGAGGTAATGAACCCCACCAATTCGGGGAAGAAATCCTTACCCTCATGCTCTGCATAATGTCTCTTCGCTTGCTCTTCTGTAACAGTAATCAGCTTCGCGGCTACCAGCTTAAATCCTTTGTCCTCCAGACGGGCGACAATCCGCCCGATCAATCCGCGCTGTACTCCATCCGGCTTGATCATCAGATACGTTTTCTCCATAGAGTCACTCTCCATTTTTTATTGTTCCGAACAAGTAGAAACGGCTACGTCGTCCTCTGAAAAAAGCATACGCTTCCGAAGCAGCGATACTCCGTATCGCTTTCAGGTATCCGTTTCAGCGAGAAAGAGAAGGATAACTTATAGTGTGAAACATATAAATGCTTATCTTTTGAAAAATAAGCTGTTTTTCTGATATTATCAGAAACCTCGCCATCTGTGAACGCTTAATATTTTGAGCCCTCGGAAGCTTAATAAGCTCTGCCTGTTACAAAATGGGCAATATCCCGCAGATTGCGCTTCGTCCGGTTGCTCGGCAACTGGTCCAGCGCAGCCAGCGCTTTGTTTATGTACCGTGTGGCCAGCTCCTCTGCGCGGGCGATGCCTTCGCCAGAGAGAATCAGTTCAATGGCGCGGCCGACACCGCTGTGCTCTTCACGGATGGAAGCCAGCTCCTCCAGCAGTGTACTGCGCAGCCGCTGATCCTCCAGACTGTAGATCACCGGCAGCGTGATGTTGCCCTGCCGCATGTCGCTGCCCGGCGGCTTGCCGATTTGCTTCTCTGTCCCGGAAAGATCGAGCAGATCATCACGGATCTGGAACGCCATACCGACGTTATAGCCGTAATTGTAGAGCAGCCGTGCTGTCTCCGGCTCTGCGTCCGCAGCCAGCGCACCAAGCTGGCAGCTGACGGCGATAAGCAGCGCTGTTTTGCGCCGGATCCGCCGCAGATAGTGGCGCACGGTTTGCTCGGTATTGAAGAAGTCTCGGATCTGCTCCATCTCTCCGATTGACATTTCCACCATGGCTTTGGAGAGGATTTGGTGTATCCGGGGATTTTTCAGCTCTGTGGTCATGACCAGCGCCTTCGCATAAATATAGTCGCCGGTGTACATAGCGATCTTGTCGCCCCACTTCGCTTTGACGGTAGGCTCGCCGCGCCGCAGCTCCGCATCGTCGATTACGTCATCATGAACGAGGGAAGCGCTATGGATAAGCTCAAGCGGAATCGCCACACGCTTCATTTTCTCCAGATCATATTGCCCAAATTTGCCGCCCATCAGCACAAATACAGGACGGAGCCTTTTGCCGCCCGCCTTCAGCAGATGAAGAGAGGTCTCGGTGAGCAGAGCATCGTCTCCCTGCACACTGCGGTACAGCTCCTTTTCAATCTGGTCCATATCTTTATTAAGCAAGCCGAACATTTGCATTCGTTTCATTCTTTCACCCGTGTCAGCAGATTGTGACTCCAAAGCTCCATCTTCACTTCCTGCGGCAGCAGGCCCAATTCATAGGCATAGCGGAAATAGAGGTTCAGACCTTCCTGCTGCCTTTCCCCAAAGTCATAACACAAATTACGAAAGTATCCGTTCCAGTAGGCTGCCGTTCCCCCGATAACCCTGCAGGCCTCACGGATAATGGGTGCCAAATCGTGCTGGCCGCGTCTTTTGCTCTCTACAAAAGCTTCGGCAATCTCGGCTATCGCCCGCGGCTTATCCCTCACAGCTTCACGGTTCACAGCCCAGACCGCAAAAGTCATGCTGAGGCCCGTCCACTCCTTCCAGAGCTGGCCAAGATCGGTAACGATATAGCCCTGATCCTGCCATGAGGCTCTGATTGCGTTGTCGCCGATAAGCAGACAGGCGTCGGCCTGAGCCATCATCGTATCCAGATCAGGAGCAGCGCTGACGTACTCCGGTTTGCCGCCGACCGCCTTTTCCATCAATATTTTCAGCAGATTGACCGAGGTCGCGGAGGTGTTCGTTACGGCAATCCTGCCTGTGGAAATCTGTTCCAGCGGTGCGCGCGAAAACAAAAAAATGGATCTCACCGGACCGTCGGCGCTGACCGACAAATCCGGCAGCAGCAGCAGCCGATCGCTGGCGGCGGCATAAGCGAAGGAAGACAAAGCGCCTACATGAATGCTTCCCTCCGCCATACCCTTGTTAAGAAAAGCAGGCACTTCACTCACCATCTTCGCCGGGTACTTCAGCAAAGAAGGATCGAAATTGTGAAATACCGGCCATGAGTTGGTATAACTGATTTTACCGATAACAGTACTTTCCGGGCGGCTCATGCCTCTTCCCCCCATCTGCGAAATAACGTATGCTCGATATTCAAGCTGTCCAGCACCTTGCCCACCATAAAGTTGATCAAATCATCCATAGATGTCGGGCCAAAATAAAATGCGGGCATCGCCGGAATAATTTTCACCCCGAGCCGGGAGAGCTTCAGCATATTCTCCAAATGAATCGCATGGAGCGGCGTCTCGCGGGGCACAAGCACAAGGGGACGTCCTTCCTTCAGCATTACATCCGCAGCCCGCGTCATCAGATTGTCGGAGCTTCCGTGCGCCACAGCAGACAGGGTTCCCATCGAGCATGGCATAATGATCATTGCCTCCGTACGGAAGGAGCCGCTGGCAATGGATGCACCGATATCAGCAGCAGGGTGATAATGAAGAGAACCGGGATAGCCCCTGAACTGTTCGTTCAAGAAGCCTTCCCGGTCTGAGGCGGTAAAGCCCAGCTCTTCCTTGAACACACGCCAGCCCGCACTGCTGATCACCAAATGAACCGAATGACCAAGCGAGAGCAGACTTTCTATCAAACGGACGCCGTAAATGCTGCCGCTCGCACCGGTAATGCCAACCACAAAATTTTTCGGACTTCGTTCTGTCATTTGTAATACTGCACCACCAGGTCAATCAGAGTGAAGGAGAACACAACAATGCTCAGCACACCATTCATCGTGAAGAAGGCTGTCTGCAGCCGGCTGAGATCACTTGGAGACACAATATGATGCTCATAAAAAAGGATGATATAGGCTATGATCATTCCCGCCACATACCACCAGCTCAGGTCGGTCAAAAAGAGCAGCGAGACAAAGCCGATTCCCGTTAGAATGTGGAACACCTTGGCAATGGTCAGCGCACCGGCAACTCCAAAACGGACAGGAATGGAATAGAGGCCCTCCTTCTTATCAAACTCAACGTCCTGACAAGAGTAAATGATATCGAAGCCTGCCGTCCAAAATACGATGGTGAAATAGAATACCATAGCCACAGAGTCCACTGTTCCTGTTACGGCAACCCAGCCGCCCAGCGGAGCCAGAGCGATGGTTAGCCCCAGAATTAAATGGCAGGCCCAGGTAAAGCGTTTGGTGAAGGAATAAAAAACAAGAAGGAAGACAGCGATTGGCAGCAGCTTTGCTGACAAAGGATTCAGCTTAAATGCCGCCCAGAACAACAAAAAGAATGAAAACGCGATGAACAGGGAAACCTCTCCAACCTTGAGCAATCCCGCCGGAATCGCTCTTCCCGCTGTGCGGGGATTTTTGGCGTCACTGATCCGGTCAATCAGCCGGTTAAGCCCCATAGCCGCGCTGCGTGCGCCGAACATGGCGACCACAATCCAGCCGATCTGCCCCCAGGAGGGCAAGGCGTGAGACACAACAACTGAACCGAGCAATGCGCCCATAAATGCGAAAGGTAATGCAAAAACCGTATGCTCAAACTTGATCATTTGAAGAAAGATGCCGATTTTCTTAAACATTTGCGTTCTCCTTGAGCCCAATATGTAGTGCCGCGATGCCTCCGGTCAAGGGGAAGGATTCCACTTTTTGCAGTCCGGTTTCACGGAAGATCACCTCAAGCTGCTCTCTGTCCGGGAACAGGGCCAGTGATTCGGGAAGCCATTTATATTGCTCGTAGCGTTTGGCAAACAATTTGCCAAGCAGCGGAAGCACGCGCTGGAAATAAAAATAATAGATGCCTTTGAACGGCTGCTTCATCGGTTTGGACAGCTCCAGGCAGACAACCATTCCCCCCGGCTTCACCACACGCTTCATTTCGTTCAATACCTGAACGGGGTCTGGCACATTGCGAAGCCCGAAGCCTATCGTAGCATAATCGAAGGAATTGTCACCGAACGGCAGCTCCATGGCATTGCCCTGGACTAAAGAGATGCGGTCCTGAAGATTCCGCGCTTCCACCTTGCGCCGGCCGACCTCCAGCATCCCTGCACTGAAATCAAGCCCTATGACGTTACCGGTCTTGCTTGCATCAGCGAGGGCGATGCTCCAGTCGCAGGTGCCGCAGCATAAATCAACCGCTGAATCCCCGCGCTTCATCGCCATCTTGCGCATGGTGAACTTGCGCCAGGCTTTGTGGCGGCGAAAGCTCAGAATGTCGTTCATTATATCGTATTTGCCGGCAATGCTCTCAAATACGGAATGCACAAATTGTTCCTTAGGTTTGATGCCTTTATCACCCATTGTTGTAGTTTTCTCTATAGTCATTCCTAACCCTCCACGGCTGCTTGTCCGGAAATTTTCATCTGCAGGAGAAGGCGGTCAAGCGCAGCACTAAGCTCGCTGATCAGGTTCTCGTCCTTAACGCCTTGCAGCAGGCCCTGTATAGACTGGAGTGACCCGTGCAGTTTGTCCATCAGCAGGGAGTCACATTTAGATTTCAGCTTCAGCTTCTTCCAATCCTTGAGATCAAGGTCCTGCTCCAGGAGCAGTAGCCGTTCATCCTCTGTCGCGGTTTCCAGCACTTTCCAGTAGCAATAGCCCTGAATGGCGTTTGCCATATCCGAGCCGCGCCGCAGCTCCAGAAGTGCGGTCTCGCACTGGCTGAATTCGGCCAGCAGCATTTCCCACAGCTCTGCAAGCGACTCCTCAATCATCGGTGTAAAAGAAAGAAACAGCCTCATATTGAGCTGTACTGTGTGGCGCAGGTATTGTTCTGCCGATAGGAGCATACCTTTCATCTTGCTGTACAAATTCGATTTCATCACATTAAAGTCGGCTATGGCCGAACTTAGTACACCCACCATCTCAATCTGCCCGCGCTTAGCCAGCAAATGGTAAAACCAACTGCTGAAGTAATCTCCGGCCAGCACCTTGAGCTGACGGGACCGCATAGGATCACCACCCGGCTCATCCTGCGACCGGTCGATACTCTCATGGGTATCCAGTCCAAGCTGTACAAGCCCGGTTACAAGCGTAAACAGCTCTCCGTTCTGCGGACCGGCAGAGGAACCGTGGTTAAGAAAAATATATAACAAATGACCCCGCCCGTCTGAAAACGGCGGCAATTCCGCATGCCGCTGAATCATATCATAGTCGGTGTAAGGTTTAGCCAGTTGGGGTATGCGGTACGGTTTCATTTCAGCCTCCGAAGCCATTGACGTTTTGACAATATCTTTGTTCACAATCTTGTCTATTATATCACATGTTTTTTTGTCACGCACTCTGGACCGTCCTAGTTTCTTTTACCCAGATTAGGGATAAATGAACTGCTTCTTCCAGAGCTCGCTTTCACTTATGCGGAAGCCTTTCTTGATGTCATCCGGCAGCGGCCTGCTCCCGGCATTCTGCAGAGCCTCCTGCAGCTCCAGCGACCATTCGCTCCGGCGGATATCGCCCGCAAGCAGCAGCCGGCGGCTGTCCAGCCATTTATCCTCCGCAACGATCCGCAGCAGCAGTTGATCCACGTTCGTGGTATCCTGAAAGGCAAAGGAAATAGCCATAGCCATATTCTGATACAGCTCCTGCGGCTCTGAATCATTCGCAGTCAACTTCAGATCCAGAGTCAGAACCTGGCTCTTCCAGCCTACCCTGTCAATGGACAGGGTCAGTGGAAGCTCCGCCAGCCTGTCTACGAGATTGTCATTCTCCAGAACCGTACCGCTGCCGCCCAAGGTCTCAAGCACTACATGCTTCCCGGCAACGATAGGCTCAACCGCCGCCAGCTGCGGCAGCAGTAGGGCGGAACCCACGGATATTAGAATTACTGTTCCCATCAGCCAGCTCCGGTTCATGACAAGCCTCCTTATCCTCCATCGTTGCCGCCTCGTAGTGCGAATATACGGGGAACTGAGACTCGGCTATCCTTAGTTATATTGTTAAAAAAAGCAGGCTATGCCTGCTTTTCAGCTTTCACTTTCCATTTGTCCGTGTTTGCTCCATATTTCGGCCTTGCCGCGGATTTTTATAGCTGAGGTATGATCGGTGAATTGGGCGATGAGCACCTCGCCTTTGTCCAGCTTCTCCGTGTGGTGAAAACGCGTGTCGAGCCCTCTGGTAAGCCCGATGACCTGAACGCCGTTCTCTTTGGCTTTGATTACAACGTAGTCGCTGTCCGCCGGGGTGGAATGATCGCCATTATTCTTCTCAGTCATATTCAATCCTCCTAAAAGTTTTCAAAAATAAATGCCGCCTTTGCGGGCGGCATCGTAGTTACTCAAAAAGATTATGGGATAGATATGTAGAAATCTCTATTTGATTCCGTCTTTAAGAGCTTTACCTGGTTTGAATGCAGGCACCTTGCTCGAAGGAATTTCGATTTCTTCACCAGTTTGCGGGTTGCGGCCTTTACGTGCGGAACGTTCACGCACTTCAAAGTTTCCGAAGCCAACCAGCTGAACTTTATCTCCGTTTTGCAGAGCTCCTGTGATTGCTTCGAAAACGGCATCTACCGCTTTAGTAGCATCTTTCTTGGGAAGTTCAGTTGCTTCTGTTACCACATTGATCAAATCTGATTTATTCATGTCTTCTCACCTCCCTGGGCAAATTTCCGGTATCATACACTGTTTCCGTTTCAACGCAAAATATACGTGATAATCCCGTTTTTACTAGATATTGGCGCCACTCTTCCTAGAAGCGCAACAAACTTATAGTAATACAGCCCATTCATAATTTCAAGGCGTTACACAAAAAAGGAGCAGAAAGTAGCATTTTTTATCCGCAAAGCATCCTGCTCATGGTCTTGATTTACGCAAAAAAGAGAGCGGGATTTCTCCCGCCCTACTCTCTTTTTACCTATAGCTTTAATTTACAAAATGATAGCAATTAATCCGCCCGAGCCTTCATTGATAATTCTTCCCAGCGTTTCCTGCAGCTTATAGCGGGCATTGTCCGGCATCATGGCGATTTTGCCCTGAATGCCCTCACGCACAATGGAGTGCAGGGAGCGGCCAAAAATATCGGATTCCCATATCTTGATCGGGTCGTTCTCGAAATCCTGCATCAGATACCGCATCAGCTCCTCGCTCTGCTTCTCCGTGCCGATGATCGGCGAGAATTCCGATTCCACATCTACGCGGATCATATGAATGGATGGCGCTGTAGCCTTCAGCCGGACCCCGAACCGTGCACCCTGGCGGATCAGCTCCGGCTCATCCAGCGCCATTTCGGCAAGCGACGGGGCAGCGATGCCGTAGCCTGTAGTTTTGACCATTTCCAGCGCTTCCGAGAAGCGGTCATATTCACGTTTGGCATGTGCGAATTCCTGCATCAACTGCAGCAGATGATCTTTGCCGCGGATTTCAACGCCGACAACCTCCATCAGAACCTGATCATACAGCTCTTCAGGCGCATACAGATCAATCTCTGCCACACCTTGGCCCATGTTCATTCCGCTGAGTCCTGCTCTATCAATAAAATCGTATTCCGTAAACTGGGAGACCAGCCGGTCAACATCGCGCAGCCGGCGGATATCCTTCACGGTATCACGGACGGAATTCTCATAGCTGCTGCGCAGCCAGTGATTCTCACCAAGCACCATCACCCAGCTCGGCAGATTCACGTTAACCTCATGAACCGGGAATTCATACAGTACTTCGCGCAGGACGCCAGTCACGTCCTCCTCAGTCATGCTCGCTGCACTGAGCGTCATTACCGGAATATCATATTTGGCGGCAAGCTCGCTGCGGAGCTGCTGCGCCTCTTCACTGCGCGGCCGGGTGGAGTTGATCACAAGCACAAACGGCTTGCCAACCTCCTTCAGCTCAGCGATGACCCGCTCTTCAGAATCCACATACGAATAACGCGGAATTTCAGCAATAGTGCCGTCTGTAGTCACAACCACACCCAGCGTGGAATGCTCCTGAATGACTTTTCGTGTGCCAATTTCTGCCGCTTCCTGGAATGGAATCGGCTCCTCAAACCAAGGTGTAGAGATCATGCGGGGACCATTTTCATCCTCATAGCCTTTTGCCCCCTCGACAGCATAACCTACACAATCGACCAGGCGGACGTTGACCTCCAGCCCTTCAGCGACCTTGATCTGCACCGCGTTGTTCGGCACAAATTTCGGTTCCGTTGTCATGATTGTTTTGCCTGCCGCGCTTTGCGGAAGCTCATCTACCGCTCTTACCCGGTCCGCCTCGCTCGTAATGTTCGGCAAGACGATGGTTTCCATGAAACGTTTGATGAATGTTGATTTCCCTGTGCGAACCGCGCCGACGACGCCAAGATAAATGTCTCCGCCGGTACGCTCGGCAATGTCCTTGAAAATATCCACTTTTTCCAAAAGAGATCCCCTCCTCATAGTACTCCGAAGAAAAAATGCCTGAAGAGCATCGACTTCGCGTTCCGCCGGCTATCTGACCCTTGCAGGACATCCACCGGACTTGACATTGCCCGCCAGGGAGCCTAGCCTGCCTTAAGGGCGGAACCTTCTGCCCCGAAGCTAAACTCCGAATGCTCGGACATGCATTTGGACTAGTATCATCATATGTATCCAGAACGGATTTATGACCCGCTACCCGCGCAATTCTATCGAAATTTCATAAAATCTGCCACTGCGCACCGCAGAGCGTCACGACGCCCGGAAGCCTTCTCAGCTAGCATATGAGGGAGGATCTGGGGATAGAACTTTCTTTTGGGAAGATAATGGATTTACTGCTGAGGGGGCTGGGGGACCGGCTGACCCCCTTGCCAAAGATAGAGCAAAGATTTCACCGGCACATAATAAGAGGCCTGCTCCAAGTAAAGCCGAAGGTCATCTCCTGCTTCAGGAGAGCCGCCGGTCTTGTCAATGGCGGCCATTATATCAAAACTATAATCGGCGTATACCGTACCGTTCTTGTCCATGATGAACTCCAGCGGCTGGCCGGAATAGATGCTGCTTAATGTGATGGAGCCTGTTCCTGCTTGCTTAGAATTAATAGCAAAGAGACCCGGATACAGTTCCTCCCCTTCAGGCAATCTTCCACCGTGCGCGGACTTATAGCGGTCCACCTGGCGCTGAACATCATTGACCTTCTGAACCGTAACCAGATCCATCAGTTTGACCAAGGGCGCCTGTTCTTCATCCAATACCAGAAAATTCGCACTGCCGCCCTTCTCAAAGGCAACCGCCGGAATTTCATCCAGATAACCTTTCTGATGCAGCTTCTCCAGATTGATAACGAATTTCTCATATCTTGGAGTAGCTTCATCCGCATTAAGTATTGGCAGCAGCCCTTCCTCCCGCTGGTAATCGTCCACAGCAGCTTGGACACGCTTCACACTTTCGCGGTAATTGCTTCCTGACTGCTTTTGTGCATCGGGATACATGCAGCCTGAGAGGGAGCATGACAGAAGAATTAACACAACCAGCATAGCCGAACGCCATTTCATTTCCAGGTTCTTCACCCTCCTGATGCAGCTCATTAAGCCCGCCTCCCTCCGCTTATTACAGCAGCCACCAGCAGTATTAGCTACCACAGCTCGTCTTCTTCCCCGCGCTTTGCCGCTTCCAGCCTGCGCCGTACAGCGGCCTTAAGCGGATCTTCCGGGATATGAACGGTCACATCATTCCATACAGCAGCTTGACAGGCCAGACGAACTCCCTCTGCCAGCAAACCGCCCAGCTTACGCCGCTCAGCATCCTCTGGAGGCCTTAAAGCCGCAGCACAGCCATCTTCCACTTTTATTTTGCACATCAGACAGCCTGCCTTGCCACCGCAACGGGTGGTCAGAGCCACACCGGCTTTGCGAGAGGCTTCCAGCAGCGAGCTTCCGTGCTTAACTACAGCCCTACGCCCGCCCGGCTGAAAGGTAACCGTCCATCCCTTTTGCGTTTTCATGACGCAGCTTCCTTCCTTGGGCCTATGTTCTGCCCCTCTGCCAGAAATTAATGTAAATGCTTACATGATCGAAGCCGCTCCGCTTAGCAGACCGATTAACATAACGAGGAAAGCAACAACGGACAATACCGCTCTTAACAGGCCTTTCGTCTTGCTGCGTGCAAAGGTAATCAGAAACACAGACAATCCCATAATCAGAATCGCAATCAAAGACAACCACATCTTCGTCATCGGGTCCATGTTAGAGCTCCCCCTGTTCAGCCAATTGGATTGCGATCATTATAGCATGAATTTTATCCTTTTCAGCCAGAAATAGCATCATTGCAACGAAAAAAAGAGCAAACATTCACGGAATCTGGGGGACTCCGGAACCTTTGCTCTTTGCACCGCGAAAACTCACACTATTTTTTCAGCATCATTTTCATTAATGACTCCATTGTGCCTGTGTTGGCGCCGCCTTTTTTGACCGCGTTGACAATTTCCTGCACAGTAGCTTCACTGACCGGTACTTTCGCCATTGATGATACCTGCTTGATTAACTGGCGGAGCTGGGCTTCATTCTGCGTTGTTCCCGGCTTGACCGTAGCGGCCAGCTTTTTGACGGCACCTTCCGTAATGTTCTTGCCCGCCTTTTTGTTGATGGCGTTCAATGCATCCTTGGAAAAATTTCTGCTCACTTTTCATCCCTCCTCCGTCAATCCCCTTACAACATATGAGAATTTCCGGAAAAAGGTGAACATTCATCAGGAATGCCACTGCTCCCAAGTTTCCTGGGAAATGGCTTCCATCTCTGTCTTGCGGTCACGCCCCATCAAGGCTTCAACCGCTCTGCGCGGCGATCTGCCTTTGAACAGCACATGATAAATCTGATCCGTAATCGGCATCTGCACATTCAGCTTCAGCGAAATGGCGTAGGCCGCTTCCGTTGTGCGGATTCCTTCAACCACCATTCCCATGGAGTCCAGCACCTCAGCCAGCGGCTTGCCTTGACCCAGCATCGAGCCGGCTCGCCAGTTGCGGCTGTGCTTGCTGGTTGCGGTTACAACCAGGTCTCCTAGTCCGGCCAATCCTGCAAAGGTTAGCGGGTTCGCGCCAAGCTCCACACCAACGCGGGAAATCTCGGCCAAGCCCCGGGTGAGCAGCGCAGCCTTCGCATTATCACCGAAGCCCAGACCGTCAGACAATCCGGCACCGAGGGCGATAATGTTCTTCAGCGCTCCGGCCAGCTCCACACCAACCTGATCCCGATTGGTATACACGCGGAAATCATTGTTAATGAACAGCTCCTGCGCCGCTCCCGAACGAACATCATCCGGCGAGGCCACAACGACTGTAGTCGGACACAGACGCACCACTTCTTCAGCATGGCTGGGCCCGGAGAGCACAACTATTTCCCCTTCAGTGCAGCCAAGCTCCTCGGCAATAACCGTTGACATCCGCTTCATCGTCTCAGTCTCGAATCCCTTGGTGGCATGTATGCAGAGCATATTTTCCTTCCAGAACGGCTTGAGGCTGCGGGCTACCTCCCGCATTGCGGAAGATGGCGCCACAATGACAACGGCCTTGGACCCTGCAACAGCTGCTTCCATATCCGTGGTGGCTACAATATTCGCAGGCAAGATCACACCCGGCAGAAAATGTTCATTGGTATGCGAGGTATTAATCTCAGCAGCTTGTTCGGGCTTCCGTGTCCATAGATAAACTTCCGAGTGGTTAGCCGCCAGCACTGTAGCCAGCGCGGTTCCCCAACTGCCCGCGACCAGCACGGTTACTTTATCAGACAACGCGGTTCCCCTCCTTGGCCTTTGAGCCTATTTTATTCTCCCGGCCTTCGATGATCTTCACAATGTTGCTCCGGTGCCGCCAAAAGGCAAAAATGGCAATAACAATACTGCCCCACAGCTCAGGCGCAGTAAACCCGGAAAAGATCAGGAACACCGGAGTCAGTGCCACGAACAGGAGCGAGCCCAGGGAGACATATTTCGTTATCACAATAGACACAATGGCAATGATGCCAGCAATCAGCGCAGGCCAAAAACAGAGCGTAGCCATAACACCAATCGTGGTCGCTATACCTTTACCTCCGCGAAAGTGGAAATATAGCGGCCAGTTGTGCCCGATAATGGCAGCAATACCGCAGGCAACAGCCACCCACGTCCCCCAGCCGCCGGCCCAGGTTCCGAGCCAGACTGCGGCAATTCCCTTCAGTACGTCCAGAGCCAGCACCATAATGGCCGGCCCTTTTCCCATTACGCGCAGTGTGTTGGTAGCTCCGGCATTTCCGCTTCCATATTGGCGGATATCAACACCTTTGAGAAGCCGGACCAGCAAAACACTGAAGCTGACAGAGCCAAGCAGATAGCTTACAACGATAACCAGAAGTTCAAACCCCACTGATCTTCTCCCCTAACCTTCGTTTTCGGATTTGCGCCGTGTAAACAGACGAATTGGTGTGCCTTCGAAATCGAACGCTGCACGGATCTTATTCTCCAAATACCGTTCATAGGAGAAATGCATCAGCGAAGGGTCATTAACGAACACCACAATCGTAGGCGGCTTGACGGCAACCTGCGTCACATAGTTAATCCGCAGGCGGCGCCCTTTATCCGTTGGCGGAGGGTTGATCGCGACTGCATCGGATACCACATCATTCACCAGATGTGTCGTAATGCGCAGCGCATGCTGCTGAGCCACATGCTGAACAACCGGCAGCAGCTTCTGCAAGCGCTGTTTCGTGAGTGCAGACAAGAACACTACCGGAGCATAGGTCATGAACAGGAAGTGGTCGCGGATCGTGTTCTCGAAGTTCTGCATCGTCTTGTCATCCTTCTCGACGGCATCCCATTTATTCACCACAAATATCGAAGCCTTGCCTGCGTCATGGGCATAACCGGCAATGTGTTTGTCCTGGTCGATAATGCCTTCCTCACCGTTAATCACAACAAGCACAACATCGGCTCTCTCAATCGCACGCATGGCCCGCATAACGCTGTACTTCTCTGTAGTTTCATATACCTTGCCGCGCTTGCGCATTCCCGCAGTATCAATCAATACATAACGTTGTCCATCCCGTTCAAAAGGCGTATCAATAGCATCGCGCGTAGTACCGGCGACATCGCTGACAATTACGCGTTCTTCCCCCAAAATAGCATTGACCAGGGAAGATTTGCCTACATTCGGACGGCCAATCAGAGCCACGCGAATGACATCATCATCATATTCATCGTCAAGCTTCTCCGGCAGACGTTCAGTTACCGCATCCAGAAGATCGCCGATGCCCGTGCCATGACTGCCGGAAATGCCGATAGGATCACCGATTCCGAGACTGTAAAATTCATAAATATCTTCTGCCCGTTTCATGTTGTCCACTTTATTGATCGCCAGAACGATGGGCTTGCCGGAGCGGAAAAGAATTTGCGCTACCTCTTCATCTGCATTCGTAAGTCCGCTCTTCGCTTCACACATAAAAACGATGACATCCGCTTCCTCAATCGCCAGCTCCGCCTGAACGCGGATTGACTTCAGAATCGCATCTTCACCGTCAATTTCAATCCCTCCGGTATCAATCACACTGAAGGATTTGCCGTTCCAATCAGAAACGCCATAGATCCGGTCACGTGTAATCCCCGGTTTATCTTCTACAATGGCCAGTCTATCTCCGATCAGCCTGTTAAATATCGTCGATTTACCGACGTTAGGCCTCCCAACAATGGCCACAACGGGTCTTGCCATATTCATTCCTCCTGTCCTTCTTACGTTTCTCATCATAGCAAAAAACCATGAAATTGGCTAACACCCTTACAGGACGGCCGCTCTAAAGCAACTCTCTGTAAAAGACAATCGGCGAACCCCCGTATCGAGGGTTCGCCGATTACTTTACCCATTAATGAGTGTAAATACAAAGGGATTAGTTATTACCCTTGAATTTGTCCAGCTTGTCGCCGAAACGTTCAGCAAGGGTGAAGCTGAGTCCTTCATTGCTGAGCGACACGTTAGGATTGTTCAGCACTTCTTTTGGTGCTTTGTCTCTGTTGTTGGTGCGTTCTGGTCTAGCCACAGGAGCCGGAGCTTCTTCGGTTTCCTTGATGCTCAGGCTAACGCGCTTCTCGGACGGATTGAAGTCCAGAACCTTAACCTGTACCTCTTGGCCTTCCTTAAGCACTTCATGCGGAGTGCCGATGTGCTTGTGGGAAATTTGCGAGATATGCACAAGGCCTTCCACGCCTGGAAGCAGTTCAACGAAGGCGCCGAAGTTCACAAGGCGTTTAACTTCGCCTGTAACTATATCACCGATGTTGATTTTGCCGGCTGCAGAGTCCCAAGGACCTGGAGCAGCAGCTTTGATGCTGAGGCTGATTTTTCCTTTTTCAGGGTCAACCTTAAGTACTTTTACGCGAACCTTATCGCCTTCAGAAACTACATCGGAAGGTTTGTCAACGTGAGTCCAAGCGATTTCGGATACGTGAACCAGACCGTCAACGCCGCCAACATCTACAAATGCGCCGAATTGAGTCAGACGTTGCACAGTACCTTCGATGATTTGTCCTTCGGACAGCTCAGACATAATCTTCTGCTTGTTAGCTTCAAATTCTTCTTCCAGCACTTCTTTGGCGGAAAGAATGACCTTGCTGTTCTCGCGGTCGAGTTCTTTCACTTTCACACGCAATGTGCGGCCTTTGTAGTCGCTGAAATCTTCAACGAAATGACGTTCAACCATGGAAGCTGGAATAAATCCGCGCGCGCCAACATCAGCCACGAGGCCGCCTTTGACAACGTCAGCCACAGTAACTTCAATCACTTCTTGGGAAGCAAAGTATTTCTCAAGATCTTCCCATGATTTTTCGCTGTCGATTGCACGTTTGGAAAGCACCAGGCTTTCCTTGTTGTCGTTGATGCTGACAACCTTGCATTCCACTTCTTGTCCAACTTCAACCGCTGCTGCAGCGTTGTCCAGTTGAACGGAAGACAATTCGCGAATCGGAATCACGCCGTCGTATTTATATCCAATGCTTACATAAGCTTGGTTATCTTCGATTTTGACGATTGTTCCTTTCACGGTATCGCCTTTTTTCAGAGAAATGATTTCCAAACCTTCTTGGCTAGTCACTTCCTCTTCGCTACTGGCAACTGCTTCTGCTGCGGTTTCCACAGCTTCCACGGCTTCATTGTTGTCAACATTTGCCGCAGCTTCCTGATTTCTAGTTTCTTCAGACATGTGATTACCCTCCTCGATTCAAAACCCCATTTATTTAAACCCGCGTAGAGCAGAGTTCAAAACAAGCATTGCTTAATAATACCACTTGCACTTTCAGGTTAGTATGTTCCAAAAAATAGCGATTATGCCATTATATAATCAGCGGAACATCCGCCTGTCTGCCATTGCTTAGTTCGCAGTAGGCTTTCCAGTCTTCATCATCTCATGAATACGTCCCATAATAACATCGGTAACTTCATCAAGAGAGTCGCTCCCCGCGCCGTCAAACGAGCTGAGATCTATGGGAGCCCCATAAATAACGGTCATCCGGCGAAAAGGCTTGTAAGACCCGACAATAGCGGCCGGAACAACTGCTGCGCCGCTGCGAAGCGCAAAACTTGCTGCGCCCTTCTTGGCCACACCGGAATCTGAGTTGCGCGTTCCTTCCGGAAAGATGCCCATAACATGTCCGCCGCGAAGCGTATTAAGGGCTGTTTTGATGGATTCCTTGCTTACACCGCCACGTTTGACAGGAAAAGCGCCCAGCTTGTTAATGAGCCAGCCCAGCACAGGAACATTGAACAGTTCCGCCTTGGCCATATACTTGACCTGGCGTTTCAGTTTGATTCCGATGGTCATCGGATCAAGCAGACTGATGTGATTGGCGCACAGCAGCACTCCGCCCTCCTTCGGCACATTTTCTCCCCCTATGATCTTAAGCGGAAACAAAACGGCATAAATCAAGCGAAGCAATCCAACGCAAATGGCATAAATCATAAAGGATTTCTCTCCCCGTAAACATGAGATCTGCAGTGGGAGACTATAGCTTCCACGGCTTGCTGGATATCCATATGCGTCGTATCCAGAAGAATGGCATCCTCTGCACGGCGCAGCGGTGAAATCTCCCGTCCTTCATCGAGACGGTCCCGCGCGGCAATATCACGTTCAAGCTGCTGGAGCGTCACTGTTTCCGCATCTTTCAGTTCCTTGTAACGGCGAAGAGCCCGCTCTTCCACGCTTGCCGTCATGAATATCTTCACTTCGGCATCCGGCAGCACGGTCGTACCGATATCGCGGCCATCCATTACTACCCCCTTGCGGAGCGCCATTTGACGCTGCAAATGACTCAGTCTGGATCTTACGCCTTCAATCTTCGAATACTGCGACACCTGGCCGCTGACCTGTAGACTGCGGATATGTGGAGTGACGTCCTCCCCATTAATCAGCACCTTCTGCACATCCTGCTCCGGAATAAGCTCAATCACCATATCGCGGACCCTTTGATCCACCTGTTCATGATCTTCAGCCGGTATGCCTTCACGGATCATATACCAGGTAATTGCCCGGTACATTGCACCCGTATCAACATAAATGTAAGACAGCTTTTGGGCTACCAATCGGGCTACAGTGCTCTTGCCTGCCCCGGCAGGTCCGTCGATGGCGACGTTAATTCTGTCGTAAGTATGTGTCCCCTGCCTATCCAACGGGGCATTCCTCCTCAAAACACCTAGACTTGCTGATATTATCAAGAAAAAAGCAGGCATTGCCTGCGACTTATAAAATTATACCACAGTTTAGAACTCAGTGCAAAAGCGCACAGAGTTATTTATACAGAAAAAAGTGTCTATTTATGCCTTTTCAGCGGTTGCGGAAATCAAACTGGCGCTCGAAGCAGTAACGGATTATTTTTTGCCGCTCGGTATCGGAAATTTCTGCGAACTTCAGCATTACAAGACTGCGGCCGTTCTCAAGCTTCTTAATCCGCACAATCTCACCCTCAAAGCTCGCGTGCTCGGTGCTGCCGTTGCGGTAATTAATGAGCACCCAGCAAGACAGCTTCTCCCCCACCTTCATGCTCGTCTTGGCATCGCTGAGGAACGATGTGCCTCCACCGCCAATATCCTCTGTGTGCACCAAAAAGCGGCCTCCCAGAGAATCCTTCACTGCCAGCTCAAGCTCGGCATTCACACGCAAAAAGCTGCGGCGCTGAATTTTGAAAATTGCGTCCTTCTCCGGCTTGCGGACCCGGACCATACGGATAACATCTTCCTTAAAGCCGATCACATGCGTATTGAAATAATTTTTGATTCCGCCTTCTGTAAGAAAATACACGGAGAGCTCGTCCCCGATAAACAGCTTTTTCAGCCGCCCGCTGCTTTCCTGCATGGGGATTTCAATAAGAAAAGCGTCATCCTCTGTCTCTGCAATTCTCGATCTATATTCTACTTCGGCCTCAGCGGCATCGCTTGAAGCAACTTGTATGTATAGATATTCGTTGATTTTGGGATACAAACATGTCACCGCCACTTGATTAGTAATATATGCTAGAGCTAATTATAGCATGGAGGCCCGGCACCCGGTGAGAAAATATTATTCTGTGCAAGCAAGCATACAACAAAAAAAGGGTATCCCTGTGGAACACCCTCCTTTTCCAGCTATATCCTGAAGCCCGGCCGTATTTATTTATTCTGGGCCCCTGAAGACGTTCTGACTTGTTCGACAGCTTCTTCAGTTCCGTCTTTAGCATTCAAATATATCCGGTATTGCGCGCCGTTGATTCTGCCTCCGAACTCATAAGTCAGCATTTCCTCGGCATTGTCATTTTTGATCCAGGCAAGCCGGTTGTACAGCTCTTTGAATTCTGGATTGAGTTTTTTTCTGGCAGCGGCCAGAGACAGCACCGGCTTCGGAATCTGCCGTTTCTCCTGACGCTCGCGGACATAGTCACTGGCCTGGAAGCCGGTTGGATCACCGGTATCCAGCCCGACACGCACCGTTAATTTCTCCGGATAGATCAGCACGCCGTTCTTGCTCGTTACAAAGGTCAAATTGCCCAGATTATCGTATCTGTCAGCGCTGACCGCCGTCATGCCGGGATATCCCTTCTTCTTCAGGAATTCCCCCGCCTTCACAACAGCCTGCTTCATCGTGACCTTAGCCGGCCCGACTTCACGGTTGTCATTATAGGAGATCAGCAGTCCGCCCTCTACCGTAAAATCCATACTGATCTGATGCTTATGGTTCTGGCTGGTTACAGTGGCGGTATAAGAAGCCCATTCAGTCCCCTTGCCGTTCTCCCTGATTTCTACACTTGCATTTCCGCCGAGATCGGCGAACTTGATCGCTTTACGCTTCACATCTTCCACAGTAACAGGCTTGCCGCCCAGCTTTTTCACAGACCGCTTGTCATAAATACTGGCTACGGAAGGTCCGTAATCCAGCTCGGGATAGGCTGCAACCCGTTTATCCACTGTTTTGAAGCCGTCGATAATGGTGTTGTCCTCTGCCTTCTCCTCAGTCGCGAGCGCCGACTCTACATCCATCCAGCGTAGCCGGTTGCTGATGACCTTGTGCTGAACCTCCTGCAGATCCTTGGAAATTTCACCGGAGTTTTTGTAGAGTGCCTTCAAATTGCCCATTTCGTTTGCGGTCAAAGGTTTTTTGGTGAAATCGCGCACCGCCGCTTTGTAGGAAAAGTTAGAAATTTTGGAGAGGAACTCCTCAGTCTTGCTGAATGGCAGCAGGGTAAGCGGGAGCTGGTTAATTTCATTCTGTGCTTCGCTCGTCAGCCGCCATACGTTAACCAGTCCTTTCCGGTGCATCCCACTGGAACCGGAATGCACCGCCAGGGTATTTCCAAGCTCTCCATGAAGCCGCTCCACGTGATAAGAGAGGTCATGAAAAGCCCGCTGGTACTGGTTCTCCGCCTTAATCAGAATTGAATTTTTCTCCTGGTTCTCCTGATACCCCCAGAGCAGCGCTCCGACAAGCAGCAGAGCAGTGAGCGGGAACATTATGGCACTTAATCTTCTGTACATAGGGCCGCAAGACTCCTTTCGGTAGCTTATTGCCGTTAGTTTGACAATAACTGAGAAGTCTTATGCACCGGACCGGCCAGCAAAATAAAAAAGAACGTTTCAGAAGCAGCCGCCTCATGCCCGTTCTTCAATCTCAAAGCCGCTGCTGCTGTTGCACAGACATTGCTTAAAGCCTGTTTGAATGACTCCCTGCTCCTTGTTTCCTCTCAAAATGTAGCTTTCGCCGCACTGCTTGCAGATAATCCGTACTTTTACACGCAAAAAAAAGACACCTCGCTCTTTTCTGGAATTCCTTGCTACGGAACTGCCCTTCAAGAATAAGTGTGTCCATCTCTGTTATAGCTTAACCTCTTCTTCACGCTTCAGGAAGCGGAACGGGGAACGGCTGTTGGCCAGCTTCACCTTTCCCATGCCTCCATACCATAATAAAGCCATCAAAGGCACAATAAACCAGATCCAGTAATTGGCCATAGTCGTAAGGATGAAGTCATAGATTCCATGCCACAGCCACGGCAGCAGAAGGGAAATAAGCAGAATCCCCCTTGTCTTGACGCCGCCCGAAAACTTGGCCCTGCCCATGTGATATCCCATAATTACACCAAACATCGCATGTCCCGATACCGGAAGAAGCGCCCTAACGAACATAGTGCCTATTGAAGCATGGCTGTACCAGGCATACATTACATTTTCTATTGTTGCGAAGCCGAGCGAAATCGCCACGGCGTATAGTATCCCATCATATGGCTCGTCAAATTCGGTATGATTGTAAATCATATGGTACAGCACAAACCACTTCAGACATTCTTCCACACCAGAGGAGATGAGGAATGAATCCACATAAGGTCCGCCGTTCAAGCCAAGCGTAAGACCCCTTTGGATAATCATTACAGGAAAAACTATCAGCAGGCCAAGCAAAAATACCTTAATGACCATATGGAGCGGTTCCTGATCGTACTTGTCCTTCAGATAGAAAAAAGTCAGCAGCGCAAGTCCCGGTGCCACTGCTGACGTAATTACCGATAACAAAAGCACCGAATATCCTCCCCGCCTTAACTTTTTAATATGGAAAAAACGAGGATAGGCGCAAGGAATTCACACTTCCAGGGCCTACCCCTGCCGTCATTGCTGGCGTTTGAAATGAGT
The DNA here is from genome assembly GCF_056120445.1 of Paenibacillus sp. sgz302115. NCBI lineage: Bacteria > Bacillati > Bacillota > Bacilli > Caryophanales > Paenibacillaceae > Paenibacillus > Paenibacillus sp. sgz302115. The sequence goes on from NZ_JBVYOK010000031.1 coordinate 54,437, forward strand.
GCATATCAGTTCAATTGCATTCTCCGGCATTACTGTCTTGCCGTATTCCGACAGAACAGCTTCAGTGACCGGAGATGAATCTCCGAACTCGGAGAGCACTCCAACCAGGCCGGACAAAACGGATTCCTCAAATTCCTTCGGATCGAAGTAGAGATACCATATATCATTATAAGAATACAGCTTTCCTTGAGAAGTAATGTTGCCGATGAGCACATGTGCCGCTTCAACCAGAGCTTCAAAATCGCGGAATGCATATACAATGGAGTCGCTTTGTTCGAGAGTAACTTCCATTTCATAAATCTCTTCAGGCAATTCTTCTTCCCCGGATGCACCGTACTGATGGTGATCATATTTTCCCCGAGTCACTATAACGACCATACCTTGTGCTGGCAAAGCGAATACTTCCACGGCAAGCGGACCGGTAGCATCGAACCCAAGTTCACTGTACGCCTGGTCCATCATTTCCGTAAACAAGTCATGCACCTTGGGAACTTCCTGCCACATGTCTTCCTTCTGGATGCCTCGCTCGCTCAGGTCGTCAAAAGTGAGGAAAATCCGTATCTTATCTTGACTTAATCGCTCTATTCTCATGACAGGATCCTCCTTTTGCAAGCTCATTTATTATAATGTATGATGAGTCCCGAGTAATGAGCCAAAAATGGTTACTATGTATGTATGTTATCATTTTGCCACGGCAAATGCACGTAAATAAAAAATAATTCTTGAACGGTTTGTTGCTGCTAGAAAAAGAATCATTTTGCGGACATACATCCCCAAAATGATTCTTCGCAGCATATAGCGGTTACAGCCCCGGTATGACGGTATGGGTATCCTTGAGAATCTGCTCGACCTCTTGCTTCACATCAGGATTGCTGCGGATGAAATCCTTCAGCATTTTGAGATTGGACTCCTTGGATTTAACCGGAGACTCCTCCTTGTGCTCGTCATGGCCATGCGAGGCATGTGCGCTGTGATCATGCTCCGCTCCTGTTGCTGTGCTCCCAAATCCGGTCTTGGCCATGCCTATAATTTTGTCCTTCGCTTTTTCCCCGGCCCCGCACATCGCATCATTCGACCGGAGCAGTGAGGACATCATGGCACTTCGTTTTTTGGACATCATCATGCCGGCAGCCGCACCCAGCAGCATTCCGCATAAAAATGACGAAGTATTCATAACTCTAACCTCCTTGTATGGTAAAATCATGCTTAGTGTTCGCGGAAAGATTCCGGCTCATGCAGTCAAACAACAAGAAAGCGAGATGAAAAAAGTGGGTAAAGCTACATCAGCGCTGCTGCTCGCTGCACTGCTGCTGACAGCCTGCAGCAACAGCGGCGATAGCAAAAATGCAGGGGCTGCCGGCACAGAACAGCCTGCCGCAACTGCTACGCAAACGGCAACAGCAGCCCCTGCGGTACAGGAAAGCACAAGTCCCGAAGCCAGTGCTTCACCTGAAGCGTCACCTTCCAGCACTCCTGGTACGGACGGGAAGGCAGCCGGAAACAACGCCGCCTCTGCAGAAGTTCCGCTCCTGTACCATATGAACAAAAATTATGACGTTATCCCGAATGAAGCCAGTACCAACAAAAAAGTCATCCTGCTTACCTTCGACGACGGTCCAAAGGATGCAGACATGATCAATCCGCTGATGGATACGCTGGATAAGCATCACGCGAAGGCCATCTTCTTCGTGAACGGCTACCGGGTGAAGGAGCATCCCGAGCTGCTTAAGCTCATTCATTCCCGCGGCGGAATTATCGGCAATCACAGTTGGGATCATATTGTGCTTAAAGGCAAGTCCTACACCGAAGTGAAAAAGCAGATCGAGGACGTACAGAATATCGTAAAAGAAGTTACCGGCGAAACCCCGCAGTTTTTCCGTCCGCCGCATGGCGCTGGCGGTGATGTCGGCAAAAAGGTTGCCGCCGAGAACAACCTGCTCTATATGACCTGGTCCGTAGGCTCGCTCGACTGGCAAATGAAGGAGAAGGAAAGCGGCAAAACAGCGAAGATGATTAAGAATGTAACCGATCAGCTTCACTCCGGAAGCAACATTTTGATGCATGAGCTGCCTTGGACTGTAGAGGCGCTCGATACACTGCTTACTACGCTGGAAGGCAAAGGCTACAGCTTTGTCGATCCGCGCAGCATCGAGTTGAAAGCTCGTTAAGCGGCGAATAAGCGCCCGCTGATTCGAAGGCGCAATCGAGTAGGAGGGGGCGGTAGGCCCCCGTCCTCTCACACCACCGTACATGCGGGTCCGCATACGGCGGTTCCAAAAGTTAACAAAGCTCCAGATAACGTGAAAGCAAACTTTTCAGCCCTCTCGCTTCCCAGTAGGAA
>NZ_JBVYOK010000032.1:0-56719 GCF_056120445.1 Paenibacillus sp. sgz302115
GCCAACGCCGACACCAACACCAACGCCGACACCAACGCCGGAGCCGACACCAACGCCGACACCAACGCCAACGCCAACACCAACGCCAACACCAACACCAACACCAACGCCAACGCCGACACCAACACCAATGACGACACCAACGCCGGAGCCGGCACCAACGCCGACGCCGACGCCAACGCCGACGCCAACACCAACGCCGACGCCAACGCCGACACCAACGCCGACGCCGACACCAACACCAACGCCGACACCAACGCCGACATCAACGTCAACGCCAACACCAACGGCGACATCAACGTCGACGCCAACACCGACGGCGACATCAACGTCAACGCCAACACCAACGGCGACATCAACGTCGACGCCGACACCGACGGCGACATCAACGTCGACGCCAACACCAACGTCGACATCAACGTCGACGCCAACACCAACGGCGACATCAACGTCGACGCCAACACCAACGGCAAGCACGTCGCCGACGCCTAGCACGACACCGGCACCAAGTACAGCACCAACGCCAACTCCCACTACCTCGGTAGAATTTGTTCCTCCGGTAGTGGTACAGCCAACACCAACACCAATAACGATAATTGGCACAATTGTGGATAATGAGACGTTGATCAATGATGATCCTATACCTTTGGGTCCTGTAGCAACTGCCGTTCCTGTGAAGCCTGCAGCATCAATCAAGCCAACGCCGGCCCCTGCTCCAACCGCAAGTCCGGAACCGGATGAACAAGTCATTATTGATGACGAGGTTCCTTTGGGCACCGTGGATACGGTCGATAAGCTTCCGCAGACCGGGGAATCCAGCCCGGCCCCTTATTATATCGCCGGTTTAGCTATTGCCGGAGTGGGGCTGCTGCTCGGCAGAAAGGCAAGAATAAGCAAACGTAAACGCTAAGGGTTAGGCCAGATTCAGTAGATGAACCGTAAAATAGTAAAGCTGCTTCCTGGAGATTTAATCTCCCCGGAAGCAGCTTTTTTAACTGTTGAACTTGTTCAGCAACAACGGCAGAAATGCCGTTGTTGAAGCATGAACAGGTGGTTAGTTCAGCAACAACGGCAGAAATGCTGTTGTTGAAGCGCGAATGGGTAGTTAGTTCAGAAACAACAGCAGAAATGCTGTTGTTGAGGCGCGAATGGGTAGTTAGTTCAGAAACAACAGCAGAAATGCTGTTGTTGAGGCGCGAATGGGTAGTTAGTTCAGAAACAACAGCAGAAATGCCGTTGTTGAAGCGCCAACGGATGGTTAGTTCAGCAACAACAGCAGAAATGCCGTTGTGTAAGCACCGCCAGTCAATATCTTCCTTGGGACCCGCTAATGAAACCCACCATAGCTGCAGGATAGCTGGACCGAAATTTTCAGCTCATCCCAGTGCCATGTTATACTATGCACAAATCAGAGGTGTGCCAAGCCTCGCAGCGCCTGGGGCTTAATTTGTTCAAGGAAAGGTGACAGCGCCGATGTGGAGTGTAATCATACTTGCAGTTGTAATCATTATTGCCAGCGCCGTTATATATGCCGGATTCTTTTTCTATGGAGTCGCGGTCAAGCGGGCGCCCAAGGAGTTTATGAGCAAAACCCCTGATCTGAAGGTGGATCCGCCGGTTGCCGGGGCGTCCTGGGGAGAAGGGGCGGAATGGATTGCCCGCCACAGCTTCAGGAATATTGAGCTTACCTCAGACGAGGGCTTGAAGCTAAGAGGCTATTATCTGCCGTCAGATCGCGCTGCAGGGCGGACAGCGATTATTGCCCACGGCTATTCCGGGAAAGGCAAGGATATGGGGGCATACGCCAAAATCTATTATGAGAACCTGGGCTATAACGTGCTGATTCCCGATGCCAGGGGACATGGCGACAGCAAGGGCGATTATATTGGATTTGGCTGGCCGGAGCGCAAGGATTATTTGCGGTGGATCGGGCACATTGTGGCGGAGAGCGGACCGGAGGCACAGATTGTGCTGCATGGGGTATCCATGGGCGCAGCAACGGTGATGATGACAGCAGGTGAAAAGCTTCCGCCGCAGGTAAAAGCGATCGTCGCCGACTGTGGATATACCTCGGTAAAAGCGCAGCTATCCTACCAGCTATGGCGCATGTACCGTCTGCCCAGCTTTCCTTTTGTCCATAGCGCCAGCCTGGTTACCCGGCTCAAGGCGGGGTATTTCTTCGGGGAAGCTTCAGCGCTGAAGCAGGTGCGCAAAGCCAGTGTGCCAATCCTGTTCATCCATGGGGATGCTGACAAATTCGTGCCTTACGCTATGCTGGACAAGCTGTACAACGCATGCCGGGGGCCGAAGGATAAACTTGTAGTGCATGGGGCCGGTCACGGTCTTGCTTACGACACGAATAAGGCTGAGTATATCGGCAGAGTTAGTGATTTTGTGAGGCGTTATGTACAATGAGCTTGAAAAGATCCCCTTAAACGTAGACGCGCCCGATATCTGCAATAGAGCAGCTATCGGGCGCTAATATGTTCCACACATGGGGCCGTTCCTTGTTATTCAAGGAAGCGGCGAAGCCATGTCTTCTCGTATATTTAATCCCCCGCCGTCCGTGAGAAAAACGGGTGTCTTGGTTCCTTGTTATTTCCAGCAGCCGTGTGGCGAGAATAATCCTTCCAAAACGACAAAAGCCCTACCTCTCTTTTGTCCTTGCGGCTCCATGACCGCGCCAGTGTGAATCGGAAAACTATGTTCGAATTTAATCTCATAAAAAGGAAGAGTACTGCAAGAAAACGTAAGATTTTGTGTCCAAATTGCCGATACTAAATAAAAAGTAGTAACTGATCGGCCTGACATCTTCTTGATGGGATAAGTACACGAAAAAACAAATATTTTCTATAATACCACGAAGCTTTTGAAAATGCAAATATATAACAAGCTGGGCCAGGGAAATCGCTTACGAAATGAACCGCGAGATTGGCTGAAGTGGAAAAAGGAAACCTAATTTGCGAATCTCACCGATTTTTTGGTGATTAGATGGAGAAAGTAGACTTAATTCTCTCCATTTCCATCCATTCAGTGATTTTAGAAGGAAATAAGTGGAGTTTTTCCCTTTTACCATCCGGGGGGAGGTCACTCAGCGGAATGAAGTGGAGAAATTCCATCTCAGGTATTTATTCCTGGAATTTTGAAGGCAAGGGTTTAAAAAAATCCGTAAGCGATTGCCCTGCAAGCTAGGCGGCAAGGCTGGAAACGGGGGACTGATGGATTTATTCGCAGCTTTTTTGAAAAAGCAGATTCGTAATTACATGTTCGGCTCCGTTGTTGCTGTGCTCGCGGTGGGAAGTCTTGTCCTGCTCTCCTCACTGCAAATAAGCAAAGTAGAGTATCTAAGGCTGTCGATAGTGCTGCTGATTTCCTTCATAATTATGGTCATTACGGAGATCAGTATTTTTATCAGGCAAATGAGGCCGCTCCGCGCGGCGCTTAACGAGCAGAAGCCGACACTGGCTGAGCTGGAAGAGGCGTACTTGCATACGCACCGGCTGCCGAAGATTGCGATTCAGCGGATACTGGGGCCTCATTTGCTGGGACTTTCTCTGCCTGCCTTACTTATGACCGCGTGGCTGATCTGGACTGGACTCGTCAGTTTTCCTTATTTCTATCTATTGATTGCGGTTGTCGGGGCCATTCTGGTGGCCTGCATGCATGCGCTGATTGAATTTTTTCTGACCTGCTCGGCCATCATTCCGCTGATCAAGGAATTTAGAAATCGGGCTTTGGAAATGTACGGTGTAGATTTTTCGCTGGAGGGGCATATTTTTGTATCTATCCGGCCCAAATTCCTGGTTAGCTGTATGCTGATCGGCACGTTTCCGCTTTTTCTTTTTATTATGGCAACACAAATCCGGCTGCTGACGCTGAAGAACGTGCCCGCTGAAGGCTTGAATGGCTATTGGGAATGGGCGGGGCTGGTCCTGGTGATCGGCATTCTGTTCTCTTCCGTAGCGGCCTGGCTTCTGACTGCCAGTGTACAGCATCCCATCAATGAACTGTACCAGGCAATGAGCAACGTCAAGGATGGGCGTCTGCTGCAGATGCAGGATGAATACTCCGACGAATTCTCCAAGCTTGTGGCCGGATTTAATATGATGGTCCGCGGGCTGCAGGCCCGGGAGCAGCAGAACAGGCAATTGCTCGACAGCTATTTCACTACGCTCGCCGTTGCGCTGGACGCCCGTGATCCGTATACTGCGGGGCACTCGCTGCGTGTGGCGGAATACTCGGTTATTATCGGACAACTAGCCGGCCTGACCGGACAGAAGCTGGATAATCTGCGCAAGTCGGCCCTGCTGCATGATATCGGCAAAATCGGTGTGCGGGACAGCGTCCTGTTCAAAGAAGAGAATTTGACCGATGAGGAATTCGACCAGATCAAAAGCCACCCGGTACTGGGCGAGAATATTCTGCGTCAAATCGAGCCAGTGGAGATCATGGCCCCTTACCTCGGAGGAGTGAGGTCGCATCATGAACGTTATGACGGCAAAGGATACCCTGACGGATTAGCGGGAAGGGCCATTCCTCTGTTCGGACGGATCATAGCGGTGGCGGATGCATATGATGCCATGACCTCAGACCGTCCCTACCGCAAAGGGATCAGCCATGAGCGGGCTCTGGATATTCTGGAACAGGGAAAAGGAACCCAGTGGGACCCCGAGTTTGCAGGCTTGTTCATCGCCTATTTCTGCAAGTGCGGAAAGCCCGGAAAATCCGCTGAATCCGGTTGTCCCGGCCGGGCGGGGTAATCGTCACTTGTGCGTTATAACACAGTTTTATCCTTATATTTCTTGCTGAAGCGGATGCTATCCATTTTATAGGAGGTATCCGCTTAGGCTTGCGTGCCTATTTTGTGAACTGCTCCCTAAAACCGACAATTAACGAGCACATTCATTGAAGGATTGAAGGCAGACCGTTATAATTAATAAGTCTGGATTTTAACTAAAAAATAAGGGAGATCATTATGAAACGCGCAGATGTGCTGCTGATTTCCATCGTGCTCATTGCCGCGCTCGCTTTTCTCGTACCGAGATGGTTATCGAACGATGCTGATAAAGCTGGGCCTGGCAAAAATCTTGTGGCCAATATAACGGTGGACGGCAAGCTGTATAAGACAGTGAAGCTTACAAAGGAAGAACAAACAATTGATATCCGCACGGAACGCGGCTATAACATTCTGAAGGTGCATGATTACGGGATTGAAATGTATGATGCGGACTGCCCCGACAAGGTATGCCTTGGTTTCGGCATGATCAACCGTCCCAAACAGACCATCGTATGTCTGCCGCACAGGGTGCTAGTGGAGGTTGCCGGCGAGTCGGGGGAGGATGGTATAGATGCCTATGTCCAGTAGTGAATCGGCAAAGGCTTTGAAACGAACGGTGATTGTGGCGATTTTTGCCGCAGTGGCTGTAGTGCTGAGTATTCTGGAGGCCCAGATCCCGCTGGTTGGCGTCGGGCTGATGCCGGGTGCCAAGCTGGGTTTTGCCAACATTATGATTCTGACTTGTATTTTCTTTTTACGCGGACGTGACGCTTTTGTACTGGTGATCCTGAAGACTTTGCTTACCGCATTCCTGCTGGGGACTTTCTCAAGCCTGCTGTTCAGCCTGTTTGGCTCGCTCTTCAGCTTTGTGGTCATGTTCCTGCTGGTGAAATGGGGCGGCAAAAAATTCAGCGTAATCGGAATTAGTATCGCCGGGGGACTGGCCCACAATACCGGACAATTGCTTGCCGCTGCGATAGTGTTCAAATCCATGAGTATTTTCTACTATCTGCCGATCCTGCTTATTACCGGGATTGTGACGGGGATTGCCGTCGGGTTCGCAGTCCGTTATCTGGTGGCGTCGCTGTCCAAAATATCGCTGTTTGAAGAGTTTTTGGGCTGACCGTTCACATCAGCGGAAGGATGACTAACATGAGTGAAACAAATAAAGAGATAGAAGACGGGGCACCGCAGGCTGTTATTGCTCTCGATGGGGTTTCGTTCGGCTATGATCCGGAGTATCCCATTCTTCATAATATTACGCTGTCCATCCCGAAGGGACAATGGGTAAGTGTAGTCGGCCCGAACGGCTGCGGCAAGTCTACGCTGGTGAAGCTGATGAATGCCTTGCTGCCCAAAAGTGCCGGAGATATCGTCGTTTGCGGCCATATACTTAATGAAGAAAACATTGGGATGATCCGGCAATGCATCGGCATGGTGTTCCAGAATCCCGACAATCAGTTCATCGGAGCTACGGTTGAGGAAGATATCTTATTTGGCCTGGAGGGGCTATGTTTGCCATACGCGGAGATGGAAAGCAGGCTCAGAACCTATTCCGAGAAGCTGGGCATCAGCCATCTGCTGTCCAAGCATCCCGGCGAGCTGTCGGGCGGACAGAAGCAGCGGGTCTCCATCGCCTCCATTCTTGCCATGAAGCCAGGCATCGTCATCTTTGACGAGGCCTCTTCCATGTTGGACGAGGGAAGTCGCGATGAGCTGCTTGGCATTCTTCAGGATATGCGTGAGGAAGGGCAGTACACGATCCTGATGATCACACATGATGCGGACGAAATTCTGGCGTCGGATCGTGTGCTTGCCCTGCATGACGGCGGCCTAGCGGCTGATATTACTCCGGGCGAGCTGTTTCGAAATGAAGAGCTTCTGGAGAAGTGCCACCTGCGGGAGCCTTATCCTTGGCGGCTTGCCCGTGAATTGCAGAGCCTGGGAATCAGGGTGGATGTTCCCGCCAGTGAAAAGGAGCTTATAGATACATTATGGCCATTCAACTAGACCAAGTAAGCTATACCTACGCTGACAAAAGCCTGTGGAGGCAGACAGCGCTACACGATATTACCTTAGGCATCCCCAAGGGCTCGCTGACCGGGATTGCCGGGGCGACAGGCTCCGGCAAGTCTACGCTGCTGCAACTATTTAACGGAATTCTGAAGCCGACCGAGGGTGCGGTGAACGTGCTGGATGTTATCATTCGCGCCGGGGAGAAGTCGCCGAAGCTGCTGCCGCTGCGCCGCCGGGTCGGGCTGGTCTTTCAGTTCCCTGAGCAGCAGATGTTCGAGGATACCGTGGAGAAGGATTTATGCTTCGGACCGCTGAATTTCGGTATGAGCCTGGAAGAAGCCAAGGAGCGGGCGCGTAAGGCTCTGCTCGATATGGGGCTGGACCTCGCCCTGCTGGACCGCAATCCGTTCCGCTTGAGCGGAGGACAGATGCGCAAAGCGGCCATCGCCTCTGTGCTGGCTATGGACCCGGACATCGTCGTGCTGGACGAGCCGACGGCAACGCTGGACCCTGTCAGCCGCGCGGAGCTGATTGCGCAGCTGGAGCGGCTCTGCCGTGAGCAGGGCCGGACGATCATCATCGTCACCCACCGGATGGATGAGCTGCTGCCCTATGCCGACCGCTGGGTTCTGCTGAAGGAGGGCCAGATTGCCTTTCAGGGCAGCGGCGGGGAGCTTGCTGCAGACCCGGCCATTCTGGAAGGCTGCGGACTTACGGTGCCTCATTCGCTCCGCTACTGGCGGGCGGTTGCTGACCGCTTCGGTCTGCATGGCGAGAAGCCCAGGCTCACTGCGGAGAGCCTCGCGGAGCTGATCTCCGGCTTATCGCCGGCTGCGGCAGGGCACTCCGGTGAGCACGAAGAAAAGAGGGATGCCCATGAATGAGCGGCTGCTGCTGGGACGCAGCATTGAGACCGGCTCGTGGGTGCATAAGCTCGATGCCCGGTCCAAGCTAACAGGAATGATGCTGTATGTAGCCGTCATTCTGCTGTCGAACTCGTGGCCGGCGATGGCGCTGCTGGCTGTATTCTCAATCGCGGTTATGGCTTCGACACGCATACCGCTGAAATATTTCATCAAGGCGGCCAAGCCTTTGCGTTATATGATGCTGTTCATTTTCATAGTGCAGCTCCTGTCCGTCAAGGAAGGGGATGCACTATGGTCTGTCGGCTCATTCTCGCTGCATGAGGGCGGCCTGCGTCTGGCAACCTTTTCCGTCATTCGCATGCTGTTCCTGATTACGTTCACGGCACTGCTTACCTTCACGACCACTCCGGGCAAGCTGAATCAAGGTCTGGAGGGCATTCTGTCCCCGTTCAAGCGCCTTGGGCTGTCGCCGGACCGGATTACGTTGATGATCAGCATTGCCTTGCGTTTCATCCCGACGATTCTCGATGAAGCGCAGATTATCATGAAAGCCCAGGCCTCCCGGGGAGCGGACCTGAAGGAGCTGCCGCTGAAGGAGAAGACGCGGATGCTCGTTTCCCTGCTTGTTCCGGTGATCGCGAGCGCATTCCGGCGTGCCCAGGACCTGATTTACTCGATGGAAGCCAGAGGCTTCCGCATGGATGCCCCGCGCAGCCGCTATCACCGTCCAAGGTGGGGCGGGGCCGATACAGTTTTTGTAGCGATGTTTGTCATCATGGGAGTTGTAGTGGCGTTATTGTAAAATTTTAGGGGGAACTGACAATGGCAAGATATTTTAACGGTAAGGAAATCGAGCTTCTGGCGCCTGCCGGAACGTTTGATATTTTTAAAGAGGTGATTCAGTCCGCTTGTGACGCTGTTTATTTTGGCGGTCCGGTACTGAATATGAGAATGATGCGCAAGGGCTATAATCTGTCACATGAAGAAATTATCGAGGCAATTGATATCGCCCATAGCTTGGATAAAAAAGTATATATCACTGTAAACAACCTTTTCAGCGAGGAAGATGTGGAAGAAGCCAGAGAGTACCTGCGTTTTCTCGATGGTGCCCGTCCCGATGCGCTGATTGTTCAGGATATGGCTGTGCTGGAGCTAATCCGCGAAATGGGGCTTACCCTTCACGTTCACGCTTCGGTCATGATGAATGTGCATAATCTGGAGATGATCTACGCGCTGCGCGATTTCGGAGTTACCCGTGTGGTGACCTCGCGGGAGATGGATCTGCAGACGGCAAAGCTGCTGGGGCAAAGGAGCGGTATGGAGCTGGAATACTTCATTCATGGCGACATGTGCTCCGTGCACGGGGCGAACTGCTATTTCAGCTCCCAGGTATTTGGCATGAGCAGCAACCGGGGCAAATGCATGAAGCCTTGCCGCTGGGATTACCGGATTAAACGGGACGGCTATGTTTTCCCTGCGGAGTATCCGCTCGCCGTAAAGGATATGTTCATGTACGAGCATCTTCCTGAGCTGATCGAGTCAGGCATCACTTCTTTCAAAATCGAAGGCCGGATGCGCGACAAGGAATTCATGGTCTCCCTGGTCAACAGCTATGGCGCAGCCCTTGACCGTTATATTGATGATCCGCTGGGTTTTGACCGGACGGTGGACTCCAAAGAGCTGTACAAAAACCGCAAACGTGATTTTTCCACCGCATATGCTTTTGGCAAACCGGGTCTGTCGAACATCAACCGCCGGTATGAGGGCACAGGCAAGTTCTACAGCACAGGCAAAGTATTCAGTACGCCAACTGCAGAACGTGAATTGTCCGAGAAACGTGTGCTGGAGCTGCGTGAACGCCTGGCAGAAGCAAAACGTGCGCCGAAGGGCAAGCCGGAGCTGGCAGTCCGGGTCAATAATATGGAACAAGCCCGGTTAGTGCTGGAGATGGGCGTAGAGAGCCTGTACCTGCCAGGAGATGTATTTGAGCCGGACCGTCCGTTCACGAAGCAGGACATTAAGGAGCTTGGAGCGATTAAGGGGCAAACGAAGCTGTACCTCGGCATGCCGCGGATGATGACGGAGCTGCATTTTGACCAGTATGATCATCTGCTGAATGGGGAGCGCCTGCCGATTGACGGGCTGATGATTACCAACCTGGGAGCCATTCGCCGCTATAGAGGAACAGGATATCCGATGATCGGCGATGTCAACCTGAATGTGTACAACCACCTTGCTGCCGGGCTATATGCCGGACTCGGGCTGGAGAAGCTTACGGTATCGCCTGAGATGACGATGGAGCATTTTGCCACCTTCACCTCACGCTGTGAGCTGCCGCTGGAAGTCGTCGTTCATGGTACACCGGCACTGATGTATATGGAGCATGATCTCTATGAAAATACCGAGGTTATGGAACCTATTGGCGAAGAGGATAATCTGTATGTCAACAACAGCGTACTGGTGCTCAAAACCGATAAAGGCGAAAATCCTGTCTACCGTGACCAATTTGGCCGCTGCCACCTGCTGTTCTCCAAAGAGCTTTGTTACCTGCCTATGCTGAATGAAATGAGCGGACTGGGAATTTCCAGCTTCCGGATCGAAGGTGCGACTTACAGCACAGAAGAGCTGCGTACTATCATTGCTGCGTATCAGGCTGCAATTAACGGTTTGAGTGGGCAAGAGGATCTGCTGGGCGGACTGAAGCCTGTGTATGCCGGTTATACCTTAGGTTCTTTGCAGTTCAATTAATATATTTAAATTTTAAAAGATTAGGTTAACGCGTATAATAATAGTAAGTGGTATAGTGATAAGTTATTATTTTCACAAAGAAATAGGCTGAAAGAGAGGGAACCCATCATGAAGCAACAAAAAACCATCGGGAGAGCAGCGGTTGCCGCCAAAAGAAAACAATACTTCTATCCGTGTACAGCGCACTTTTATCGTGATGCACCGCAATTGGTGCGCGGAAGCATGCAATTTGTCTATGATGAAAATGGCAAGCAGTATACCGACTTTTTCGCCGGAGTGTCCGTCGTTGCCTGCGGCCATTGCAATCCGGCCATTACGGCGCGCACGATCGAGCAGCTTCAGCAGCTCCAGCATACCTCGACGATATATCTCACGCAGCCAAACGTGGATCTGGCGGAGCGGCTGGAGGAGGTGCTGCCTGGGAAGCTGCGCCGGAGCTTCTTCGTCAACAGCGGCTCTGAGGCCAATGAGGGAGCGCTGCTGCTGGCCAGAATGCATACCGGACGCAAGGGTTTTATTGCGCTGGAGAGCGGCCTGCATGGCCGGACCAATCTGACGATGAGTGTAACCGGACTGCAAATGTGGAGAACGGACAACTATCTGGATGAGGATGTAACCTTCATTGAACGTCCTTATCATCCTGAGCTGACCCTGGAAGAAGCTGCTGCGGTTTCTCTAAAGAGCTTGAAGCGGGTGCTGGAGGAGAAGGGTGACACTATCGCAGCAATGATCGTAGAGCCGATTCAGGGGAATGGGGGCATGATTATGCCTGCCCTCACCTATTTCCGTGAAGTCAAAGCGCTGCTGGACCAATACGGCGTGCTGCTGATCGCTGACGAGATTCAGACCGGCTACGGACGCACGGGAGCAATGTTTGCCATGGAGCATTTTGGCGTTGTGCCGGATATTATCAGCATGGCCAAAGCGCTGGGCAACGGGGTTCCGGTAGCCGCTTTTGCGACCACAGATGAAATTGCGGCCTCACTCAACCGTCCTTCGGCTTCGACCTTTGGGGGCAACCCCGTATCGGCGGCAACGGCGCTGGCTGTGCTGGATTATATCCGTGATGAAAAGCTGCCGGAGCGTGCGGCCGAGCTTGGAGCACGGCTGAAGAATGGGCTGCTGTCGCTTCAGCAGCAGTTCCCGGGGATGATTGCCGATGTGCGCGGAACCGGGCTGATGCTGGGAGCGGAGCTGACAGGTGTGGATGCTGCTGAGCTGACCGATGCCGTGCTTGAAGAAATGAAGGACCGGGGGTATATCATCGGTAAAAATGGCGTGGGCCGCAATGTGCTGGCCTTTCAGCCGCCGCTGGTCGTTACAGCCGAGGATATTGACGGCATGATTGCAGTGCTCCATGAGGTGCTGCAGCAAGCTGCAAGTGAAAAGGAAGAATAATATGGCGATATTGAATGCTGTCAAAACCTCTGCGCTCAAGCTGAAAATGTTCAGTGAGCTGGTGATGTTCTCCCACACCCTGTTTTCCCTGCCTTTTGCCATCATCTCGATGGTATGGGCAGCGGGCGGGTGGCCTTCCGGCCATATGATGCTGTGGGGGCTGATTGCGCTGATTGGCGCGCGTAATGGAGCGAATGCTTTTAATCGTCTGGTCGACCGGACCTTTGACGGCAAAAATCCGCGCACAGCACACCGTCACCTGCCGCAGCGGCTGCTTGTGGAGAAAGAAGTCATCCTGTTTATCATCATCAACTATGCGCTGTTTATCGTCGCTTCCGGCATGCTTAATTTGCTCTGTCTGCTGCTGTCTCCTGTGGCGATTGTCCTGATTTCCAGCTACTCTTATACGAAGCGGTTTACCTTTCTCAGCCATCTGTATCTGGGCTTCGTCATTGCCTCGGCGCCGATTGGCGCCTGGTTTGCCGTGACGGGAAACATTGCGTTCACACCGTTTGTTATTGGTACGGTTGTTATGCTCTGGATTGCCGGCTTTGATATTATTTACGGCACCCAGGATATCGACTTTGACCGGCGGAACGGCCTCTGGTCGATTCCGAGCTTCTTCGGGCTGGAGAACGCCCTGCGAATCTCCAAAGGGCTGCATTTCATTATGATCATGCTGCTGCTGTTCCTGTACTTCTGGCGCGATCTAGGCTGGATGTACCTGGTGGGCATTGCCATTGCCACGGTGCTCCTGATGACGGAGCACAAGATCATCAAGCCCCATAATCGGCGGATGATGAAGGTGGCCTCTTATAATTTGAATCAGGTGATCAGTATGGTGATATTGCTGTGCACGCTGATTGATTATTTTATTGTTAGCTAGGTTGTGCGGGGGCGGTTAGGAGAGGCTCCACTCCGGTGAATGTTTGGACTTCCGGCCGCTGTTATGTTTGGATTTCCTGATTTGAACCGCTGGTCGCGGTAGAAATCCAAACATAAAGGCGGACGCTACCGCTCCTACAGTTCCAAAATTCCCCTCCGTTCCGTCCTAACCTGCCTAGCTAACAACAAAAAGACAACATGCCTGCCCAGCTGGGCGGGGCAGGAGGCGTGGAAAGCTGGCTTCGCGGCTTTCCTGGCGGGGAGTGCTTCAAAGCGAAAAAGCGAAAAACCAAAAAGCAAAACAAGCAAATACCATAGCTAAACTCACTCACGGGCGCTTTGCTGCGTTCGGTAGTTTAGCACCGGTAATTTACTTAAAGACGCAAAAAAGCTCCTGAATGGGAGCTTTTTTGCGTCTTATCGCGTTATCAAGGGTAACGCGGAGGCTAACAAAATATAAGAGAAATGAAAGGTCCATTGGATCTGCTGCAAAGTGGAATTTGTCCACTAATTTCCTCAAATGCCTGCCACAGCGGACTTTAGTGGGAATTCGTCCACTTAATTCAGTGGAATTCGGCGTTTGGCGGCCGTTTTGACTGAATTAGTTGTACTTTTTCCAACTTAAGCTGTAATAGGAGGGCGAAGACAAAAATTAGTTATACTTTTTCCACTCGGTCGGCAGACGGTAGGCCGATAACAGGTCCGTTAGTCGATTGTCGACGGCAGGCTGTTGAGAGGCCTACTAATTGGTCGGTGACGGCAGGCTGCTGAGAGGCCTGCTAGTCGGTCGGCGACGGTAGACTGTTGAGAGGCCTGCTAGTTGGTCGGCAGACGGTAGCCGCTGATAGTCCCGCTAGTCGGTAGGCAAGTTAGACGGTTGACGGACCAGCAGCTGGTTATCTCCGGCTGCGCTCAATAGGTACAATCCCCGCAGTTAGAACAGCCCTACCGGTCACGCCCGGCGAAATACTGCAGCAGTGTCTCCAGGTCGGTATGTGCCGGGTAGCTGGACAACTGCTCAATAATGCCGGCTGCCTGGTCGAGATAGTCCTGGCTGACGCTTTCGGTACGGGTCAGAGCATCGCTGCGGTTGATCAGACTCAGTACATGGGCAACCTCTTCATCGGAGGAGGAGGGACCGATTGTGCGGATGGCTGGAGCCAGCTCGGGGTCCTGCAGGGCAAACAGAACAGGGAGTGTAACCTGGCCATGACGCAGGTCGCTGCCGGCGGGCTTACCGAGCACATCGGCAGACTGGGTGAAGTCCAGGAGATCATCCTGGATCTGAAAGGACATACCAAGCGCCTCACCAAAAGCATAAAGCAGATTAGCAGTTTCCTCTGTGCTTTCGGTGGAAAGTGCGCCTACCCGCAGGCAGGTGGCCATCAGCATTGCTGTTTTGTTGCGTGATTTCTCCAGATATTGCTCAAATGAAAGGTTGTAGTCGTAGGCATGCTCCATTTGCTGGTATTCACCAAGACATAGCTGGGCGGTAGCTACAGAGGATAAATCGTGAACGTAGCGGTTTTTATCTCCGGTGTATTTACTGAGCAGCTCAATGATACGGGCAGACATATAGTTGCCGATATGTACAGCCGATAAGACGCCGGTCTTGGTGTGCAAGGCCGGAGCGCCCCGACGCAGCTCGGCATCGTCAATAATATCATCATGAATTAATGAGGCCACATGAATAAATTCAGCAGCAGCGGACAATTGCAGAGTTCGGCGGCTTGAGGGCTTGCGCCCGAAACGGCTGCCAACGATGACCATGAGCGGACGGAGACGTTTGCCGCCGGAGCCGGTCAATTCCAGAATACTCTGCGCGAGCTGCGACTTTTTGGGTACGTCCTTATCACGGGCCACAAGATTTTGAATTTCAAGGTTAATTTCATTCAGGTCTATATTCAAGGCTTCATGGAGCTTCATTGTATGGTTCCCACCTGTCAAATGGCTTTGCTTGTGCGGCTTCGCTGCCTGCGCTCTTGAATCAGGAACTGTTCAATCCCAGCCGCCGGGTTTTGTTCCGAGAAGTCTCCATTTGACCGCGCGATTTGCAATTTTTTAATTGAGGGTGCCAAATAGGCAACCAGGTCCAGCTCACGGCATTTCACCGCAAACTGCAGATAAAAGCTATATAAATAATCTCCATCCAAAATGTTACGGGTCAGGTCAGGATGATGTGGGACACATTCCATATGGCGTCCAGCCGCCACGGTAAGAATGGTATAAATACCAAGCAAATGGATTTTGCGTTCATATTCCAGATCATGGCGTTCCAGTACCGGGAGCAATTGCTCACATTCTGCCGGAGAGAGATGCAACTGAATTCCGGCGATGGGTGACATTTCAGCCTCAAGCCGCCGGAAGGTATCTTCAATGAGTTTTCTGTTCACAAGATTCTCTCCTTCTTGTCGGTTTTGCCGGAAGAAACCATAGTCTTGATTATCCCTACAAAACCATTATTCAAAACAAAACGCAGCTAAATCACCTTGGTAAACAAGGAGAGTAATGTGTCCTAGGGACACATTACTCTTAAGAATAACATATTCAGTTGCAGCAACATAAAAAACACATAAGTCACTGCTATTATAAATTATATGGTGTACAGACTGTGAATCGCTGAATCGTCAGTCGGTGAATAGATACCATCGACGCACGAGCGGGATTCGTTTCCACTGCTTTTTGAGCCAAGGAAGAACGTAGTAGTCGAGACCGAATACGCTGCCCGATCCGCCGATGCAGGCGATAGCCGCCCCAACGTACCAGAGCATTTCGGTAGCTGCCATCTTGGTCGACCAGATCATCACGGCCATAGCTATGGTCGCTAGGGAAGAAAGTGCTGTGAACAGACCTACGATAAGCATAACACCAAAGACGATTTCGGCACAGACCATACCGATTTGGAACCATTTTGCCAGGAAGGTATAACTTCCGTCGTTGTTGTAGAACATCAAATCCATGAACCAGTTCGTAATGTCATAGACAAAGCCTGGAACCGGCAAAGCCGATACGGCTTCTTTGGCAGTGGAAACCGCCGAAGCTGCGGACTGTGCATCTACCGTTGTTTTAACGGCATCCACGGCAACACTGGCTGACGAAGCAGCATCTGTTGCAAATGGAGCAGCAGGGATCAGGAAGATTTTATTTGGATCAACCCAGATCTTTCTCAGCTTATCTATACCTTCATATAACCACATACCACCGAGAAGCATACGGAGCGGTACCAGCCAGAAGTTCGGCGAGCGTTTGGAGAAGTAGCCGCCCACAAAGCTCTTGCGGTTCTCTACATGGAAGAACTCGTGCATCATATAAGTCCATACTTTGTTGAAGCCAGCTACCTGTGACAGGTAGAACATATTGATAAAATGCTTGGACAGCATAGCCAGGAATCCGGTAAGCATAAAGAGCTTGCCTGGAAGACCTACGTTGGCAACGCCATAACGGCTGCCGATGGAGACCATCGTACCGTGGAAGCCTGGTTTGTAGGCTTTTTTGGCAGTACCGCTGATATCTGCGGCGATGTTGTTCGCAATGACTGGAGCGGCCTGTTCAGCATTTTCAACCATCTGCGGAACCGGACGGGTCTCGCCTTCAGGAATATAGAAGATGTTGTCCCCAACAACGTATACGTTCTTATGGTCAACACTTTCCAGATGCTCATCTGTAACAATCCGTTTGCGTCCTTGCTGTTGTACTTCAAGGCCGCCGACAAGTTCGGAGCCTTCGACACCGGCGGTCCAGACAATAGTCTTGGCATCGACGATGTTCTTCTCGCCGAGAGCTACGCTGCCATCGCCAACTTCGGTGATCTTGGCACCGGTCACGATTTCTACCTTCAGCTTGCGCAGACGGGCTTCAGCCTTCTGAATCAGCTTATCCGGGAGGATTGGCAGAATCTTCGGAGCCATATCGGCCACGATCAGGCGAACCTCGGACGGATCAATGAAGAATTCTCTGCACAGCTCGTCGCGTTGCTCGGCCATTTCCCCAACCAGCTCGACGCCTGTGAAGCCGGCACCGATGATGACGAAGGTCAGCATTGCGCGGCGTACAGCAGGATTCTTTTCTTTGGCCGCTTGAGTATACATGTCGCGGATTTGGCGTTTGAGTGCAACCGCGTCGTCGTAGGACCAGAAGGAGA
This sequence comes from Paenibacillus sp. sgz302115, assembly GCF_056120445.1. Taxonomy (NCBI): domain Bacteria; kingdom Bacillati; phylum Bacillota; class Bacilli; order Caryophanales; family Paenibacillaceae; genus Paenibacillus; species Paenibacillus sp. sgz302115. Next base: position 16,832 of record NZ_JBVYOK010000032.1, read on the forward strand.
AGGTATTCTCTTCAGCTCCCGGAATTCCGAAGAACGTTGGTTTGCTGCCTGTGCCGATTACCAGGTAATCGTAAGCATAAGTGGCTTTGTCAGATTTCAGCTTCTTACCTTTAAAATCAATGTTGCTGATTTCATCCAGAACAACATCCACTTTGAGACCTGCAAAAATTTTCTTCAAATCAACTTTGATTGAATCCTCAGGCGCACGGTTCGCTGAAACCTCATGCAGCTCAGTCAAAAGAGTGTGATAAGGATTACGGTCGATCAGTTTAATTTCTACATCTTTGTTGTTCTTATACTTCTTTGCCAGTTTCTTAGCCGTGAGTACGCCGCCGTAGCCGCCACCCAAAATGACTATTTTCTTCAAGAGAAACTCACCTCATTCGTCTGATTAGCTGCAAAAGGATAGCGAATGTTATTTCGCGCCTTCGAGGGCTTTTTCTGCCAGTGAAAAGTATTCGCCAACGTGGATGGATACGCCGGAAATAGCGTCAGTTTTACCTTCTTTATCCAGAGTTGGAGCGGCACCTTTGTTGTCAAGGAAGTATTTCTCGGCAAGTGCGATTTCTTCGTGCCATTCAGCAGAAGCTCCGCCGGCTTTCATGCCGTATTTGCCATCTATGGAGTATTGTTTCTTGTCGTCGCCGGCAGCATTCACGCCGCTGAAGTTAGCAGCTACGATATTACCGCCCGCAACAGTCAGAGCAACAGTGGATTTCCAGCCGGATTCTTTGTCCATTTCGCCTTCAGCAGTGTATCCGCCATCCTTGTAAGGACCAGCTTGTACAGGGCCTGCTGCCAGAGCGGCTTGAGTTGCAGTAACGAAATCACTAACGCCTACGGAAACACCGGAGATGGCATCAGTTTTGCCTTCGCCATTTACTACAACTGCTGCAGGATCTTGTTTTTCAACCAAAAAGGCTTCAGCTTTAGCAGCTTGCTCATGCCATTCGGCTTGGCCGCCACCTTTGGATACCAGACCGTATTTACCGTCTTCAGAAACTTTTTTCTTCAGGTCGCCAGCGCTTTTAACGTTGAAAGCATCCCAATCCGCTTTAGTGATTTTTCCGCCTTCAACAGTCAGGATCACGAAGGATTCCCAGCCGGTTTTTTCATCAGCAGGAGCTGTGCCGTAATATGTTCCGTCTTGATACTTGCCTGCTTCAGCAGTGCCGGAGTTGCTTGCAGGTGCAGTAGTTGCGGCAGGTGCTGCGGATTCAGCAGGGGCATTGGTTGCAGCAGCATTGTTAGAATTGTTGTTGCCGCATCCAGCGAGCAACGTACCGAGTACCAGAGCGCTCGACAAGATTACAGAAGCTTTTTTCATTTTAGGTTGACCTCCAAAAAAATAGTTTAAAATATATATATTAAAATGTAAAACATTTTAATAGTAATTGGAAGTGATAAAAATCACTTTATAAATGACATATATCACTTTTGAATCCGACTAAAGACCCTTTTTGTAGCAGCTACATGACATATATCGGCCAGTGATAAGAAAAAATTTAATAAATCCGTTTCTTCTTCGATGGCATTCTAGCACAAGTGGGACAATAGTCATGTGAAAATAATCACTTATCCATGAAGAATTTTATTAACACTTGAATTATATCAAATTTTAAAATATTTGGATATATATTTAGAAGATATTTAGAAGACTATTATGTGACAAAAAATGACTTTGTCCTTATGAAATCAGTTCGCATAATGCCGATTAGTCCTATTTCCGATATATAGCAAATAGGACTGTGATTCCATGAATTCATTCTACTGTTATGATACTATGAATAATGAGTGTTACAATTTTGTAATCTTTATCGGAGGAATGCTATGGAATATCTGAAGATTTTTCTTATGAATTCTGCCTTACTTATAACTGTCGCTTATCTGGCGAATTTAATATACAAATATACTCTTACGTATGCACCTGCACCGGTAAAAAAGGCGAGCTGGGTGCTGCTGGCAATCTTCGGCGGATGGATAAGTTCTTGTTTCGGATACAGGCTGGACGAGCATGTAATCTTTGATTTGCGTTTTGTGCCGCTAATTATCTCCACTCTAGCGCTCTCTCAGCCTTTTATTCTTATATTGATCGGAGTCGGCACAGGGCTGACCCGGCTTACCTTCGGGATCAACGAAGCGGCTGTTGCCGGAGTGCTTAATTTATCAATTCTGGGCTTTGTATGCGCCGGACTCAGCTTATGGATGCGCCGCTCGCCTGCTTCGGTAGTAAGCAAAGGGCTCGTTGTCATTCTGGTTGTGAATTTGATGAACGCGGTGAATATCCTTGTGTTTGGCGTGATACCTGATCAGGCTTACATAATGAAGATTCTGCCGACGACTCTCCCGTCAGGGGTGATTCTCAGCATATTGTTTGCGCTTATTATCCGTGATTTTCAACTGGACCTGCAGCGTAACGGACAGGTTGTCAGGGCGAATGAGCTGCTGTCCGCACAGGCGGAGGAGCTGCATAAGAATAAGATCGCACTTGAGGAGCGGGCGAAGCAGCTTATGCTGGCGTCCCATTTCAAATCAGAGTTCCTGGCCAATATGTCGCATGAGCTGAGAACGCCGCTGAACAGCATTATTAACTTATCCCAGATTATTGAAGAAAATGATGGCCTGAGCAGCGAGGAAACCACAGAGTATGGAGGCATAATCCACCGTTCGGGCAGCGATCTGCTGTCGCTGATTAATGATATTCTCGATCTGTCCAAGGTGGAGGCAGGCAAGCTGGATGTGGTTCATGAGGAGCTGAGTGTCAGCGAGATACCTGATCTGCTGGCACAGCAGTTCAATGTGGTAGCCAAACAGAAGGGGCTGGATTTCAGCATTGCGCTGGAGGACAATGTGCCTGAGATCATTCATTCCGATCCTCAGCGGGTGCAGCAAATTCTCCGCAATTTGCTCTCCAATGCCTTTAAATTTACTATGAACGGGTTTGTTTCATTAAATGTGCGCACTGCAGAGCGTAAAGAAGCCGAGGTTCTGCAGCGCTGGATTGTTTTTGACGTGCAGGATAGCGGCATCGGAATTGCCGCCGAGAAGCATGCGGTGATCTTTGAGTCCTTTCAGCAGGCGGACAGCACCATCAGCCGCAAGTACGGCGGGACGGGGCTTGGTCTGTCCATCAGCAATGATCTGGCCAAGCTGCTTGGCGGATTTATTACTTTATCCAGCGGGGAGGATCAGGGAAGCCTGTTTTCACTATATTTACCCCTGCAGGCATCCGGTCATGAGGCGGTGTGAAGCTCCAATTTTATTTGTGATTTTGGCGTATTGACAGGAGACTGCTGTCGGGTAGAATGAAGCCAAAGCCGCATCAAAGGAGATCTTATACCCCTATGAACATCATAAGAAACAGGCAGCGCGTTGCCCGTCCCAAGGCCGTCCGCAAAGCCTCGGTACATCGTAAGAATCTGGAGATTGCAACGTTTGAGGGGATCCCGTCAACGATATTTCAGGTGCTGCTTCAAGGGCAGTTTCTGACCGGCTTTCTGCTGTATTTAGGAGCCAGCTCCAGCCAGATCGGTTTTGTACTCGCGCTTACCACTCTGGTTAATGTAGCGCAAATTGGCGTAGCTTTTCTGATCCAGAAGCTGCCTAGCCGTAAATGGGCTATGGTAACGTTTATCGGCCTGCACAGGGTGCTGTGGAGCTCCACCGGGCTGATACCGTTTATTTTCCCGAAAGAGTACTGGGTCACCGCATTTATCGTTTTGTATACGATTGCTTTTATTGTCAATACGGCGGGTGGTATGCTGTGGAACTCAGTGATCAGCGACCTGGTTCCCGCGCGGGTGAGAGGCCGTTATTTTGGAATCCGCAATACACTCCTGAATGCTCTGGGATCTTTGGTCATGTATGGCGGCGGCGTTGTGCTTGACCGTTATCCCGGGGGACACGGGTTTTTGATTCTGTATATTGTAGTATGGATTTTCGCTTTATCGAATGTTGCCGTATTCTTCTTCTATCCGGATGTGCCCTTTGAGAAATCGGACGAGAAGGATTTTCTGCCAATGCTTAAGAAACCGCTTCACGACAAGCTGTTTATGAAGTCTACGCTGTTTCTGTCGGCCTGGCTGCTGCTGCAGAACTTGAGCGTACCGCTGTACTCTTATGTCATGCTGCAGCTCCTGCACATCAATTATGAGACGTTATCTCTGCTGAACGTGTCCCAGACAATCTTTATGATGTTAAGCTTCTATGTGTGGGGCAATCTGAACGCGAGATACAGCAATAAAAGACTGCTGCTCTGGACGCTGCCGATCATCGCCTTATCCTCGCTTTTCTGGGGATTGCTCTCCGTGCTGCCGATGCTGCCGGTTCTGTTTGCCGCTCATATTATTTTTGGCATGGGGGTTGGGGGCTTTAACCAGTTGGCCTTCAATTTCATTATTGGAGATACGCCGAAGAAGGAACGCCCGATGTACATGGCGATGTATGCGGCGCTGACGGGGCTTGCGGCATTTTTCGGCCCGCTTATCGGCGGGAAAATCTACGAATGGATTAAAGAGTGGCCGCACTGGACACAGGTGTATGGCATGCAGCTTGTCGTTGGGGTACTTATGCTTGCCTTGGCGCTGCTGCTGGGCCGCCGAATTCTCAGGGACGACTAATAAAAGGAGACAGGTCAATGACTAGAATCGCCGTAGTTCTAGGGGCAACAGGCCTGATAGGCCGTGCGCTGACGGAGGATCTGCTGAATGAAGGGGCGTGGGATGAGGTTCGTGTGCTGGTCCGCCGTCCGCTGAAGCTCCAGCATCCCAAGCTGAAGGAAATTATCATTGATTGGGAGCAGCTTGGGCAAAATAAGGAGCAGTTTGCAGGAGTCTCGGCCGTCTTTTGCTGTCTCGGGACAACGATCAAGAAAGCCGGCACACAGGCGCAATTCGAGCGCGTCGATCTGGAATATCCGCTTGCCGCTGCCGAGCTGGCCAAAGCCTGTGGTGTGAAGCAGTTTCTGGCAGTCTCTTCTATGGGAGCCAGCGCCAAATCACGTAACTTCTACTCCCGGACTAAAGGTAAGGTGGAGGAGGGGCTGATGGCTTCCGGCTTTCAGGGACTGCATCTGTTCCGCCCCTCCCTGCTGCTTGGCGAACGTGAGGAGCACAGGATGGGCGAACAGGCGGCTTCAGTGCTGATGAAGGCGCTGGATTTCGCCATGATCGGCAAAGCGGCCAAGTACCGGGCGGTTCCCGGTGCTACAGTGGCTAGAGCCATGATGAACATTGCTCTGGCTGAAACCCGTGGTGTGCATGTCTACACCAATGACGTTATCCATGTGATTGGAAGAAGCTGATGGCACAGGTTTGCGTTACACGGAGCTCAGGACGTACAATTGAGACATAAATCATATGTACATAAAGGAATGTGTACAGCAAAACAGGAGGAACAGATTATGAGTAAAAAACAGGTAGCAACCGCAAAAGCACCCGGAGCCATCGGCCCCTACAGCCAGGCGATCATCGCCGGGAACTGGGTATATACTTCAGGTCAACTGGGACTGAACCCGGAGACAGGAGCACTGGCTGAGGGTGTGGAGGAGCAGGCGCGCCAATCGCTTAGCAATGTGAAAGCAATCCTTGAAGAGGCTGGAGCATCCCTTGAGCATGTTGTGAAGACGACGGTCTATCTGAAGGATATGAACGATTTCGCGGCAGTAAACGAGGTGTACAGCACTTTCTTTACCGAACCTTATCCTGCCCGCAGCGCTGTTGAGGTTGCTCGTCTGCCCAAAGACGGACTTGTAGAGATTGAAGCGGTGGCACGCAAGAAATAAGCCCTTTATTCTGCGGAGTGCTGTGAAGTGAATAAACTGTGGAACAAGAAGGTTGTCCGGCTATTGCATAGCTCAGGGCAGCCTTTTTTTTGTGGCTCGGGGCCCCGCAAAGTACCTGAATCGGCATCGAAGCGGAAGCTCCACTTTGTGGGGGTATTTTGCGGATAGCACTCCGGGCTCTCTGGGCAAAATGTAAGTATTAGCAGGCCGCAACAGACGAAGGGGGAAAGCGAGCAATGGAGAGCAGTGAGGCGATACGCCCCGAGAAAATAGGTCCGCTCGTGATGAAGGAGACCTGGAGCACAACCGGCAGCCTGGTTTCCTGGGAATGCTCGGAGAATAGCTATATTTGCCGCGGGGAGCGCGGGGGGATTGTTTTTGTTTTTTTGAGCGATGATATGTTTCGGATGAAGGTGTTTCGGGACCGGGCGCCTGATTTGACGACGACGGAAGCGGTGCTGGCGGAAAGCTGCATTCCGCATTTGTTTCCGGTGGAGGAAACTGAGAATCGGTTGATCTTTACGACCGGTGTCATCCGGCTGATTATTGAGAAAACCACGTTTCTGCTCCGGGTGGAGAAATTGGACGGCACGATCATCATGCAGCAGAATCTGATGAGCTCGAATCCGCGCGGCGCGAGCCATGCTGAATATGATATGCAGCCGGATTCGCATTTTTACGGACTTGGAGAGAAAGCGAGCTTCCTGGATAAACGCGGGGAGCGTTATACGAACTGGAATACGGACGTATTTGCACCCCATCTGCCGGAAATCGAAGCGCTCTATGAGTCGATACCACTGCTGATTCATATGCACGGCGGCCTGTCGTATGGCTTGTTTCTGGATAATCCGGGCCGGAGTGATTTTGATATGCGCTCGCATGGGGTTGCGTTTACCATCGGCTGCTCTACCATGGCTTATGATATCTATTTCATCAACGGGCCTGACATGAAGGATGTAGTCAAAAAATACACCTCGCTGACCGGACGGATTGCGCTTCCGCCCAAGTGGGCCATCGGCTATCACCAGTCGCGCTACAGCTATATGAATCAGCAGGAGGTGTTGGAGCTTGCACGGACATTCCGGGAGAAAAAAATTCCCTGCGATGTTATTTATCTGGACATCCACTATATGGATGAGTACCGGGTGTTCACTTTTGATCCGGTCAATTTTCCTGAGCCTGACAAAATGATTGCCGAGCTTGGCGAGCTGGGTGTGCGGATTGTGCCGATTGTAGACCCTGGCGTTAAAAAGGACCCCCAATTTGAGGTATATAAGCAGGGGGTGCTGGGAAAGCATTTTTGCCGCCGTCTGGAGGGCGATATTTTCTTTGGCGAGGTGTGGCCGGGCACCAGTGCATTCCCGGATTTCAGCGACAGCCGGACTGCCGAATGGTGGGGAGATCTGCACAAGTACTATACGGATCTTGGCATTCAGGGCATCTGGAATGATATGAACGAGCCAGCCGTATTCAATGAGTCGAAGACCATGGATCTCGATGTGATGCATTCGGGGAACGGGCGGCTTCTAACGCATGAAGAGTATCACAATCTGTACGGGATGATGATGTCGAAGGCCACGTATGAGGGGATGATGGGGCATATGGGCGGCGAGCGTCCTTTTGTGCTGACCCGGGCCGGATATGCCGGCATCCAGCGTTATGCCGCAGTGTGGACGGGGGACAACCGCAGCTTCTGGGAGCATATGGCGATGGCGATGCCGATGGTGCTGAACATGGGCTTGTCGGGACTGGCCTTCTCCGGGCCTGATATCGGTGGGTTCGCCCACCATACCTCCGCGCAGCTGCTGGTGCGCTGGACGCAAATGGGCGTATTTTTCCCGTATTGCCGCAATCATTCCTCCATTGGCACGCTGCGCCAGGAGCCGTGGTCGTTCGGGGAAGAGGTGGAGGGGATTCTGCGGGAATTCATCGGCCTGCGCTACCGCTGGATGCCGCATTTATACAACCTGTTCCATGAAGCGGAGATGAGCGGCTTGCCTGTGATCCGCCCGCTTGTTCTGGAATACCCGCGCGACCCGCATGTGACCAATCTGTGCGACCAGTTCCTGCTGGGGGAAAATGTGCTGATCGCCCCCGTCTACCGCCCCGATACGGACCACCGCTGCGTGTATTTGCCGGAGGGACGCTGGATTGATTACTGGGACGGAGAGGTGCATGAGGGCGGACGCTACATTCTGGCCGCTGCACCGCTGCGGATTATGCCGATGTATGTCAAGGCGGGGACTTTCGTCGCCGAAGGCCCTCTGAAGCAGTATGCATTAGAGGATACGGAAGAAACGTTAATATTTCATCTGTACGGAGCGGAGGCGCGAAGCGGGTTCTCTGCTGCTTGCACCCTCTATGAGGATGATGGACACAGCTTCAGCTACAAGAAAGGGCATTATGCGGAAATCAGTGTGCAGGCCGCCGGGGAAGAGGGCAGATTGCGGCTGAGCTGGTCCTATACCGTGCGTGAATACGTTCCGCGCAGAGAATCGCTGCGGTTCACTCTCTGTTATCCGTTTTTTACGGCTGCTGCCGTGGAGGGGCTTACCGAGATTAGCCAGGAGCAGCTTGAAAAAGGGTGCCCCGGCTGGGCCTATAACGGCAGAAATGGGGCGGTTATTATTCAGGTGGCCGATGCTCCGGAAGGCGGGGAGCTGCAGATTTATGCGGCGGGGCTGTAGCAGGAGATTGGCAGCAGTTGCAGCCGATGCTTGGAAATGCAGACTTCGGATTCATGTGGAGAGAGGCAGCAGAGGGAACAGCTTCATATTGCACTTGCGGGAGAGCTTGATGTGTTCTAGAGTGAAGGGCCACCACGAAGGGGTGGTCTGTTTCCTGTTAGGAGGCTTTGGGGGCGTGGCCGGGAGCTTGCGCGGGAATAACGGCAGAAGTGCCGTTGTTGAGAGGTCCCCGGGGAGTTTGTGTGGAAATAACGGCAGAAGTGCCGTTGTTGAGAGGACGCCGGGGGGGATGGGCGGGAATAACGGCAGAACTGCCGTTGTTGAGAGGCCGCCGGGGGGTATGGGCGGGAATAACGGCAGAAATGCCGTTGTTGAGAGGACGCCGGGGGGTATGGGCGGGAATAACGGCAGAACTGCCGTTGTTGAGGCCTCGGCGGGCGGTTTGCGTGGAAACAACGGCAGAAATGCCGTTGTTTTGTGCTGCCCGGCGCTTTGTGCGGAATCCTGCATTTGTCGCTTTTTTGCAGATCATCTGCAGAAAAATTGCAGAAAGGTTTTTAAATATGGGCTTTTTCGTATAAGATGAAGGGATGAAGAAAAAAACGTTATGGGAGATCATCAATGATTAAGCATCTGTATGCTATATGGTTAGGGGACGTGTTGTTCTGCTTCTCCGGTGAAACTTCAGAGCCGAAGGTGGATGCATGGACGCGTGTAGTCAAGCGGCTGGAGCTTCGGAGCGGCTGGCGTCCTTTTGCAGGTGCTGCGCTGCGGCTTACGGAAGTGAAATATCCGGTCGCCGCCTCTGTAGAAGGAAAGGCGACGCGGCGGGGCGTGCCGGGACGCACGCTTGAAGGGCTGGCCCTGTCGCCGAAGGATGCGTTCGAAATGCTGCTCGGCTGGGATGAGCAGCTTTGCCGCAGCCAGGGACTTGAGCCGGGCGGGGAGCTGCGCTATTGGGCGGCAGCGGCCCGTTTCGCGCTGGAGCTGATGGGCACGGGCGGCATTGTGCCCGGAGCCCTGCCGCCGCGGAAGGCAGGCTCGCGCCGGCGCGGAGGCGAGCAGGCAGCCGCTGCCGTCTGGTCCCCGGCTTTTCGGCAAGAGGCGGATAAAGAGCTGTTCCTGCAGATGGCGGCATCCATGCCGGTGCTTGCGCTGGGTGCTCATGTGGCCGAGGAAGGTGATTTGTCCTCACGCGAGGATGCCGGCGCTTATGTGCTGTATTCTTTTCTGCAGGCGGTATTGACTGCGGAGATCAAGCGGGTCGTGGCGGAGAATGAGGGGAAGCTCGCGCCGTATAAGGCGAATTACCGGCGCGGTTATTCACCGCTTACGGAGCTGTGGTGGAACAGCCTGCTCACGGGCAGCCGCGATATCCCGGTTCAGGGGACTCCCGCAGAGGTGGCGGAGCTTCTGAGCGCAGTGAACGGGACAGCGGGCAATGAAGTGCCGCATACGGAGACGGAGGAGGCGCGCAGCGGCCAGCTCGGTCTTGGCCTGCGTCTGGAGCCGCCGGCGGACGAGAGTGAAGAGTGGCGGCTATCCTTCTGGGTGGAGAGCCGCGAGGAGGGGGAATTCTGGCTTCCGGCAGCGGCAATCTGGAGCAGCCGGGAACGGGAATTCACGCTCTGGGGCAAGCGCTACCGCAACATCCAGCAGCAGTTGCTTGCCGCACTGGGCCGGGCAGGCAGAATATCGCCGGATATCCAGCGCGCGCTCACCGTACCGGCTCCCAGCGGTGTAGAGCTTGCGCCGGAGCGGCTCTATTTCTTCCTGAAGGAGAGCGTGCAGCCGCTGCGCGAACGGGGAATCACGGTGCAGATGCCTTCACGCTGGAGCCGCGATGGCCGGCGGCGGGTCGGCATGAAGATGAAGATGCAGCCGCCCGCCGGCGGGATAGACGGTCCTGCCCAGGCAGCGCTTGGCCTGGAGCAGTTGATCTCCTTCCGCATCGAGGCATCGCTGGGAGATTCGGACATCAGTGAAGAGGAACTAAGCGCTTTGGTGGAAGCTGGCGTGCCCTTTGTACGGTTCCGCGGGGAATGGATTGAGATTGATCCCAAGGAAATCCGCCAGGTGCTCAGATATATGAAACGGAATGAAAGCGGAGAAATGACGGCGGCGGATTGGATGAGGCTTGAGGCCGAAGATGGCGACGAGCGTCTGTGGAAAGGGATGTCGGTCACCGGGATGGAAACCTCCGGCCTGCTCGCATCGCTTATGGAAGGCGATGTGCTGCGGAACCTCCCGCTGCGTCCGGTGCCGGATGCTCTGCATGGGACGCTGAGACCCTATCAGGAGCGCGGGTATCAATGGCTGGCTTCGCTGAGCGGGCTGGGGTTCGGCGTCTGTCTGGCCGATGATATGGGGCTGGGTAAAACCGTGCAGGTGATTACCTGCCTGCTGGACCGCGCCCTGAATGCCCCGCCTGATGAGAAGCGCGAGCCGGTGCTGATTCTCTGCCCGACCTCGCTTCTGGGGAACTGGCAGCGGGAGCTGCAGCGCTTCGCACCTTCGCTTAGCCTGCACATCCATCACGGAGGGCGGCGGGTGCGCGGAGCAGGCTTCGCCGAGCTTGCCGCCAGCCATGAGATCGTATTGACCACCTATCACCTGGCAGGCAGAGACAGTGAGGATCTGGCGAGTGTTCGCTGGTCAACCGTCGTGCTGGATGAGGCGCAGTACATCAAGAATCACCGCACCAAGCAGGCGCAGAGCGTGATGAAGCTGACGGCGCCGAACCGCATTGCCATGACGGGCACCCCGGTGGAGAACAGACTGGGTGAGCTTTGGTCGATTTTTCATTTCCTGAACCCGGGGTATCTGGGGACGTATCATTCTTTCCGCCAGCGTTATGTCTCCGGGGAGGGCGGAGAGCGGCTGCGGGAGCTGCATCGGCTTGTTTCGCCTTTCCTGCTGCGGCGGCTGAAGAGCGACCCGGACATCTCCAAGGATCTTCCCGAGAAGCTGGAGCTGAAATCGTATTGCACGCTGACTGAAACGCAGGCAGCGCTGTATCAGGGTGTGGTTAATGAAATGCTCGGCGTGATCGGTGAGCGGTCGGGCATGGCCCGCCGGGGACTGGTCTTGTCCTCCCTGACCAAGCTGAAGCAGATTTGCGATCATCCCCAGTTGTTCCGCAAGGATGAAGGGCGAAGTCTGCGCACTGAGCAGTCCGGCAAAATGGAAGTGATGTTCGAGCTGCTGGACAGCATCAACGAGCTTGGGGAATCTGCACTCATTTTTACCCAGTATGTGGCGATGGGCGAGCTGCTGGTCAGCCGGCTGGCAAGAAGGTACGGCAAAGCGCCGCTGTTCCTGCACGGCGGAGTTTCCAAGCGGGAGCGTGACGAGATGGTGCATGCTTTTCAGGAAGGGGAGGGCGCTTCCTTCTTCGTGCTTTCGCTGAAGGCCGGGGGCGTGGGCCTGAATCTCACCCGGGCCAACCATGTGCTGCACTATGACCGCTGGTGGAATCCGGCGGTGGAGAATCAGGCGACCGACCGGGCTTTTCGTATCGGCCAGCACAGAAATGTGCAGGTGCATAAGCTGATCTGCCAAGGAACGCTGGAAGAGCGGATTGATGAACTGATTGAACGCAAAAAAAGTCTGTCGGAGCAGGTCGTTGGCTCCGGTGAGCACTGGCTGACCGAAATGTCCAATCATGAGCTGCAGGAGCTGGTTGAGCTGCAGGGCCAGGACTGGATGTAGCCGGAAATGACCAGTACAAAGGAGGAGCGAACAATGAGCGGACCACTTAAGCTGTGGCTGGAGATTCTGCCCGGAAGGCTGCGGGCTAAGGGGTTTCAGGGAGCGGGACGGTCTGCGGAAATGCAGGCCAGGCAGACGGCGGGCGCTGCTGCCCGGGACAGCGAAGCAGCGTATGCTCTCACTCTGGAAGTTCCGCTATGGCCGGCTGAGCGGAAGAATAAGGTGCTGCAGGAGCTTGCTGCACATCCGGGAGAGCTATACGAGCTGCTGCAAGGCAGGCTGCCTGACAGGCTTTCGGGGTTAGGGCTGCTGCCTGTTGCGGCGGAGCTGGAAGCTGCGGTCTATGAGCAGGGAGAGGGAACAGCAACCCGGGCAGAGCTGCAGGAGCTGATCAAGCAGCAGCTATCCGAAGAGCCGCTGCTGGCATTGTCGCTGCGCGGCCTGGACAAAGAGGAGCTGCTGGCCGGAGTATTTGGCCTGTGGGCCGAAGAAGAGGCCCCGGAGGCTGGTGCAGGCAAACCGGCCAGCGGTGCGCTGGCGGCAGAGCTGGCCCGCCTGGAGCGCAAGGGACCTGCGGTGTCCGCGGGAGAATGGCTGGCGGAGGCCGCCGCCGAAGGCTCGCTTCACCAGCCGGGGCCGCTGTTTCATGAGATCGCTGCCCGGCCGTTCCCGGTGTCCCCGGTGGTAGCGGAGCCTGCGGAGAATTGGCCGGCCCTGCTGCCTCAGACACCGGGAGCCACTGAAGGGCTGACGCTCATCATGCGGCGTGTAGCTGAGGCGGCTGCCAGCCGGGCTGCTGGTTTGAGCAAGCTGTAAAGTGAAAGAGTAAAGCTGAATGGGGGCTGCGGCTTTTTTGGGGGAAGCAGACCGCTGCTCAGCCATTTTAGCAACTTCTCTTGCTTGCTATGCTCCTGGGCGCGAAATAGTTCTCACGGTGAGTGAGCGCATGTAGTATGAAGGGCAGCATATGAACGGGCTAACCAATGTTCATATACTGCCCTTTTAGACGTTATAAGACCTTTTGAAGCGATTATTCCTTGGCGGGTCCTTCGGTCAGCTCCAGAATTTCACGGCGCAGGCGGAGCATCTTCTGATCCAGCTCATCGGCGGCGCGGGCGGCTTCCTTCAATTCTTCGGCAACATGCGGCGGCAGTTGTTTGTCGAATTTATAATAGAGAATATGCTCCATGCTGGCCCAGAAATCCATTGCAAGTGTACGTAGCTGAATCTCCGCCTTCACCCAGCGGGTTCCTTCGAGCAGCACTAGCGGAATGGCTACAATAACATGCAGACTTTGATAGCCGTTAGGCTTGGGGTTGGCGATATAGTCCTTGATCTCCAGTACCCGGATGTCTTCGCGTACGCACAGATGATCGACCAGACGGTAAATATCCTTCACAAAAGCACAGACGATACGCATGCCTGCGATATCATGAATGTGCTGCTCCATATTCTCTATGGTGAACTCATGGCCCTTGCGCTCCATCTTTTGCAGAATGCTCTTGGGTTCCTTGATGCGTGACTTGACATGCTCAATCGGACTGAAGCCGTCGCGAACCTGCCACTCTGTCTTAATAATATCTATCTTATTCTCAAGCTCATTCAGAGCATGGCGGTAGAGCGCCGGCAGTGCTTTGAAATCTTCACCCTGTTTGGCGAAATCCTCGCCCATCTGCCATTTTTGCAAATCCTTGACATGTACCTGCAACTGATTCAGCGTAACTTGTGTACTATCATTTTCTTCCACTGAGACTCTCCCGGTTTTCGTCGTTATATGTGACTGATTGCTTCTTTATTTTACCCCATGTGCCGCCCTGGAAGCAAAATTAGTCTGGGACTTCCCGCTTGTCCAAGTTAATTTTACAGAAACATTTTAGGAGTGGCAGCGTATTAGCACACATAAAGTATGTATTAATGAATCTGATCGAGACTTTTGGTATGATAGAAGCACGTTTTACGCTTCTGCAAGGAGCGTTTAGGGGCAACTCAAACTATTACTTGGGCTGCGGATCAGCCCTGTTCTCACTCTGGAGAAGGAGGAACTACAATGAATATATTGCAACGCATCAAAGACAGTGCCAGCCGGGTGAGTGAAAAAGCGCAAAGCTCGGTGGAAATCGGCAAGCTGAACGGACATATTTCCGATATTGAACGCGAGATGGAAGTTGAATTTATGAAGATGGGGAAGCTTTTCTATGAAGGCTACCGTTCCAGGGATATGTCTGTGGCCGAAGGCAAAATGGTGGAGCTCTCACGGGGCTGCTTCAAGCTTCAGGAACAGATTGACGGGCTGCGCGCACGGATTGCCGAACTGAAGAATGAACAGCTCTGCGCCTGCGGGCAGGTGGTCACCCTGGGAGCCAATTTCTGCCCGCACTGCGGACGCAAGCTGGAGCCGGCTCCCTCGCTGAGAAAAGAAGCGGCGGCAGTGAACGTACATATCGTTCATAAACATGAAGAGGAAGAGGATGAATACTACGGCGAGGAAGAACTGACAGAAGCCGAGAAGGAATTGGCAATGCGCCACGTTCAACGTGCATCATACACGGAGAAGCCGCCTGTGAAGGAGGAGCTGCCCCCGGAGCAGTTCGGAACGGCCCAGGAGGAGGAACGCGGACGCCGCGAGGCCGATGAGCTGGAACGCGAACGCGAGAGACAGCTTGAGCTGGACCGCCGGATTCGTGATTGGAGAGCTGCCGAGCCGGAGGAAGAGGCGGCGGTCAGCGAGGGAGGCAGCGTGCGCGAGCTTGTGAAATGCCAGATCTGCCGGGCCGATCTGCCCAAGGGCTCGATGTGGTGCCCGCGCTGCGGCTCGGAGCAAATTTAGACAGGAGTTACAGTCAGCTTAGGGGGACAACATAGATGGAACAGTTGCTGCTGCATCTGCGCAATTTGGGTTTCACGGAGATGGAATCCAAAATCATGGTCGAGCTGGCCACCAAAGGCCAGGCTTCGGGCTACGAAGTGGCAAAACAGCTCGGAGTATCGAGATCTAACGTATATGCGGCGCTTCAGCGCTTGACTCAGCAAGGATATGTAAGATGCGGTGAAGGGGAGCCGGCGCGCTACAGCGTGCTGGACCCGGAGGAGCTGGCGACAATGATTTCCGGCCGGGTGCAGGCTTCGCTGGCATATATGGAGAGTGAAATGCCGCGCGGCGGACCGGTCAGCCCGTCCTTCTACAATGTGGAGGGCGACCGCAATGTGCTGGGGGCGCTGATTCGCCAGCTTAATCTGGCCGGGCAGGAAATAGTAGTCGATGTTTGGCGGGAGGAAGCCTCACTGCTGCGCAGCGAGCTTGCGCAAGCAGAGAAGCGCGGG
This sequence comes from Paenibacillus sp. sgz302115, assembly GCF_056120445.1. Taxonomy (NCBI): domain Bacteria; kingdom Bacillati; phylum Bacillota; class Bacilli; order Caryophanales; family Paenibacillaceae; genus Paenibacillus; species Paenibacillus sp. sgz302115. The sequence goes on from NZ_JBVYOK010000032.1 coordinate 32,333, forward strand.
GTGAAGCTGCTGTGGGCCTTTGACGGCGGCAACGCGGCTCCGGCTCCATATCCGGCATGGCCGCCGCTTGGCGGGAAGCCGCCCAGAAGCGGAGGACGGAAGTTTTCTTTTGTCATCGACCGGGCCTGGTGCATGCTGGGCATGCGTTATGAGGATGGCACCGCGCAGGCGGTCATCACTGAGCATCCGGTGCTTGTGGAGCTGCTGCTGAACCACTTTGCACAGGAAATGGTGCTCTTCGAATTGGAGGAGGACATGGGACCTGAGCTTGCGAAGTGGTACGGTGAGCGCTACAGCCGCATTTTCAGCAAATATGTGCTGCATGACCAGGATAGCCGGGAGCAAACAGATGAAATAGCGGAAGAGCAAGAATAAGTGTATAAACATGCGGAACACTCCGTAGCCTGAAGCTAATATTAAGCCAGGGAGGTGAAGAAATGGAATGTATCGTTCATTTTGAAGTGGAGCATCCGGAAGGCGTCAAGAATTTGCGTGGCCTGCTGTTTCTGGATGAGGATCAGTCCCCCGGAGAACAAGAGCTAATCAGCATGTTCAAGGACATGAAGTTCGATGTGCGGCTGGATGACCGCGAGAAGCTGATCTTCAAGCCTGTGAATCCGGGTGAAAAGTATTCGCAGATCCGTATTACGGGCTTCGACACCGGGAAAGAGAACAGCACAGAGGATCACAATCTGAAGTCAATTGTCGGCAACCTGCTGCCGCAGAAGCCAACAGGACTGTAAATCAAAGCCGGGCCAGGGTCCATTTCAGAAGAGAAGGAGTGAGCACGGATGAAGCTGCTCAGACAAAAGGTTCTGGATGAAGGCATTGTTCTCGGTCAGGGTGTGCTCAAGGTGGATTCTTTTCTGAATCACCAGATGGACCCTTTCCTGATGCGCGAGGTGGGCCGCGAGTTCACCCGCCGTTTCGCCGGGGAAGAAGTGACGAAGGTGCTCACCATCGAATCCTCCGGGATCGCCCCCGGGATCATGACCGCGCTGGAGCTTGCGGTGCCGCTGATTTTCGCCCGCAAGCGGAAATCGCTGACCCTGACGGAAGACATCTACGTGGAGAAGGTCTACTCATTTACGAAAAAAGAAAGCAATGAAATCACCGTTTCCAAAAGGTTCATTGCTCCCGGAGAACGTGTGCTGATTGTCGATGATTTCCTTGCGAACGGCGAGGCCGCCTTCGGCCTGGCCCGGATCGTGGAGCAGGCAGGCGGCACTGTGGCCGGGATCGGCATCGTGATCGAGAAATCCTTCCAGCCGGGCAGCCGTCTGCTTAAGGAAGCCGGCTACCGCGTGGAGTCCCTGGTCCGCATCGCTTCGCTCGACGGAGGTGCAGTCACCTTTGCCGAAGATGATGGGGAGCAGCGCTCCGAATAGAGAAATAACACAGGCGAACCTTTCTGCCACGCTGCCGTGGAGGAAGGTTCGTTTGTTTGTGGAGCGGACCTAGCCGCTGGCGGAGCAGGGATCGGCTGCGCCCTGCGCGCCGGCCAGCGGCGAGAGCACGCGCAGCGCGCAAGGCTCGCAGCGCACGGCCATCGGCGCCGTGCCGAGGCTCTCGCCGTCGCCGATGGCATGGCGCGGCTGCGCGAAGCGGACAGCTACGCTGTGTCCGCGCAGCATGGTCACGAAGGGCAGCGCGGTGTGCGTGCCCTTCATGACCGTCGGGAACAGCCGCAGCAGCTGCCAGCGGCTGATCCCGTGCACGACGCAGACGTCGAGCAGGCCGTCATCGGCCTTCGCCTGCGGGCAGATCAGCAGCCCGCCGCCGTAGCTGGGCAGGTTGCAGATCGAGACAAGCCACGCGTTCTCGAAGGCCTGCTCTTTCCCGTCGCAGGTCACGCTCACGCGGCAGGGCTTGAAGGTCATCAGCGTATGCAGAATGCCGATGAGGTAAGCAAGCTGTCCGGCGCCGAGGGCGTTGCACAGCCGTTTGTAAGGGCCGTTATTGACATTAACGGCCACCTGGGCATCGAAGCCGCTGGCCACGGCGGTCAGCGTCCAGCCATCCGCGCCTGACAGCAGGTCGGCTGTCAGGCAGCGGTTCTGCAGCGCGGCGTCCAGCGCTGCCTCTGTGGCCAGCGGGATGCCGAACCCGCGGGCCGTGTCGTTGCCGGAGCCGGCGGGGATCACCGCCAGCGCCACGCCTCTGATCCGCAGCGCGCCCAGCACGCTGTGGATCGTGCCGTCGCCGCCGATCACGATGGCGGCGCGCCAGTCCTCACGGCGTGCAAGCGCGTGGAGGACCTGGGTCTCTGCGCTGTCCGCGCTTTGCGTGAACAGCGCTTCGTAAGGAGTGGCGCGGGCCTGGAGCATGGGCTCCACGGCATGCCAGGTCCGCTGTCCCGCGCCACCGCCGGAACGGGGATTTATGATGAATAGATACATGGATGTTCCTCCAGCCTGCAGATTCCTGTATGTCTTGAATCCATTGTACGAAGCGGAAGAGCAAAAGGGAATCTTTTTAACAGCAAGAGGCTTGCTGAATGGATCGCTGCAGGAGGGGGCTACAACTGGCGGAGCTGGTTCTCGGCGATGTCCCCCACCCAGGGCAGCTTATACCATCTTCCGCCCAGCGCATGGTAGATCATAAGCAGCCACACGGCGAAGCTGCACAGAGAGATGAGGACGGCGGCCAGCGGACCCAGCAGCGGAATGAACCCGCTCAGCACGTGGCAAATCGTCAGCGCACCGAAGGCAATCAGCGATTGCAGCGCATGAAAGAGCACAAAGCGGCTGCGCTTCTCCAGAGCGAGGAAGATGATTCCTCCAATAAAGGGGAAAAAGTAGCATATGGCCGCAGCGATATTATCGGGCAATCCGGTGGATGATCTGAAAGGGGACAATCTGGCTCACGCTCCTTGGGATTGGTGAAGAGGCGGTTCTTGTCTTCCCGCTTCACTACAAGCCTATGAAGGGTCTGTACAAAGTATGTGGGCGAAAGGCACGCTCGAAGCTAAATGCTTGCAGCCTAACATGCAGTGAAAGGTAAATGAATAAAATAAAACTCATTCGCACATTTTACAAGGAAAGGTGGAACTTGGACTGGAATATGATACAATATAGCGATAAGGCCCGAAAGGAGTGATTCAGCAAGTGGCTCTTCGGGTAACCAAAGTGTCTAAGGTGTCTATATTTAAGGCATCCTTATTCTCAGCCCAAATCACGACGAACCTGCTTCACCGGCAAGGCGGATTTCCGGAATACCGGAAGGACTGTCTGGACGGATAATGCAAGCCACGTATGTGTAATGGTTTCTTCACTTGCATTTCAAGGTTACGGCGGACTTTTCATCATGCATTCTCTACAACGGAGCATTCATTTTCAATGTTTTGGGAGGGAACTGATCATGGCAAGTAAAGGTCATAACGAAGTCAAGGAAAGTCTGCGGGAAATGACACGAATTTTCCGGCCCAAGGATCCCAAGAAATTTGTGAAGGAGTACGTCCGGAAGTACCGGATTACGGGAGGCTACGAAGAAGAGCTGACCATGGTCGTGGAGCATGAGCTGGTGAGAATGAACTCATCTGTCTCCTAGCTAACAGACAGGAATGCGCTGCTTGCTTTGAACAACATCATTTTGAGTGAACACATCCATGAGGATTCTCATAAACCGTGCCCGGGCGGCTTCTGCTGCAGGAATCGGTTTTTTTTGTATGCTTTTTTGGGTTTTGATACTCTCGCAATAGTCAAATGAATTTCTATACATAAATGAAAATGTATGCGTTTTATCAATTATAACATATATTTCTCGTATTTTTGAAAGCGTTCTTAAACCCAGTAAAGACAAGCATTTATGATGCAAAAAAACAATTTGTGAATTTGTTGTGAACGATTGACAAAATACCCCTTCAAACTTATATTAGTAGTGATTATTATAATTGACGGAACAATGCTTTTATCTACGAAATCGGAAAAAGCGGGGGAGATCAATGATGAAAACGTGGCAGGCTGGAAAGCGGCTTCTTCCCATGACCGCAGCGCTTGGACTCATTCTTGCCGGATGCGGGCGGGAGGACCTGTCTGTGCTTCATCCGCAGGGACCGGCTGCACAGAGCTCGTTCGATCTGATGAAGCTGTCGATAACGATCATGATCGTTGTGCTGCTGATCGTCTTTTCCATTGCGGCCTACGTGCTGATCCGCTTCCGCCGCCGGCCGGAGCAGAGTGAACCGCCTGAGCAGGTGGAAGGCAGCCTTAAGCTGGAGGTGCTCTGGACGGTCATTCCGCTGATTCTCGTAGTTGTTCTTGCGGTTCCTACGGTCAGAGCCGTATTTGCCGCCGGAAATGATCATGCCAGCGACAAGAATGCGATAAAGGTCAAAGTGACCGGACACCAATACTGGTGGGAATTTGAGTATACCGATTACGGAATAACGACAGCGCAGGATCTGGTGATCCCGGCAGGCAAGGATATCGCCTTTGAGCTGAGCACGAAGGATGTGCTGCATTCCTTCTGGGTGCCTTCCCTCTCCGGCAAAATGGATACCAACCCCGATGGCACGACGAACCGGTTCAGCTTCAGTGCGCCAAATGAAGGCGTTTACCGTGGCAAATGCGCGGAGCTGTGCGGCCCATCCCACGGGTTCATGGAGTTCAAGGTGAAATCGGTCAGTGAAGCGGCGTTCCAGAAGTGGGTGGATTCCATGAAAGCTCCGGCTGTTCTGCCGGAAGATCCCGCGTTGGCCCAGACGTTCAAAGCCCAGTGCCTGAGCTGCCATGCCGTAGGGGATCAGAAGGATCTGTCGCTTGCGCCCAACCTGACTGGAATTGGCTCCCGCGAGTCGGTGGCCGGTATTCTGCTGAACGATGATACAGGTGTGGACGGAGAGCCTGTTCTCGACAATCTCAAGACCTGGCTGCATAATCCTGCGGAGGTCAAACCGGGCAACAAGATGCCAAATCCCAAGGAGCTGGGCTTAAGCAAAGAACAGATTGACGGAATCGCCGAGTATTTGGCTGGCTACACGCTGGAATAGAGATTCAGCCGGCATAATTGAAAAAGGGGGTACGAACCTTGGCTCAAGCAGCGCAATCCCTGATTCCTTCCCAGCCCTTGAAGCATGGTCACAGCGTGAAGCGGCATACCGGGCTGATGGACTGGATTACCACCGTCGATCATAAAAAGATAGCAATTCTGTACCTGTGGGCCGGAGGATTCTTTTTTGGCATCGGCGGGCTTGAGGCCATTCTGATCCGTATCCAGCTGATCAAGCCGATGAATACCTTTCTGAATGCCCAGACGTTTAATGAGCTGATCACGATGCATGGCACAACCATGATTTTTCTGGGGGTCATGCCTGTAATCTTTGCGCTGATGAACGCGGTGATTCCGCTGCAGATCGGCGCGCGCGATGTGGCTTTTCCTTTTCTGAATGCGCTCGGCTTCTGGACCTTTCTGTTCGGTGGCCTGCTGCTGAATCTCAGCTGGATCATGGGCGGTGCGCCCGATGCCGGCTGGACCTCCTACACGCCGTTGTCCACAACTCAATACAGCGGGACGCATGGCGTGGACTTCTACACCATCGGGCTGCAAATTGCCGGCCTCGGGACTTTGATCGGCGGCATTAACTTCCTCGCAACTATCATTACAATGCGCGCCCCTGGCATGTCCTATATGCGTATGCCGATGTTCGTCTGGGCGAGCTTTATTACCTCGGCTATTATCCTGTTCGCTTTTCCCGCTATTACAGTAGGCCTTGTGCTGCTTACGTTCGACCGGATTCTTGGAGCTAATTTCTTCGACACATCGGCAGGCGGCAATTCGGTGCTCTGGCAGCATATCTTCTGGATCTTCGGCCATCCCGAGGTGTACATTCTTATCCTCCCGGCCTTCGGCATTATCTCCGAGGTGATTCCAACCTTTTCACGCAAGCGGCTGTTCGGTTATAGTTCGATGGTCTTCGCTACGATTCTGATCGCCTTTCTGGGCTTCATGGTCTGGGCGCATCATATGTTCACCACTGGTCTTGGTCCGGTAGCGAACGCATTGTTCTCGGTCTCTACCATGCTTATTGCTGTACCGACCGGAATCAAAATCTTCAACTGGCTGTTCACCATGTGGGGAGGGCAGGTGCGGTTCACCACTCCCAACCTGTTTGCTGTCGGCTTCATTCCCACCTTCACTATGGGCGGGGTTACCGGGGTGATGCTGGCTTCTGCTCCTGCGGATTTCCAGTTCCATGATACGTATTTTGTCGTGGCGCATTTCCACTATGTTATTGTCGGCGGTCTGGTCTCCGGCCTGTTCGCGGGTCTGCACTACTGGTGGCCGAAGATGTTCGGTCGGATGCTGAGTGAAACCCTTGGCAAATGGACGTTCTGGACCTTTATCATCGGCTTCCATCTCACCTTCTTCCTGCAGCATTTCCTGGGACTGATGGGGATGCAGCGGCGCGTGTTCACGTATTTGCCGAATCAGCAATTCGATCTGCTGAATCTGGTCAGTACCGTCGGGGCGGGACTGATGGGTCTGGGAATGCTTATATTCCTGACTAACATTTACCTTACTTCCAGAAAACCCGCTGATGCGGGAGATGACCCCTGGGAGGACGGCCGTACCCTGGAGTGGACGATTTCCTCGCCGCCGCCGGAATATAATTTCAAGCAGACGCCGCTGGTGCGCGGGCTGGATGCCTTTTGGAAGGAAAAAACCTCCGGCCACACTGCCATGATTCCGTCCGAGCCGGTCGGCCCCATTCATATGCCGTCGGCGACGATCCTGCCGTTCCTGATGTCGCTCGGTATCTTTATTGCCGGACTTGGCTTTATGTTCAGCCGCGACAACTTTAGCAGCGGCTTCATGAGCTTCATGTTTAACAACTATTTGGTTACGGCCATCGGGCTGCTGATTACCTTCGGGTCGATGCTGATACGCTCGCTTGTTGATGATCACGGCTGGCACATTGAGCCTGAAGAGCTGGAAGGAAGGTGAGCGGACATGACAACGGCACATGCTGAAGCTTCAGACACTTTACCTCTCGAACCGGAAAAAGCGACCCCGGAAGGGCGCAATAAGGTGCTGGCCTTCTGGCTGTTCCTTGGCGGGGAGTCAGTGCTGTTCGGCACACTGTTCGCCACATTTCTGGCGCTGCGCAATCAGACGAACGAGGGTCCGTCAGCAAATGAGCTGTTTCACCTGCCCTTGGTGGCCGCGGCAACATTTCTCCTGCTGGTTAGCAGCCTGACCAGTGTGTTCGCCATCCAGGCGATGCACCGGCACAAGCCGGTGCTGCTGCGCAACTGGCTGCTTGTAACGGTATTTCTCGGCCTGTGCTTTCTTGCACTGGAAATCTATGAATTCAGCGTGTATGTAAGGCATGAGGAGTTCGGCATGACGACCAGTGCCTTCAGCTCAGCGTTCTACACACTGGTAGGCTTTCACGGCGCTCACGTAGCCTTTGGCATCCTCTGGATTTCCGTGCTGATCGGACAGTTGGCCCACAAGGGGCTAACGGTAGTTACCGCGCCTAAAATCTATGTGTCCGCGATGTATTGGCATTTTATTGATGTGGTGTGGGTCTTTATCTTTACGGTTGTATACCTGCTCGGAAAGGTGGGTTAACCATGACTACGGAACAGCACTCCCCGGACGGCGCGGTGAAGCACCGGCACAGGCATGAAGGTCCGCAGCGGCATGTTGTGGTGTTTATCTTCTCCGTTGTTCTCACGCTGATTGCCTTCGCGGCTGTAGCTGCCGGAGGGGTTAACGCGACATTTGCCGTAATCCTGCTGCTGGTCATGGCTGTGCTGCAGGTCATTCTGCAGATGGGCTTCTGGATGCACCTCAAGGACAAGGGACATCTGCTGCCGATTGTGTTTATGCTGGGTGGCTTTTTTATCGCAGGCACTTGTATCGTGATGGCGCTGTACTGGGTCTGGTGGGATTAGCGGGAGGGGCGGTGCTTGTAAAGTACATGATTCCGGGGCCCCTGCAAAGAATCCGGGTGGACATAGAAGCCAAAGCCCCACTTTGTGGGGTTATTTCGCTCTGGGCGAGAGGATTAGTTGGAAAAAGTAAACTTAATTCTCGGCATTTGGGGCCGAAACGGATGTTAGTTGGAAAAAGTAAACTTAATTTTGCTGAAAACAGCGGCTGAGTGAGTTTTCTTCTGAATTAGTGGGACAAATTCCACTTAGCGGCCGTAGCGGCGGGTTTATAGGAGGATTAGTGGTACTAATTCCACTTAACAATCGTGGGGAGGAGCGCGGAGGGGAACGGGAGGCTGTGACGTCATTGCTATTGAGCAACAGGCAGACATACTCAGCTAGGGTAGAGGGGAAGCGCACGTTAGCTGTACGGGAAACACATTTGCCTTGAGGGCTTAGGAGCAGGCCGCGCCTACCCGTAGTTTCGCGAACCTGCGGGGGGACTGCGTGAGGCCGCAGATCGGCTGCCTGGTGCCCCACCCGGCCCTCGCAACGGCCACCAGCCGAAGAGCGCGGCTCTGTGAAGCACTCAGGAACTGCGCGCCCCATGCCTTGTCCCATCGAACATACCACGCCCGAGGAGGCCTTAATCATGCCGGGATTAGCCTATTTTAGCTTTGCCGAGCTGTGGAGTCCGCTGTTTCTGGCGGCAATGCTGCTGCTGGCAGCGGGGTATTTTGTGCTGATAGGGCCGCTCGCCAGACGTTTCCCCGGTTCATCTCTGGTCCCGCTGTGGCGGCGGCTCTCGTTCACCTGCGGCATGCTGGCGCTCTATCTGGCTCAGGGCGGGCCGCTTAGCCTGCTGGGGCATATTTTGTTTTCTTTTCACATGGTGAGCATGGCCTTCTCCTATCTGGTGGCAGTGCCGCTGATCATGCTGGGTATTCCGGATTGGGGCTGGCGCGCTTTGCTGGGGAGACTTCCGCGTCGGTTGTCTTTTCTGGCCCAGCCTGTACTGGCGGCGCTGCTGTTCAACGGGCTGTTCTCGCTGTACCATATTCCGGTGGTCCATGACTATGTTATGGTGCATTTTACGGTGCACCGCTTGTATTATGGCGTGCTGTTCCTGACCTCTGCGCTCATGTGGTGGAATCTGATCAACCCGCTGCCGGAGAGGCGAAGCTTGAGCGGGCTCAGCCAGGTGGGTTATATCTTTCTGAACATGGTGCTGCTGACGCCTGCATGCGGACTGATTATTTTTGCGGGAGCGCCGCTCTATGCTACCTATAGTGATCCGGGCACATGGGCGCGCGCGATGGGGTATTGTGTATCGGGAAGTCCCGCAGCGCTTCTGCAGGCTTTTGGCGGTCCGGCTTTCTTTGGCTGGCTGTCACCCAAGGTTGATCAGCAGGTAGGCGGAATCGCCATGAAGTTCATTCAGGAATTTATTTTTGCTTCGATGCTTGTCTTTGTGTTCTATCATTGGTATAAAAAAGAGAACGGACAAGAGGGCGCAGAGGACTCCGCGCTTTCTTCCGGGCAGGTAGAGCACCGAGGAGGATAATCATGGACATTTTTACAGTGTTTCCAACGATCAGCACATCGTTTATTGTGATTAGTGCGATACTCGTGGCTATCGGCTGGGGACAAATTATTAAGGGCAAACGCGAGGCGCACAAGAAGACGATGATTGCCGCTGCTGTAGCTGCTATCCTGTTCTTCATCGTATACGCGTCAAGAACAGTGTTCGTGGGCAATACATCCTGGGGCGGTCCTGAGAATCTGTCGCTGCTGTATCACATCTTTCTGATTTTCCATATCGTGCTGGCGACGGTAGCGGCTGTATTCGGGATTACGACGCTGATACTCGGATTTAAGGCCGAGTACGCCAAGCACCGGAAATGGGGCAGAATCACCGCTGTGATCTGGTTCATTACAGCCATTACAGGGGTGGCGGTATATGTGCTGCTGTACATTTTCTATCCGGGCGGTCATACAAAGCCAGTGTGGGAAGTCATTCTAGGCGCATAATGGCATAAGTGTTGCTGTAAAAGAAAAAGACCTGTGAGCTCTGCAATTCCGCTTGGGAATGCAGGCTCACAGGTCTTTTCTTCTCGCTGATTAATTCCCGCCGGGGTTTACAGACGGAAGGTGGCAACAGTGTTCTGCAGCTCTTCGGCCAGATTGGCCAGGGATTGGGCAGAAGAAGCCGTCTCCTCACTGCTTGCGGCTGATTGCTCAGTGGTTGCGGAAATATTCTCAACGGCGGCCAAGACATTGGTTGACTGTGCCGCTTGTTCTTCACTGGCTGCGGCAATCTCGGAAATCTTCTGGCCGGCATTATTCACCATCGAGACAATCTTGTGGAAGGCGGTTCCGGTTTTCTGGGACAATTCGGCACTTTCCTGTACGGCATTCACACTGTAGCGTGTGTTCACCTGCATGCCTTTGATGATGCCCGTAATCTGCTTGGTCGCCTCGCCGCTGCGTTCGGCCAGCTTCCGCACCTCATCGGCTACGACGGCGAAGCCGCGTCCTTGTTCTCCGGCTCTGGCCGCTTCGATGGCAGCGTTCAGTGCAAGCAGATTCGTTTGGTCGGCAATATCCTCGATGACATCAATAATATCTCCGACCTTTTGGGAGTCCTCCTCCAGCCGGGACATCTGGTCACTTACCGACTGCATGCTCTCCATAGATTCCCTAATGATATTGTTGCCTTCCTCGGCAATCTGGACGGTCTCATCCGAGATGGACGAAGCCTGTTCCGTGTTCTGGGCTACGGAGTGAATCGCGCTGGATAGTTCCTTGAACAGCTCGCTGATCGTGCCGGCATCGTTCGCGGTGCTTGCGCTGCCGCTGGCAACCTCCTGCGTGCTTGCGGAGATTTCCTGGGCGGATGCGGCCAGGCTTTGGGAATGCGACAAGATTGCACCTACGGTGTTGCGGAGATTCAGCACCATCTCGTTCACCTTGGAAGCCAGAATCCCTATTTCATCCTTGGTATCAATATCCACCTGGCTGCGCAGATCACCATCCGTTACTTTAACGAGGGTCTGGACTACCCGGGCCAGCGGCCTCGAAATGACTCTGGAAATGACAATGCCCAAAACAATACATAGCAGTACAGCAATAATAATGACCGAAAGGGTAATCGTCCGTGAAGAGCTGTACAAGTCGGCTCCGTTTATTCTGGCCTGGTCTGCTTCCTTGATGTTGATGCTGATGAGGCTGTTAATGATTTGCTTGAGAGCATCTGCCTGGTCAGACAGTGTGCTGCTGCGGAGCTTGCCCAGAAGCTCATCGTCCCGCCCGGCAAGGGCTGAGCTGACAATGGACTCGTATGTAGTCAAATATGCATTCCAGGCACTTTCGAACGGTTCAATCGCTTTGATGGAGTCCTGGCTGAGTTTGGTTTTACGGAAAGCTGCAATATTATCCAGCACATTTTGTTTTTCAACCTTATAGTCCTCCACGCGCTGTTTCCGTTCATCTAAAGATTCTCTAATATATAAATCCCGGGCAATTCCGCGCATAGTGGTGAAGCTGTTCTGGGACGCCTGAAGTGAGGAGACCGGAATCAAGTTGTTCTTGTACATGTCGTCCAGACTGTTGTTTATCGAGCCGAGGTTGCTCAGTCCATAGACGCCCACAAATGCCAAGATAACAGCGACCACCAGAAAGGAAGAGATTAATTTCACGCTTGTTTTCAAGTTATAAAACCATTTCATACCTGTTTCCTCCAGTTAGCATTTATTTTGTTGAACCGTAAAGCTTCATTGAATAAAAATGCTGCCAGTGTCGATGATCAGTGCAATTTTGCCGTTCCCCAGTATGGTTGCCCCTGCAATGCCATCGGCCTTGCCTATGTATGAGCCCAGTGATTTAATGACGATATCCTGAGTTCCGACCAGTGCGTCTACGGTCAGCGCGATCCTTTTCTCGCCACGGCCAAGAATGATTAGAGGGAGCGAATCTGTTAACCCTTCTGTTCTTGGATAGTGAAAATAATCATGCAGCCAAACAACAGGCACGAGCTGGCTGCGGACTGTAACGACGGGGTTGCCTCTGACACTTTTGACTTCTCCTGCAGCGGTGCGGATAATTTCAGCCACATTGCTCATGGGAATCACAAAGGTTTCCTTGTCTGCCTTAACCAGAAGCCCTCTGATAATAGCCAAGGTCAAGGGAAGCTTGATCCGAAAGCGGGTGCCCTGTCCCTTGACGGTTTCAATGTCGATGATTCCGTTGATCCGCTCAATATCGTTGCGGACAATATCCATGCCAACCCCGCGCCCGGAGATGTCGCTCACCTCAGTGGCAGTAGAGAATCCGGGTCTGAAAATAAGGCGCAAGGCTTCATCCTCATTCATATAGCGGGCCTCTTCGGCTGTAATGATACCCTTGTTCACGGCTGATTGCGCAATTGCCTTCGTATCTATGCCTGCCCCGTCGTCTTCAATGACGAGGATGATCTGATTATCCTCATGAGCGGCGGAGATACGGACGATTCCCGTTTCATTTTTGCCAGCCGCACGCCGGATTTCAGGTGTCTCGATTCCATGGTCAAGGGCGTTTCGGAGAAGGTGGATCAGCGGATCGCCCAGCTCCTCAATCAGTGTCCGGTCCAGTTCAGTCTCCTTGCCTTCAATCACCAGTTCAATTTGCTTGCCCAGCGAATGCGATAAATCTCTGACCATACGCGGCAGCCGGTTGAACAACTGCTCGATAGGCAGCATCCGGACTTTGATCATGCTCTCCTGCAGCTCGCTGGTGATGGCTGTCAGATGGTCGGAGAGTTGTCCCAGCTCATCTGTCAGGCTATCTGCGCCGAATTTCTGGCGGAAGCTCCGGTGGAGCTGTTGAAACTGGGTTTGATCAATGACCAGCTCTCCTGCCAGATTCATGAGCTTCTCCAGCCGGTCCACACGAACACGAATCGTTTGCGACTTCATTTTGTCGGCCGCAGCAGAACCTGTCCCGGAGAGCTCATGATCTTCCTGGCCCCCTTGAGGTTCCGCTCTGTTGTCGTTGTCTTGTTGCAGGGAAGTCTCCTTCAGTTCTTCTATGGTGATACTCTCGACATCCATTATGGAGGCAATGGTATGTCTGATTTCCTCGACATCGCCCTTCGGAGCCAGCATCCAGGACGCAGATTCCAGGCCGCTGTCATCAATATCCTTGTCCTCCAGCTCCGGCTTCATTTGAAGGACAGTGGTCAGGCTACGCAGCCTTGCGTCGATCAGATGCAGGCGCGGCAGCCTCATTTCGCATGATGGGGACAGCCGGACATGGAACCACAGCAGCAGGAGGGGGGCTGCATCCCTATTGTGATGCTGTGTAGTGGGTCTGCGCACATACCCCTTGGCTCCAAATGAACTCAGCCTGAGGACTAGCTCGGATACGTCAGTGGTTTCGTTGTCCTCCGTGGCAATTTCCGTTTGCAGCGTCCGCATTCCGTCCAGTGCCTGGAAGAATAGCTGAATGAGCTCAGGTGTAACATGCCGTTCGCCGTTTCTCATTTGATGAAGCAGATGCTCAAGGTGATGGGTAACCTCTTTGAGCTTGTTGTATCCCATTGAAGCCGAAGAGCCTTTGAGCGTATGCGCCGCCCGGAAAAATTGCTGTATTCCGCCTTCCGTTTCCCCAGCCTGCTCCAGCCGGAGGATCTCATCTTCTATGAGCTGCAGCTGCTCCTCAAGCTCCTCCAGAAAAATTCCCCGGTATTCTGATAAGTCAACCATAATGCACCTTCTCTCCCATGTTGCCTTCGGTTATTCGCGCAGCAGTATCTCATCCAGCTTCAGAATTCCAACGAGTGCTGAAGAGGAGAAGCCGATGCCTGTAAAAAGAGAGCCGCTGATCCCGGAGAAGCTGTCCGGCGGGGGCTGAATATCACTGAACGTAGTCACTTTATTCACCTTGTCCACAATGACGCCGATGGCTTCTTCCTGATGATGAACCACCAGGATGCGCGTGTGCTTGGTCTCGGCGGTTTCCCCCATATCCAGAAGAAATCTCAGGCTCAGTACGGGTACGATTTTTCCCCTGAGGTTGATAATGCCCTTAACGTAGTGGCGGCAGTTCGGGATTTCCGTGATTTCCTGCATTCTGATAATTTCATGAACATCGGAGATGGGAATTGCATAATGCTCGTCCTCTACCCCGAACTCGACGTACTGTTTCTGCGCTGTCGACTCCATAATAGTTCCTCCGGTTTCTCTACGAGTGGTTAAGAATCACCGCTTCTCTGGAGCGGGTGACTTAAGTCCTCCCTTCTTCAAGAATCCGCCGGCCTTGCAATGATCCAGCGGGATGAACATTTTTCCTCTGTTTTAAGGGGAAATAACAAAAAAACCAGGAAGATGTCGTACAATATCACTTATGCGACATTCCATAACCTAAGAGGAGCAATGAAATGACAGTAGAACAGGCAAAATCTAATGAAGTTCAGTTGGATTTAGTGGAGGGCGGGGATGGCCTTAGCAGCGACGAAAAGATCGTGCAGATGTTTCTGGCCACCTGCTGCGCAAATGCAAATACGCGCCGCAACTATGGGCGGGCAATCGCTGCTTTTCGTAAATTTATTTCAGGCAAATCATTGCGGGAGGTTACCTGGAGAGAGATTGAGGCTTATAAAATCTTTCTGACACAGGGCGGCTACAGTTATCCGAAGCAGCTAGCCCCGGCCAGCATTGCCGCTTTCATCGCACCCATAAAATCATTTTTTAAATGGGGCAGCGATCAGCATATCGGCTTCTTCAAGAATAATCCGACCTCCAGCGTACGGATTCCCAAAATTACGATTACCAGCAGAAGAAATTTTTTGACAAAAAGAGAAGTGGGGAATTTGCTTGGCGAGCTGCAGAAGCAGGGTCTGCGGAATTACTTGATTGGGCTGACGCTGGTCATGCTGGGCTTGCGTGTATCGGAGCTGACGGCAATGAGATGGGGGGATTTCCATACAGACCCTCTGGAAACCTCGATTTGGCTGACAATTGCGAATGCCAAGGGCGGCAAACGCCGTGAAATCAAAGTGCCGCCTACGCTGTGGCAGTTATATTCCGAGCTCTCAAGCTCCCTTGCGGAAAACGGGGAACCGTATGGATCGCTTCGGATGTTTCCGTTGTCTTCAAGGCAAGTGGAGCGGATCATCAAAACAGCCGGAGTGATCAGCTCCATTGAGAAGGAGCCTACCCCGCACTGGCTGCGGCATACCAATGCTACGCTTGCGCTGCTTCAAGGCGCCTCGCTTCAGCAGGTGCAGGAATCGCTTGGGCATTCTCACATCAATACTACACAGCGCTATCTGCATACGGTGCAGCAAATCCAAAAGGCCGCCCCCGATTTCGTCGAGGACAGCCTGCGTACTTTTATTCAATGAGACAAGGTTTGACAAATAACGATATTTTTTCTGATGAGTTCCTATACAGCGTTATGAAAATAACCTATAATGTAGGCATAACAGCTTCGATATGCATAAATGTGCAATTATCCCTTTTTTTAACGGGAAAAATGTCGCATAAGTGATATTGTACGACATTTTCAGTCATGATATACATACTTACTTGGATATGCATTTATAAAATATCTACTTTCTCCCAAATACATGGTTGTTAAACCCCCGCTGATTTTCACTTTACTCAGTGAGAAGCCATACTGATCGGACAGGGACAGTTCGATCAGTTGTCGTCCCGCTTCTACAACCTGTTAAGGGAGTTTTTGCTCATGGCGTACTATGTGTTCAACAGCTATACTGCAAGCAATGGCGTGGTTCTAAAAGTAATTAAGACTTCTCCTCGAAATGTAATTCCCGACAACATCGACTCGAACGTGGCGAACAGCAATGCTACCGTTGCAATAAACGGTGGATTCTTTGACTCCGGTGTCCCGCGCCCATATGGGATCTGTTCAATTGCGGCTGTTAATGGGAAAGAAATCGGTTCGAAAGATTATGAGAGCGGCTACCGCAACCTGTATGAAAAAGGAGAAATTGCCCGCGGCACACTGGCCTGGGATGGAACGAACCGTCAGTACTATTTGGCAGTGGTAACCGATCTGAGCGATTTCGGGTTCACTGCATTTTCCAGCAGCAACTGGATTCAGGGCGGAATCAGCATGAATCTTCAGAATGATTCTACATGGCGCAACCAAGCGGTTAACATTGAAAAAATGTATAACCCCGACGGTAAGGTAACACGCTCCGGTCTGCTGTATGGCGCCTCTCTGAATCTGTATCTGGTCACTACACCAACCGGTTGTACAGCCGCTGCCTTTAGAGCAGCCATTAAGGAAAAAGTCGAGCCAAGCAATAAACTGGAAGGTATTTTCCTGGATGGTGCAGGTGTACCGCAAATGAAATGTCCAGAGTATACAACGACTGACCAGACACGCATCATGCCTACGATTTTACGGGTCTCCCATAATGTAGACCTGTAGGTACAACAACAATAAGGCAGCCCTACCTTCAGAGCAGAAGGTAGGGCTGCTTTTATATTTTCTTACAAAATTGCCGCATCATTGGACAGGCCCCTATGCTAAGGCTCTTAAGCCGCTGGCATTACACCGCGCTTATGGCTCGGTT
Source organism: Paenibacillus sp. sgz302115 (assembly GCF_056120445.1). Lineage (NCBI taxonomy): Bacteria > Bacillati > Bacillota > Bacilli > Caryophanales > Paenibacillaceae > Paenibacillus > Paenibacillus sp. sgz302115. The sequence continues at coordinate 48,794 of NZ_JBVYOK010000032.1, forward strand.
CCCCAGACAAGCTGGCCGTTCTGATATAGAGTGACCCTGCTCCAATTGGCGTAGGAGGTTTTGGCCGGGTCAAACGAATAGTCATTCGCTTCATTGAAGCTGGACCAGTCAGTTTTGTTGATGCGGGTCTGAATATCCCCGGAGCTTCCGCCAGTGGGAATACTGCCTGCCGCAGCGCTGAAGCTAACCTCCATGTAATAGTCGGCTCCCGTCTTGGGTGTATCCAGCTTCACGAAGCTGCCCAGTACGTTAGTATTGCCCAGGGCGGCATAGTCGGAATGAAAGGATAAAGGCGTATCCCCGTCAATAGTGAACCAGTAACTTTACTATTAGCCCATGTCTGTCCCTGGTTCAGCATCACCATCCTCGCAAGAAAACCTATATATGGCAATAATATACTATATATGTAAGTCTGTTACAATTCCCGAGCGTACGTTTCTAGTAGAATGCAGGCATTCGAGAAAAATATGGAATAGTCGTTGACATTGGAAATATCAGGTCATATACTGTGTATATAGATATACACAGTAAGCACACAGCGATACACAATATACACAGTATCTGCTGACGCCTACGCTCATGAGACGACAAAGCGAGGTTAGAGTTCATGACAACCATAAGAAATGCCTGGATTATTGTCCGGAGCGACCTTCGGGCCGACAAGCTGAAGATCCTGCAGGCGCTGATATTCGCCATTTTATTTATGGGTTATATGTCCATATTTAACGGAATGATTTTTGATGATGTCCTGGGGGAGGGGGACGGGAAAGTTCTGGCTGATTTCCTGCTGCTCTCTATGATTCCGATGCTTGGCTTCACCTTCTCTAAGCGCACAATGAAGTATTGGAGTGAGGATTCGTATACCAAGATGCTCGCTTATATGCGCACTCTTCCAATCCCGGCTGATGTAATTCTGTGCAAAAGAAAACTGCACACCGTGTGCTCTTTCGGGCTGAACGGAGCGCTCTATTTCGGCCTCACGTATGCCATCAGCGGCCAAATCCGAAGTGAATTATCCATCCCCGGCTATCTTGCCTTTGCACTGACCTGGATCGGCTTTGGACTTATGATGTCGGGACTTTACATTTTCATCGAATTATCGTTCAGCGGCAAAATATATTTCTGGTTCCTCCTGCTCATTACGCTCCTGTGCCTGGGTATAGCGCTGCTGATTTGGTTTGCGGGAGGGAACCTGTTCCTCTTCAGTGTTCAAAGTGCGAAGGAATGGGGCTTCGCCTCTCCCCTCATGTGGGCAACCCTGCTGCTGGGCACGCTGTCGGTACAGCTCTTTTCCAAATGGACCATACACCGGCTGAAGAGCCGTGATCTCGTATGAAGGGGCTGAATGGCAAGAAGGCCATCCGGCTTGCCGGGGCCTGGAAGGTTGGTGGAAATCATGTGGATTCCGATTCAAATTAATGAGAACAGCGCCGAGCCGCTCTACCACCAGATTGAAACCCAGCTCAAATCGCTAATTATCAGCGGAGTCATCACCGAAGGTACGCTTCTTCCCTCGATCCGTGAATTTGCCGGTGACCTGAAATGCAGCGTGATTACGGTGCGCCGGGTCTATCAGGATCTGGAGAATGAAGGGCTGCTGCGGACGAGGCAGGGTACGGGTACTTTTGTATCTCATGTGGGTGGTGACGCGATGGAAGGCTATAAGAGGGAGGCTATCCGCAAAGCGCTGGAGGGTGCGGTGGATGTCGGCTTATCGGTAAACTGTTCGGAAGAGGAACTGACAGAACTGTTCATGGAGATTGTGAAGAACAAATATAAGGCACAGAAATGAAGGGTGGGGTCATTCAATGGTACAGCAGGCTATAGAGCTGCGGAATGTGAGCAAGAAGCGTCGCAACAGAACCATAGGGCCGCTTAATCTGAATCTCCCGCAAGGCTATATTACCGCACTGGTGGGCCAGAATGGCTCCGGTAAAAGCACGCTGCTGCACATGCTCCTGCAGCTTACGTACCCCGAAGAAGGAGAGATCCGCTGGTTCGAGCAGCAGCATGCGGACGGTCTGCCGCTGGAGGTTCGCCAGAGCATTGCCTACGTCCCGGAGACCTCGCAGTCTGAGGAGAGATACTGGACTGCCGAAGGTGCAGGCGAATTCCGCCGCCAGTGGTATCCGGCTTGGGATCATGGCTATTTCCAGGAGCTGCTTGCGGAATTTGAAGTGCCGAAGGGGGCAAGGCTTGGCAAAATGTCCAAGGGCGAGCGCCGGAAATTCGAGATTGCCGCTGCGCTTGCGGCCCGCCCGAAGCTGCTGCTGCTGGATGAGCCGTCCTCGGGGCTGGACCCTTTTGCCTGGAAGATCATGATCGAAACGCTGCGCAAGCACATGGATCAGACTGGCGCTACCGTGGTGATCTCTACCCATATCGTTGAAGAAGTGCGGCGGCTCGCCGATTATATCGTGCTGATGCATCAGGGGCAGCTGCTCGGCATGGCCGAGAAGGACAGCTTGTTCGGCTCCTGGAGTGAGATTTCCGTTCAGGTGGAGCAGGAAGAGCTGGATGAGCTGGCGGCAGAGCTGCCGGGAGCGATGCATTTTGCGGTGGAGACACCGGGAGTCGCTTCATTTATATCCCCGCAGGCAGAGCAGAATGAGAAACGCATCCACGATTTGGGCGTAAAGGTTATTAAGACCCGAAGCTTGGAGCTGGATGAAATCTTAAGCTTATGGACACAGGGGCATCGCCCCGTTCTGATTGACCAGGAGAGAGGAGATTAAGAGAATGGAAGCTTTGAAGCTGGAACACGTAGTGAAGCAGTATGGTGACAAAACCGCAGTAAATGGAATCAGCCTGAAGGTGGAGCAAGGTGAGATTTATGGACTGCTCGGTGCCAACGGCGCCGGCAAAACAACAACCATGCGCATGGTGCTTGGCCTGATCTATCCTGACGAAGGGAAGATACTCTACAACAGCAAAGCATACAGCAATGAGCTGCAGCATCTGATGGGATATCTCCCGGAGGAACGGGGGCTGTATCCGAAGGTCAAGGTCAGCGACCAGATCATTTATCTGGCCCGGCTGCGCGGCATGTCGGCAAGCGATGCGGATAAGAGCCTGCGCTACTGGCTGGACCGCTTCGACGTCCCGGAATACTACAATAAGAGAATCGAAGAGCTCTCCAAGGGCAATCAGCAGAAAATGGGCTTTATCGCTGCTGTTGTCCATAAACCGCAAATTCTGGTGCTCGACGAAGCTTTCAGCGGTTTGGACCCTGTCAATGTAGAGCTGCTCAAGGATACAGTAAAGGAACTGCGCGATCAGGGCACCAGCATTCTGTTCTCCACTCACCGGATGGAGCACGTGGAGGAGCTGTGCCGCAATATTACCATTCTCGACCGTTCCAATACGGTTGTTCAGGGCGATATCCGTGAGATCAAGAAGGGCTACCCCCGCGAGGAGGTTATACTGCGGACAGTGGGTGAAGTCAGCGGACTGGAAGGCATTCCAGGGGTAAGCGCAGTACAACGGCAGGAACGCGGTTATGTCCTTTCGATCAGCGAGATTGGTGCGGCGCAGCGCATTCTGCAGCATGCCATATCGGCGGGAGAAGTGGAGCATTTCGAAATCAAGGAACCAACCTTGAACCAAATCTTTATCAGAGCGGTGGGTGAATCTAATGAATAAGATGGGAACAATTATCGGCTTTACCTTCAAAAATAAAGTGAGAACCAAGTCGTTTACGGTAACGACGCTGATTCTCGTGCTGCTGATCAGCATCGGTATGAACATTCCGTATATGATCAAAGTATTCAAGGGCGACGATGGCGCTGCCAAGACTACACAGATTGGTGTAATAGCTGAGCAGGGCAACCGTGTTGCCGATCTCCTGGTGGCCTTTACGCCTCCTGCGCCTGCGAATGCGGATAAAGCAGCAGACAAGGTGACGCTTACGCCGTATGCATCAGCGGATGACGCTGCTCTGAAGAAGGGGCTGGATGACGGAACCATTGAAGGCTACCTTACTTTTGCCGCACAGGCCGGGGATGGCGTGCCTCCTGTAACCTATCACAGTAAAGACGGAGAGCTGAATGGAGACGTGCAAACCTATCTCCAGAACGCGCTGCAGCAGGTCAACACTAAGCTGATCGTCGGTGACAAGCTGACCCAGGAGCAGGTAGCTGCCATGTTCGCCCCGGTATCCATCGGTACACAGCAGATCACCACGGACGGAACAGCAGGGGCAAACGCACCTGAGAAGTCCAAACCTATCATTAACTATGTCATCGTGTATGCTCTGTTGTTCCTGTTCTTTATGTCGATTATGATGACCGGTAATATGATCTCAGCCGAGGTGACTTCGGAGAAAAGCTCGCGTATTATGGAAATTTTGATTACCAGCGCTTCGCCGCTTACACAAATGTTCGGCAAGGTCATCGGTATCTTCCTGGTCGGCTTGCTGCAGATTGCAATTATTTCCGCCAGTGTCGCCGCCAATCTGATGCTTCCGCATAATGCCAGCATATTGTCCGACTTTGATTTGGATCTGGGTCAGCTAAATGTTGGAATCCTGGTATATGGTCTTATTCTCTATATTCTTGGATACTTCCTGTATGCGCTCATGTATGCAGCCGTAGGCTCCATTGTCAGCCGTACGGAGGATCTGGGCCAGGCGTTGATGCCGGTTCTGATGCTGGGTCTTGTCAGCTTTTATATTCCGATGTTCAGCATTTCGGCCCCGGATACCATGCTTATCAAGGTAGCCAGCTATATTCCTTTCACTTCACCGCTCAGTATGCTGCTGCGTATTGGTGTAGGGGAAGTCGCTTTCTGGGAAATTGCCGTTTCGCTTGTGATCCTGCTTGTGACCACCTTCATTATGGGCTGGCTCGCTGCCAAGATCTACCGTACCGGTGTCCTGATGTACGGCAAGCGCCCAAGCATCAAAGAGATCAGAAAAGCGATGAAGGCATACAAGATTTAAGCGGCATAGTTTTATGGATAACTTAAAATAAGGCGCGAAGTTTAGCAATGAAGCAGAGAAGGGCTCCCCTACCTATATTGGTAGAGAGTCCTTTTCTTGTTGATATTAAGGTTTATGGTATTTACAGCATTTGCTTTGGGCGAATGGGACTGCTTGCGAGAAACGGAGCAAAAATGAGCAAATCATCGGCCGTTTAAGAGCGAAGCCAAAGAATGCGCCTTCATTCGTGAAGGGGCGGCAATCTTTGGCTTCTTTTGACATCCGCAACGTTTTACATTAACCGGCCACAGGCGTAAGATTCAATCAACAACTGAATGTAATAAAACTGTTCTCAAATGGCTGAATTCCGGGTAGTGGGAACGGGGGAACCAATGGTGAATGCGGCTTTTGTTTAGATCGCTGCTGCTCACCTGGGGTGAATCCTTGCTGCGTGCTGAAAAGCCGCTTCTTGCAAGGTAGGGCAATCTCGCTGCCCGAATCCGTCAGCTAACCCCGTAAGCCTCGAAGAGAGAGGATGAGCGCCATGATCGATTAACCGACCACGGAGAGCCCTGCCGCTTCTGTGGTCTTTTTGCTGTGCATGATCTTATAACAACGAGAATTAGAGCATTTAATCACTTGCTAAAATACCTGAAAGGGGGAGATTATCGTTACTGTATTTATCGTGTGCTTCTGGGTAGGGCTATTGCTCCTTCTCAGCGGCGGATTTCATGGACATGGCCTGGCAGGTCATCTGCATGTGGGAGGCGGCGATGCTGGAGGTCCAGGCTTTGTACCCATACTCCCGCTGATGGTGTTTGTTACGGTCTGGGGCGGCACTGGTTATGTGCTTTCCCGGTTCAGCGGAATGAATATGCTTGCAGTGGTGCTGATCTGCACTGTGGTTGCCTTACTGCTGGGCTGTCTGATGTATGCGGTGCTGGCCCGGTTAATGACCCGGTATGACAGCAGCATGAATGAAATGGATTATGAGCTGGTCGGGCAACTTGGGTATATCAGTATTTCTGCAGAAGATGGAGCGGTTAGGGAAATGAAATATGTGCTGCACGGAACGATGCGCTCCATTGGAGTGCGGGCAGAAGCCGGCCAGCAGCTCGCAAAGGGCGACAGGGTGATTATTTTGAAGGTGGATAAAGGAATGGCGACAGTAACCCTCTTCGAGAGGGAAATCGAACAATTATAAATAACGGGGAGTGTCGAAGCGAATGGCTATTCTTTATTTAATTGCGGCAATTGTTGTTGTTATCCTGCTGGCTTTGTTCAGTATCGTGAACGCTTATAAAAAGGTTCCGCCCAATCAAGCGATGATTGTGTATGGTCTCGGCGGAAAAAGAGTGGTGCAGGGCGGCGGGACCTTTGTCATCCCCGGCTTCCAGAACAATAAGACCATCTCCATGATGCTGATGAGCTTTGATGTCATCCCGGCGCAGGCGATGTTTTCCCGGCAAGGCATCAAGCTCAGCTTGGAGGCGGTGGCCCAGATTAAGATCAAAAGTGATCCTACCGCTATTCTGACTGCCAGCGAGCAGTTTATCGACCGGCCGGAAGAAGACCGCGAGACCATTATCCTGCATTCGGTGGAAGGCCATTTGCGCGGCTTAATCGGGCAATTAACGGTGGAATCCATACTAAAGACACCCGACGAAATCAACAGCAAGATGCGGGAGACCTGCTCGGAGGACCTCGACAAGATGGGGCTTGAGGTGGTCAGCTTCACCATTAAGAAAATTACCGACGATAAAGGGTATATCGACAATATGGGGGTTCCGGAAATTGAGCGTATCCGCCGCGATGCCAGCATTGCCAAGGCGGAAGCAGAACGCGACATTCAGATTAAGCAGGCTGAGGCAGCGAAAGAATCCTCCATTGCCAAAGCCGATGCGCATCAGGCCACCATAGAAGCGGAAACCGCCGCTCGCGCTAAGGAATCCCAGTTCGAGAAGGAACTGAACATTAAGCAGGCGGACTTTAAGCTGGAGACGGAAGTGAAGAAAGCGCAGGCGGATCTTGCGTACGAATTGCAGCAGAATAAAATCAGGCAGTCGCTGGTTACCGAACAGGTCAAGATCACGCAGATGGAAGCGGAAGCTAACCGGACCGTCCGGGAAATCGAAGTTGAGCTGAGACAGAAGGAACTGGAGGCAACGGTGATCAAGCCTGCCCAGGCGGAGAACCAGGCTACGGTTATGAGAGCGGAAGCAGCCAAGCAGCGGCAAATTCTTGAGGCGGAAGCAGAGGCAGCCACAACGACCAAACGCGGGCTGGCAACGGCGGAAGCAGAGCTGGCGAAGGGGAAAGCTAACGCGGAAATTGTTCAACTGGCTGGAGCGGCGGAAGCGGGGGCTCTGGAGAAGAAAGCCGAAGCGTACAAACAGTTCACGCAAGCAGCGCTTACAGTGGAATTCCTGAAAATTCTGCCAGAGCTGGCTGACAAAATCGCTTCCCCGCTGGCCAAGGTCGATAAGATTACAGTGATTTCCCAGGATGGAGCTTCATCCGGCGTGAACAAAATTACCGGCGATATTGCCAAAATCATGGCCCAGGTTCCTGAATTGACCCAGACGCTTACCGGTATGAACGTGACAGAGGCGCTCAGCGGGCTACTCGGCCGGGATAAAGAGCAGTAATACTAAGCCCTTGATATGTCGGAAATGCCGATGATATATCAAGGGTTTTTAATTTTTTGGAGTGAAGAACCATTCGGTATCCCCCCCGGTAATTTCTAGAAAATGGAATTGGGCAAAGGCAGTACAATGACTATGAATGTGGAGAATATCTGGCATAAATCCTATTATATAATATTTTATATCTGAGTTTTCTTTGATGGTGGTGAGCCAATGAGGATTGATGAATTGAGCCTCCAACACGGCAAAAGCCGTGGGATTCCTAGCTAGTTAACGCACGCAAGCCATTTCTGTTTTGTGCAGACTGCTAAGTCAAGAGCTAGCTCATTAGCTCGTCCTGGATCAGAGCCTATAGCTATCCAG
>NZ_JBVYOK010000033.1:0-54839 GCF_056120445.1 Paenibacillus sp. sgz302115
GTATCTGTTGCGCAGACACTGGCAGAGGCCTCTGTCCACATTGGCACTTACCTCAGCCAAGGCTGGCAAAAGCTGATCGAACCGGCGGCTATTGCACTGGCAACAGCAATGGCGATGGGCCTGGTCGAGCTGGCGATGGAGTTGGGCTTCAAGGGCCTCGGCAAGGGACTCAAGAAGACCGGACAAGCCGTGAAGAAAGGCGCAGCGGCAACCGCCAAAGGTGTGAAGAAAGTAGCTGGCGCAGGAGCCAAGGGAATCAAGAGCCTTTTGAAGTCAGGAGCCAAACTGGCTTCCAAGAGCGGCAGCATGATCATCCGCAACGGTAAAATCGTAATCAAGAGCCTGCAAAAAGGGCTCATGAAGGGGGTCAAAAAGCTCCAAGGCCTGCTTGGCCGGATTCTTGCGAAGTTCAAGTTCAAGAAGTTTGAGTTGGAACGCCAAGGGAAACATATCCGTCTTTACGGAATAGTAAACCCTCGTGTGTTGCTGATTGACGGAACGATACGGGACGTCGATGCAGATGAATTGAAACAGCTTAAACGCGATGGCAAGAAACCGATCACCCTTAGCAATGCGGAGTTAGAAAAACTCAATAAATTAGATATTGATCAGCGAGCCAATATCTCTAAGAGTGCGGATGGAGATAAAGCTGAACTCAAAAGATTAATACGTGAAAGAAACAAATTGGCTAATAAACTCGATACAACCAATGAAATAAGTGAGAAATTTGACTTGAAAGTTGCAAAAGAATATGAAAGAAAAATCGATAACTCTAAATATTTCAGTCACGATAAAGGTGATTTTGGCGAAGAGGTAGCCAGAATTGTAGCAAAAGAAAACAACTTGGGTGATGATATTACATCAATGTTCCAAACAGGTAGAAACGGTATAGATGGATCATTCTTATCGAAAGGTCCGCCTCCAAAGTTAACAATGATCGAATCGAAAGCATCAGATGCGGCTAGCTTTGCATATTCAGATGCTCAGAAATTAGGTGGAGAAGGATATTTTCAACAAATGATGCGGAGTGGTGATTCAAGGTATTCGGATTTTAGGGCAAAATACAATCGCTTAAAAAGGGAAAATCCGGGATTGCAGTTTGATTATATTAGGGTAGAGACAGATATAAAGATAACTAAAAAAGGATTTGGAGTAGATACATTAAAAATAAAAGTTTGGAGTGAAATTTGAGGAGGATATAATGCTAAATCAAAAAAAGATAGAACTGGCGTATAAAAAGTACATTAAAAACTTTACGAATGGGATCATTTTTGAAAGTAGCGAAGCGGAATATGAGGAGAATAAAAGTGAAATTGTTAATCTCGTCGAAGCAAATAATATAGAGAAGGATCACATCCTATTAGTAGATTTAGAGTCGATTTTCTCATACCACCTGTCCATGTGGAAGAAGGAGGTACTTATTAACGGTGGAGACAGAGCTGACGGATTAAAACAGATGCTCATCGCCTTATTTTATCAGTGCATGGCGCAGGATCTTTATAAAATTCGTTATCCTGATGTGATGGTGGATTACACGTTTAAGGAGGTAATTGCAACCTTAATTCATTTCACGATGTACGGGTGGGAGAAAGAAGAAAAAATACTATTTGATTTTATTGTTGAACATCTTGGTGAGAATGCAATGACAGCCAATGACTGGAACAAACATACATGGTTTTTGCTGGAGCTCTACCTGCAATACAAAAATAAGACCATTTATGGAACCAACAAACATCTGTATGTTACGTTAAAAGAGAAATTCATGGAATCCGGGCTGAAATATGCTTTAATTCCGGAAGATTTGGATGTTTATGAGGAAGTGTTGGAAAGATGGTCAACTCCGGATGAGGAAGAGATCGCAACTTTGATCAATAAAATGATCATTCTCCATTCTACACTAGCCTCGGAGTTGGGGAAGTCCATTGAATTTGGCGATTATAGATATGGGTTCTATCCGTATGAGATTTTGTTCCTTATACATGTAAGGAAAAAGCTGGGCATGCCGGTTCCAGAACATTTTGACGAGTTATTGATGAATACACCAGAAGCTAAAGTGAAGATTGGAGATCCTGAACCTTATCCAGAAAGGGATCCTATGCTGGAGCTTATAGATAATTTTTATCAGAAAAATTATCCCGATTATGTTCCTAACAAGCACGAGGGACTGTTTCATTAAAGATTAGCGGAGGGAATCAACATGTCTGATGAAGCTTTCTTACAGCTCATATTTGAAGATAGGAAGGATATAGATGCGATCTTAGATGATCCGGAGGCGATTGATATATATGAGAGCCTATTGAAATATGGATTATCTACGCAAAAGTTTCTCTATCTTGACTACAAAGGCGAGGGTAATAATGAGATTGTGAATTATATTTTGGATTATGAGTTTGCCCATAACATTGAATTAGCTTCACAGGATGAACTTGAAGTGTTAGGGGAGATTGAATACGACTTTTTACCCGAAAAGGTATGTGAAGCCAACAAACTAATATCTCAAAAAGGGTATGGATTATTTTCTTATCCAACCTCTGGCGACTTTTACGTATTATTTATTGCCAAGTTAGAGAATAAAACAAAATTACTGCAAGTTGAGGTGCTTGTTGACGAAGGAATTCCACCAAAAGAAAGAGTTATAAAGTATTATTCCTAAGAAATGAGAACAGAAAGTGTGAAGATGTGGATATGAAAGTCAGGTTGATTATGGTGTGATGTACCATGGTCGACCTATTTTTATGTCCGTCGTCAAATGAAGGAAGTAATAAGTCCAAGGCTTGCTGTGCCGGATTCTTGCGAGGTTTAAGTTATTACGATTGGAGACTAGAAAATGGACCAATTTAACAATTTGATAAAAAGTAATTGGTATGGAGAAAAAAATTCTAGTTGTGATATCGCTTGTTTAAGGGAATTCCTTAAACAAGCGACGACAGAAAGAGATAGTGTATTGTTAATAATGGATTTATTGAAATCGGGTGATTTTGCAGTTAAGGATCTCCTACTTCAAATCATGAATACTACCAAAGATGAAGACATAATGAATTTATGCATTCGATTATTTTGTTCGGTGGCATCACATGAAAATCTGCTAAAAAGTGGGAATTTGTTATTTCTTTCGGACTTATCAGAATACAATGCGGATACTTTTGCAGCAAATGCTTTGTATACTTTATCTTATGATGCAGTTCCTTATTTGCTGGCAATGCTGGAAGATTGGGAGGATACAAACGTAGAAGAAACGATTAGAAACTCATTAGATATTTTCCTTAATTATTCAGATGAACTAGACGAGGATGCAACAGAAGATGAAATCGGTAATTTTTATCTTGATTTTATTAAGCAAATAAAATTGGATGATTATTACTACTATTCGACTCCAGTTTTTCCTGGAACTTTAGCAAAAAAGATTATAGAAAAATCGGTTCTATCTTTAAAAGATAGAATTCCTGTAAGAACCAGTGTAATTCCTTCATTATTGTCGGTTTGGAGCGGAATAAAATGTCCAGTTCAACATGATACAATCGTTGACAATAAGATACTTGATGATATTTACAAATATGTTGATAAGCTTTCTAAAATGAATTGGGAAGTCGGAGCAAAGTATTTTTATGGACACCGAGTAATTTAATAACTAACACTGATGTAAAGACTAGGCCACTCTTAGGTAGCTCATTGGAGGGCCTTTTGTCTTCCTTTTCCTTCATAAAAACGTAGGTTATGTATTTGCTGTGCAGACGCTGGCCCAGGCCTCTGTTTCAAATTGGTACCTACCGGAGCCAAGCCTGATAAAAAGGAGAAGTTTTCCATGATGCTGGATGACTCAATTGAAGAATTGAAAAAACGTTTAATAGAATTGAAGATTACTGCAAAAGATAATAAAAATCATAATTCAGCGATAATTGAGAGAATAGAAGAAAAGTATGATTTAGTTCTTCCAGAATTGTACAAGCACTTTCTAATGGTGTATGGAGATTGCAATCTTAATGAATCTCTTCAGTATCAAACTATTGAAAGAACACCATGGTCTGACCAGAATAATACTGAAACATTTGGGTCATTCTTTACTACTGGCGCCGGAGTCAATAATCTAGAAAAAAGTATGCAACAATACTATGAAAGAATTCCTGGATCAATTTTTCCAATAGCCAATGATTCTACCGGTAACCTAATATGTATTGGGGTAAGTGGCGAAATTAGCGGGAAAATTTACTTTTGGGATCATGAAAATGAGCTTTCAGCTAAGGTTATGTTGGGTGAAGCTCCATCAGGTAGTATAACAATTGATAATTATTGGGATAACATTTATTTAGTTGCAAATTCTTTTATTGAATTCATCAGGAGTTTGCAGGTTAAAGAAGAGAAAGTAATAAGTGATATTAATTCTAAAATTGTTAATATAAATATTAGTGATGATTTTATGGAGAAAATGAGATTAGCAAGGGAAAGATTAGAGTCAAAAGAAAGAGGAGGAGAATAAATCATAAGCGGAAACTCATTCAGCTAGCGTTGGTAACACGTAATAGTAATAGTTGCATGGATCGAGTATAGAAACCAGTAAGTCTCCGATATCTGAAGAGATTTACTGGTTTTGGTTTTATTTTGAGCCAAGGTTAACAGTAAAATTGTGATCAAGAGCTTGATATTAGATTGCCGTAATGAAAGGAGGTTATTAATGAGTTCAGAAGAATTACTTCCTACTAATGAGATAATTGAAGCTGTAATAAAAAATTCGATTAACCCTATTCTTATACAACTAGAAAATGACATTGGAAAACTTAAGTATAAATGTTCTGTCTATAACGAAGATAAGGTAATGAGTTCTCAAATATTGGTTTTTTCTGGAACGGACATTTCTAATGGGAACTCACAACCAATACGATTGAGATTCAGACCAACATTTAGTGCTAATCAACTAAAATTTCAAGTCGAAGCCGTATTTTCACAAGATGTTTCTCCTCAAGGAACAGGTTTTTCCGGCTTTTGGACAAAGGGGGAAAATTAATACTGATAATTTTATAGTACAGAAATCACCCTGGGTAGCACGGTATAATGTTTGGAAATGGAGAGGATGGAAATAAGTTGGGGGATGCACGTTTGAGATATTGAGCGAATTGATGTTGTAGAACTAATAAAAGTTGACTAGGAGACGGTAAAGGTGGAGCCTGTTCAAAAAATAGATTCGGTAATTGAAAAGCTAATAGATGGTTTAAGTCCGTACCTTCAGTCTTTAGGATTTGTTTACAACAAAAAAAGAAGCTTCTTAAGAAAGCTGGAAGAGTGCGATCAAGGACTTAGTGTGCAGTTCCGTCGTATCAAAGGTGAAGAAGCAGGCTATCTTGAAGTTTGTCCAAATGTTATTTTTGAAAAAATACAAAAGGTTTCCTATTATCTTAAAGGGGAACGATTCAAGAAGGGTTGGCCAACCATTGCCGGGAATATTGGGAATTTTCAAAGCGAGAGAAGGTACATTGAATGGCCGTTGACTCTCACATCCGATTTAGAAGGACTTCGAGTAATTATTAATGACACTATCGAAAGTGTTGCAAATCCATTATGGGATGATTATTCACAAATACATCAACTTATCGCTGGTTATGAGAATAATGATCCAAGGCTAAGTTTTAATGGGCATGGCTACGTATGGAAATGGATTGCTGCGTATTGTGTCATTGATGAGCGTGATAAAGCGATTAAAACTTTAGATAAGTGGACAATGGGTAGACCCGATGAGGTGACGGTCCAACAATGTCTATTTAAAATTAATAATCTTGACTTAAGCTCCATAGCAGAAGGGAAAAAATGATATTCGAATCAGAAAATGGCCACCGTATAGAAAATATTCAGAAGAATGAACTTTTAAGTTGCTTACGAAAAATAAATGGAACTTCTAATTCTTATGCGGTATTAGAAGCACTTGATGGTAATTACATGCAAGTTGGCGGTGGTCCGGTAGAATATACCGTCGAAGTCAGGAAGATACTTCAAGATGGAGAATTCTCTCATTGGAAGGCCAGAAAAATAAATGCTGAAAATGAGGGGATAAAGAAAATAATAATTTCAGGTTCAGTGGTTGATGTTAATTCAAATCAAGTCAAGTCATAGACCTGGATACAGTTTTAAGGTTATTTGATGCTTATTTTGATGGACAACCTTTACCATTGTCTACAGAATGGGATGATATTACGAATATGTTTTTGTGAGGTTTAGTGAGGAGTGAACAAGGTGGACCCAAGAATTATAGGGATTTTAAAAAGCATAAATTTTATTAAAAGATATGAAATGCTATCAAAAAAATACCAGTTTGACTTAAAAGAAAGTTTTGAAAGATATGATTGTGAAGTTGTTTTGAAACTTTTCAATGATCTAGGGTATGAATTTAGTTTTAATAAAAGAGAAAATTTCTTTTGGATGGTTGAAAAATCATCTGAATATGAGTTGCAGTTCAAAATATCTTTGAAATATGGCCTGGGAGAATTCATATGGTTGGCTAGGAAAAATACAGAGCAACTAATTGGTGGTACATGGGGAATGATAAAAGAACAGTTGGACGGTAAGGAGAATGATAAATTCAATAAGCCAATATTCCGCAATTATGATGAATTGAAAGAAATCCTGGAAGAAGCGTTTTTAATGTATGAAGACTTCAAGCATAAGTTAATAGCTCTTTAGAAATCTATATGATTGGTAAACTGGAATATACATACTATAAACAGGTCCATTATGGTTAGATACTATCATGATTGACCTGTTTTATATTAAGGAGGTTGAAGCCCCCTTTGAGAAACATAAATGATTCGCTCAAAGTCTTAGAAGAATGTTTATTTAAGATTGGTCTAACGCCTAGAGAAGTAAACTATTCTGATGAAGGAATTACGGAGATTGAGGAAAAATATAACGTTTTGCTTCCGGAAATATATAAATCATTCATACTAAAATATGGTGATTCTAAATTTGAGCAGGATATTATTTATCGGTCACTAGAAATATCTCCGTGCACACTTGAAAGCGATTTAAATGTGTTTGGTTCATTTTTTGATTTTGACGGTGGTGATGACGACATAAGAAATAAATTAAAACAGTATTATGAAAGAATTCCAAGTTCAATAATTCCAATTGCTGATGATGGAAAAGGAAATCTTATATGTATTGGTGTTAAGGATAGCTACATTGAAAAAATTTACTTTTGGTATCACGAAAATGAATTAATTGCAAACCTAATGCTAAATGAGAAGAAATATAGAAATGTGAGTTTAGATGATTATTGGGATAATGTCTTTTTAATTTCAGATAATTTTCTTGATTTTGTAAAAAGTTTTGAAGTTGAAGAGGCAAAAGAACAACAAGACGTTGGATTGAAAATTGTAAGTGAAAGAATGAATGCTGACTTCATGGCTAATATGCTAGCCGCAAGAGCAGAGCTGGAAGCCAAAGAAAAAGCAAGAAAAGATAAGAAGAAAAGGAGGTGAATTCTGATTCTCTGAGTTCCTTGTGCAATTGCATGAAAATCCCTATATTCGTTAAGTAAGACAGGCCGATTACAGTCCAACGACTGAATAATCGGCCTGTCTTTTTCCTTCTTCGAACTCTCCCAAAATTTCCTTCCTCATCCAGTTGTAAACCCTCCCCCCAAACTTACTTTATATATGAACAAGAAAATATAGAGTGAGGACATAAACGGGCGATGAAATTCAAAAAACTTGCCAGAACCTTTCGTCAGGAAACGCCGAAAGCCGAGTGTATGGAAGAAGCTCAACGTCCCTTGAAGCAAGATCTTACGCAAGGTGGTGAGATGGAGCTTGCTTCGGAGCAGAGCGCTGAACACGCTGCGGGTCAAGCAAATGAACATGCTGCGAATTCCGTAGCAGTGCCTGCTTCTGATCAAGCTAATGCAAGATCTGGTGCTAGTGAAGCAGCCGATTCAACGGCCGCTCAACCCCCGGTTCCCAATACTGCTTCGGAAGCCGAGGAGGTCCAGCCCTACACCTCCAGCCATGAGCATCTGGCGGAGGAACTGCGGCGGCTGGATATGCAGCTTATGCTGCAGATGCTTGCGGAGCCGCAGATGGACTCCGAGCTGGCCCTGATGGACAGTGAGATCCGCAGTTTGCTGGATGCTGAGGCAACAGGGGATGAGGATGGCAGTCTCCTGACTGCAAAGCTCGGCCTGCTAGAGCTGCGCATCGCAGCCAGGCTGGAGGCTAGCAGTCGGCAAGGGAGCAAGCTGCCGCTCCTGCAGATGGCATCGAGGCTGAATCTGTCGCTGCTCGAAATGCGGTGCATTATCGCTTGCCTCGCGCCTGAGCTGGACCGGAAGTATGAGCGCATTTACGCTTTTCTGCAGAATGATATGTCGGAAATGCGCCCTTCCGTGGATTTTATCCTGCAATTGTTTACTCAGACGGAGGAAGAGCGGCTCGCGGCCCGTCTGCTGTTCGATGCAAATGCGCCGCTGATGAAGCTCCTGCTGGAACGGAGGGGGGAATACGGCGACAGCCGCATCCCGCTTCTGGCCAGGCCGCTCAAGCTGGAGGATTGGACGGTGAATGCGCTGCTGGGTTATGAGGTACTCGATGAGCGTCTGGCGAAGGTGGCCGGCCTCTATCCCTTGGCGATCCCGGAGCAGACGGGGCAGCCAGATGAACCGGAGCAGAGCATGCTCCGGTTTGTGAAGCACTACAGCAGCAGGAAGGAACGAAGGAGCGGCAGTCTCCTGTACTGCAGCGGGCCGGATGAAGCCGGGAAGCTCAGCTCGGTCAAGGCGGTCTGCGGCCAGCTTGGCGCTTCGCTGCTGGTGGTCGAGATGGACAAGCTGCTGCTGCCTGAGGCGGATTACAGCGAAATGCTGCGGCTGCTAGGAAGGCATTCGCTTCTTATGACAACGGCGCTCTGCATTACGGGCTTCGACAGCATCGTGACTGAGGATGACCGCTACAAGCTGAAAAGCCGGATGTTGGTGGACATGCTTGAGACTTATGCGCCGCTGACTTTCATCCTTGGAGAGTCGGAGTGGGGAATGAGCTTGACCGGGTTCAGTCTGAATTTCATCCAGGTTGATTTTCCATTCCCGGATGCTGTGGCCCGCAAGCAGGCTTGGGCAACCTTCAGTCAGGACTACAGGCTGTCTCCCCAGATCAGCATGGAGGATCTCAGCGGCAGCTTCCGCTTTACCTCCGGGCAGATCCGGGCCGCGTTGACCGGAGGCGAGAATATCGCCGTCTGGAACGGTTCCGGCAGCGGAGAGGTTAACACGAAGGAGCTGTACCAGGCGTGCTACTTCCAATCCAGCCGCAAGATTCAGGCGTTGGCCACGAAGATCCGCGCAGCCTATACCTGGGACATGCTGGTGCTTCCGGGTGAGCAGATGAGCCAGCTGCGGGAGATTTGCAACCAGGTGAAGTACCGCTCGCTGGTCTATGGAGAGTGGGGTTTCGCAGGACGGCTATCACTGGGCAAGGGGCTGAACATTCTGTTTTCCGGCCCGCCGGGGTCGGGAAAGACAATGGCTGCCGAGGTAATCGCGACAGAGCTGAACCTGGAAATCTACAAAATTGATGTTTCGCAGATTGTGAGCAAGTATATCGGGGAGACGGAGAAGAATCTTTCGCGGATTTTTGAGGAAGCGGAAACCTCCAATGCGATTCTCTTTTTTGATGAGGCGGATGCCTTGTTCGGCAAACGCTCGGAGGTCAAGGATGCGCATGACCGGTATGCAAATGTGGAGATCAGCTACCTGCTGCAGAAGATGGAGGAGTATACGGGGATCGTCATCCTGGCTACGAATCTCAATCAGAACCTGGACGATGCCTTTGCGCGCAGGCTGCATTTCAAGCTGGAGTTCCCGTTCCCGGAAAAGAACCAGCGCGGGCTGATCTGGCGGGGCATGTTCCCGCAGGGAGCGCCGCTTGATCCTGACATGGATTACGATTTCATGGCAGACAAGTTCATCCTTGCCGGAGGCAATATCAAGAACATTGCGCTGAACGCGGCCTTTTATGCTGCGCATGAGGGCTGCCCCATCGGGATGAAGCAGATCATGCTTGCAGCCAAACGGGAATATCTCAAGCTGGGCAAAACCTTTTTGCAATCCGATTATCCTCCCTACCACAAACTGATTGAGGTGAAATAAGCATGGCCGTGGATACCGGTACGGTAATAAGAGATGTCAGCACGAGCCTCAAGGCTCTGCTGAAGGCACACGTGCCGGAGCTGAATGACGACAGCTTCATCAGCTTCGGCTCTCCAAGCGACATTGACAGCTCAACGATGAAGCTCTCGATGTGCTTGTACTATTTAAGCCACAGCCCAAGCATGCGCAACAGTGAGAAGGAAGAGATCAGCGGCACGAACGAGTTCCATTACCCGCCTGCCTATCTCGATTTGTATTACTTGCTCACCCCGTATGCCAAGGACAGAGAGACTGAGCAGCTTATCCTGGGCAGAATTTTTCAATTGTTTCATGAGCATCCGGTGCTCAGCGGATCTGACCTGACTGGCAACCTTGCCGCATGCGGGAACGAGAAAATCAGGATATCCTACAACAATCTCACGATTCAGGATATCAAGCAGCTATGGGAGGTCTTTCCCGGCAAACCTGCCAAGGTGAGCTTGTCCTACCTGGTATCACCGGTAAGGCTGCCGGCCGACAAGACTATCAAGATTCCGCGGGTTCAGGTAAAGGATCTGGGCATCCACCCCATTTAAATAGAATAATGGCCCAGGCTTCTTTTTTGAAGGGAGTGATTCATGGAAGGAATAAGCTCATCTGCAAGGCAACCCGAATCAGCGGATTTTCCGCAAAACTTTTAGCGTATGCTTCCGAAGTGATTTTTGTTCGAAGCGAAATCCGTGAAGTGATGCTAACAAAAAAGCGTATGCTTCCGAAGCCAGTTTTGTACGAAGAAAACTCATAGAAGCATATGCTGACAAAACTTTTAGGAGGGTAAGAGATGGCAAATTATTCATCGCCAGGAGTGTATGTGGAGGAAGTCTCAAGCGGTGTCAAGCCGATTGCCGGCGTGGGCACATCTGTGGGGGCTTTTGTAGGGATTGCGGAAAAAGGTGTGATCGGCAAAGCGGTGCTGGTCACGAACTGGAGCCAATTCGTAAACGAGTTCGGCCAATTTATTCCGAATGGCTATTTGGCCTATGCCGTGTATAACTTTTTCGCCGAAGGAGGCACCTCCTGCTATGTGGTAAGAGCAGCTGCAAAAGACATTCAGCCAGCTTCTCTTACGATCAGAGATACAGACAATCTGGATCTGTTCAAGGTGGTTGCACGTTCGGAGGGGAAATGGGGCAACCGGATTTCGGTTAAGGTCAGCCAGTCCTCCAACAAGCAGCAATTCGGCTTCAAAATGGTTGTGCAGTATCTGCTCGACAGTGAATTCAATGATGAATACACCGGGGAAGACGAAGACGGCAAAATCGTCGAGGTTTTCGATAATATGCTGCTGATCAATTTCGAGGAGAAGATCAATCAGGTGTCTGCTTTTGTCAAAGTTAAGCCGCTGGTTGACCTGACCATCCTGGAGAATATGGAGAAAACACCAGTCTTCAACGAAGCGGCCTTGTCGCTTAGCGGTGGCGTGAACGGGATGAACCCGATTGATTTCCTCGGCGATTCTGTTGGCCGGACCGGTATCCATGCGTTCGATACGATTGACGACATCAATATTGTTGCGGCTCCTGACCTTGCGGATATGCCATATAGCCGGGGCACCATCCTGGAAATGCTCAATTATTGCAAGCTAAGAAAGGACTGCATCTTCATCGTTGACCCTCCGCATGGGCTGACCCCGACAGAGGTCAAGGATTTCAAGGAAGGCGCAGGCACTGTCTACTCGGGCAATTCGTTCAATACCTCTTACGGTGCGCTGTACTACCCTTGGGTGTACATCAATGATCCGCTTACCGGCAAGCAAAAGCTCGTGCCGCCGTCAGGCGCCGTTGCCGGGACTTACGCTTATGTGGATTCTGTACGCGGTGTTCATAAAGCGCCGGCAGGCACCACGGACGGCTATCTCGATTCCGTAGTTGGCATTGAGAAGGTCATCACCAAAGCGGAGCAGGAGCTGCTCAATCCCGACGGCATCAACGTGATCCGTTCCCTGCCGGAAGGCATCTGCGTATGGGGAGCCAGAACCCTGTCCTCCGATTCCGAATGGAATTATGTCAACGTCCGGCGTCTGATGATGTACATTGAAGAATCGCTTGATGAGGGCAGCCAATGGGTTGTTTTTGAACCGAATGATCCAAGCCTCTGGGGCAAGGTGAAGCGCAACCTGACGGCCTTCCTGACCCGTGTCTGGAGAGACGGCGCTTTGTATGGAACTACGCAGGAAGAAGCCTTTTTCGTCAAAGTGGATGAGGAGAACAATCCTCCGGCAGTACGGGATGTAGGCCAGCTTATCATCGAAGTCGGCGTAGCACCGGTTAAACCTGCTGAATTCGTAATCATTCGGGTTAGCCAGAAAACCCTGTCCAAATAAAAGATTGAGAGGAGAATGATCCTATGGCAACCGGCAAAAGATTGGACCCATACCGCAATTACCGTTTCCGGGTCGTTATTGATGGCATTCAAACCGCGGCATTCGCGGATGCGACAATTCCGGATACCTCCACAGAAGCTGTGGATTACCGCGAGGGCATAGATGCCCCGCATGCACGCAAGCTGTCAGGACTGACTAAATTCGGGAACATCACCCTGAAAAAAGGCCTGACCGACTCCCTGGAGCTCTACAACTGGCGCAAGTCGATTGAAGACAAGGGAGCCCTCAAGAACCGCAAGAGCTTGTCGATTATCCTGGTCGATGAGGAAGGCAATGACAAGGCGCAGTGGGATATCCTCGAAGCCTGGCCGATCAAGTACGATGTCAGCGCATTAAGCGCGAAAGGGAACGAGGTTTCTGTCGAATCTATGGAGCTTGTGCATGAAGGTGTGCGCCGGGTGAAATAGCCTTCGTCCATCGTCACAATGAATTTGATGCGATACTCCAAAACATGAGACGGAAGGTATGCGATCAAATTCAGATGCTGATGATGCTGTCCGGGAAAGGCGAAACACACCAGAACTATCTGAGTAGAAGCGAGGGATATCATGGAACTTTTGCAGACTGAATTCAGCTTTACGCTGCCCAAAGGGTACGTGGATGAAGCAGGCACGCTGCATAAACAGGGCACGATGCGCCTGGCGACAGCCGCAGATGAAATTACGCCGCTCCGGGATTCCCGGGTCCAGCAGAACCCTGCGTACTTGACCGTCATCCTGCTCTCCAGAGTCGTAACCGCTCTGGGAGGGCTTAAGATGATTACGCCGAGGGTGATCGAAGAGCTGTATACTTCCGATTTTGCTTATTTGCAGGATATGTATAACCGGATTAACCAGAACGGTGCAAATACGGTGCATGCGAAATGCCCTAAATGCGAGCAGCCGTTTGACATTGAAATGGAATCTTTGGGGGAATAGTCGGCTACCCTCTCGACCGCCTCTATGAGGAGGTAGCCTTTCTAACCTACTATCTGCACTGGGACTATACAGCGGTGCTGAACCTGGAGCATTCCGAACGGGGCCGCTGGTGCAAGGAAGTCAGCAAAATCAACCAAAAGCTGAGTGGCGGGGAAGACAAGAAGGACTTCTTTGAGGCTTAGGAGGATAACATGAAGGCAAAAAACATATTGAATATCGGAGCGAAGCGGAACTGGGTTCCCGGTTACAGGGAAGACCCCTATCTTGCCTATAACTTTATTGTGGAGATTGACGGGATTTCTGTCGGCGGATTTACCGATGTTTCAGGCCTGAGCATTGAGACGCAGGTGGAGCGCAAAAATTTCGGCGGGGAGAATCATAAGGAGTTCGTCTTCCTCAGCCAGACCAAATTTGCCGACCTGACGCTGAAGAATGGGGTCACGAATGACGATTTTCTCTGGAATTGGTATCAAAATGTGATCAACGGCGTGATCAAGCGGCGCAGCGGCTCCATCTGTCTGCTGGACCATTCCGGCACGCCCAAGGTGTGGTGGAACTTTATCGAGGCCTGTCCCATTAAGTGGGAAGGACCGGCCTTCAGTGCAAGCAGCAGCTCGGTTGCTGTCGAGAGTCTGGTTCTAACCCATAACGGGCTGTACAGGTACAGATAATGAAACAGAGCATCCGGGCGCATATTCCACTGGCGGACCGGAAGAAGCTGGATTTTGTCCAAGGCATCCTGGGAAAGTACGGGTTAACGAGATGGCGGCGGCAATTTCAGAGCCTGATTCTGCTGCGGTACCCTTTGCTGCCGGCAGAGCCGGCTGCTGCTGCGAAGCCCTCTGACGTGATTGTTAACAATATTAGCTCTCACACAGAAAAGCATATTTACCATTCTATTTACCATCCGGTGATGCAGACCCTTACACTGCAGAAGTCACCAAATCTTATGTTGAAAATAAACCCTGACAGCATTACCCGGATTTCTCCCGGGAGCTTGTCCGTCCTTCCGCCGAATGGGGGCGGTGATAAGGGAGACAGCAAGCTGATCTACAGCAGCCCTCACCCGACTGAGGCGCTGGAGGAGAGAGTCAGGGAGCATAGAAGCTCAGGACAGAATCGGCTGGCGGATACCTTCCCGCCGCTTCATTCCGGCCTTAGGGAGCCGCAAGCGCTGAAGGATCTGGCGGCCATAAGGAATCCCGAGGTGACCGGTGATTTCCGGCGGTTTGTTCCTCCGCTGAAGTCAGCCTTGGCAGATAGAGCGGCAGAAGCGGCTAACGGAACAGGGAGCGAACTTCAGCTACAGCAGCTTAAGCTGCCCCGGCTGCGGGAATCCATTGCTGACAACGCTCCGCAGCATTTGCCAACTGCCTATCGCCAGCTTCAGGCTCTGCGGATCTACAGTCTGATTAATGGTCCTAAGGCTTCTTCCACAGCTCAGTCTATGGCGTTGAATCAGGAAGTGCAGGCTGCACCGCCTGAAAAGGCTGAGAGGTCTGGACTAACTGGGCCTCCATTAATGGCACTGAAGCATATTACCAAAGAGGCAGTCTCAGGCTCTGCCGGGACAGCTGTGGGAACACAGCATAGCACTCCATCAACAGCCTTCGTGCCAAGTCCGGGTTTCCAGTCTTCCCCAGGTCCTGGCCTTAAGCTGGCCCTTGGCCGGAGAATTGAGGCGGCACTGGAACATATGGAGGCCACGCCAGGCCAGAGTGAGGTGCAGCAGCACAAGACTGTAGTTGCGCCCAAACTGCTCCCGCTGTTGAAGGAGCGGATGATTTTGCAGTTGTCCGTTCCACAAGAGCCGCAAGAACTGCAAGAACCGCAGGAGCCACAATTGCCACAGGTTGCCGCTTTGCGGCACACTCCAGCCATGCTGAACAGTGCTGCGCGGCTGACGGAAGCTTATGGGCGGTATGCTAATGTTCTGAAGTCAGGCCGGCAGATCACAGCCGCCCCGGAGCAAGCGGATAGTCTTCAGCTTCCGGACAGGCCCCGCAGCCTGATTCTGCGCAAGCCTGAACCTGGAGCGGCAGTGCCTTCAGCGCCGGAACAGGCGCACACGGGAGATGTCCTTCGGGAGCAGGCTGTCCAGCCTCCGGCCCATTCCCCCGTCCAAGCAAAGGCTCCTGTGGTTAAGCTGGACACGGCGGAATTGAACCAGCTCGCAGAGCGGGTCTATCAGGTGCTCGAAAAGAGAATAGCCATTCGAAAGGATCGGAGGGGGCTTAGATAATGGCAGAGAAAGCGAAAATTATCCCCCTGGATATGGGCGGCGGAGCCATTGAGGTGATGTTCAACCCCAATGAGTACACCGTCTCGTTTGAAGGCAAATATACCGGGGAGAAGAACAACAAGCAGTTTCAAATTACGGAAACGCCTGAATTCAAGGTGTCTTTATTCTATGACACATATGAAAAACGCACGGATGTGCGCAAGAAAACCAAGCTGCTGACCTCACTGCTTGATCCCAAGGTTAGCGGCAAGAGCACGAAAAAGCCGCCGGTCTGCATGTTCGTCTGGGGCGGCTTCACCTACCGCGGGCTTCTGAGCAAGATTGAACAGAAATTCACGATGTTCATGGAGAACGGGACACCTGTGCGTTCCTTGCTGGACGTGACGTTCATCACGGATGAGCCGGACAAGACGGTGGAGGACAGCCAAGGGCTTAATGCTTGCCGGAAGCTGTGGGTGGTCAAGAGCGGCGACCGGCTGGATCTGATTGCAAACGAGGCGCTGAAGGATCCGCTGATGTGGCGCAGAATCGCCGAGCTGAATAAGATCGTCAATCCCATCGGCTTTCCTGGAAAAAATGATGTCGGGAGGACCCTGGTCATCCCGGATTAAGGCGGGGGTTACATGAGCACCAGCGTTGCGAATTACAAGATTGAGCTGAATGGAAGCAAGCTTTCCCAAGAGCTGACGGCAGCGGTGGAGGGCGTCACGCTGGAGGATGAAATCAATCTGCCGGCTTTATTTTCCATCCAGATGAATATGGTCAATTCCGGCAGCGGCATGTGGCGGGGAACGGATCTCAAGAGCATCAAGCCGGGGGATAAAGTGAAGCTGTCCCTTGGGCTGGACAAAACCCAGCCGCTCATCAGCGGGGAGGTTACTTCCCTGGATCTGAATTTCTCCGAGCATTCCGTGGTGGAGATCCGCGGGTACGACCTGCTTCACAGGCTCCGCATGGGGACAAGAAGCAAAGCTTTTTTGAAAAAAAAGGACAGCGACATCGCTTCGGAAATCGCCAAAGAGCATGGCTTAACGCCAGTGGTCGATGATACAGGGACCGTATATCCCTACATATTCCAGAACAATCAGAGCAATTACGAGTTCCTGCTGGAAAGGGCGGCCATGCTGGATTATGAGCTCTATGTGGACGACAAGAAGCTGTATTATGTCAAGTCGCGGGCCGGGAAAGCTCCCGAGCTGCCTGAGATGAGCTTCAAGAAGGATTTTGAACGGCTGAACCTGGAGCTGCGGGCGCTGACACGCGGAAGCAAGGTGAAAATCAGAGGCTGGGACGTCAAGGAGAAGAAGGAGCTGGAGGCCGAAGCCAAGATTGGGGATGAGAAGGCCAAGATGGGCGGCACAGAGTCCGGGTTCGCGCTGAGTGCGAAAGCCATCGAGGAATCGCCGATTGCCATCATGGCCGAGAATCTGCTCGATATGAGCGAGGCCAAAACGCTGGCATCCGCCGCGTATAACAGCCGTCTGCGCGACTTCATCGCCGGGGAAGGCATGTGCTGGGGAAATCCGCAGCTTAGAGCCGGTCAGACGGTGAAGCTGATGGGACTCGGCGACCGCTTCAGCGGCATTTATTACATTGTCTCCACGGTTCACAAGATAGACAGCAAAGGCTACACAACGACATTTAAGGTAAAGAGGACAGGCCTATGAATGAAGGACCCGGAATTTCAAATTTTACCGACAGCATCATTAATGAAGGACGGATCTACGGGGTCATGGTGGGGATTGTCACAAGCAATGATTCTGCTAACAATGTGGATAAGCCGGGGCCTGGACGGGTGAAGGTGAAAATCCCGCTGATGGGCATGCCGGAATCCAATTGGGCGCGGATGGCCTCCTGGATGGCAGGGAAGGAGCGGGGAGCTTTTTTTCTGCCGGAGGTGGATGATGAGGTGCTGGTGGCTTTTGAGAATGGTGATGTTAACCGGCCTTATGTAATCGGCTCTCTGTGGAACGGAAAGGACACCCCTCCCGAAACGAACAAGGACGGCAAGAACAACATCCGTACGATTAAATCGCGCAGCGGTCATGTGCTGGAATTTGACGATACCGCGGGGAAAGAGAAAATAACGCTCACCTCCTCCAAAGGCCATGTCATCCAGCTCGATGATAAAAGCGGCGCAGAGCAGATCAGGATCGCCGACAAATCAGGCAAAAACAAAATCGTCATAGATATCAAAGCGAATAAGCTGTCGATCCTGTCAGATCAGGATATCGACATTTCCGCGCCCAAGGGCAAGCTGTCCCTCTCCGCCAAAAATATTGAACTGAAATCATCGGCAGCGACCAAAATCGAAGCCTCGGCGGGGATGGATGTCAAAGCATCGGGCAGCATGACCCTCAAAGGGGCCACGGTGAATATCAATTAGCGAGGAGAATTGAGACATGGGACAACCTGCCGCGAAAAAAGGGGACCGTATTCTTGCTACGGATACGCACATCGTTATGCTTCCTGCCGGTTCTGCCCTCGTTCCGACGCCTTTGCCCCATCCGTTTACGGGGATTCTGGACGGTGCGCTAAGCGGCAATGTCAATATTATGGGACAGCCGGCAGCTACGGTGGACTCCACAGCCACAAATACACCGGCCCATGTCCCGCAGGGAGGCCCTTTTCAAAAGCCTCCGAAAAATCAGGGGAAAATCATAGCCGGAAGCGCAACAGTAAAAATCAATGGAAAAATGGCCGCCAGAAACAGCGATCCGGCGCTAACCTGCAATGATCCGGCTGACCTGCCTGTCGGCAAGGTGGTTGCGGCGGGGACGGTCTTAATAGGAGGCTGAATTATGGAAGTCGTTGATTTTTTGGGGCGGGGGTGGAAATTTCCCTTCTCTGTCCAAAGAGGCAGTATCAATAATTCAGATGGAGAAGACTCCATCAAGGAATCAATCATTCTGATTTTATCCACCTCCCGGGGTGAGCGTGTGATGAGGCCCGATTTTGGCTGCAGGCTAAACGAGCTTGTCTTTGCGCCAAATACGATGAGCACTGCTACATTGCTCAGAAGCTATATTCAAGAAGCACTGCTTAACTGGGAGCCGCGGATTGAAGTGGATGATATTACAGTGACGCCACGCTCCGATCTGTCGGAGCTGGAAGTTTCCATCGACTATTCGATCAAGGCCAGCAACAGTAAATATAATCTGGTTTATCCATTCTTCCTTGAAAGCGTGGGGAAATAATGCGAAACAATGTGCCTGCCATTGACAAGCGGAATCAGGAGCAGCTGGTTCCGGAGCTGAGACGTTTAATCTACCAATACTGCCGCAGAGAGTGGACGGATCTGACGGAGCTGGAAGCGGATAAGAAGGTGGACGCCCTGGTTCATATCTTTACGGACATGATGGGAAAAGTCATTGACCGTTTGAACAAGGCGCCTGAGAAGAACTTCATTTCCTTCCTGAATCTGATCGGCATTCATCCTACGCCTCCGAGAGCAGCCAAAGCCCCCCTGCTGTTCAAGCAAAAGCCGGATTCGGACAAGATCAGCACGATTCCGGCAGGGACTAAGGTATCGGCACAGCCGGAAACGGGACCTGAGGTGATTTTTGAAACCGAGAAGGATTTGACGGTTATTCAGCCACGTCTGGTCAGAGCCGTCAGTCTTGATCCCGGGGAAGACCGGTGGAGCAATCAGGATTTTCTGTTCGCAGAGGAGCGCTCCGGCAAAAACGCCAAATTGTTCACAGGAGATTCCACGGTGGTTCACAGGCTGTATCTGGGCCATTCGCAATTGCTGGGCTTCGAGGAGGCGGGCAGCTGTTTGTCGGTGTACTTCAACAAGCCTGAAGCTGCAGCTTCCGCGAAGGCAGAAGGGGACACCGAACAGCGCAGCCCGCTGCTGGATATGAACTGGTTCATCTTCGATGACCAGGGGAACGCCGTTCGGCAGAAGCCGGATTATATCCGGGAGACAGCAGATACCGCATGGAGGGCTGTTTTTCAATTCGATCATCTGTCCGGGGTTCACTCCAAAGCCATTTCCGGTTATGAACGCGGGGAGGAGCTGCGGTCCTGGACGAACAAATGGATATTTGCCGAGCTGCAAACTTCGATCACCAAGGCCGGCCTGATGCCGGATATCGAGGACATCCGCATGGAGCTGAGTGTGATCAGCCCGGCTCCATTATCGCCCGATCTGGCTGTGAACAATGGAACACTGCTGGACATGGGCAAGGATTATTATCCCTTTGGTGAGAAGCCCAAAGTAAACGACACGTTCTACATCGCCTGCAATGAGGCTTTTTCCAAGGCGGATTCAGAGATTTCGCTTAAGATTGAGCTGTCCGAGCCGGAAATCAGCAAGCTGCCGGATACTCCCTATGTCAAGCTGGGCTGGGAGTATTGGAACGGAAGCGAATGGCTCGCTATTAACAGCCTGCATGAAGAGAACAGTGGAAATGCAGAGAATTCAGAAGCCGCTGCTGCTGCCCGCGTATCCTGCTTAACCGCAAGCGGAACCCTCAGCTTCCGGTGCCCGGGGATGCGGCCGCTTACGATTAACGGCGAAGAACGCCACTGGCTTCGCGTCCGCATCACCGGCGGGAATTACGGTGAGGATGCGAAATATGAATACCAGGATGAAGCGGTCAAGCTTGGCGAGGCCAGCATCAATGTGGCTCAGCTCAAGGTGACGCAAGCGACCTACGCGCCGCCTTCGATCCGCAAACTCAGCATAACCTACAGCTATACGCTGGAGGCGCACCCTGAAATAGTGCTCACGGAGAACAATTTCAGCTTTGCGGATAAGACGGTTGAATGCATGGAGCCGGGTCAATACTTCAAGCCCTTTTATCCTTGTGCCGAGGCGGAGCCGACGTTTTATCTTGCTTTTGACCGTGATATCAGCAATCTGCCGGTGTCGCTCTTTTTCCCGTTGACAGGGGAGCAGCTCGGGCACCCGATCGTGGCCTGGGAGTATTGGGAGGGTAGACGGTGGATGACGCTTAGTGTCAATGACGAGATCAGAGGTTTTACCAGAAGAGAGATTCTGCAGTTTGCCGTTCCCGCGGATATCGAGAAGCGTCCGCTGTTCGGGACAGAGCATTACTGGATTCGCGCTCGTCTGGACGAAGGGGATTTTGAAATTCCGCCGCAGGTGGATGCGATCTCCGCAAATGCGGTGTGGGCCCGCAATTCCAATTCGATTGCCGGCGAGATTCCCGGCTCCAGCAACGGCGAAGAGAACCAGACATTCCAATTGTCCAAAACGCCGGTGTTGCCCGGCCAGCTTCTCAGCATCCGTGAGACTTCGGGACAAGGAGAGTGGGTGCGCTGGGAGGAAGTCGATGCCTTCTCCATGTCGGCATCCGGCAGCAGGCACTATATGATGGACCGCAGCAGCGGAACGATTATTTTCGGGGATGGTAAGAACGGCATGATCCCGCCTACTGGAATTGACAATATCAAGTGCGATTACAAGCATGGGGGCGGAGCCACGGGGAATGTGGCGGCTGGAACCATTACGAAGATATGGGACAGCTTCAGTTGGCTGGATTCCGTGACCAATCCGGTGGCGGCCGATGGCGGCTTTGATCAGGAAGAAGCGGAGCAGGCGGAAATCCGCGGCCCGCATACGCTGAAAAGCTGGGACAGAGGTGTAACCGCCGAGGATATGGAGTGGCTGGTGCGGGAGGCGATGCCGCAGATTGCCAAAGTAAAATGCCTCAGCGCCATGAACAGCGACCTGGAATTTGTCCCCGGTACAGCAACGATTATTGTCGTGCCGGAGACAAACGATCCGAAGCCGGTTCCCAGCCAGGAGCTGCTCAGTGAGATTGAAGCCTACCTGTGCGACCGGACCTCAGCGATTCTGGACACCAATGTGCCGGGAATCCAGGTGATGGGCCCGGATTATGTCCGCGTCGGAGTGGAAGCGAATGTAACCTTCACCTCAGTGGATCAGCGGAAGGTTGCGGAAGGCCGGATTATCGACAATCTGAAGCAGTTCTTTCATCCGCTGTATGGAGGCGACGGAAATACAGGCTGGGATTTAGGCAAACACCTGTATGTGTCCGAGGTCTATGCCGTGATTAAGAATACGCCCGGTGTCGACTATGTCTCCGGGATTGCCATCAAAGCTTCGGTGCAGTGCTTTACTGTAAGCCTTGAACCCTTAGAGAGCGGCCCCTATAAACCTCTGGCAGCTTATCCGAAATACAGTGCGGTCAGATCCGACGACAACTCCATCCTCTATGCCCTTGGGGAAAAAATTGAGGCCGGAAGCAGTGTGAAGACGCTGGTGCTGAAGGGCTTCAAGGAGAAGGAATTCATCAGACTCCGCTATAGAAGCTATACCCCGGTAGAGCTGATGGTGGTATCTATTGATGGTGACATTCTGGAATGCCGGACCAAGGATGAGGAACCGCTGGAGCGGAGCTATCCTGAGGGCAGCGATTTGGAATTTGACATTACCGAGGATTTGACGCTCCGCACCTATATTTTAAATGAGGTCGCAGCGGGTTCGGTTTCATTTTTTGTAAAAATCGCAGTGTTTGAGCCCAAGGACATTGTGTACCTAAGCCGGACCGATGAGTATGTCAACACTACGCCGCTCAAGATTCATGAGGTCAGCGCGGAAAATATTTATCTTGAGTCAAATGAGCTGATCTATGGCGGGACTCATTTCGTTAATAAGCCGGACGAGCTGGTCTTTCCTTATTTGTTGGACAAGAATGCGAACCGCATTCACGATCTGACCGGCACTACGGCAGACTGCAAGCTTGCGTCGATCATGAAGGAAGACCGGAAATATTTGACCGAGCTGACCACAGCACCGGAAACGGCAACCCATTGCACTTATTGTTTTACCGAAAATTAACATATAAGTTGAGCTTGGAAAATTCACTTTAAGGTGAAGTGCGGAGGGGAAATTTGGATACTTACGGAGCGGAAGCGTCCGCCTGAGAGCTTTCCGTAGGAAAGCTTGCATCGTAAGCATAAGCTGTCTACGGATTTCATCCGCTACAAGCGGTATAAATCAAGAAATCTGTAGACAACAGCGGCCGGAAGTCCAAATGTTCCCCGCAGTACGACTGACCTTAATATGAAAATTTAAAGTTCAACTTATGATCACAGAAAGGAGGAAATCGCATGCCGCTTCCTGTACCCAATCTGGATGACCTTGGATTCGATGCCCTTGTCGCCGATGCCAAATCATTGATCCCGCTCTACGATCCGGATTGGACGAACTATAACCCCTCCGACCCCGGTATCACACTTTTGGAGCTGTTTGCCTGGTTCAGTGAAATGGTGCTGTACCGTATGGACCAGGTGACGGAGGAGAGCCAACTGCAATTTCTCAAGCTGCTCGGCATTACGCTGGCTGAAGGGGAAGAGCTGGCATCCGGGATACGCCGCGGGGCGCAGCAATTCACGCAAAGCTACAGAGCTGTAACCGCAGCGGATTTTCAGCTTCTGGCAGAACAGGGTTTGCTCGAAATTCCCTCAATCCTTGTTAAGTATCCCGATCTGGCGGTCCGCACATTATGTCTGATCAATACGGATCTGGAGAACGGCACCGGAGTGAAGAAAGAAGCCTTCGGGCATGTCTCCGTGATTCTGATTCTGCAAACGGGCAATCAGAAGGATCTGCTGCGGGAAATAACAGAGATCAAACAAAACGTCAAAGCTTATCTGGATGCCCGCAAGCTGCTGACCACCCGGGTTCATGTGGTGGAACCTGATTACCGGGAGGTCCAGATCGAGATGGTGGTTGCAGCCAAGGATAAGAGCATTGGCAGCACTGTAAAGGACAGCATTGTCCGGTTTCTTGATCCGGTTAGCGGAGGAGAGGAAGGCAAGGGCTGGCCTCCAGGGAGAAGGCTGTACGCCTCCGATTTGTACCATCTGGTAGAGGGCATGACCGGAATCGACCATGTCACCCGTGTGGTGCTTGAGTCGCCTGAGCTGCTGCCCTATCAATTATTCAAGCTGCAGGAACTGAAGGTTGAGGTGGAACCATGAACAGTCCGAACGATAACAGCTATGTGCAGTACCTTCCGCGGGTGTTCCAGCAGAAATCGGGAGAATCCGATGAGAAGTTTTTTCTAGGCCGGTTCCTGAAGGCGTTTGAAGCGATGCTCTCCGGTAAAACCGGGGCAACCAGTGAAGAATCGGTGGGCATTGAAGCTCTGCTGGACAGCCTGCACCAGTATTTTGACCCGGCTATGGCCCCCTCGCAGTTTCTGCCCTGGCTGGCGGGTTGGGTAGGACTGGAGCTTGCGGAGGGGGTGGAATATGACGGAGAGCAGGATAACCGGGAGCGAACGCTTGCCACCCTGCAGACTCTTCCGCTGTCCGCCGCCCGCAGCACGGTCAACCGCAATCTGCTCGGCAGCATTGTCCAGTTGTACAAAAAACGCGGAACGCTGGCAGGGCTTGCCGAATATTTGCAGGTCTATGCGGGTGAAGAAGCAGCCATTCATATCAGTGACTACGAAGAGCCGGTCCGCTGCGGCAATGCACAGCGTGTGGGGATCAATACAATGGTGGGGGCAGCGGAGCCGAGCTATTTTTCCGTTCATGTGGTCCTTCCTGCGCACAGCCGGACGATTCTGCAGAACAAAGTGCAAATCCTGCAGGAGGTTATCCGGAAGGAAAGACCTTTTTACACTAATTCCAGCCTGAATGTTGAAGTCCCGTATATGTGCCTTGGGGTCTATGGCGCGCTAGGAATGGAAACCTTGCTCGGGGGTATAACAGAGGAATAGAGATTATAGAACGGAGGCAAGTCAATCATGGGAAAAGAATTTGCAAGAATGCGGTATTTTGACGGTCTCTTCCTAAACGCGGAGGACTATAAGCTGGACCAGGATTTCTATCTGCGCCTGCAGCGGCTGCATAACCGCTATCTGCACACCTGGGGTATTGTTTGCGGGCTGAAGGTGCTGCCTTTACTGGATCAAGGGGAACAAATGAAGGTGAAGGTTGCGGAAGGTCTGGCGCTGAATCAAGTGGTGATCAAGGGGACAACTCCCCAGAAGAACGAGAGCATCAGCCAGGAGATTCTCATTTATGAGGGACACCCGGACAATCCGGTGGATCTCTCCGAGTATAATGCCAACGAGAGCATTTATCTCTGGGTCAGCTATCAGGAAGTGGACGCCGAGCGGAATATTGAACGGGGCCAGGGCCAGGAGATTCATATCTGGGAGCGGGGGAAGATCAGCCACAGCACCACCAAGCCTACAGGCCCGGAGCATATTGTGCTGGCCCGGATTGTTCCGCGCAGGGAAGCCGCAGGACTCATAATCGACAATACATGTATTTTTGATTATGACAGCGATGCGGCCCGCACGCCGCTTCGGGTATACGCCGGGGCAGCAGGCAAGAAGATGGTTACGGAGAAGCTCGTCATCAAAGCCAAGAGCGATGACAGCATCGAGGATATGCAGCTGAATGAAGAAAGCCTGGCCGCCATGCCTTCGGTATACACCCTGCAGGAAGGTACGGTGCTTGAAGTCAACTCCAAGGATACCCAATTTACAGGAAACCTCAAAGTTGAAGGTGATTTGACGATTCAGGGAGAGCTGCTCCTGCAGAGCAAGGATCGGTCACAGAGCGAACTTCGGATTATGAACAGCTTCGTTGAGGTCAACAGCCCGAACTATGATGACCCGAAATATGAATTTCCCGGCCCGCGGGACGGCGGACTTGAAGTGTACCGCGGAGACGGAGGCACGCATGACGCCCGGATTGTCTGGGTGGAGAATGAGAAATGCTTCAAGGCGGGGCTGGGTACGGACCTGAAGAAAATCGCTTACGGCAATGAGTGGGACAGCCTGATCAAATATGAGTTCGCTGACCTGCTCCACAGACACAGCAAGCTTTCCTCACAGGGGGGATTGTCCCTTGGCTTCAATAGTTCAGGCAAGCTGTACAGCGATGCTGACCTGGCGCTCAAGGACGACAAGACCTTTTGGCTAAAAGCGACGAACCAGGATACGATTGACGGCTCACATGGGCTCGGTTGGTTCGGAACAGGCAAGCCTTTTGCCGGACTTGAGGTTGACGGGCCTGTATTGTTCGGGAATGCCGGAGGTGTTCTGGGCGCCAGAACGGCTAACCCGGACGGCACACGGACTGAAAAGCCGGTTCTCTCCTGGAATAAAAACGGGTATGTCGGAATCGGCCCCCAAAAGGCGCTGGAGGATTCGCTTGATGTCGATGGCAGCCTGCGTATTCTCAGCGGCAGGAACCCGATCCGCTTCACCTCCGTATGGTCCGGCTTCCCGGACAACAAAATCAACGGTGCGGAAATCAGCAATGATATCACCGAGCACAAAGCTTTGATGATTGTCGGCAACCAGTCAGCCGGGCAAGGAAGAAAGGTCGCAATCTGGGACCGCCTGGATGTGAACGGGTTCCTGTATGTGAACGGCAAAATGCAGGCGTCACAGGAGATCATTCCAAGCGCGGGCAACGGAGAGCATAACGGCATTATCTTCCCGGCCAACCCGGGCGGCGGCGGTTATGACCTGGCGTGGATCAAATATTATCCGCGCATTGGAGAAGATTGCACCCTGGAAATCGGCACCTCCAACGACGGCAATGATCACATTTCCCTGAATGCTTCAGGCAATGTGGGTATCAGTACGCTTAATCCGGCGGACAAGCTGGATGTTGCCGGTGGCATGCGTTTGTTGACCGGGGATAAGATGAATCCGATCCGTTTCACCTCCGGCTGGACGGGCTTCCCTGACCAGGCTAATAACCGCGCTGAAATCAGCAACGACACCACTAATTACAAGACCTTAATGATTGTCGGCAACTCCTCGGGCGGACAAGGCCGGAAGGTTTCGATCTGGGACCGTCTGGATGTGAACGGCTTCCTGCAGGTAAACGGCAACGCTCAGATTACAGGGGATTTGGTGATTAACGGCAAGATCAAGACCGATGTGCTCACCTTCGACGGACAGTTCAACAGGCTGAATGTAGGGAATTACTTCACCGCTAC
Organism: Paenibacillus sp. sgz302115; assembly: GCF_056120445.1. Lineage (NCBI taxonomy): Bacteria > Bacillati > Bacillota > Bacilli > Caryophanales > Paenibacillaceae > Paenibacillus > Paenibacillus sp. sgz302115. Next base: position 26,677 of record NZ_JBVYOK010000033.1, read on the forward strand.
CGTAGGCTGTGCCGATTTCTGCATGGGTTACTCCGCGCGCCGTGGCTCCCCTGGCAGAGCCTTGGTCGATAATGGAAGCAATCTGGTGCTGAATTACGGCAACGATTGGTCGTATGCCTCCGTACACAGCAGTCTTGAAGTGAAAAACGCCATTGTACCAAGCGCAGGCAGCGGCAACAACGGCATTGTTTTCCCTTCCGATCCCGGCGGCGGCAGCGGCGACTCGGCATGGATCAAGTACTATCCGACCGGCGGGGAAAACTGCGTGCTGGATATCGGTGTATCCAATGACGCCGGGGACCGCATCTATCTTCACGCCAGCGGTGGTGTATATGCCAACGGCAGCATGTACTGGTGGTCTTCGCGTGAGCTGAAGGACAATATCGCCGATCTTCCGGTCAAGGAAGCGAAGCAGCTGCTGGATGGGCTGAACCCGGTTTCTTTTAAATACAAAGGCGGCACGAAGGAAAGAACACTTGGTTTTATAGCGGAAGAGGTTCCAGCAGTTCTGGCGGATGCCGATCAACGGGCGGTAAGCGGAATGGATATCATCGCGGTACTGACCAGTGTTGTGAAGGATCAGCAAAAAGCGATCACAAGAATGCAAAAACAAATTGCCACCCTGCAGGGTGCCTAAACCATAGGAGGATGAACGATATGAAAGAACAAGTAGAAGCACGTATTAACGAACTGAAGGCAGAACTTGAATCCGGGCAGCGGATGATGCAGGAGCTGGATGAAAAACGCAGCAATCTGGGTTACACCATTATGCGCATCAGCGGTGCGATTCAAGCACTCGAGGAATTAGTCGCCGGGGAAAAAGAGTCCGTTGAGGCCTGAGTAAACGCCGAATAGCCGCATATTTGAAAAGCCGGGAGGAGTGGGATTGTGCCAAAGGACATGAAACGCATGCATTATTTCAACGGGCTTTTGCTGAAGGAAGATGATTTGACGCTGGATCAGAACCACCACAAGCGTTTACAGCGCCTTCACAACCGTTATTTTCATGATTGGGGAGTTGTCACAGGCCTCGAAGTTGAGCAGAAAGAGCTGACCAAAGTAGAGATTACGCCGGGCTTCGCCTTGAACAGAGTCATTGACCCGGACAACAATGAAGAAATCAGCCAGGAAATTATAATCAGTGATACTCATCCGGCGAGGGTGCTCGATTTATCGGGCTACAGCACCTCAGATCAAATCTATATTTCAGTGAACTATAAGGAAGAGCTGGCGGATAAGGACCTTATCAAAGGCGGGGGCAAGGAAATTCATGTGTGGGAGATTTCAGAGCTCAAATCCAGCTCCCAAAAGCCTACGGATGTCCAGAAGGATATTCTGCTGGCCCGCGTAACCATGAAGCATAACCAGGACGGAACCTTGGGCATCGACCAGATTTATGATACGGATGTGGATGGAAAACCCCTGAGGATCAGAGCGGTAGGCGGAACTACGCTGAAGGCCAAGAAAATAATCATTGGTTCAAAAGAAGACCCTGCTCTGCCCTTTTTCGACATCTCTGTGGATGAAAAAGGTAAAGAGGGGAACAACCTCAATGTTCATGCCTCTCTGACAGAGTTCACGGGGAAAATTAAATCCGGTGCAATCGACACCTATGGAGCGGTTGAAGTCAACGGCGAGCTTACGGTTAAAGCCGGCAGTGAGCAGGCGCTCAAGGTTAACGCTTCCGGGGATGTGGATATGTCCGGTTCTGCCAGTGTGACAGGTCCGCTCTCGGCAAAAGGCGGGCTTGATGTCAGCGGGGGAATGGCGACACTGGATGTTCCGCAGGTGGTCATTGGCGGGAATATGGTCACACTCAACAAAAATGCCAATAAGAATTCCAGCAGCGGCATCGAGATTAACCGCGAGGATCAGCCAAACGCCAAGCTGGTGTGGGATGAAAAAGACAAAGCCTGGAAGATCGGAACGGATCAGAAGGAAGGTCAACCGGACAGCGGAATGTATAAGGTAGCTTACGGCGCTGACTGGGAGAAGCTGCATGGCGGGGCCAATGCGGACAGCCTGCACGTTCACAGCCAGCTTCATTCGGCAGCCGGAAATCCGGTGCTTAGCAGCGATCCCAAGGGGAATATTGTCATTGAGAACACCTTAACCGTGAACGGGGGGCTTGTATCGAAGAGCGGGGGACTGGAGGTATCCCGTGGAGAAACGCTCCCGAACGCCAAGATTGCCTGGAATGAACAGGAGAAATCGTGGCAGATTGGTACGGTGAACGGCGATATGACCAATATTCCTGACGGGAAGCAGTGGGAAGAGCTGACCGGCGGAAGCAGCAATGCGGATGCACTGCATACCCACAGACAATTCCATAATGAGGATAAAAGTCTGCTGGCGCTGGAGATCGGTGCGGACGGGAACGTTAACATTCCGCATGAGCTTATGGTTGGCGAGACACTTACAGTGAACAAGCTGATCGTTAGAGAAGAAGAGGTTGTCATCAAGAAGGTTGAGCAGGAAGTGGCGGACAGCTTCATTACGGTGAACAAGAACGGGAATAACACGCTGGACAGCAAGGGTGGTCTGAGCGTCTACCGGGGAAGCCAGAATCCGAGTGCCCGGATGGAATGGAATGAGACAGACCGCAAGTGGAAAATCGGCATTGAAGGCAGCCTCTCCGACATTCCGTATGGCAACAAGTGGGACTCCCTGACGAACGGCTCAGTGGCCGACAAAGCCCACAAGCACAGTACGCTGAGCACCTCATCAGGAGGAACCGTAGTATCCGTAGATGATCAGGGCAAGCTGTCGGCTTCCGGAAATGCGGAGATCGGCGGAACGCTGCTCGGTAAAGGCAATGCTGATCTGAAGGCCGATCTGAATGTGGGCGGTTCTGCAACCATTGAAGGGAACCTCACCGTAAAAGGGAAAACTACATTCGTGAAAAAAGAGGACCTGGTGGTTGTCAGCAACCGCATCGAGATGAATAAATTTGAAGGAGACAGCTCGACCCTGAATCAGAGCAGCATTGAGGTATACCGGGGCAAGTCTAAGCCCAGCGCGAAGCTGGTCTGGAACGAGAGTGAGGGCAGATGGAAGCTGGGGCTGGGAGACGAGCTGTCCAATATTGCATACGGCAAGAATTGGGATGCCTTGACCGGAGGAGTAAATTCGGATGCCGACGGACTGCACAGACATAACTCGCTCAGTGACAGCAAAGGCGCTACGGCGGTAGCGGTGAACTCCGAAGGAAATATAGAGATCACGAATGACGCTGAAGTAAAGGGAACGCTCAGCGTGAACAATGGCGCGGATATTACCGGAGGGCTGGCGGTGGATGGCTTGGTAACCGTGGCCGGCAACCTTATCGTCAAGGGTACGACTACAACCGTCGAGAAGAAGGATCTTGTCATTACCGATAATATGATCAAGATTAACAAATTCGAAGGTGAAACTCCTCCAGTGAATGAGAGCGGGCTTGAGGTATACCGCGGCGAATCGCAGCCTGCTGCAAAAATCATCTGGAGTGAAAGCGAGCGGAAATGGAAGGTTGGCACCGGCAGCGCGCTGGAAAATATCGCAAGCGGCAGCTCCTGGGATAAGCTGACGCAAAAGGCGAGTGCAGATTCCCTGCACATCCACAGCCAGCTGTACAATCCGCAGACCGACATTCTCGCACTCAGCGCCAGCGCGGACGGCGATGTGGATGTTCATCATGACCTTACTGTCGGCAGCAATCTTACAGTGGCCGGGAACCTTGAGGTCAGAGGCGCATCGGCCAGCATCAATACAGATGAGCTGGAGATCGGCAGCCCGCTGATTACGCTCAACAAAAATGACGATGCTGTGTCTTCAATCTCCGGCGGGGGAATGGAGATCTTCCGGGGAACCGGCCAGCCCGCAGCTCAAATAGCCTGGGATGAGGACAAGGACCTGTGGAAGATCGGGACCTCCGGTGAGAAAGCATTGACTGTCGATAAGGCTGGCAATGTCAGTGCCTCCGGCAGCCTGGAAGCCGCCAGCGCCAATATTCTTGGTGCTGTCACCGCAGCCAGCGCCGCAATTGCCGGAACAGTGAGCGTTGGAGATGGGCTTGAGGTTCCCCAAGGAACGGAAACCAGCGCCCAGATCAAGTGGGCGAAGGACCGCTGGAAGCTGGGGACAGCGGGTAAAACCGTCCTCAGTCTGACGCGCAGCGGAAAGATGGGTGTGGGCACCGATAATCCGACCGAAGTGCTGGATGTGGCCGGCAAGGCTATCTTCCGGACAGAAGCGGAAATCGCCGGAGCAGCTTCCTTTTCGGGCAAGGTGACTGCACATAAGGAAGCGGTTTTTGAAGGTGATACTACCTTTAACAAGGGAGTTAGCGCGGTAGACGTTTCCGTAAGCCACAACATGGTGGTGGAGGGAAGCCTTGTCGCTGGCGGTATTGAAGCACCGCGCGGCCTGGACAGCAGCGGTGCGGCCTTGCCTAATGCGCGGATAGAATGGAACAACGAACAGAAGGCCTGGTTCTATGGGGACGGGAAGACAAAATATGAGTTCGGCACCGGCAAGGGCGGACAGAACAAGCTGTATAACGAGCTTGGAGATACGATTGCGATGTATTCCGATAAAGAAGGAAAAGTCGGTATCGGGACTACGACTCCGCTTGCGCTTTTGGATGTCAGAATCGCTGGCGACAGCACTGCATTCAGTGTAACCAAGAGCGGAAATGTAGGGATCGGGACCATTCCTGCTAATCCTAATTCGAAGCTCGAGGTGCAAGGCAATACAGCAGTTAAAGGCAACCTGAGTGCTGAAAATGCTACATTCTCCAAGGATTTGACGGTAGCAGGAAATTTAACTGTTAACGGTGATGTAGTAACGATCAACGCCGCCACTTTGGAAGTTGAAGACAATATTATAAGAGTTAACAAGTATGAACCGCGCGACACCCCGATTGTGAAAAATGCAGGACTTGAGGTATTCCGCGGCGGAACCGCTCTGCCGGCACAGCTCATCTGGGATGAAACTGCCGACGAATGGCTGGCCGGAGCCGCAAATACGCTGAAGGCGATTGAGTTCAAAGGCCATACCCATCCGGAGTTTGCCGGATTGTCCGGTGCAATGACCGTGGATTCCGGGAATATCGGAATCGGTACGGCTAAGCCGACAGCCAAGCTGGACGTGAACGGTAATGTCGCTGTCTCGGGCAAGCTGACAGCAGTTGATGCGCAGCTCACCGGCAAGCTGAATGCGGCCGGGGCGGAAATCGCAGACACGTTGACCGCCAAGGATGCTGGAATCAGCAATAAGCTGACGGCGAAGGATGGCGTGTTCACAGGCAGTCTTGCGGTTAGCCAGGGTATTGAGACAAGCAGAGGCGCAGATCCGAAAGCGCAAATCCTCTGGAATGAAACGATTGATGAGTGGCAGGTTGGCATTGCCGGAAGTCTTAAGCAGTTGTCTTATCAAGGACATACCCATCAGGAGCTTGCCGATCTGACTGCTGTGCTGAAGATCGTCTCCGGCAATCTCGGAATTGGCACTGCAACACCAACAGCCAAGCTCGATGTGACCGGAAATGCGGCCATCAACGGCAAACTGACCGTCACCGAAGCCGCCGTTAGCGGAGCATTGACCGCCAAGGATGCATCAGTGACTGGAACGGCTACGCTTAAGGATGCTTCTGTCAGTGGTACGTTAACTGCGAATGATGCCAATGTCAGCGGAGCATTTACTGCCAAGGATGCTACGGTGAGCGGCAAGCTGACCGCCAAGGACGCTGCTGTCAGCGGAAATCTTACACTTGGTCAGGGGATTGAAGTGGCTAGAGGCGCTGACGCCAAAGCGCAGATTCTCTGGAATGAAGCCGCAAAAGAATGGCAGATGGGTATTGCCGGAAGCCTTAAGCAGCTCTCCTACAGCGGCCATACTCATCCGGAGCTTACGGACCTGGCGAACCTGACTGGCGTGCTGAAGGTTGTCTCCGGCAATATTGGGATCGGGACCCAAACGCCAGCGGCCAAGCTGGATGTGAAGGGAGATGCGGCGGTCTCCGGGAAGCTGACGGTGTCCGATGCGGCTGTGAGCGGTGCTCTGTCCGCGAAGGATGCATCGCTGACCGGTACACTGACCACCAAGGATGCTACGGTCAGCGGTACTTTGACGGTTCAGGATGCAACGCTCAGCGGTACATTAACAGCAAAGGATGCGGCGCTAACCGGCAAGCTGACTGCGCTGGACGCTGCAATCAGCGGAAGCCTGGCAGTTGGCAAGGGTATCGAGGTCAACCGGGGAAAAGACAAGAAAGCACAGATTGTTTGGGATGAGACCGCAGGCGAATGGCAGGTTGGTGTTGAAGGCGGCATGAAGCGCCTTGCTTACAGTGATCATACCCACGATGAGCTAACTGCACTTACGGGTGCGATCACTGTAGATTCAAGCAGCAATGTGGGGATAGGCAAAGCAGCCACAGACGGCTATATGCTTGATGTGAACGGGAACGCACGGGCGACCAATTTCGCGCAGACCTCCTCCAGAACCTTTAAGGAGAACATCTCCAGCCTTACTGCCAAAAAAGCTCTGGAGCTGCTGAACAAGCTGAAGCCGGTCACCTTCAACTACAAAGAGGAGAACGGCAAGCAGCAAAATATCGGCTTCATCGCCGAGGATGTGCCACACATTTTTGCCACCTCCGATCACAAATCTGTTGTGCTGATGGATATCATCGCCGTCCTGACAACGGTTGTGCAGAAGCAGCAAAAAGAAGCCTGCGACATGCGCAAGCAGGTTAATGAGCTGCAAGTGCAGGTAGCAGCCTTGGCAGGCATTTAATTAGAAGCCGCCCATAAACGGAATTGTATAGAAGCTCCTGCAGCCTTATCGCTGTGGGGGCTTCTTTAATGTCATCAAGTGAGATCGGCTGCAGGATCATCAAGATGCCGCAAAATAAGGCTTAAAACCAAAGTTAGCGGTTGTCATTCGATTAGGAGTCCAACTCACGTTGGAAGGCCTGATAAGAGGAAAAATACCCGCTACTTCGTATGAAAACCTCATTATCCACGAGTTAAGGGGAATTCCTCCCTGTATCATCGTCCAAACTAGCACGGAAAGGGCTACCGCCCAAATATAGGGGGAGCATTTCCCTCAGTTTTCTTGAAACGCCTGTACCTATCCAGAATAGAGGGGGATTTTCCCGCTATTTTGATGTTCGCTTCTTTTTTGCACTCGTTCTGGTACTGGCGTGAAAACAGCCCTTTTTTCACCCTCCTTCAGTCAACCACTAATTGTTAGGTGGAGCCCAAAATAAAAGTGTAAAGTTGGAGCTTTTGCGTTATCCTCAAATAAGCGATATGGAATAAGAAGATGAACACCGCAGGAGGAACATGGATGTCAAAGGAATATTCGCGCACGTATATTGAAAGTGTAAAGCTGGAACTGCTCCACAGGCTTGGCTTGAAGCAGGTCTACTATAAGGGGCAAGCAGGCGATGATTTGCTCTATGAGGCAACGGGTTTTGACAAAGGAACGCAGCATAAATTTTGCGTCAGAACGAAAACCGGAACCATTGACGAGTTCGTCGCAGGGAAATGGATGAAAGTCCGTAGCTTTGCGATCAAGAGCAGAGAACAATAAGACTTGGACAAAACAATCAAAGCCGCCTAACCTACAACTCGTGGATTAGGCGGCTTTTTTGCTGTAATGCGTCCGCCTTTGTCTCCGGATTTCATCCGCTACAAGCGGCAATAATCAAGAAATCAGGAGACAACAGCGGCCGGAAGTCCAAACATTCCCCGCAGTTATGACCAGTCCCCAATATGGAAATGTTTAGAGTTCAGCTAGTTTACATCGAGAAGTCATTTCCCAGATATACGTTCGGCGCCGTCAGGTACAGCTCCCGGACTACTACATTCCGGGGCTGCTGCAGCGCATAAATCACCGCTCCCGCAATGTCATCCCCGCTCAGGAAGGTCTGTCCCATCGCTCCGCTAATGCGGGTTATCAGCTCTTCCGGCAGATGGTCTCCCTGCTTGAAGTCAACCTCCATGCCCAGCTTGCGGGCAAGCTGCATTACGGCCTCCGGCTCCAGGTTCCGTCCGAAGTTAGTTGCCACCGCACCAGGAAGAAGCGTTGTTATCTGAATCGGTTCGGTTGCAAGCTCCCGTGTGAGCGCTTGTCCAAGCGCGTTCACCATATGTTTGGTGGCGCTGTAGAAATCGCGTCCCGGCTCATAGGCATTGCCTGAGGAAATATTAATGATATGCCCGGGGGCACCGCCTTTGTTCAGACGCATCGCTTGAACGGCTGCTTGCGAACCTGCAAGCAGGGCTACAATATTGACATCAATCATTTCCTTCCAGTCCTCAACCTTCGTATCCACGATGTTGCCATGAATGTGCAGGCCGGCGTTGTTGACCATAATATCCAAGTGGCCTGTCTGTTCCTGAGCCTGACGGATAAAGCTCTGCAGCTTCCCGGTATCCCGGAGATCAAACGCGCTATAAGTCGCCTGTCCGCCAGCCTGTTCAATTTGTGTTTTTAAGCCATCGAGCTGCTCCTCACTTCTTCCTGTAATAAAGACATGCGCACCTTCGTGTGCGAGCCGGCTGGCAATGGCGCGTCCAATACCGCTGGATGCTCCGGTAATGACGGCTGTTTTATTGTTCAGCATGATCTTTTCCTCCTTTAGATAATAAACGGTGTGTTGATTTATGAACCATGTGTTTATTATAATTAGGGCATATTGGATATACAATAATCACTATTTCGAATAGTGTTCATTAAGTGGAGGGAGTTCTTGTGAACAAAACCGATGATCTTCGGGTGGTCAGAACGAGAAGGATGATTGACGAGGCTTTTTTTGCGCTGGTTGAGGAGCAGGGAATTGAAAGTGTGAATGTAAGGAGCCTGACTGCCAAGGCGGGAATCAACCGCGGTACCTTTTATCTGCATTATCTGGATATTTACGATCTGATGGAGAAGATGGAGGATCGGATTATAGAGCAACTGAACAACCTGCCCGCTCAGAGTGAGCCGAAAGAGCTGCTTGGCAGCGGGCTACAGGATGAGCCGTTTCCATCGATTGTCCAGTTTATCCGCTTTATGACGGAGCAGCACCGTTTTTTCGCTATTTTTTTCGCCCAGGAGGGAACCTCTTTCGGCAAAAGATTAAGAGCCCTGATCCTGAGGCGCATGTATGAAAAGCTGCCTATGCGGACCTTGGAGCAAGACAGCCTGGCAGTTCCTGCAGATTACATTGTTGCTTATTTCAGCTCAGCCCACTTCGGTGTGATCCGGCATTGGTTCGAGACAGGAAGAACGCTTCCCCCGGATGAGCTGGCATTGATTTTAACCCGCCTGGTCCGGGACGGCCCGCTGCTGACCGCGCTTAACCGCAAGCCGGAGAAGCCAAAACACTCTTAAAGTGTTGAAAGCGCACTAGAATACAGGTTTACTTCTTACTTCGGGTATGATCCGGCATCAGGAATGAGAGGGCGGCAGCAGCAAGGACGATGATTAAAGAGGCCAGAAATATATCATGAATGGCCGTAGAGAGAATGCCATAGATCTCTATTAAGAACCTGTTGAAATTGTCTATTGCAGCAGGCGGGATTTGTTCCTTCAAGGCATTTATAGTTTGAGTATCCATCAGCGCTTGGGGTGAGCTTAGGACGGCACTGAAATCGATGGATGGATCAGCAGCGGAGAACCTGGATATGTCTATATTCTTAATCCCGCTTGTAAGGGATGACAGCATAATAGCGCCAAACACAGCAGAAGCAATAGTTCCACCGATATTTCTGAAAAATTGAACCGTGGCTGTGACGATCCCCATTTGAGTCTGTGGAAAAGCATTCTGGACCGCCAGCGTAAAGACCGGCATATTGAGCCCAATGCCCAGCCCGGAAATCACCATGGCCACATCAACCTCTAGAATCGTTGAACCTGCATTCAGTCTTGTCAGGATGAAGAATCCTATTGCTGTGATGATAAATCCGGTGATTGCGATGACCTTGAGTTTTCCCGTTTTGGAGATTATTTTTCCGCCAAGCACGCTTGCGATCGCAAAGCTTAGCATGAGCGGTGCCGTGGCCAGGCCGGAATTCGTTGCATCTTTGCCCAGCACAACCTGTGTAAATAAGGGAATAAACAGTACCGCTCCAAACATGCTGGCGTTAGATAGGAACACCATTGCCGTTGTTACACGAAATGTTTTGTCTTTAAAAAACCCCAAGGGGAGAATAGGCTCCTTTGCGGTCCTTTCAATCACAACAAAAATGATGAGTGCGAGCACAGAAAAAATAAACATACAGATAATCTCCGGTGATGACCATTCGAATTTTTTCCCGGCCCATGTAAAAGCCAGAAGCAGGGGAACAAGGCCCACAATTAAAGCTGCCGTGCCTGCGTAATCCACAGTTCTTGGTGCGGAGCTTTCGTTGTGGAGAGTGGGGACGGTGGTCAGGATAAGGAATATAAACAGTATGCCAATCGGAAGATTGATGTAGAATATCCATCTCCAGCCGAAGTGATCCGCGATCATCCCTCCAAGAATGGGGCCAATAATACTTGCCAATCCAAATGCGGAGTAAGCGATTCCTGTGTTCTTTGCTCTTTCATCAGGCGGGAAAATATCTCCGATCATGGCAAATGTGTTGGCCATTAAGATCCCGCATCCCAAGCCTTGGATGCCTCTGAATATAATCAGCTGGAGCATGCTTTGCGATAGTCCGCATAAGCAGGAACCGATCAGGAAGGCTGCCGCACCTATCATGAAAAAGAGCTTGCGTCCAAAGGTATCGGCGAGCTTTCCGGCGATAGGGGTAATGATCGTTGAGAACAGCATGTAAATGGTTAAGGGCCAAGCGAACAAATCCAGGCCATTCAGGTCATCGGTAATATTTTTCATCGCCGTAGAAATAATCGTGCTATCCAAAGCCGTTAGAAGAACACTCAGAGTCAGACCTACCATAATTACATTTTTTTGTTTTTGGGTTAGAGCTTCAATAGGTTTCACAATATTTCATCTCCCGATTCAGTTTTAGACATCAGCTGCTGCACAATCATCAGTGAATGTATGAATTGCTCGGATTCCTCATCACTGAGGATAGCAAACCTCTTACTGATCCTAAGCTTTAGGTTCTGTTTATTATTTACTGCCAGTTCCTTGCCTTTGTCAGTGAGTGCAATATTAACAATTCTACGATCTTCCTGATCTGGAACTCTTTCTATCAGCTCTGCTTTAAGTAGTTTGTCCACTAATACAGTCATTCTGGATTTGGATATCATCAGAATCTTCCCGACTGCTGAAATGGGAGCCCTCCCAAATTCTTCGAGTATATGTAATGTGACAAAATCTTGGTAGGTATACGACGGGTCAGATACCTCGTCTCTAAGCTGAAAAAAGTAACTTACAATTTCCGGGAAGACCTTCATCACCCCTTCTGCTACTTTATCTAGTTTGTTATCATCCAAATCCAATCTCCTCCTTAAAATTTAGATCAATAGTACATTTTGTTAATAGTACATTTTATGAATGGTACAATTTATGTACTATAATATAAATCTTCCCGCGTTCTAAGTCAACTAAAAATGACCAGATTAGTTGACACACTCAACATTTAGCGTTATAACATAGTTGACTTGATCAACTAATGGAGGCGGTCAAACTGGAGCTTTTACCTTTAGCCAGATATGTGGGGATATTTAACAGACAAACTCAGGCTTACATTACAGCAGCTTTTACCAGCTTGGACATAAGCTTTTCGGAAAGCATCCTGCTAATGAACCTGTACGGCAACGAAGGGATCAATCAGGAAGAGTTATCTGCTTTGCTATTTATTGATAAGGCTGCAACTGCGCGGTCCATCAAATCACTTGAAAGAAAAGGGTTTATCCGGCGGGAAACGATGCTGGAAGACAAGAGAGCCAAAAAGCTCTTTTTAACCCCTAAAGGAAGTGAGTATCAGGACTATTTCTACAAGCGTTTGGAAAAGTGGGAGAGGTATGTTACCGGAGGGATGGATGAAGGGGCAAAGGATCAGGTGACTAGAGGGCTGCAAATGATGGCTGAACAGGCGATGAATGTTGACCTTGACGAATTCACTATATTTGAGGAAGAAGGGTATGAACATGCCGCTGAACCCGAAACTGAATAAATTGCTTGAAACTGATTTTGAGCAACTCTATGCGCTGCCGCTTGATAAGCAAAGGGAATGGTACGCCGCAAGCTGGGATGATTGTAAAGGAAGCCCCGAAGAAGTTGGAGCTGTATACGATCTTACTGTTACAACATCCATAAGAGAAACACCGGTCAGAGTCTATCATCCTCAAGGATTTGGCCGTCATCCAGCCTTGATCTGGATCCATGGCGGCGGATTTGTGTTCGGAAATATTGAAGTGTATGACCCGGTATGCCGCGCGATTGTGAACACTGCGAAATGTGCGGTAATCTCCATAGAATATGGCTTGTCGCCGGAGCACAAGTTCCCTGAGCCGGTGGAAGAATGCTACCAGGTTGTGAAATGGATCGCTGATCATGCGGATAAATTGAATATTCTGCCCGATAAAATCGCCATCGGCGGCGACAGCGTAGGGGGAACCCTTACGGCTGTAATTAGCCAATTGTCCAGAGATAAAGGGGAATTTAAGCTTGTATATCAGCTCATTATTAATGCAATGCTAGATTTAATGGGTGAGACAAAACCGCAATCCCGGGTGGACAATGCTGTAGGCTACAGACTCACCACCAAAGGCATCGAGTGGTTTGTCCGTCAATACTTGAATGAATTAAGCGAGGCCAAGAATCCGCTCGCTTCACCACTGCTGGCCGACAACTTCGGAGAGCTTCCTCCTGCATGTATCATTACTTCAGAATTTGATCCACTGAGAGATGAAGGAGAACTGTATGCGCAGCGTTTGTCTACGGCCGGGGTTGACGTTTGTCTGAAAAGATACGATGGCGTCATTCATGGCTTTTTCAACATGCAGATGACGTTAGAGGAAGCAAGAGACGCTCTGACTTTGGTATGTACAAAATTAAGCGAAGCTTTCAATGAGGAATTGCGATGACAGCGAAAATTGATCTTCATTCCCATTACCTGCCACAGGCGTACAGAGAAGCATTGCTTCAGTTCTGTGAACCGAACCCCGACGGGTTTCCTACTCCTGCATGGAGTCCTGAACTCCATTTGGAGACTATGGACGATTTGGGGATTGCTGCTTCTATGCTCTCCTTGTCATCCCCCCATATTCATTTTGGAGACAACAATGCTACGAGAGACTTGGCCCGGATTGCCAACGAAGAAGGTGCGGAGCTTGTAAGGAAATATCCCGGGAAGTTTGGCTTGCTGGCCTCTTTGCCCTTGCCGGATATTCAGAATAGTATTGTAGAGATTCAATATGCGCTGGATGTCCTGCATGCGGATGGCTTCACATTGCCGACGAACGTACTGGGGGTGTACCTGGGCAATCCAGGCTTGGTGGACATATTTGCAGAATTGAACAACCGTAAAGCCATAGTCACTCTCCATCCTAATAAACCGGGCCTTGTGCCAGAGCATGTAGCGGAAGATTTGCCTATTCCCATGATGGAATTTTTCTTCGATACGACCCGCACGGTTATGAACCTGATCTTAACAGGAACCCTGAACCGCTTCCCCGATATAAAATTTATTGTCCCCCATGCCGGAGCATTTCTGCCGGTTCTCGCCGACCGGATTGCACCAGCTCTTCAAATGATGCCCTCAGTCTTCAGCGGACATATGGAAAATGCTGCAGTGGATATTTATGCGGCTCTGCAAGGAATGTACTATGACCTTGCCGGAGCCTGTCTGCCCAGACAACTGGCGAATCTGCTGCCATTGGTTGGAGCGGAGCATCTCATGTACGGCAGCGACTACCCTTACACACCCGGCTTCGCCTGCAAGGTTTTAGCAGATGACTTGGACAGAACGGACCTGCTGACAGATGAACAGCGCAGGCAGATTTATTGTGACAATGCGCTGCGTTTATTTCCGAATATCGCACCCGATAAGAATGGCAAGCTGACAAAGTAAATTATTGACAAAATGAATGGATTGTTTTATTGTATGTCTAAAGGATATATGTTGAAACGACATATGTTGAAACGACATATGTTCAAACGGAATATGTGGAGGGTGAAATGTTAGAGTACATTATGCTGGGTTTTTTAATGAACGGTGAACTGAGCGGTTATGACTTAAAGCAGTGTATGGTAAAAAGCACGTCGAATTTTTTTGATGCCAGCTTTGGAACAATATACACTGCACTAAAAAGAATGGAGGCTAGAGGCGCAATAGATTCGCGTGAGGTTGTTGATGGAGGGAAGCTTAAAAAGCTGTATTCAATCAGCGGGGATGGAAAATCTGAGTTTATGAAATGGCTGGAACTGCCAGTAGAGTTCACAAGGACCAAACCGGATCATCTCGTTAAGGTGTTCTTTTTGGGATTTCTTCCTAAGGAAAAGGCAATAGAGAAATTGCAGGCCCTTATTGCTGAAGTTGAAAAAGTTTTTAACAGCCTCAGGAAACATGAAAACCAAATAAAGGAATCATATGATGTGTATCAATTTTCTACGTTAGTTTTCGGAATCAATTATTATAAATACGTTATTGAATGGGGCAATAAGTTATTGAGCGATTTAGAGAACGCGTAAAACAGGAGGTGCCGGATGAAGATAACGGTTCTGAACGGAAGCCCAAAAGGCGAGGAAAGTGTGACGATACAGTATGTGAAATATTTAGAGAAAAGATTTCCGCAGCACGAGTTTATTTACATTAATGTTGCCCATTCGCTCAAAAAACTCGAGAGTGATTTAACATTTTTCAACAAAGCAATTGGGAGTGTAGCAAGCGCTGATGGAGTCATCTGGGCGTTTCCTCTTTATTTTTGCATGGTGCATTCCCATTACAAGCGCTTTATAGAGTTAATCTGGGAGAGAGGCGTGCAGGATGCTTTTAAGGACAAATACACGGCATCGGTGGCTACTTCCCTGCATTTTCACGATCATATTGCGCTGAACTATATTCATTCTATATGTGATGATTTGGGAATGCGGTATATTGATTCTTTTTCCGCTCATATGAATGATTTGATGCAAGAAAAGGTGCGAAGCAATTTGATCCTTTTTGCAGAGAACGTGTTTGAAAGTATAGAGAAAAGAAATAAGACATTAAGAACGTACATGCCCATCCAATACAGCGCTGTTGATTATATACCTGGAGAAGTGAAACGCACACTCGAAAATAAGGGGCAAAGGATCATTATTGTGACTGATTCCGTCGATCAGACGGGCAATATTGGTAGAATGGTGGATCGTTTCAGAAAGCTAACTCAAGCAGAAGTGATTGATATATCTGCCATAGAGATAAAGGGCGGCTGTAAGGGATGCATAAAGTGCGGGTTCGATAATCAATGTATATACGGGAAAAGCGATGACATCCAAAAAATCTATGAGCAAATAAGAGAGTTTGACATTATTGTCTATGCAGGCGGGATGAAGGACAGATATTTATCAGCCACATGGAAAATATTTATTGAACGGAGTTTTTTTCGGACCCACCAACCCCAGTTTACAGGCAAGCAAATGGGGGTTCTAATCTCAGGACCTTTAAGCCAGAACAGTAATTTACTTGAACATTTGCAGGCTCTTATAGAGTTTGATGGAGCAAATCTGGCGGGAATTCTTACGGATGAATACGGGGATTCCGCGGAAATCAATGAAAGAATGGAAGCCTTGGCTCACAAGCTCGTGCAGTTCTCTGCACAACACTACCTTAGACCACAAACGTTCCTTGGGATCGGCGGTATGAAAATACTAAGAGATGATATATGGGGAAACCTCAGATTTGTTTTTCAAGGCGATCACAGATATTATAAAAAGCATGGATTATACGACTTTCCACACAAGAAGTATGGCACGAGAATGGTCAATTCAATAATGATTCCGCTGACTAAGCTGCCCCCTGTAAAGAAAAACATCCGGCAAAACATCAACAAGTATATGGTTATCCCCCATAAAAATGTTGTCAAAAATAAGTAACTTGCGCAAGGATGGCATAACATATTCATTATAGAAATGGACTTGGCGAAACGCCAGGTCTATTTTTCTGTTTGCTGCCCGGTAGAAGGTAGATTAGCTAAATTCTCCAAATTGCAGGGCTTGGCGGATGCCAGGCGTCTAAAAGAACAAGTGGCGCTGGACCAAAATGGAAATCAGCTTGCCCTCCCGCGAATCTCAAATGGCTAACCTCAACTTAAGATTATCGTAAGATTCGGCTAAGAAAAAAGAAATGATTGGCAGCTACAATTAGGATTAATGACGACAATGGACTACTTAGGGGGATGAACGAGATCATTATCAAACCAAGCAAAACCACGGTACAGTCGGTCTGGATGTTATGGGAAAAAGCCTTTGCGCTCAGTTCACGTTTTCGTGGAGCCGGTACGACGCACTTTGGCATATGCAGTGTAATGCTTAAAAAGCATAGAGGGCAGCCCATCGTATGCGAGGATTCCACGGTCATTCAGCCTGGAGAGTGGGTGGGGGAGCTCCATCTTGATAACGGAAGCATTCTTAAGCTTATTCAAACCGAAGGCTCGAACCGGGCTGCGCTTCAGACAGCGCGAATGCTGCGTCAATCCATGCGGCAGATCAATGAGGCCTTTGAAACGCAAAGCGAATTTAAGCAGGTGAAGGCAGTATTAGGGATCACGCTTCTCCACCGGGGAATCACCCATGGTCTTGGATTTGAGCAGCAGAACCTCCAGCCCGGTTTTTTTAGACGCATGACTACCATTTATCTCCGCTTGCTGCTGTCTGCGCTGCATCCGGAAGGGCGGGAGCGGATTGGCCAGCGGACCGAACAACTGGTGCCGATGAGGCTGGTCCATTCGCGGGCTTCACTGAAACAGCGGTTCTCGCCTGCACAGAAATTGTCGGGGTAATTAGAGATGGAGTGAGGGAGGACACATGTTCAAATACACGGCAAGCGCAATAGTATTTATCGTAACTCTATACATGCTCGTACCCGTTCTGATCACACGCATGGCCGGATTAGGTGTCATTCGTAAAGGAAGGACCTGTGGACAGGTCGCTTTTACTTTTGATGATGGACCACACCCGGAGTACACCCCAAGGCTGCTCGATTTATTGGAGGCTCACCAGGTGAAGGCAACGTTTTTTGTGCTTGGAGCCCAAGCGGAGGAGTATCCTGATTTGATCAGAAGAATGGACAGGGAAGGCCATCAGATCGGCATCCATAATTATTGCCATACGTCCAACTGGCTGATGCTGCCCGGCACGATCCGGCGCAAACATCTGGAGCGCTCCGCCGATATTATAGAGTCGATTGTCGGCACGAGACCTGACCATTATCGTCCGCCTTGGGGATTAATCAATCTATTTGATTTCTGGCGTCTCAAGCAGTACCGGATTGTTCTATGGACGCTGATACCGGGTGACTGGAGCAGCCGGGTCTGTCAGACCAGGCTGCAGTCAACGCTATTAGGCCGGATTACTGACGGCTCAATTATTGCGTTGCATGACAGCGGCGAGACAGTAGGAGCGGACCGCCAAGCGCCTCATTTCATGCTGCAGGCTCTAGAGCAAGCACTGAAGCAACTGAAGACCAGAAATCTGGAGTTCGTCCGGCTGGATGAAATGGCGTGAAAGCATCTGAAATAGCCTGTAGACCAGACCCTCCCGGGGTGCGGTTTACAGGCTGTCTGCAAATTTAAGAATTTATATGTTTCACACTATAAATTTTTACTTATTGAGAACATCCGCATATTCGGAGTTCTGTTCGAACCGGCCCTTAGCAAACGGACATAATGGCACAATTTTAATTCCGTTTTCCCGGGCATACTCCACAATTGCTTTTACAAGCTTGTCGCCAAGCCCCTGTCCCCGATAAGCTGTGTCAACGAAAGTGTGATCAATAATATAAAGCTCCGGGTGTGAGATGACATACGTCATTTCTGCAGCAATTGAGTCTTGATCCCGGATAAAAAATTTTCTGCCCGCTGTGTCATGTTCTACAGTATGCATTTTTATACCTCTTTCATCGTTGAATGTTCATCGCTCAGACGCGCATATTGTAGTGCTCCGCTTGGACATTTGTCAATATGTCTGGCAAGCTCCTCCGCAGTGGCGGCGTCAGGGTCTACCCACGGGCGTTTGCTTAAATTAAAGACGGAAGGGAAGCCCTTAACGCAAACACCGGAATGTATGCATTTCTCTGAATTAAATGTAACGTTGATATCCTTCCCGTAGTACACCTTTTGTTCACTGCTCATTTCTTTACACCCTTCCTGCATTTTTAAAATATACTTTAAGTGTATACCCATTTGTGAATTAAGTGAAGCACTACAATATATGGAAGGTGAGGCCTAACCCCATTCACAGGTTCTGTGTTAAAATGATTCTGGAATTTTGGGTAAATGTTCCATACCTGCAGCCAGGAAGGGATTGGGTAGAACTGTGGAGAGTATTCTAATTATTGAAGACCAGGAGGATGTCAATCTGATGCTGGCGGAAGCTTTGGCGGATGCGGGCTACAATGTGAAATCCTCTTATACAGGCATTGATGACAACGTGGAGCTTCGTAGCAACACATATGATCTGGTTCTGCTCGATATTATGCTCCCCTTCAAGAACGGGGACGAGCTGCTTAAAGAGCTGCGCGAATATTCGGATATCCCCGTAATCATCATTTCCGCCAAGGGGATGATCGGGACGAAGATTGATCTGCTCAAGCTGGGCGCGGATGATTATATTACCAAACCTTTTGATTTGGGTGAAGTGATCGCACGGGTAGAGTCCAATCTGCGCCGGTCCCATAAGCTGAAGCGGGAGAGCACAGTTTTGCGTTATAAAGATTTATTGCTGGATACTGGCACCAAGCATGTCACTGTGAGCGGGGACGATGTGGAGCTGACAGCCAAGGAATATATGATTCTGGAGCTGCTGCTGACGCACGCCGGCAAGGTGTTCACCAAGTCCAATCTGTATGAGTCGGTCTGGCAGGATGAATATCTCGGCGATGACAATGCGGTGAAGACTCATATCAGCAACCTGCGCACTAAGCTTAGACAATTCAATCCGCAGGAGGAATATATCGAAACGGTGTGGGGCCTGGGCTATCGGCTATACAAGAAGTGAAGGTAGTATGCTCAGAACTTCTTTTTGCTGCACTTAACCTTTTCTAAACCTTTGAAAATTACTGTAGAGCCAGAAAGGGCTGGTGAGCAAAATGAAAGAAGCTGTTCTAAGAACAAACAACCTGACAAAAAGCTACCGGGGCCAGAGAGTGCTGCATAATGTGTCCATCACACTGGAAGCCGGTAAAATCTATGGCCTGATTGGACAGAATGGAGCGGGAAAAACTACACTCATGCGGCTTATTGCGGGGCTCAGTTTTCCTGCCGGCGGTAGCATTGAGCTTTTCGGGCATACAGGAGAAAAGGCTTTACAGGCTGAACGTAAGAGATTGGGCTCCATGATTGAGTACCCCAGTATCACCCTGAATATGACCGCTAAGGAAAATCTGAAGCTTCACCGGATCATGCGGGGCATCCCCAATCAGGAGGTGGAGCAAGAGCTGCTGGAGTTCGTCGGCCTTGCGGATACCGGAAACAAGAAGGTGAAGAATTTCTCCCTGGGCATGAAGCAGCGGTTAGGGATTGCTATCGCTTTGCTTGGAAATCCTGAACTGCTTATTCTGGACGAGCCAATCAATGGCCTAGACCCGTTAGGTGTCGTGGAAATCCGCAATTTGCTCAAACAATTGTGTGATGATCAGCAAATGACCATTCTGATCTCAAGTCATAACCTCCCGGAGCTGTATCAGACGGCAACGGATTATATTATCATCCATAAAGGCGAGGTCAGACAGACGCTTACGCTGGCACAGCTTGAAGAACGCTGCAGGCATCATATTAGGATTAGCTGTGACAATCCCGGGATGCTGGCAAGTGTTCTGGAAATGAAGCTGAATACGAAGAACTACAACGTGCTGCCGGATCATACAGTCAAGCTCTATGATTACCTGGACGACAAAGAAAAAGTATCGCGAGTCCTCTATGAGAATGGAATTGTTGTGACTAACCTTTCGGTTGAGGGTGACACGCTTGAAGATTACTTTATTTCTGTTGTTGGGGGTGGCAGCAATGTATAATCTGATTTGGGCTGACTTGTATAAATTGCGTAAATCCTTAGCCATTAAAATCCTATTTGGAATCACAACAGTAAGCGCGGTGGCGATGGCAATTATGGCCAATCTAATCCCACAGGGTAAGGTTGATGAGAGTATGACCGGCATCGGGTTCCTGTTCTCAGATGTTAACGTAATTAGTATTCTCGGGGCGGTTATCGCCGGGGTCTTTATCTGCGGTGATTTTGATAACAAAACAATTCATAATGCTATAGCGACTGGAAGCAGCAGGGTAGCCGTCATTATAAGCAAGACCATTGTATTCTGCATGGCGCTGGGCTTCATCCTGCTCCCCTATGCCATTATTACAGGTATTGCGCTTGGCACGAATTCCGAATATAGTATGGGTTCTGTGGCCATGGGCTTTCTCCATGTGCTGACGTCAGGAGCGGGCAGCGGTTTTTCAGCCTCTGTAGTATTGAAGCTGCTCGGGCTCAGCTTGACCTTGATGATCGTCTACATGGCACAACTGAGTATTACCGTACCTCTCGCCTTTGTGCTCAAGAAGCCGGTTCTTGTGGTTGCTATTTTTTATGGGTTCTCCATTCTATGCGGGCAGCTTGGGGGCCTGGCAGAGAGATATCCGGGGTTTGACCGCATTTTCTCCGCTACTCCATTTAGTGGAAACTATTCGCTTATGACGATAAATACAGGTACGGGAGTTATTTTCAAGGCAATTGCAGTGAGTCTGATATTTCTGCTTGTGATGCTTGCCATCACGTACAGCGTATTTCGGAGAACGGAAATCAAGTAATTGAAGGGCCGGTGAAGGCTTTGACGACAGCGGTTGTCATTTTGTTTTTTTTAGTTATTTTGCTCGCCATGTATAACATCTTGCTCCGGCTGCAGCTACGCAATATTAACGGGCAGCTTGAGAAGAGGCTGAGTGAAAGAACGCGGCAGCCGCTTAGTCTGGAACTGATCAACCGGGAGCTGAATCGATTGACAGCAAATATTAACAAATGCCTGAAGGCGGAGGAGAACCTCCGTCTTGACAGCATTCGCGAAGAAAAACGCTTCAAGGAAATGATTGCGAATATCTCACATGATCTGCGGACGCCGCTTACCGCCATTAAGGGGTATCAGCAGCTTGTGGAGAGGGGAAATCTGCCAGATGGAGAGCGGGACAAGCTGCGGATTGCCGGGAAACATGCGGATGAACTGGGCAGCTTGATTGAGCAATTTTTTGAATATTCCTATCTTGTGAATGCGGAGCCGGAGCCTGAGCTGCGGCGGATCAATCTGACGAACCTTGTTGCGGAGTGTCTGGCAGAAGCCGCCGAAGCTTTTGAAGACCAGCATTTGGCGGTGCATATTGCTGAAGCTGCGCCCGTGTATGCTTTTGCCGATAAGGATATGGTCGTAAGAATTGTTCACAATCTCATCCGTAACTGTATAGCGCATTCCGATGGTGACTTGGAGGTACAGATACGGACAACGCAGAATGCGGTCATTGTGTTTCGAAATCATGTGAAGCATGCTGCTGAAATGGATGTGAACCGGCTGTTCGAGCGTTTTTACACAGCCAATAAAGCAAAGAGCAGAACCACGGGTCTCGGACTGTCCATAGTCAGGCTTCTGGCCGAACAGCTTGGAGGCAGCACAGGCGCAGCTATACAAGACGGGTTTCTTGAGATCAGCGTTGAGCTTCCGGTACCGGCTGAGGACAACTAGAGAAATATAGAACAAGATTCGAAAGGGGGCGGCTCCACTGTTCAAAATCATGCTTATCGAAGACGATGTTACGCTTTTCAGTGAGCTCAAGGAACGATTGTCTCAGTGGTCCTATGAGGTCTACGGCATTTCGGATTTCGGCAACGTCATGGAGGAATTTGCGGCGGCCCAGCCGGAGCTGGTCATTATCGACATCCAGCTTCCGCGCTTTGACGGGTTCCACTGGTGCCGGATGCTGCGCGCCCACTCCAATGTGCCGATCATCTTTCTGTCCTCCCGCGACCATCCAAGCGATATGGTGATGTCCATGCAGCTTGGAGCCGATGATTTTATGCAGAAGCCGTTCCATTTCGATGTGCTTATCGCCAAAATCCAGGCCACGCTGCGCCGGGTATACAACTATAACACCGAGCGGATCGAGCTGAAAACCTGGCGCGGAGCAACGATTGAATATGGGAAGAATACAATCACGAACGGCCTTGGCACTGCGCTGCTGACAAAAAACGAAATGTTCATTCTGAAGCATCTGGCCGAGCGCAAAAATCAGATCGTGGAGCGTGAGGAGCTCATCAAAAGCCTGTGGGACAACGAGCATTTTGTAAGCGACAATACGCTGACCGTGAACGTGAACCGGCTGCGCAAAAAGCTGGAGCCGCTGGGCCTCAGCGATTTTATCGAAACCAAAGTGGGACAAGGCTATATGGCGACTGAGGAGACGGCGTCATGATATGGAAATACATAAAGGAAAGGCGGAGCTGGCTGCTCCTGCTTGGCGTAATGCAGGCGATCATTCTGTTCGTGGCCTATGTTGATGCTACAATTCCGTTTCTGCCGGTGCTCTACATTGTTGTATTGAATGTTCTGGTCTGTATCACTTTTGTGTTTATCAGATACCCAAAGGAGACCCGTTTCTATAAAAGCATGGCGGCCTGGGACGAAGTGTATGATCACAGCACATTCAGCGAAGCTGCAAGCCCGTTCGAGCAAATGGTGCAGGAAGCGGTGAATACCCAAACCGAACGGTACAGGAAGGAATCTGCGCTGAATTTCCGTCTGCTGGAGCAGGAGAAGGATGATCTGCTGTCCTGGATTCATGAGGTCAAAACCCCGCTTACTGCCATGCAGCTGATGATCGAACGATTGCCGGACGAGATGCTGCAGAGCCAATTAATGTACGAATGGCTGCGGATCCATCATTTGCTCGACCAGCAGCTTCATCAGAAGCGGATTCCGTTCATGCGCAACGACCTGTTCATCGAAATCACCCGGCTAGAGCCGATTCTGAACAAAGAGATCCGGGCATTGAAATCCTGGTGTATTCCCAAAGGCATCGGGTTCGACGTATCACTTGCTGTAGAAGAGGTGTTAACTGATGGCAAATGGCTTGGCTTCATGCTTCGGCAGCTGCTGACGAATGCGGTAAAATACAGCGAAATCTCCGATATCCTCATTGTGAGCCGGGAAGTGGACGGACACGCCGTGCTTGTCATCGAGGATCAAGGACGGGGGATTGATCCGAGGGATTTGCCGCGGATTTTTGACAAAGGCTTCACCTCGACACTGGGCCGGCAGGAAGGAGCCGCGACCGGAATGGGGCTGTATCTGACAAGACAGGTGGCGGAGGCGCTGCTGATCGGCATTCAGGTGGAGTCCACGCCCGGGGAGGGTACAACGTTTACTTTAACCTTTCCACGGGAAAATGACTTCCTGCGGATTACGGGCGTGTGACAAGAATGTCACATGCCTCTTCATATTGTTCGGCGAAACGCAGGAAAAGGAAGCAAAACCCGCTTATGATAGAACTATAGATAAGGAGTGGGTAAAACATGATGATTCTCGAAGCGAATAAAATTTATAAAACGTATGGCAATAAATTCAACAAACAGGAAGTGCTCAAGGGCATTGACCTCCAGGTGGACAAAGGCGAGTTCGTCGGCATCATGGGGGCATCCGGTTCGGGAAAAACAACTCTGCTGAATGTGCTGTCCTCCATTGACCGGGTAAGCCAGGGCACCATTGAAATTGAGGGTAAGGAATTTACAGGCATGAAGGAGAAGCAGCTTGCCGAGTTCCGCAAACACCATCTCGGGTTTATTTTTCAGGAATATAACCTGCTGGACACGCTTACGGTCAAAGAAAATGTGCTGCTGCCGCTCTCGATTACCGGTATTTCCAAGAAAGAGGCCCATCAGAGATTTGAGCAGGTGGCCGGCGAGCTGGGCATCTACGAATTGAAAGACAAATACCCGGCGGAAATCTCTGGCGGACAGAAGCAGCGGACGTCTGCGGCGCGGGCGTTTGTGCATGAGCCAAGCATTATTTTTGCGGATGAGCCTACAGGGGCGCTGGACTCCAAATCGGCGTCCGATCTGCTGAACAAGCTTGCCGACATGAATATGAAGCGTCAGGCCACAATCGTAATGGTCACTCATGATGCTGTTGCCGCCAGCTATTGCAGCCGGGTGGTGTTTATCCGCGACGGGCAGATTTACACTCAATTGAACAAAGGCGATGAATCCCGGCAATCCTTCTTCAATGACATCATTAAGACCCAGAGTGTACTAGGCGGTGTCCAGCAATGAGCCTGAATTATATCATTCTGCGCAATCTGCGGAAAAACATCAAAAACTATTACCTGTACGTCTTTGCGCTGATCTTCGGCGTGGCACTGTATTTTTCCTTCGTTACGCTGCAGTATGATCCCTCAATGGATAAAGTCGCCGGTACGGTCAAAGGAGGAGCGGCTATCGGCGCATCCTCGGTGCTGCTGGTAGCGATTGTTGCGATTTTCCTGCTGTATGCCAATACGATTTTCATCAAGCGGCGCAGCCGGGAGATTGGACTGTTTCAATTGATTGGGCTAACGAAGGGAAGAATCTTCACGCTGCTGAGCGCGGAGAACCTGATTCTCTATTTCGGTTCCATGATTATCGGGATTGGTGCCGGGTTCGCGATGTCGCGCCTGGTTCTGATGATTTTGTTCAAAATCCTGGAAATTGAAGCCGTAGCCAAGCTCCGCTTCTCTCCTGAGGCGCTGCAGCAGACTGTAATCGTTTTTGCCGCGGTATACCTGCTCATCATGCTCATGAACTATATGTTCATCAAAGGGCAGAGCATTCTCTCCCTGTTCAAAGTTACTTCCACCGCACAGGAGCGCATTAAGAAAATGCCGGTGTGGGAGATCGTCATTGGTCTGCTCGGCATCGGCTTTATCGCGGTTGGGTATTATTTATCCACCTTGCTCTTTAGCGGAAAAATAAACGGCATGAACGAGCTGATGACCTCGATGATTCTTATCCTTGGTCTGGTTATTATCGGCACGTATTTGTTCTATAAAGGCTCAGTCAGCTTCGTGTTCAACGCTATCCGCAAGAGTAAGAAAGGCTACCTTTCCATCAATGAGGTACTTTCGCTCTCGTCCATTATGTTCCGGATGAAGTCGAATGCGCTCCTGCTGACGATCATTACAACGGTATCCGCGCTGGCTATCGGGCTGCTGTCGCTCAGCTACATCTCGTATTATTCTGCCGGAGCGAATGCCAAGAGCAGCTCGCCTAACGATTTCGGGTTTTCCCGGGTGGAGGCTAAGGAGAAGTTTGAAGCGGCGCTGGATGCGGCGCAGATCAAATATAGAGAAATTCATATGCAGCCTGTCATGTTGGAAGTCGATGCTGCGAAGATTATGCCTAAGGATTCCTCAGACACCATTATTACTTCTTCCGTGGTCAGTGACAGCGGCTTGAAGGGACTGGATGTACAGCCCGGAGAAGTTCGGATTATGGGGTACAGCAGTGCTATTAGCAGCCTTATGTCACTGAGTGACACCGGGGAGGTTGGCTTTAAGACCTTGAACGGTACGATCAAGCAGCAGCTTATAAGTGTATCCGAGGATTCTATTGTGCCTTACTATTACAGCGGAGGCGCCGGCGTATTTGTTGTCGATGAGACGGTCTACCAGGAGCTGATTAAGGACCTGAATCCCAAGCTGCAAAAAGCAAAGGACAAGTCGGAGTACTACGGCATTGAGCTTGCCGACCGCTCGAAGATTGATAAGGCAAATCAAATTTTTACGGATCAGGCACCGGAGGTTCCAAGCTTTTCACAGCAAGAGTATGAAATGAGCCAGCGCAACAATATGGGGCTTATTATGTTTATTGTCGGCTTCCTGGGCTTGACCTTCCTGATTACTTCCGGCTGTATTCTGTACTTCAAGCAGATGGATGAGGGGGAGGAGGAAAAAGGAGGCTACACCATTCTGCGAAAATTGGGCTTTACCCAAGGCGATCTCCTGCGCGGCATTCAGCTCAAGCAGCTTTTCAACTTCGGAATTCCGCTGCTCGTTGGCCTGAGCCATAGCTATTTTGCCGTCAAGTCCGGCTGGTTCTTCTTCGGCACGGAAATGCTTACACCGACGATTCTGGTCATGCTGCTGTATACGGCGCTGTATTCCATTTTTGGCTTCCTGTCGGTACTGTATTACAAAAGAGTGATTCGTGAGTCGTTGTGACTTTAGCTAGTTGTATCTGGATTTAAAAGAGGCTGCCGAGATTATCTCGGCGGCTTTTTTGCTTGTTTGCGTGCCCTAGCTTAGTAGTAGATCGTTAGACTCTAAATGATGGAGTTCAAACGATACTCCGTCGAACAGATTAAGGCGTGGAGATCACGCTGCAGGCGTATCAGGTCCCACGAACAGAATCATCTCCTGGTCGAAAGAGTCTCTTCTTTTGTAACGGACTCAGCAGCTCTTATTTCTACTGGAAGTCCTTTTTCCGCAAGCGAACGGACTCCAGAGCTTTTACGGGCGGACATTTACCCCAAATTTACCTGCCGAAGAGGCAATAAGCGCGTTAAGGTCCGTTAGCTCGGATAAATGTATCCTTTTCAGGGGAATAAAGGCTTTACGGTCCGTTAAGAATCAGGAGGATTGATATGACGAAAACTCTCTCCTCCCGAACCACAAAGGCTCCGTCCTAAGCCACAGATTTAGAATTGATGCTGATCTAGACACAATCAGACGATGAAAGTCCGGTCGAGGTAAGAGCCAAGTCATATTTAAAATATTGCTTTCTCCACCTGGCTGTAAAAAGCGCTATAGAATTTACATCTTCTATAGGACTGATTTTACAGAGGGGGGACCCGGCTTGCAGACTCAGGCAACCGTGAGCAAGGAAAAAGAGAACACTTCCGTTAATCATAAACCATACAGCTATCCACAGATGTTCGTGAAGCCAGCGGCTGCGCGGCAGCCGGACCCGGTGGAAATTATCCGGCGTGTCCGCAAGAACCCGGCTTCGTTGACGCGGGAGGATCAGATGGCGCTCCAGCGGACCCTGGGCAACCGTGCCGTCGTTCAGTTGTTATCCGAGCTGAAGAAAAACGGCAAGAAAGAGGAGAAGACGGATAACGCGGTGGAGGCGAAGCAAGAGGGAGTGGGAGGGCTGGAAAAGCCCGTACAACCCGCATTAGCCACACAGGTGGAAGAGACGCCGGTGGTTAAGGTGGAGCAGCGGGCAAGTGAACCGCAGAGGCAGGGACAGAGCGTGGAGCAGGCAGCGGTGAGTAAGAGCAGCGCTGTACTTGAGCAACAGCATAATCAGAAGGAGAGGGCAAGTGAGAGAATAAAGGGGGAAGGTACTAGGAATTCGGTTGCTGGACAATTGGGCAGAGAAGAAAAAGCTGTAGCTGCTCAGAAGAAAGAAGCGGGAGTCGCGTCTAAAGCTACGGGCGGCGGGAATGATCCAGCGGCGGAGTCGGCTGAAGTGCAGTCAGCGGATGAGAAGGACGGCAAGGCTGGCGAGGACGCAAAGGGCAGCAAGGAAGCTAAGGATGGCAAGGGAAGCAAAGGCGGCAAGGAAGCCAAGGATGAGGACGGCAAGGACAGCAAGGGCGCTAAGGATGCCTCGGAGAAAGCTGAAAAAGGCGAAAAAGCCGCGCCAAAGGAGCCTTCACTGGGAGATGCCCTCGGCGCTATAGCCGGAGACGGCAAGGAAACCCCGGCCAAAGCCAAGAAGGTCAACATCCGTGGCGAAGATCCGGGGCAAATCCTGGATCAGCTTACCCAGGTGCAGCCTACCCAGATGGGCGACGCGTATGCCCAGGCTGTAGAGGTTTCCGCAGGAGCTTTTGAGAAGCAGAAGCAAAAGACCAAGCAGTCGCTCCCGGTGATCCCTACACCGACCGGACTGAAGGGGAAGGCAATACAAGCCCGGAAAAAACCGGTGCCGCTGAAGCACTCTGCTCCAGAGAGCTATAAGAGTGAGCGGTCCGGGGGAGCAGCAGCTCCGGGGAACCTCGAACGCATGAACATCGGCT
>NZ_JBVYOK010000034.1:0-50132 GCF_056120445.1 Paenibacillus sp. sgz302115
GATCGCCGTAGGGAGGGTTTGCCCCGAACGGGATGCATACTGCATCGAACGCTTGTGGAGATCATGTAAGACCTTTCTACAAAAAGGCAGCGATCGTCGAAACAAGAAGCCCCCGCCTCTATAGGCGGTGGGAGTATTCACGCTTTCTTATTTCATCTTCAGGTAATCCGGTTGCTTTGGCTATAGATGAAAGATCCATTCCCATCTGTACGAGGTTTTTAGCAACCTCAAGCTTAGTTTCTTCCTTAGCACCTTCAATCATGGAGGCTTCGTCGTGCAAGTATTTTTGTCGCATCTCGTACAAGCGCCGTGCTTCTGCATCCTGACTTAAATACTCCAGGGCAGTCATAGCTTTTTCTATTCCGGGTTCATTCATATAAACCACCTTCAGTTGGAATCATTGTTCATTGAGCTTTGATAGTTCCAAAAAATTGAATTTCTATATCATCTGTAAGCGTTAGTTCAGAAAAGTCAGCAAAAAATTTTGTAAAGATTATATCACGAAATTTATTTCTGTTGCATATAGTCAACATTAGCTAATGTTTATTGCAGCAAAATTTAAACAGAGCCGTGCGGATTGCCCGCACGGCTCTTGCGTATGCTCTTATTTACCGCTCCACAAAGCCACACGGTCCTGCACATATTTGGTGTAGCCTTGTTCCATCTTCTTTACGCCGGCTTTTTCCAGATCAGCCATGTAGGCATCCCAGATTTTATCGAACTCAGCCGGTTTTGCGAGGATAGCCTGAGGAATGCGTTTCCACGTAATGTCTCTCATTTTGTTGCCCAGGATGGACACTTCATCTTCGCCTGGAACCGAGATATTCCATGCGGCTCCATATGCTTTTTCAGGGAATTCCTCTTCCTTCGGGAACAGGTCCTTCCAGGTGGTTCCCTTGTAAGCAGCGAGCGTTTCTTTCTCGACATCACTATAGCCAAGCACAAGCTGTTCCGGGAAGTTTTTGGTGTAATAGTTGCCGGTGGAGTCCTTGGCACCATCTCCGTAGTGAACCATCATATTCCAGTAGAAGCCGATACCTGATTCCTTGGTGAATGCCGTATTGTCATTGTTGATGCGGTCTTGAACCTCCTTAGGCACGACGCGTTTGCCGTTCTCCACTACGTAATGCTTGCCTTCAACGCCCCAGTTGTTCAGGATTTGACCTTCATCGGAAGCGAGGTAATCCAGGAATTTGATTGTGCGGACCGGATCAGGGTTCGTAGTGGAGATCGAGATGCCGTAGCCCCCCATGAAGCCGGTAGGCCAGAAGCTGGTTTCCTTGAATTCCTTCGTCAGGGTTACCGGATAGTGACCGTAGGTCTGGTCGAATTTGGCTGCTGTCTTGAGGGCCTGCTGGGCGTCATTGTAGTCCCAATCCTGGTCAATCAGGCCGAGCACCCGTCCGGTGGCTACTTTGGCTTTGTACTGGTCATACTTCTGCACGAAGCTCTCCTTGTCGAGCAGGCCGATATCGTTCATATGGTTCAGCCAGCGGAAATATTCCTTCTCTTCCGGACGGCGGAAGTGGTAGATCGCCTCATGTGTCTGCTGATCGATGTAATATTCCCCGTCATCCGAGCCTCCTGTCGTGGCCACGGCAGGGTTGGTGACGGAAATGTACATATGCCAGTCATCCGCATTCAGGGAGAGCCCGATGTTCTTGTTGCCGTTCTCATCGGTAGGATGCTTCTCCAGGTAGGCTTTGATCACTTTCTCATAATCCTGGACCGTGCGGATTTCGGGATAACCGGCTTCCTTCACTACGCGGTGCTGCAGCTCGAATCCGCCGCCGGCCACGAACTTCTTCTCATCTACCGCTGCCCAGGTCGGAATGGCATAGATGGATTGGTCTTCATTGGTATATTTCGCCCGGGCGAGGTTGTCGCCGAGCACACGCTTGATGTTGGGCGCGTATTTATCGATTAATTCGGTCAGATCAATGACGGCTCCGGCATCGACAAGCTTCCCGATATCCCCTTTGGCAGAGATGATATCCGGGTATTCACCGCCGGCTGCGATCAGAGCGATTTTTTGCTGCGGGTCGCCGACGGCAAATTCGGCATCGAGCGTGACGCCTGTTTTTGCTGTAATCTGTTTGCTGACCTCGTCCTTCATATTATTCCAGTTCGGATTCGGGTCTTCCGCGAAGAAGGAGAGTGTCAGCGGGCTTAAATCTTCGGCTTCTGCCGTAGCCTCTGCGGTGGCCTTTGTATTGCTGCCTGTATTGGCAGCCTTAGTGGCCTCGGCATTGTCTGCCGTATTCTTGGTATTATTGGAGCCGCCGCAGCCTGCCAGCACACTGAGAAGCAAGGTCAAGACCATCAGCAGCACATACGGTCTCACTGTCTTTCTTGTCATGAATAGAAACCCTCCCTTTTTCTGATCAAAAATGTATTGTATACACAGGCGGAGCCTGGCGATACCGAAGCGGACTAGCTTTTTACCGAACCGAGCGTCATGCCCTTAACGAAGTAGCGCTGCAGGAACGGATAGACGACCAGAATAGGCACCGTAACGACAATCGTGATCGCCATTTTGACCGATTCCGGGGAGATTTGCGCCATGACCTCGGTCATATTGCGGCCGCGGAAATTATCTGCATTGGTGGTCGTGCTCTGGATGACCTTCATCAGCTCGAACTGCAGGGTGGTCAGCGAATCCTTCGACCCGTTGTAGAGGTAAGTGTCGAACCAGGAATTCCACTGGCCGACGGCCAGGAACAGGGCGATGGTCGCCAGCGCCGGTTTGGTCAGCGGGAGAATGACCCGCCAGTAAATCGTGAAGTCATTGGCCCCGTCCAGCTTGGCGGATTCCTGCAGGGCGTAAGGCAGGCCGTCAATGAAGGAACGGATGACGAATACATTGAATGCGCTGACGAGACTGGGGAGGACATAGACACTGAAGGTTCCCATCATATGCAGGTCTTTGATCAGAATGTAGATAGGGATCAGTCCGCCCGAGACGTACATCGTTAGTGCGAGAAAGGTGGAGACGAACTTGCGGGCCTGAAAATCCATCCGGCTCAGGGTGAAGGCCAGCATGGAGGCACTAACCAGGCCGAGAATTGTGCCGATAATGGTGCGCAGAATGGAAATCTTCAGCCCGGTCATCAGCCCGGAGTAGGCAAAGATCGTCTCATAGTTCTTGAAGGTGAACACACGGGGAAAGACCGTAATTCCGCCCTTGATGCTGTCCGTGGAGTCATTGAAGGAAATCGCCAGCACATTCAGAAAGGGATATAACGTGGCGATAGTTACAATTGTAATCACAACATAGACTACCAAATCGAAGATGCGGTCCGACCAAGACGCGGCGGCCAGTTTTTTACTCAGCATAAGGGCCTCCTATATGATGCTTTCCTTCGTTATTTTTTTGAAAATGCCGTTGGCAACGAACAGCAGAATCACGCTCACTACAGAGTTGAAGATATTAATGGCTGTACCGAAGGAGAATCGCCCCATGCCCAGCCCATAATTTAGTGCATATAGATCCAGTGTCTGCGAGTAGTCGCGCACCAGATTGTTGCCGAGCAGGAACTGCTTCTCGAAGCCGATGCTGATCAGATGGCCGATCGACATGATGAGCAGAATAATAATCGTCGTCCGAATGCCCGGAAGCGTAATGTTCCGCACCTGCTGCAGCCGGCTTGCACCATCCACCCTAGCTGCTTCATATAGCTCTGGTCCGATGCCCGAGATCGCCGCAAGATAAATGATCGTGTTCCAGCCCGTTTCCTTCCAGACATCCGAAGCCGTGACAATGCCCCAGAACAGATTGCCTTTCGCCATGAATTGAATGGGCTCGTTGATCAGATGGAGTCCCATCAGGAGATCGTTCACCGCACCGTTATCAGTAGAGAGCATCTTAGTAATAATCCCGGCGGCAACCACCCAGGACACGAAGTGCGGCAGATAGGAGACCGTCTGGACAAACCGTTTCAGAAGCTGCTGCCTCAGCTCATTCAGAAGAACGGCGAAGATAATGGGAACGATAAATCCGGCCAGCAGGCCCATGATGCTCATCGCGAGCGTGTTGCGCAGCGCATTGAAGAACTGCTCATCCTGAAACAGCTCCTTGAAGTACTTGAGGCTCACCCATTTCTGCTCGAAAAAGGATTTGCCGGGCTTGTATTTCTGAAAAGCCATCGTCCATCCCCATAGAGGCAGATAGTTGAATACAAATGCCCAGAGCACAAATGGAATAGCCATCATATAGAGGTACTTCTGCTGCAAGAAGGTTGGCCAAAAGCGTGAGGCAGGCTTCTTCAGCTCCGGCTTCACTTTGGTAGTAATCGCTTTCATTAATGTCCCTCCTTCGATATGGCACTATCATAAGCTACCGGGAATCCAGGAAACACCGGAACATTTGCTATAAAAAACAGGGAGAAATCCGCTCTTTTCGTAAGCGCTTTCTGAAAGCGCGTTTATTTCATGGAGAGCTTTTTCTGCGGTAGTCGGAAGGGGAGATGCCTTCAAGCTTTTTGAACTTTTCGCGAAAATAATCCACATCGCTGAAGCCGACCTCGCTTGCAGCCTCATGGATTTTGCAGCCCTGATCCAGCAGCTCCTTGGCTTTCTCCATGCGGACTTTGTCCAGATAGCTGTTGAAGGAGAGACCCGTGCTGTTCTTGAACAGCTTCCCCAGGTAGGCGCTGCTGTAAGTGAACACGTCCGCCAGCGTGTCGAGCTTCAGATTCTCGTCATAATGGCGGTGGATGAGGTCCAGCATCCGTTTCATCAGGACCTCCATATCATCACGGGCGATACCGCCGGCATAGTGCTCCAGCAGAGTGATGACGTAGCGCTGCAGTCCGGGCATTGAGGTGTATTTATAAATCTGCTCGATTTGCTCATCCACGGAGCTGATCTGCAGGACAGACTCCTTGTGCTGAAGCGCGAGCTTGTTGATCAGATAAGTGGCTATCCGCACATAACGCGATTTCACGGCCATCTCGGAATAACGGGCGGCGATCATCAGTTCACCGGTTTCCCCGATCAGGGAAGACAGCACCCCGGTGCTGCCGATATCCAAGGTGAAATAGAGCCGCTCCACCACAGACGCAAGCCTGCTCTCCACTTCTTCTGCCCTAATCGGGAGCCCTTCCTTCAGCTTCAGGGAATCCGGTCCAATCATCCCCGGCTCATCGTAGAAGAAATGCTCCTTCATCCGTGCCAGCGCCGACTGGTGGGAGAGAGGGATTTCCTCCAGAGTGTCCACCATGTCGCCTGCGGTAATGATACAATCCAGCCCTTGGGCAGTTACGGCTTCCTGTATCGCCTGGACCATTAATTTGCGCACAAGCTCCTTCTGAAAAGAAGGCTGCAGCAGAACTCCCAAATAAGAGTCCAGAGCGAAAACAACGCCCCACCCGTGTTCCTCAAAACTGGCCGCAAGCCTCGTCTTAACGGCCGTTGAAGGCCCGTTGTCCGCATTGTCCTGAAGCAGCAGCCGGATCAGCACCACCTGATAGGAGTCCCAGCGTAGGCCGGATTCCAGCACCGATGCCTCCATTGCGGCCGGAGCCTGCGGACTGCTCTCCATCAGCAGGGATTGAACGAGCATTTCACGGGTCCATACCTTGACGGCAGCATCCTGCTTGCGGTGGGCGGTCTGTGCTTCCAGTTCAGCGGACAGACCTGTCAGATATTGCCGCAATTCATCTTCATCCACCGGCTTGAGCAAATAGTTGTCGATGCCGAAAGACAGCGCACGCTTGGCATAGCTGAAATCCGCATAACCGCTGAGGATAATGATGTGCATCTCCGGATCGGCCTGCCGCAGCTCTTGAATCAGCTCCAGACCGTCTCTGCCGGGCATGCGGATATCTATAATCATCAGATCGGGGGAATAGAGCTCGTATTTATGCCTTGCTTCTATGGCGTTAGCCGCTGTGTCAATGACCTGATATCCAAGGCTCTCCCAGTCCAGCAGAGCCGCAAGTCCCTCACGGATTGCCAGCTCATCATCCACAATGAGCACACTATACATAAGTATCTCTCCTTAAAGGGATAGCAAAGCTGATCTGTGTTCCGTATCCCGGTTGGCTTGCCAGGGTCAAGCCGTATTCCGGGCCGTAGGTCAACTGAAGCCGCATATGAATATTGCGCATCCCGATATTGTTGGTTTCATAGTCATCCTTGCTCTCCAGCATCTGCCGGATTTGCTGCATCCGCGCTTTGGAAATGCCTGTTCCATTGTCGGATACCTGAACCTTGAGCTGCCCGTCTTCTATGCGGATATCCACCCGGACCATGCCGCCGTCAATCCGGTTCTCCAGCCCGTGAATGACACAGTTCTCCACCAGCGGCTGAATAATCAAGGGCGGAATCTGAACAGCACCAGCCTTGGGGTCCACATCAAGCTCGTAAGCAAGCCTGTCATCATAGCGGAATTTCTGGATGATCAGGTAGCAGCTTACGGTCTCCAGCTCGCTTTGCAGGCTGATCATCCCACCCACAACCTCCAGGTTTTTGCGCATCATTTTCCCCAGCAGCCGCACAACCTGGGAAATATCGGCCTGACCTCTGAGGTGTGCTTTCATGCGGATGGATTCCAGGGCATTGAAGAGAAAATGGGGATTGATCTGGCTGGCCATCATTTTGAGTTTGATCTCATTCTGCTTCAGCAGGGTGGCGTTTTTTTGCCGGTTGGATTCCTGAACCTCGTTCATCAGGTCGCCAATGTTGCGCACCATATGATTGAACTGTCTCGCAAGCTGGCCGATTTCATCCTTGCCGTCAATAACGAGCGTGGCACCCAAATTTCCCGAGGAGACCTTGGAGATATGCTTGCTTAATTGCAGCATCCGTCCGGTAAGCAGCCGTGAGAAATAATAGATTAGCAGAATCGCCATAATTAACGCGAAAATGATCACCAAAGCAGCCAGTAAGATAATCCGGTTGGGCTCCTGCACAATGCTGTCAACGGAGAAGATGGAGATGATGCGCAGGCTGTTCAGGCTTCCCCCGGGCTGCCAGTTCTCAATCAGCATTTTGAAGGGTTTGCCGTCAATCGCCACATCGTAGAGACCGTGCTCTGCGGCGGTTACGGCCTTAAAATCAATGTCAGCCAGCGTTTTGCCAAGCGTATCTGCGCGGTTAGAGGCGACAATGTTATCGTTCTCATCCACAATTAGGGTTTCGAAGGTCTCCTGCTTCAGAATGGAATTAAGTTCATTTGTATTCACATTCACAACCAGCACGCCGAACGTCCGCTGCTTCAGAAAATCGATCTTGCGGATCAGGCTGAGATAATACTGGCCGTTGCGGTTGTCCTGGATATAATTCCAGATCACCAGGCCCTTCTGGGCGAGGGCGGTCCGGTACCACTGCTCCTCTGTGGTCTTCTCGTCCGCCTGCAGAAACTCCCAGTTATCCAGAACTGTCGGGTTGTCGATATACAGGCGGATGCTGGAGATTTCATCGTACAGCCGGACAAATTCGCGGAAATCGGGGTAGTTCCGGTAGGCCTGCACAACATCATACACCGACACATAGCGGTGGTTGGCGGCCTCCTCCAGACGGCTGTCATTGGACAGCCGGTAAGCGATATCGAGCGGGACGCCGAGCATCTCGCCGGTCCGTTTTTTCACCCGGTCCACATTGGCTGTTATTTGCTCCAGTGCATTGCCCATTGCCATATTCCGCAGCTCACTCGTCAGGAACACTCCCACTATGAGCACTGGAATTAGGGCGACACAGCCGAAAGACAGGAAGAGCTTGGTCCTGAGGCGCAGATTGTTCATCACCGTGATAATACGGGTATACACGAATAGAATCACCTCCAGTATTTGATTGATAACGCTTACATGAAAGTATACCGTAAACTCATGCCCACTATATGTAATTATTTATGCATTTATTGTCTTCAGTTATGCTGTTTTGTTTCATCTCCAGCCAGCACAAAGAGGACAACGGCCGTCTTTCTCCGTTGTCCTGTTTATGTCATCCGCGTCTGCGGTACGCTATTCTGCTGAATTTCCTATCTGTTGCGCCGCAGGCTTTGACCGTTCGTTGCGATTACATCTTTATACCAGTGGAACGACTTCTTGCGGTATCTCTCAAGGGTGCCTGAGCCGTCATCTTGGCGGTCTACATAAATGAAACCGTAACGCTTGCTCATCTGCGCGGTGGAGGCACTGACCAGGTCAATGCAGCCCCAGGAAGTGAAGCCCATAATCTCAATGCCGTCTTCAATGGCTTCGCCTACCTGAACCAGGTGATCGTTCAAATATTGAATCCGGTAATCATCCTCGACCGTCGGCACGCCGTCTGCCCCCGTAATCAGCTTGTCCACAGCCCCGAGGCCGTTCTCTACGATAAACAGCGGTTTCTGGTAGCGGTCATGGAACATGTTCAGGACATAGCGCAGGCCCTGCGGATCAATCTGCCAGCCCCATTCGCTGGCTTTCAGGTATGGATTCGGCACGCCTCCAATTAGGTTCCCTTCTCCTTTCTGTTTGGCCGGATCGGCTGTCTCGCAAATGCTCACATAATAGCTGAAGGAGATAAAATCCACCGTATGCTTCAGAATGTCGGCATCGCCCGGCTCCATCTGGATCTCAATGCCTTTTTCCCGGAAGAAGCGTTTCATGTAACCCGGGTATTCGCCTCTCACATGCACATCGGCAAAGAAATAATTCTTGTGCTCCGTTTCCATCGCCGCAATCACATCATCCGGATTCGGCGTGAGCGGATAGGTTGGCATACTGAGCACCATGCAGCCGATTTTGGCCTGCGGATTGATCTCATGGCCGATCTTTACCGCCAGCGCGCTGGCAACGAATTCATGGTGAATGGCCTGATAGAGATTTTGTTTGCTGAGTTCCTTCTTCGGTGTATAGATCCCCCCGCTCATGAACGGCTCCTCCAGAATGGAGTTGATCTCGTTGAAGGTCAGCCAGTATTTCACTTTATCCTTGTAGCGTGTAAACACAGTTCTGGCGTAACGCTCATAGAAGCCCACCAGCTTACGGTTCACCCAGCCGTCATATTGCTTGGACAAATGCAGCGGCGTCTCATAATGCGAGAGGGTCACCAGCGGTTCAATACCATACTTGTGGCATTCGTCGAACAGATCATCATAGAATTGAAGGCCCTGTTCGTTCGGCTCTGTCTCATCG
Source organism: Paenibacillus sp. sgz302115 (assembly GCF_056120445.1). NCBI lineage: Bacteria > Bacillati > Bacillota > Bacilli > Caryophanales > Paenibacillaceae > Paenibacillus > Paenibacillus sp. sgz302115. The sequence goes on from NZ_JBVYOK010000034.1 coordinate 9,123, forward strand.
CCATTTGGAAATATCCGTGACCAGGCAATGGAAGTGCGGAACACCTTGAAGCCCATTTCGGCAAACATCCGGATATCCTCTTTATAACGGTGGTAAAAATCAATGCCGACAAGCTTCAGATTGTCTTCGGTAGGGATTTCGGTCACAGGGCCTTTAATTCCTTGCGGAGCCACATCCTGGGTGGACCAGCCTTTGCCGTCTTCCTGATATGCGCCTTCACATTGGTTCGCGGCTACTGCGCCGCCCCACAGAAAACCGTCCGGAAATTGTACAGTCATTTGTTATCCCGCCTTTTATGGTTAGTAGTCTGAAATATGGTAAGCTAATATTGATCTCTTCAAGTTGAATGCTAAATGTTGTAACGCGTTACACGTCAAGTATTATTTTTGATATAAGGAGAGGCAGTATGTCGAATCTTGATCAAATTGCGAAGCTGGCGGGCTTTTCCAAAGCTACCGTCTCCCGGGTCCTGAATCACTCCCCTCATGTCAATCCGGCGACAAGGGACAAAATTCTGACGATTATGAAGGAGCTGGACTATGTTCCGAACGGCAATGCCGTCTCCTTGTCCAAAGGGCGGACCCTTCAGATTGGAATGTGTACGGAGGGTATTAACGAGGTGATGCTGCCTTTTCTGAACAGCTTTGTGGAGACGGCCAGCCAGAACGGATATCAGACCATTGTATATACCTCGGGCGGAGATGCGAAGAAGGAGCTGAAGGCCTTTGAGGATTTGCGGAGAAAAAGAGTGGATGCGCTCGTCATTATTACCTGTGTCAATGATCCTGCGCTGATAAGCTCCTATTGCAAATATGGGCCAATTGTCTCCTGGCAGCGGATGCAGCTTCCTGACATCCACTCGGTAGCCATGAACCAGTATGATGGGTACAAGCTGGGCGTGGAGCATGTCATCGAACAAGGGTATACCCGGATTGCCAACGCGCTTGGCAGGCCGAACAGCATGAATACGCTCAGCCGGCTGGGAGCCTATGAGGATATTATGAAGAAGCACAATCTGGCTGTGCGCCCCGAATGGTCGCTCACCGGCATCTATTCCATCCGCGACGGGGAACGGCTGGTCCGTCGATTGCTGCTGGACGGCAGAGAACGGCCGGATGCAGTGCTGTGCGCCAATGATCTCGTGGCGGCGGGCCTGCTTAATGAAGCCCGCAGACAGCGGGTGAGGGTCCCGGAAGAACTCGCCATTGTCGGCTTTGACAACACGGAGCTTGCCCATACGCTGGGAATCACCTCGATTGAGAATCCCATTGCTGCCCAGGCGCAGAACGCCTTCTATCTGCTGCAAGGGAAGCTGAACCATGAGGAAGCAGTGCAGCAGAAGCTGGAGTTCAGTCTGGTCAAGCGGGAGACTACGTGAGGTTGACCGGGGTACGAGCGTATCAAAAAGACGAGGCAGGCCATTTAATGGGCTTGCCTCGTCTTTTTGGATTTTTTGCAGCCGCCCGCGCCTGCGAGTGTCTCTGGAGAGTAGCCAGTGCCCGAGCGCGTTGCGGCTAATTGTATTTCGTGCAGTTAAAAGACGGCGAAAAAGCGGATGTGTAAGTCTAGCTGTATTCTGTACAACTAAAACTGGCGGAACGTCTTTTTTTACAGCATGTGAGGCTTTTTAACTGTAGAAAATACAATTAAAGCTCTCCCGGCACAATAATTGATCGTTTTAGCTGCAGCAAATACAGTTATAGCTTAAGAATAGGTCTTGCTGCAGACAAACTGCAGTTCAAGCAAGGAGCAGTGTGCTAATTCGAAGATTGTAAGTTCAAGCTATACCGTTGAGCATCAGAATCTGCCGATCCAGTCTTACGGGCTGCGTACTCCGCTCCGTTTCACCTTGCTTATGACACCTGCCGACCGTTACGGACCGTAAAGCCTTTAATTTCTCAATAGGAACTATTTCACCAGGCCAACGGACCATGCTGCGCTTATTGCCTCTCCACTTGGCAGTTTTCGGGTAAATCTTCTTACATAAACGCACTGGAGTCCGTTAGCACAGCGAAACTATGGCTTTCGCCGAAATTAAGGGCTGCTCAGTCCGTTGCAGGCTGGCGGCCTCCTTGAAGGAAAAGCGCTTAGGTTCCACGAGCAAGGACTGCTGCAATCTTAACCCTTGACCGCACCGGCTGTAAGTCCGCTGACAATGTATTTCTGGCAGAACAGGTACAGGATAAGTACAGGCAGCGAGGTCAGCACCAGATCCGCAAAGATCAGATTCCAGTCACGGCTGTATTTGCCGTAGAAATTGTACACAGAGAGCGGCATGGTCCAGTCGGAGCTGTCGGTCAGGAAATAGAGCGGAATCGTAATGTCGTTCCAGACGGACATGAAGACCATGATTGCTACAGTTGCGTTGACCGGAACGATCAGCGGCGTCACGATTTTGAAGAAAACATCGAACGTATTGGCGCCTTCCAGAAAAGCCACCTCATCCAGCGCTTTCGGTATGGAGCGGATGAACCCGCTGTAGAGAAATACGCTGAACGCAGTGTTGAGAGAGGCATAGATTAAGATAACGCTGGTAATGCTGCCGTAGAAGCCCATCCACTGCACGACACGGATTGTGGTGATGGTGGACATCGGGGCAATCAGACCCATGAAAAAGAACATATACAGAAAGCCCGACCATTTGCTCTCTCTGCGGACAAGGATAAAGGAAGCCGCCGAAGAGGTGAAGATGTTCAGAATGGAGGAGATGCTGGTAATCAGCAGCCCATTCAGAAAAGCGCGGCCCAGACCGCCTTCCCGGAAGACCGTTGAATAGTTGGAGAACATCCATTTGTCCGGGAGCCGCAGGGTGAATTTCAGCACCTCCGAGCTGGTCATGAAGCTTCCGAAAATCATGATCAGGAGCGGCAGGATAATCAGCAGAGAGGCAAGGATCAGGAACGCTTCGACCAGATGATTGCGCCAAGCCATTTTACGTGAAAAGCTCATTATTCCGATACCTCCTTACGCCGCATAAAGATCAAGAGCGGAATGGCAATGATGGTTACAGCGGCGAACAGCAGTGTGTTGACTGCCGTACCGAGGCCCCAGCTGCCTTCCCCGAACGAGCGCAGGATGATGGTACCTACCACCTGTGAAGCATTGCCCGGTCCACCGCCGGTCAGCACGAATACCTCGGAGAACACTTTGAGCCCGCCGATCAGCGTGAGCATCAGATTGATGTTGATTGCCGGGAGCAGGAGCGGCACGGTGATGCTGCGGAAGCTTCGCCATGAACCGGCTCCGTCAATAGTGGCGGCTTCATAGTATTCTTTGGAAATGGACTGGAGTCCGGCCAGGTAGATGGCCATTTGGAATCCGGTATGCTGCCAGATGGAGACGGCGGCAACGGTCCAGATAACGATTGAAGGATTGGTCAGCCAAGCCTGGCTCAAGGAATGCAGGCCCACGGCATCGAATATACGGTTAATCGTACCGTCGGAGCGCAGCATGGGAGTAAACACAATGCTAATTACCAGAACACTTAAGATCGACGGAGAGTAGAAAATGGCCCGCAGAATGTTTTGGGTTTTTAGCTTCATGTTTAGGCCAACGGCAAGCGCGATTCCGAGCAGGTTCTTGCCGATTACGGTAACTACCGCGAAGATAGCCGTATTCTTGATAGCAAGGATCAGGGTTTTGTCGGTAAATATACGTTCAAAGTTGTCCCAGCCGATAAATGAAATGCCTTCCCGGTCCAGCCGCCAATCGGTGAAGGAATAGAACAAGCCGGTGATTGCGGGAAGCACGAAAAATATGGAGTAGATCAGCAGCGCCGGCCAGATAAGATAATACGAGTATAGCTTCTTTGCTATTTTCATCTCTTCACACTCCTCAGAAGCCTGCAACACCCTTGTCTTTCATCAACTGGCTGAATTTTTCATCCCAGGCTTTAAGAACGCCTTTAGGGTCGAGGCCTCCGGCGAACTCATCTTGAAGCAGACGGTACAGCTCGCTGCGGTCTACGATCATGTAAGCATCAGTTGTAAGCACGGTTTTCTTAGGTGTGATGTATTGGTCCACAATTTCCTGCTTGTATTCAGGAAGCTTAGGCGTTGTCACATCGCTGAAGTTGGACACGTACCCTTGATTGTCTACAATCTTCTGTGCCACTTCTTTGGTGGCGATGAAATCCAGGAATTTCTTCGCTTCCTCCATGTGCTTGGCCTTCTTCGGAATGAATAACTGGCCGCCCAGCGGACTTGCGCCAAGGCTTGCACCTTCGGCAGAAGGAATGGCGAACAGACCCAGATGCATATTCGGATCTTTTTCGGCCACATTCACAATCAGCCAATCGCCCATGAACATCATAGCGACTTCTTTATTCAGGAATTTGCCTACTGCCATATCGTAGCTGTCGCTGAGAATGTCGGTATTGGTATAGCCTTTTTTGTAGACATCATATTGCTGCTGAAGGTAGGTTGCGAACTCTGGAACATCAGACCATTTTTTACGGCCGGCATTGATATCGTCAAACAGTGTGGGTTCCTGCTTTGCGGCAAAGTCGGCAAATGCGGCAGCCGGCCAGATGTTCGCGGCCCACGCATCTTTGTACGGCATGAAGACCGGCGTAATTCCACTGGCCTTGATCTTTTCGCACACCGCCAGGAATTCCTCGAAATTGTTCGGAACGGTAAGCCCCAGATCTTTAAAGATATCCTTGTTGTACACAACTCCCTGCATGCCTGTATCCTGGCTTACATGAAAGCTGTAGACATGTCCGTAAGCGGAGAGCACATCCTTATTCAGCAATCTTCCAACCCACGGTTCATTGTCGAGAACTTCGAAGTTGCGCTCCAGGTTAAGATCCGTAGTGGCACTGGCAAGGTTGTATTGGATAAGATCCGGCACCTCGTCAACGGCCAGCTTGGTCTGCAGCACGGTAGCCGTCTGTTCAGCCGGAAGGAGCTGAAGATTTACTTTGATATTGGCTTTCTGTTCGAATTCATCGAGCAGGTCCTGCGCGACAAATGCCGAATCCTGCGAGCTTTTGGAGATGGCCAGCTCAATGGTCACTTTGCTGCCGCTGCTTTTACTGCTGTTGCCGTTGTCAGTTGCTGAAGCGTTCTTGGAGTCTGAGCTGTCCGAGCCGCATGCTGCCAGCGATAATGTCATTACACCAGCCAGTATGCCTGTTGCGATTTTTTTCATTTTGTCACTCATGTCATCGCCCCCGTAGTTGAATTGTTCTGTTTTGAATCCGTTTACATTCCTGATTATAGAGTGACGCCTGCCTAAGGTACATGTTTGTGCTTGACTCTTTCTGTGTAATATTCTGAACTGCGGCCAGCTTGTCCATTCGCCGGTTTGGATGTAAAGTAGGATCATCAAAAGGTTCAGGGGGGCTTCAGCTTGGCGAGCTTTAACGGGAAATTTGGCGGCGGCAGGTATCAGGCCAGTCTGCAAACAAAGTTCTTTGTGACATTCATGTTTCTCCTGCTGATTGTGCTGGGCTGTTTTCTGGTCTATGTTAACTTTCTGGTTATCCAGCCGCTGAAGGGGAAAACCGAGAATGAAATGAAGATGGCAGCGGCCAAGGTCAGCGATCAGCTGAACATTTATATCAATAACCAGAATCAGCTCTCCCAGCGGATTTTGTCGAATAAAGACGTGTTCACGCTGCTGTCCAGCGGCGATTATTCGAATCTTACCCTTGAGGGGCTGACACGGAGCCGCAGGCTCAAGGATATTATGTTCCAGGCGATAGGCCCCAGTCAGAACATCGAAGACATGATTATATATGATCTAAACGGGACGGAGGTCGCTTCTTATATCGGCTACACCGGCAACCCGGCTTCGCTTGTACCGTTCCTGAAGGAAAGCGGTCAACTGGCGACCTGGATTGCAAGCGGTTACGCGCTGTATCGCCAGCCCGCGAACGGAATATCCTTTGTGCGGGCGATTATGAACCAGAACGGTCAGGTGTTCGGCTATCTGGCGATCCTGCTGGATCAGGAATATCTGAAACGGTCCGCAGCCGGCCTTGCCGACAGCAGGGTTTATATTTTGGACCCGGAGAATGGGCTAATCTCAAGTTCGCCAGTGCTTCAGGAAGGGGAGAAGGTCCCCGAATTTGCAGAGGTTACATCGGTCAACGGAATCTATCAGGACAGCAGCCAGAACTATGTAGCCTATGACAGATCGGCTGAAACCGGCTGGACCACCTACATTGTGACATCGAAAAGTGTTGTGCTTGGTCCGGTCAATTCGGTGAAATACATCTCCATTCTGCTTATTACAGCGCTGATTCTGTTCTCATTCGTCTTCATCTACTTCTCCACCAAAAATCTGCTGCTCCCCATCCGCAAGCTGCGCAGCCAGATTCTGCGGATCAACTACAGCAATATGAATGTGAAGGCGGATACGCGTTCTAACAACAACGAGCTGATCCAACTGAATGAAGCTTTCCAGGAGCTGCTGGAACGGCTGCAGGAGTCTATTGACCGGGAAAAGCTTGCGCTGCATGAAGAGGTAAAGGCCCGGAATTCGGCGCTTCAGGCGCAGATTGCCCCTCACTTCATCCACAACGTTCTGTACCTGATCAGCATCGCTGCGCAGGAGGGCAAAAACGCCGTGGTATCGGAGATGTGCAAGCATTTGTCGGACAGCCTGCGGTATATTGTGTCTTCCCCGTATCAGCATGTGTCTTTGACGGAGGAGCTGAAGCATACCCAGCATTATTTATCCCTGATTCAGCACAATTTCGAGGATGATCTGGAGTGGGAGATTGACGGAGATGAGGTGTTTGACCGGATCGAGCTGCCCCGGCTGGTGATCCAGCCGTTCGTGGAGAACTGTATTGAGCATGCTTTCAAAAACACTGATCCGCCTTGGAAGATCCGGGTGCGGGTAAAGGTGTACAACGGGCTGTGGGCCATAGAAATCCGGGATAACGGGGACGGCTTCGAGCCGGGCAGGATCAAAGAAATTCTGGACAATATTCATGGCTCCGACGAAGGGGTGTACGAGCTTCAGCATAATACCTCGGGGATCGGCAATATGGGCATTGTGAATACGGTGAACCGTTTGAAGCTGATGTACAAGAACCGGCTGTTCTTTAACATCTACAATCATTCAGAGGAGGGCAAGGGAGCCACGGTCCAGATCATCGCATCCATGAGCAAAGACTTCTACTAACCCGGGAGGGACAGCTATGTACACTGCAATAATTGCTGAAGACAGCAAGCCGATTCTACGCAATATCCAAGCGCTTATGCAGTCAACGGATCTGCCCGTGCGCATTGCAGCTACCGCGTCGAACGGGATTGAGGCGCTGGAGTATATAAAAGCCCATCCCGTCGATATCCTGCTGACTGATATCCGTATGCCCAAGCTGGACGGGCTTGCGCTGATCGAGCAGTGCCGGCTTGTGAATCCGAAGCTGAAGGCGGTGCTGATCAGCGGATACAGCGATTTCGAATATACGCGAAAAGCGTTGAATCTGCAGGTGTTCGATTATCTGCTGAAGCCTGTGGAGCGCCATCAGCTTGCCGAAGTGATGCAGCGGCTGGTTGAGCATTTGCAGGAGCGGCAGGGCAGCGGAAAAGCCCATCTTGAAGGCATTGTAGAACCGCAGTTTCTCGCTTCATTGGAGCTTGGAGCGGACTTTCATGCCGGGGACAAAATCATGCTGCTTCTGCGCAGACAGTTGTTTACGCCAGATCCGGGACCGGAGCGCTGGACGGTGAATGTGCTGCAGTCCTGCCTTGCCGAAGCCTGTGCCCCGCATGACTGCCGGGTCTTTCCTGCTCTGCTGCCTGAACAGTTCCTCGCTCTCGTAGACGGTTCAGTTCTGGATACCTATCCGTCTATCCATGACTGTATGCAGAGAATATACGAAACGCTGCTGGTTCACGGCATTCAGGTCTCCATAGCAGCCGAGCCGCAGCTGGCAGGGAACCGGGCGCTGGCTGCGGTCTATGATAAGCTGGATAAAATGATGAATGAGGAGCTATCTGTGTCCAGCAGGCTTATGGACACGGCGTATTCTATGCCGAAGGGGATATTGTCCAGCGGTGAAATGGAGAAGCTGACGAGGCATTTCGCGGATATGATCGGACAGCGGCAAAAGGAGCGTTTCCTTCTGTTGCTTGAGCAGCAGTTGATGAATTTTAAAAATGCCAACATCCGCCTAGCCGGGCTGGAACGGTTCATCTGGTCCCTGGCCGAGGCTTTCGGCATGGGCTCCCGTCAGGATTCAGGGGATGGGCTGAAGCTGGAGGATGAAGTGCAGCGGCTGCTGGAGAGCGAGAGCTATGAGGCATTCGTGGAGACCGTGCTCACATGGGCCGGACAGAGCTTTGAATGGCTGCAGCTTCAGAACAAGAAGAGCGGCGAGGAGCTGTTCCGGCAGCTTGAGCAATATTTGCAGCAGCATATCTACGCCCAGATGTCCATTACCGATGTGGCGCTCAAATTTCATGTGAGTCCATCGTATATCAGCAGAATAATTAAGAAATATTCGCAAAAGACCTTCGTACACTACACTATGCAGCTTAAAATTGCTGAAGCCCGCCGGCTGATTGCAGCCAAACCGGAGATGAAGGTGAAGGAGCTGTCAGAGGTGCTGTCTTTCGGGGATCAGCACTATTTCTCCAAGGTGTTCAAGGAGTACACGGGCTGCAGTCCAACCGAATATAAAGAAGGCTGTTTGTAGAGAAAACCGGCCATGATCCCGGATTTCTTCATGAAGAAAAAAGCATCTTACCTGAGTTGGCGCAGCGCAGGCAAGATGCTTCTTTTGCTGTGAGAATTGTGCGTAACGGTTAACTGAGCTGAATAGCCTCGGTGCAAGACTTCCGTTTGACCACTTCAGTGTTGACAAGGATTTGTACCTTACTATCCTCTTCATTGTTTATCTTCTTGAGCATGGTGTCCATCGCAGCTTTAGCTATGGTGGCTTTTCTTACATGAATCGTTGTCAATTCCGGGCTGATTACCGTAGCCTCCAGAATATTATCGAATCCCATGACGGAAACCTGATTAGGAACGTGAATATTCATTTCCTGAAAAGCTTTTATTGCACTGATAGCCATGTAATCAGTTTCACAAAAGATGACGGAAGGCAACTGGCTGAGGTTATTTATTTCACTCTTGAAGGAATCCTGCGGCAATACCAGCATAGGGTTCATAGCAAAAGTAAGCTGTTCCTCAAGGGTAATCCCCTCTTCTTTAAGCGCGTCAACAAATCCCTCTTTACGTTTTGAAAAATTAAAAATCCGCGTCTCTGACTCGATATACCCGATGTTTTTATGTCCTAAAGACAGAAGGTATTTGCCCGCCTGATAACCCCCAAGATAATTGTTAATGGCAACAAAGCTGGCATCAACATGTTCAAAACAAGTATCCAAAATAACAACAAAGGGGTGAATCTCCAGAACATCCTCAATACTCTGGGCGGTCAAGTTCGTTCCTAATAGTAAAATACCGCCTGAAGCCTGCTCATTCTCCAAAACTTCAATCTCTTCTTTCAAGCTCTGAATAGGAATTGAAGAGATAATCAGGTTATACCCCTGTTCTCTGGCATAGTGGGTTAAATGATGAATCAGTTCATTAAAGAACGGCTGGGACTCGTAATGCTCGGTGATCATATCCGTATTTTTGCAGACGATGAAGCGCATAATTGACTTATTTTTAGCGGAAACTTTATTTGTTTTGAACGTTCGTGGAGTATAGCCGTTGGCTTGGGAAATATCTAAAATATGTTGGCGTGTTGCCTCGCTCACACCGGGCTTATTGTTCAGAGCTAGAGATACCGCAGCTTTGGAAACCCCGGCCAGCCTGGCTATGTCATCTATTTTCATTGGATTCACTCCTGCTTATTAATTACTTTATAGATTATATCACTATTATAAGCAAAAGTTTAGAAAATAAACTTAACTAAACTAATACTGAAGAAAAATAAAAAAATGTTTGACTGTAAGTGGATATGATGCTAATATTCAAGTGAAAACGGATAACTTAAGCTAAACACACGTTTTTAATGGATTAATTTATCTAAACTTTAATGAACGACGGTAAAAAATGTTCGAAGGGAAAGGTGATTTCTATGCAGGTCTCCCTCAGTGAGAATCGGCGGTCATTCGTAGTAAACGACAAACCTTTTTTCTATTTGGCGGATACAGTATGGAGTGCATTTACCAATGCTTCTATTCAAGAGTGGGCCGAATATCTGGAATATCGTAAAATGCAAGGCTTCAATGTTCTGCAAATCAATATTTTACGTCAGTGGGATGCCAGTGAATCAGATATTGCCATCGAGCCCTTTGGCTTAGATCCAAACGGTCATTATGATTACCATAAGCTGAATGAACAATATTTTGACAGGGCCGATGAAATGCTTGGCATGGCTGTGGAGCAGGGATTTGTTCCCGCCTTGGTGCTTCTCTGGTGCAACTATGTTCCGGAAACCTGGGCAAGCATGTTCCAGAAGGATAATAAAATGCCGCTGGATTGTGTAGAGCCTTACGTCAACTACGTTGTGAAGCGTTTTTCGAAGCATAATCCTATTTTTCTAGTAAGCGGTGACACTGATTTTCCGAATGAAGCGGCAAATGCTTATTATATGAAAGCTTTGGAAACGGCGTGTTCTGTAAGCCCTTCCAGCCTGAAGACGCTCCATATTCAAGGCAGGTTAAGAGAAATACCGGAAAAGCTCGAGCAGCATGAAGGTATTGATTTCTATATGTATCAATCCGGCCATAATTCACAATATCAATCTACGGCGTATGAAATCGCCCGGCATTTTTATCAGAAGTCATGGATCAGACCCGTCATAAATGGTGAGCCTTGTTATGAGCAGATAAGCTACAGCCGGAATGTGTATGGCCGGTATTCCCGGTTTGATGTAAGGAAAGCAGCGTGGCAGAGCTTGTTGGCCGGTGGCGGCGCAGGAATAACCTATGGAGCTCACGGGATCTGGAGCTGGCATAAAAAAGGCAAGAAATTCGGAATTGTTGAAGGAGAGGGCTTCGATCAGCCCTATGACTGGAGAGATGCCCTGCGGTTCGAGGGAGCCTGGGATTACTCATTTATCAAATATTTATTTGAGAATTACAACCTTACAGGCCTCCAGCCTGCAGAGATTCTGTTAAACCCATCGCCGGAAATACGCGCCGCTGCTAGTGGAGACACCATCGTAATCTATGTTCCGGTGAATACCAAGCTGCGTCTGAATCTGGATCTTCAGAAGTACTCTTTTACAACGATTGATCTTGAGAATAGAAGATTCGCGGCAACCGAAATGTCTGCAAGCGGCAGCCAAACAACGATTTATATGCACCGTTTCGAGTCTGATGTTGTTCTTATTGGGGAGAAGAACTGATCCGCGGATCGTTCTTGTTCTTTTGGGAAACGCATACATTCTATATTTTTATAACTTCAGAGGGAGTGAACAAAATGAATTATCAGAAAACAGCACACGCTATCCTTGACTCGGTGGGTGGACCGGGCAACGTGAACAGTGTTATACACTGCATGACGCGGCTACGATTCAAACTCAAGGATGACAAAATCCCGGACAAGGAGCAGATCAAACAAATTGATGGCGTAATCACTGTTGTTGAGAGCGGTGGACAATACCAGGTGGTCATTGGCAATGACGTTCCGAAGGTGTACTCCGAGCTGGCTGCGAAGCTGGGAATCCGGGTGGAAGCCGATGCCGAGCCTGCGGAAGAGAAGAAGGGCAGTATTTTCAGCCGTTTTGTAGATATCGTCACTGGTGTGTTCACGCCTGTGGTTGGCGGGCTGGCTGCTGCAGGGATTCTCAAAGGGCTGCTGTCTTTATTTATTACGCTGCACTGGTTAACCGAAGATATGGGCACATACAAAATTTTGTTCGCTACAGCGGATGCCCTGTTTTACTTTTTACCGGTATTGCTTGGATTCTCGGCCGGGAAAAAGTTTGGCGGGAACCCCTATTTGTCAGCGATTTTAGGAGCAGCACTTGTCTATCCGACTATGGTATCGGCTTACTCTGAGGGCGTTAAGCTTACTTTTCTTAACATTCCAGTTGTGTTAATGAACTATACTTCATCTGTTATTCCAATTATTATAGGTGCCTTTTTTGCCGCAACCATTGAAAAGTGGTTCAACAAATTTATTCCATCGTCCATCAAAATGTTTGTGGTTCCGCTGTTAACCTTAGTGATCGCTTCGCCTGTTGTCTTTCTTGTGGTAGGTCCTGTAGCAACCTTTATCAGTAATATGCTTGCCGATGGAGCTATGGGTGTGTATAGTCTCAGCCCTGTTGTTGCCGGTCTTATTCTTGCCGGAGTTTGGCAGGTGCTCATCATTTTTGGACTTCACTGGGCTTTTGTGCCGATCTTGATCAATAATGTTGTGACCAACGGGTTCGACCCAATTAATGCCATGCTGTTCTGCACCACCTTTGCCCAGACGGGCGCTGCGTTTGCCATTGCCCTGAAAACACGGGACAAACGTTTAAAACCCATTGCTACCTCTGCCACAATCGCCGGTATTATGGGTGTGACTGAGCCTTCCATTTATGGTGTAACCCTGCCAACCAAGAAACCATTTATTCTAGCTTCAATTATGGCCGGTATCGCCGGATCTGTTGCCGGGATGTTCGGGGCGAAGGCTTACGGCTTTGCTGTGGGAGGAGTATTCGGTATCCCTCTGTTTATCGGACCTGAAGGTGTTGACCGCGGGTTTGTAGGATATTTGATTTCATTGGTGGTTGCGTTTGTAGGGGCCTTTATTGTTACCCTCTTGTTCGGTTATAAGAACGCTCCTGTCGCTGCATCCGGACTAAACCAGGATAGACCACATGCAAAGGCACCACAAATGAGTGCTGAGAAGGAAAAGGCTGTGCTTAGCCCGATGTCAGGCGAGTGGAAGCCATTAACTGAAGTTCAGGATGAAGCTTTTTCCACCGGCGCAATGGGTAAAGGGGCAGCGATTGTACCAAGTGTTGGAGTGGCATATGCGCCTTTCAATGGAACGGTAGTTACCATGTTCAAAACGAAGCATGCGATCGGCCTGATTTCTGATGAAGGCGTGGAAATGCTTATCCACATTGGAATTGATACCGTAAAGCTGAAGGGCGAGCATTTCACCAGCTTTGTCAAAGAAGGAGATTCAATTGCTAAAGGAGATAAGCTGATTGAATTCGACAAGGATGCGATCCACCGTGCCGGATACGATATTACAACCTCTGTAATTGTATCGAATACGGCAATGTATTCGGAGATTACAGTGAATAAATATGACAATGTTGATCTAAACGATGTTTTGTTTCTTGTTAAAGAGTGATTAGTTAAGCACGGGAAATTTTAAAAGCGGGGAGCGTTAGAATGCTCCTCTTTTTTTACGAAGCTTAACTAAATTATATTTATTATTTTATATTAAATTAAGTTAAAAATGACTAAAAAGTCGATTGACTATCTATTTTTTCAGTGATAGTATTGCTTTATTAAGTGAATTATCTGTTATTTCCAACTAAAGTTTAGTTAAGTTTATATTAGAGATTATGAACTGTTCAGAAGGAGAATTTAGATGAAAAAACTAAAACTTGGCTATGTCCCGACCCGACGTTTCACTTTTAGTGCCGAAGATGCTTTCAAATACAAAGTGGAAATTCGCCGGCAAATGGAGAGCTTTGATCTGGATATTGATATTGTCGATATTGACGGGCTTAATCACGAAGGGCTTCTATATGACGATCACATTAATGCGGATCAGATTGCGAAGCACTTGAAGGCGGAGGAAGTGGATGCGGTATTTTTTCCACACTGCAATTTCGGGACGGAAGATACGGTCGCACGTGTCGGTAAAGCTCTTGGCAAACCTGTATTGTTGTGGGGGCCAAGGGATGAGGCTCCGCTGGCGGATGGGATGAGGCTGCGCGATACCCAGTGTGGAATTTTTGCTACCGGAAAGGTGCTGCGCCGGTTCAATGTTCCTTTTACTTATGTAACCAACAGTTGGGTAACTGATCCGGTATTTGAACGGGGATTCACGAACTTCATCGCTGCAGCCAATGTTGTCCGTCAGTTTAAAAGCCTGCGGATTCTGCAGATTGGACCACGGCCCTCTTCCTTCTGGACGATGATCTGCAACGAGGGTGAGCTGCTGGAGCGTTTCGGAATCGAGATTCACCCGATTACGCTGGTGGATATCCAGCTTCGCACGAAAAAAATTGCCGCCGGCAACAGCTCCGAATTGAAAGAGACTATTGATTACATTAAGGAGAAGCTGGATTACAGCGAAGTGACGGAGGATGACGTTAAGCGGATAGCTGCGCTAAAGGTAGCGATGAAGTCTTTTGCCAGAGAAACCGGAAGCAGCGCTATCGCAATTCAGTGCTGGTCTTCGCTGCAGGACTCCATGGGTATCATGCCTTGCCTGGCTAATGCCATCCTAACCGACGAACAGATTCCGGTTACCTGCGAAACCGATATACACGGTGCCATCACTTCGGTCATGGTGCAAGCGGCTGCTATGAATACAGCGCCTACCTTTTTTGCCGATATTACGGTGCGTCATCCCGAGAATGACAATGGCGAATTGCTCTTCCATTGCGGCAATTTCCCGGTATCCCTGAGCGTTGAGAACAAACCTAAATTGCGTAAGCATTTCTTGTTCGATGATCACTCACCAGGTACACATGAAGGTGAAATTCGCGGCGGGGGAATGACGCTTGCTCGCTTCGACGGTGATCACGGCGACTATTCTATCTTTTTAGGCAAGGCACGTGGCATTCAAGGCCCGTATACACGCGGCTCCTACGTCTGGGTTGAAGTCAACGACTGGCCGTTATGGGAAGAAAAGCTGGTCAAAGGACCTTACGTGCATCATTCCGTTGGTATTCATGCAAATGTTATTCCGGCCATTTATGAAGCCTGCAATTATATTCCCGGTCTGAAGCCGGATCCGGTGGACCCTACCGAACAAGAAATCCAGCGCTGGCTCCGCGGCTCAGATCTGCTTGCGAACCGATAAAATTTTGCGTTCAAGGAGGAACTTATGAATATTCAAGAACTGCAGATGAAAGCTGCGCAGATACGCATGGATTTATTGACAATCATTCATCGTGCCAAGACAGGACATACTGGGGGTTCCCTGAGCAATACGGATATTTTAACTGCACTCTATTATGAAATTATGAATATTGATCCGAACCGGCCCAAGTGGGAAGAGCGGGACCGTTTTATCGCCAGTAAAGGCCATTCAGTGGAATCGCTTTGGTGCATCTTGGCGGATCGCGGATTTTTTCCTAAGGAAGAGCTTGAAACCTACAGTCAATTCGGCACACGTCTGATTGGTCATCCCAATAATAAGGTGCCCGGCATTGAAATGAATACTGGAGCGTTAGGCCACGGTTTGCCTATTTCCGTCGGAATGGCACTAGCCGCCAAACGCGATGGGCGCTCTTACCGGGTCTTCTGCTTGATGGGCGACGGAGAACAAGCCGAAGGCTCGAACTGGGAGGCGGCTATGGCCGGAGCCCACTACAAGCTGGACAATCTCGTAGGAATCATAGACCGCAACCGGCTGCAAATCAGCGGGTCTACCGAAGAGGTCATGGGACTCGAGCCCTTGGAAGAGAAATGGTCCGCTTTTGGCTGGAATGTGATTTCGCTAGACGGCAACGATATGGAGCAACTGGTGCATGCTTTCCGCTCGGTTCCAGAGGTTTCAGGCCAGCCGACACTTATAATGGCCAATACAATCAAAGGCAAAGGCGTATCCTTCGCTGAGAATGTTCCGGCCTGGCACCATCATGTGCCTAGCGATGAGCAGCTTCAGCTTGCACATGCCGAGCTTCAGGGCTACATCGACACGTTAAAATAGAAAGGAAAGGTGAACCACCTATGAATACAATTCCTAATCGTCAGGTAATCTGCGAAACCTTGCTGGAGCTGGCTAAAGACGACCGCGATATTATGGTATTGGCCAGCGATTCCCGCGGCTCCGCAGCTATGGCGCCTTTCGCTAATGCATTTCCGGAGCAATTCGTTGAGGTAGGGATTGCTGAGCAGAATATTGTGGGCATGTCCTCGGGGCTGGCCCATAGTGGAAAGAAGCCGTTTGTCACATCACCTGCCTGCTTCCTCAGCATGCGCAGTATCGAGCAGATTAAGGTGGATGTTGCTTATTCCCGCACCAATGTGAAATTGATCGGGATCAGCGGCGGTGTAAGCTATGGCGCACTTGGCATGTCGCATCACTCGGTACAGGATATCGCTGTCGCGCGTGCTATACCTGGCCTTGCTATCGTACTGCCGGCAGACCGGCATGAAACCAGGAAAATGACTGAGGCATTAGTCAAATATGACGGAGGCGTCTATGTCCGGATCGGACGCAACGCTGTCGAGGATGTCTACGAATCAGATGACTATGCCTTTGAGATTGGCAAGGCTGTAATCATGAAGAATGGAACGGATGTTACGATAATCGCGGCTGGAGAAACAGTGCGCATTGCTTTGGATGCTGCTGAGCTTTTGTCCGCTGAAGGCATTTCCTGCCGTGTGATCAATATGCATACGATTAAGCCGCTGGATGAAGCAGCCATTATTGCAGCCGCCAAAGAAACAAAAGGCATCATTACTATCGAGGAACACAGTATTTATGGAGGGCTTGGCGCCGCTGTCGCTGAAGTTGTCGTGCAGAACGAGCCGGTTCCGATGAAGGTGATCGGTATCCCGGATGAACCGGCAATTGCCGGTAAAACAGCCGAAGTCTTTCAGCATTACGGCCTCACAGGCGGCAATCTTAAACAAGTGGCAATAGAATTGATCAATAAATAAAGGTGAAGCTAATGGAACTGGAGCCAAAGTATATTTTAGCTGTCGACCAGAGCACCTCGGGGACCAAGGTCCTGCTTGTGGATCGGCGGGGAGAAGTAATTCATGACGCTTCACTGGAGCATCGGCAGTACTACCCGCAGCCGGGATGGGTGGAGCATGACCCTATTGAAATATATAACAATGTGCAAAAATGTATAGCAGCAGTTCTTCAAAAGGCAGACATTTCTGCGGGCGGGCTTGCGGCGCTGACGATCACCAACCAGCGTGAAACCGCCCTTATGTGGGACCGCATCACCGGACTTCCTGTCCATAATGCCATTGTCTGGCAGTGCCAAAGAACGGCTGAAATCTGTGCGCAGCTCAAGAAAGACGGCAAAGAACATATAGTCCGTTCAAAAACCGGGTTGATGCTGGACCCTTACTTCTCCGCCACTAAATTCAAATGGATTCTTGATCATGTGGCGGAAGCTCCACAACTGCTGGAAGAAGGCCGTTTATTGGCCGGAACCATAGACAGCTGGCTGATCTGGAAGCTGACCGGCGGCAAGGAGCATGTGTCGGATTATTCCAACGCGAGCCGAACCTCTCTCTTCAATATCCATACTTTGCAGTGGGATGAGGAACTGGCGGCCTTGTTCGGAGTTCCGATTACTATTCTTCCTGAGCTTAAGGCTTCCGATGCTGTCGTTGGTTATACTGACGAGCCAAGCCTGTTTGCGGAAAAGGTTCCCATTGCCGGCGTCATCGGAGACTCGCAAGGAGCGCTGTTCGGCCATCTGTGCTGGGAGCCTGGCATGGCCAAAGCAACCTATGGCACAGGCACCTCTATACTGATGAATGCAGGAGAGAAGCCGATTGATGGCGGGGAGGGGCTTGTTACCACTATCGCCTGGGCGGCTGCCGGAAAGGTTATCTATGCCCTTGAGTCGGTCATACGCACGTCAGGAGACAGTATTAAATGGACCCGGGACAATCTGGGGTTATTCTCTTCTTTTGATGAGATGCAGCAATTAATTTCCGGGATTTCTTCCACCGAGGGAGTGTATTTAGTGCCGGCCTTTGTTGGCTTGGGCGTTCCATACTGGGACCCTTATGCAAGAGCGGCGATCATTGGAATGAACCGGGGAACCTGTAAAAATCATATTATCCGCGCCGCTCTGGAAAGTATCGCTTATCAGGTGCGTGATGCCGTGGATTTTATGCAACAGCAGTCCTCGATTCCATTCAGCGAGCTTTGCACGGATGGCGGAGCATCCTCCAATGCCTGGCTGATGCAGTTTCAGGCAGATATTCTAGGGAATTCAGTTGCTTGCTCCACCCGCGCTGAATTGTCGGCGATGGGTTCTGTTTATCTGGGAGGTCTTGCAATTGCATTTTGGTCCAGTCTGGATCAGATTGCTTCAGGTACAGACAAATATAAAGTCTACCAAGCTTCGATGAGCGAGCATACAAGAGATGAATTGTATAAAGGCTGGCAGAATGCGGTGCGCTCAGTAATAAGTCCCGAAGCCCAGCAAGTGTTGCCCTCAACAGTTTGAATGAAAAACAAGAGCCTTCAAGTCCGCAGTCACTAAGGATTTGAAGGCTCCCTGCGTTCATATAGGCAGTTAATGGTTAATCTATAACTTATTGTTTATTGATTAAAGCGAAAATCGTATATATTGTAAACTATATCTTAGAATGCTTGTTCATCCATCTACATCATCGGGGAGGCGAAGTCATATTGGCTCTTAAATGCCAGGAAGTGATGTCTTTCCGCACGCTTAAGCAGCTAAGTCTGGTCGCAGGCGAGTCTGGACTCGACCGGGTGGTGACTTGGCCGTATATTGTGCAGACGAATTCTATCAAAATGTGGATTTTTGGCGGGGAGCTGTTATTTTTCAGCGGCCTCGGATTAAGATGCGATGCGGACAGCCTGGTGGAGCTGCTTAAGGAAGCAGCCGAAAAAAATGCCTCAGGCGTGATCTTTCTTGCCAATGACGAAATGACCTCTGAAGTGATTGGGTCCTTGAAGCCGTATGCGGACGATTTGCGGATGCCGATATTTGAGCTCCCCCGGGAATCTATTATAGTAGAAATTACCAAGGAGATTTCGAGCAAAATCCTGGAAGAAGAGAGCAGAGCTTCTATCGCGGAGAATCTGCTGGAACGGCTATGCTTCGGAGATGCGGAGTCTGTGCATGAATGGGTGAACAAGGCGGGGTACTCCGGTATTGACCTGAGCATTCCCTACCAGGTGGCTGTCATTTATATTGACAATTTAAGCGGCTACCTGAGCAAGATGAATACGGAATGGGATCACTCCTTGCCCAAATTTATCTCCTTCTACCGCGAGGTAGTAGTGAGTATAGTGAAACGGTATGACGACAGTCTGCTGACCATGTACGGCAATAACGTAGTCTACCTGTCCCAGCAAACGGGCTCAGAGGATGAACAGGCGCGTTTCATGCAGAAAATCCAGCGGATTTGCGAGAGCATCAACACCTATTTCAAAGGCATCGACGTATATGCCTGCCTGGGCGGGCCTTATGCGTACTCCTCACTCAAAAACAGCTACCTGGAAGCCGAGCGGAGTATGGAGATCACCTGCAGGCAGCATTCGAAGCAGCGGGTCTCGTTATACGATGATCTGGGGGTATATCAGCTCTTTTTCTCGCTAAAAGAGGAGGAGCTGCGACGCTTCTGCAACCGCTGGATCGGCAGCCTGGTTGAGTATGACCACAAGAACGGAGCTGAGCTGTTCAGGACCTTGGATGTTTTTTTCAAAAACAAGATGAATCTGATCGACAGCGCCGCAGAGCTATACATCCACCGGAACACCCTCAACATCCGGCTGAGCCGGATTGAAAAAATCATCGGCAAAAGCCTCAAGGACACCGATACCCTTCACGGCCTGCTGTTCGGCGTTCTGATCAAAAACTACCTTGACCGAAAAACAATATAGATAAGTTGAACTTAAAATAAACATAAAAAAGGTAGGAGTGCGGAGGGGAAGTTTGGAACTGGAGGAGCGGTAGCGTCCGCCTTTGTCTCCGGATTTCAACCGCTGACAGCGGTATAAATCAAGAAATTCTTACGACAACAGCGGCCGGAAGTCCAAACATTCCCCGCAGTTACGACCAAACCAAATATGAAAATCTATAGTTCAACTTATATATAATGACTATCCATTCCGCCTCTGACTTCAGGGGCGGTTTTTTTGTGCGGAAATTTTATGTGATGTAATATGACGCACGTGATGGGGTTCTGAAATTCTATTTATTGTATATTTATAAAATTCCAGAGAGAAATCGACGAAAAAACCTTGCGGCTAAGCGTTTTGCACATGTTGGGGAGTGAATGATGTTGCAGAGAGCACATTACATATCTAAAATTCTTATGTTACTATTAGTGACATTAAATAGCTGTATGATCAGGGCAAGTGGTAGAAAGATGACATGGGTAGCGCTATTCCAAATCAAGGGGGAAAAAGGATGAAACAAGGAAGAGTTGTATTTTTGACAGTGTTGACCGTGGTGATGATGCTGGTGGCGACAGCCTGCGGCCCGAAAACAGCCAGTGATTCTCCTGTCTCAGACGCACAAGCAGTCACGATTAATATCGAATCCGAGCCCCCGCAGTTGAATTCCTTGCAGACCACCGATGTTGTCTCAATGAACGTCCTCAGACATGTACAGGAAGGCTTGACCAAGCTTGACAAGGACAACAATCCGATCCCCGGAATGGCTGAGAAGTGGGAGGTCTCGGACGATAATCTGACGTATACCTTTCATTTGCGGGATGCCAAGTGGTCTGACGGCTCTCCGGTGAAGGCTGCGGATTTCGAGTTCGCCTGGAAGACGATCCTGAGTAAAGATTACGGTGCGCCTTACGCCTACCTGCTGTTCCCGATCAAGGGAGCCACAGAATACAATGCGGGCAGCGGCAGTGCCGACGGGCTTGGCATTAAGGCAGTAGATGACAAGACGCTTGAGGTAACATTAACCCAGCCGACCGCCTATTTTCCGTTCCTCGTCTCTGAAGCTCCTTACTTGCCTATCAATGAAGCCTTCTTCGGCAAGCAGGCTAAAGATGCCTATGGAACCGATGCGGACAAGCTGATCTACAACGGACCTTGGAAGATTGAGGGCTGGGAGCATAATAGCCAGATCACCCTGGTCAAGAATCCGGATTATTATGATGCGGCGAATATCAAGCTGGACAAGGTCAATATGAAGATTGTGGGCGAACCGGGCACTGCCTACAACATGTTCGTATCCGGCGAGCTGGACACCGTAACCCTTAGAGGGGGCGACCAGATTGCCCAGGCGAAGACTGCTGGCTATGAGGTTCAGACGAAGTCGGATGGGGCGACCGCATATTTTGTATACAATCTCGAAAACAGCATTCTGAAAAATAACAACATCCGCAGTGCGCTCACCTACGCCATCGACAGAAAATCGCTGATCGACAATGTGCTGAAGGATACCTCGGTTCCGGCGCTCAGCTTCACGAACCCCGGAGTAGCCGGAGAGAACGGCAGCTTCAAGGATGCAGTCGGCGATCTGCTCAAAGACAATGACGCCGCTGCCGCGAAGACATATTTGGAGCAGGGTCTGAAGGAACTGGGTCTCACTGCGGCTCCAAAGCTGACACTGCTGGTGGATGATAGAGGAGCGACAAAGCTGAAGGCGGCAGCCTATCAGGAGTTCTGGAAGAAGAACCTTGGGCTTGATGTCCAGGTGGAGACAATGCCTTATAAGGCCATGCTGTCCAAGCTGTATGCGAAGGATTTCCAGATTGCCATCGGCATGTGGGGGCCGGACTATAATGATCCGATGACGTTCCTGGATATGTTCACCACAGGCAACGGCAACAACAACTCCTCTTATGCAGACAGCGCGTACGATGAGCTTATCCATAATGCGGCGGTTGAGACTGACGCCTCCAAGCGTTTTGACCTGCTGAAGCAGGCGGAAACGAAGCTGCTGAAGGATCTGCCTATCGGTCCGATCTACTTCCAGAACCAGTCGTATGTCGTGCAGCCCAAGCTGAAGGGCGTAGTACGCAGTGCTTTCCAGGACATCAATCTCTATTCGGCATATATCGAGAAGTAGATGCGGGGTGATTATGGTTGCTTAGATATGTTTTAAAACGGCTTGCCTTTGCGGTATTGACGCTGTGGGTTCTGATTACGCTGACGTTCCTCCTGATGCATATGCTCCCGGGCGATCCATTCGTAGGCGGCAAGGCGCTTACGGACAGCGCGAAAAATGCGCTTTACGCCAAATATGGTCTCGATCAGCCGGTGTTTGTTCAATATCTCAAGTATCTGGGCAATGCCGTTCAAGGAGATTTCGGCGATTCGATGATCTATACCGGCAAATCCGTGAGCAGCATTTTGTTCCAGGCGTTTCCGTTCTCCTTTGATCTGGGTATCCGGGCGCTGCTGTTCGCGGTTATCGCAGGCATGATGCTGGGAATCATTGCCGCGCTGAAGAACGGAAAAGCATGGGATACCGTATCCATGCTGATTGCCGCCATCGGCATTTCGGTACCAAGCTTTATTCTCGGAACGCTGCTGCAGTATTTCGTGGCGCTGAAGCTTTCGGGGTACACCAGCGAGACGTTCGGGTTCAGGCTGCTGCCGATTGGCGGCTGGTCCTCGGAGGCCCATAAGATTCTTCCTCCCTTTGTGCTCGGATTAAGCGCTTTGGCGATTATCGCGAGAATGATGCGGACCAGCCTGCTCGATGTGGCGAACCAGGATTATGTAAAAACAGCCAAAGCAAGAGGGCTTTCGCAGCGGCAGCTCGTTATCCGCCATATGCTGCGGAATGCCATCATGCCGGTAATGACAGTGCTGGGGCCGCTTACGGCTTCGGTGCTGACAGGCGCTTTTGTCGTCGAGAATATCTTCAACATCCCCGGAATGGGCAAGTATTTCGTGAACAGTGTCCAGACCAATGACTACACGATGATCGCGGGAACAACGATGTTCCTTGGAGCCTTTTTGATCGGTGCGAATCTGCTGGTGGATTTGTCTTACACACTGGTTGATCCCAATGTCAGACTATTTAAATCGAAAGTGTGAGGATATGGAGTACAAAGCGGAATTATTTGAGAGGGTTGGACCTTCGGAAGAAGCGCTGTCCAGCCCGGGACAACAGGCGCCAAGCTATTGGAAGGATGTCTTCAGAAGGCTGAGGAAAAGCAAAGTCGGCATGACCTGTCTCTTTATTTTGCTGCTGCTGGTATGCGGAGCGGTCTTCATTCCCCTGCTGAGCCGGTTCTCCATTGCCGATCAGGATCTGACCAGAACCAATCTGGGATTTATGACGGACGGACATATCTTTGGAACAGACAAGCTGGGCAGGGATGTGTTCGTCCGGGTATGGTACGGCACACGGATCTCGCTGACCATTGCCTTCTCGGCGGTGCTGATTGATCTGATTGTAGGTTTGATCTACGGAGGCGTGTCCGGCTATTTCGGCGGCAAGCTTGATGAACTAATGATGCGTATTCTGGACGTTGTTGTCGCCATCCCTTACCTCATCATCGTGATCCTGCTGATGATCGTTCTTGAGCCTGGTGTGACCACGATTATTATCGCCTATGCTACTGTCGGCTGGACCGGAATGGCCCGGCTGGTGCGGGGGCAGGTTATCCAGCTCAAGGAAAGGGAGTATGTCCTAGCCTCCAGATTGCTTGGCGCGGGGGCATGGAGAATCATTCTGCGGGGACTGATTCCCAATACGCTCGGCATTGTCATCGTCAATCTGACGCTGACGATCCCCTCCGCGATTTTTACGGAAGCGTTCCTCAGCTATATCGGCCTGGGGGTGCAGATTCCGCTGGCCAGTCTGGGGACGCTGGCTTCCGAAGGGACCGAGAGCTTTCAGGTGTACCCGGAGCTGCTGTTTATTCCAGCGCTGTTTCTATGCATCACCATGCTAACCTTTAATTTGCTGGGCGACACTCTCCGCGACCTGATTGATCCAAAACACAGAGAATAGAGGGATGGCGAATGGGAGATTCACGGCGAACGGTAGTATCCGTCAAGGATCTTCGGGTTTCGATTGATACCAGTGACGGCGAGCTTCAGGCAGTAAGAGGGGTATCCTTCGATATTGAGGAGGGGGAAGCCCTGGTCATCGTCGGCGAGTCTGGCTGCGGCAAGAGCGTTACGGCCCAAACAATTCTGAAGCTGAATCCGATCCCGCCTACTCATATCAAGAGCGGTGAGATTATGCTGGACGGCTGCGACATTGTTCAAGCGGATGAGAAGACGATGCGTAAGATCAGAGGGTCTGTTGCCGGGATGATCTTTCAGGACCCTATGACCTCGCTGAACCCGACCATGACCGTTGGGCGGCAGATTGGCGAGACGCTGGAGATTCATCAGAAGACGGCAAAGAACGAGCTCTTCAAAAGGGCTGCCGATCTTCTGGACGCGGTCCGCATTCCCGGCGCGGCGGAGCGGGTCAGGCAGTATCCGGGGGCGTTCAGCGGCGGAATGCGGCAGCGGGCGCTCATCGCAGCCGCCATTGCCTGCAAGCCCAAGCTGCTCATCGCTGATGAGCCGACAACGGCGCTGGATGTCACGATTCAGGCGCAGATTATTGATCTGCTGCGGAGCATCCAGAGGACGAACGGAATGTCCATCCTGCTCATTACGCATGATTTTGCCGTGGCTGCAAGCATTGCCCAGCGGATCGCCGTCATGTATGCCGGCAAGATCGTTGAAATCGGCACGGTGCGCGAGATTTTTCATAATCCGAAGCATCCGTATACCTGGGGGCTGATGAATTCCGTGCCAAGCCCGGACCAGGACCCAAGCAGCGAGCTGCAGACGATAGGAGGTACGCCTCCGCGTCTGGTCAATCCATCCCCTGGCTGCGGCTTTGCAGCAAGATGCCCTTATGCCATGCGGATTTGCCTCGAGGCTGAGCCTGAGGAGCAGGAGGTGGCGGAGGGCCATAACTGTGCCTGCTGGCTGCTTCATCCAGGCGCTCCGAAGGTAGACAGAGCGGTGAAGGAGGGGACCCTTGTTGCAAGATAAAGAGATATTGGTCAGCGTAAAGGGACTTAAGAAATATTTCGCCATTGGCAGCGGGAAGCTGCTGAGAGCGGTCAATGATGTGGACCTGGAGATTCGCAGGGGAGAGACGCTCTCGCTTGTCGGCGAAAGCGGCAGCGGCAAATCGACACTCGGCAAGGCGCTCCTCGGCGTGTATCCCCCAACAGAGGGAACCATTGATTATGCGGGCAAGCCGCTCGCGGTCAAGAGCAGAAAAGAACGGCTGGCCTTCTCGAAGCGTGCGCAGATGATTTTTCAGGACCCCTATGCCTCTCTGAATCCACGCAAGACTGTCGCCGCCATTATTGGCGAGGGCCTCGACATCCACGGCCTGTACCGCGGCAGCAGGCGGATGGAACGGATTCATGAGCTTCTTGATCTGGTGGGGCTGAGGCGTGAGCTGGCCGGCCGCTACCCGCATGAGTTCAGCGGCGGGCAGCGGCAGCGTATCGGCATCGCCCGCGCGCTTTCGCTGGAGCCTGAGTTCATTGTCAGCGATGAACCTATCTCCGCGCTCGATGTGTCTATTCAGGCCCAAATCGTGAATTTGCTGAAACGGCTGCAGAAGGAGCTCTCGCTGACGCATCTCTTCATTGCCCATGACCTGAACATGGTCCGTTATATCAGTGATCGTGTGGCGGTGATGTACCTGGGGGCAGTGGTTGAGGTGGCCGACAGCAAAACGATCTATGAGAAGCCGCTCCATCCGTATACGCAAGGGCTGATCTCGGCGGTACCCGCCGCCGACCCGGATATTGCCCAGAGCGCAGAGAAGGATTATCTGAAGGGGGAAATTCCAAGTCCGGCCAGTGTCATTCCGGGCTGTGCATTTTGTACCCGCTGCTCCAAGGTGATGGAGGTGTGCCATACCGTCAGGCCGAAGCCTGTCGAGGTGGCTCCCGGTCATACCGTTGCCTGCCATTTGTATCCGGGGGGCTGAGGCTGCTATGCATCTAATTAGGGAGGAGTGGTGGAGGGGAAGTTTGGAACTGGAGGAGCGCTAGCGTCCGCCTTTGTCTGCGGATTTCCACCGTGAACAACGGTATAAATTGAAGAAATCTGCAGACAACAGCGGCCGGAAGTCCAAACATTCCCCGCAATCACGGCCAAATCCCGAAATGGAAAATCACTATATCAGTTGAACTAAAGAAAACATAAAAAGGGCAGAAGTGACGGAGGGGAAGTTTGGAACTGTAGGAGCGGTAGCGTCCGCCTTTGTTCACAGATTTCAACCGCGATTAGTGGTTTCCAATCAAGAAATCTGTGAACAACAGCGGCCGGAAGTCCAAACATTCCCCGCAGTTACGACCAGACCCCGAAATGGAAAATCTTTTGAAGTAAATAACACACATAGAAAGGATTGATTTACATGCTGTTCGAACAATTGACCCAGTTGTCCGGCTTAAGCGGATATGAGAGTAAGGTACGAGATTTCATCCATGAACAGGTGCTTCCGTATGCAGATGAAATAACGACTGATGCCATTGGCAACCTGATTGTGTTCAAGCGGGGGACTGGCGAGAACAAAAAAAGGATTATGGCTGCGGCACATATGGACGAGGTTGGCTTTCAGGTGATCAAGATCGAGAAGGATGGGCTTATCCGGGTGAAATTTCTGGGATATTCCCATGTGCGAACCGCCCTCATGTCCAGGGTGGTATTCACAAATGGAACGGTTGGGGTAGTCTGCAGCAGTGTGCCTGCGGATGACCTGAAGCATTTCACCCAGCTCTACATTGATATCGGCTTGTCCAGCGAAGCCGAGGTTAAGAAATATGTCAACGTCGGTGATAATGCAGTCTACGTGGGCGGGTACACGGAGCTCAGCGGCGGCAATGTCGTGTCGAAGGCCATCGACGACAGAGTTGGCTGCTATATGATGATTGAGGCGCTTAAAGGTCTTGATACCTGCTATAATGACGTCTATTTTGTCTTTACGGTGCAGGAGGAGGTTGGCTGCCGGGGCGCTGTCACCTCCGCTGAGCGGATCAAGCCTGATATCGGCCTTGCCGTGGATATTACGCCGGCCCATGACCGGCCCGGAGATTTGACCGGCAGCAATACGGTCGGTGCGGGGGCGGCTATCAAAGTATCGGATACCTCGGTCATCTGCGACGAGGAGCTGGTGGCTACGCTGGTGAAGTGCAGCAAGGAGCATCAGATTCCGTATCAGCTTGATGTGATTTATGTCGGCGGCACGGATGCCAGCTCGATCAACCAATCGAGCTTTGGTGTTAAGGCTGCAGGTCTTTCGGTCGTGACCCGCTATCCGCATACCGCGAATACGCTCGTGAACATGGGGGATGTGGAAGCCTCCATCAAGCTGCTGAAGCTGTTCGTCAATGAAGTCTTCAGCTTCTGAGCGTGCTCCGCTGTGGAGCAGAAGCTACCTGCTGGTCATGGCTGCCAACTTCGCGGTGCTTACCGCCATCAGCATGCTGATGAGCACACTGCCGCTATACGCCAAGGAAATTGGCGGCAGCAATACGATGTCAGGGCTTGTTGTAGGAATCTATGCCTTCTCGGCCTTGCTGTGCCGGCCGTTTATCGGGGCGCTGCTGGATGCGAAGGGACGCAGGCCGGTTCTCCTGGCGGGAGGATGCATATTGCTTGCCGCCTTTCTGTCCTTTCATCTGGCAGCCTCTATCACGGTGCTGCTTGTGATCCGTGTACTGCAGGGGGTGGGCTTCAGCGCCCACTCCACCTCGGCCGGCACGATGATTGCGGATGTGATTCCGCGCTCAAGGCTTACCGAAGGCATTGGCTATTATGGCATATCCAATACGCTGCCTACTGCTTTCGGTCCTTCGCTCGGACTGTACCTGATTAAGCAGCATGGATATGACGCGCTGTTCACTAGCGCTTCCGTACTTACGGCAGTTGGACTCCTGCTGATCCTGTTCATCAACTACGAAAAAGGCATTATTCGTGACCCCGGCATGGCTCCAGCCCGAAAGGACACCGTACTCATTGAGAAATCCGCCCTGCTCCCGGGTTTGGTGATGTTCTTTATCACCCTGGGTCTGGGTGGCATCATTACCTTCCTGCCGCAATTTGCAGCGGAGCGGAGCATCACCGGCATCGGCGCTTACTTCACGGTCTATGCATGCGCACTGCTGGCAAGCAGACTGTTCTCCGGCAGGCTGGCTGACCGGGCCGGGCCGAACTGGGTGGTTGGTCCGGGCGTGATCCTGATTGCCGTCTCATTTGTTATTTTGGCATATTCTCATTCACTCGCAGTCTCTCTGCTCTCGGCGGTAATGTTCGGACTTGGGTTCGGCAGTGTACAGCCGGCGATGAATGCTGTAGTGATCCGCAACGTGAAACCTGAACGCAAGGGTGCAGCCAGCGCGGTATTTACCGCCGCTATGGATACGGGCATGGGTGCCGGATCTATCCTGTGGGGTGTGATGTCGCAAAGCTGGGGATTTACGAGTGTATATCTTACCTGCGGCGCTTGTGCAGTGATGTCCATCATCGTGTATCTGAAGTTTATAGCCGTTTCCCGAAACAAGCCGGGGGAATTCAGGCATCATCCATCGCACCGGCAGCGGTAAAGGGGATATAAATATGTATGCGTTTTCAAATAAAGTATCTTCACTTAAGCCTTCCGCAATCCGTGAACGAATGAAATTCATGAGCAAGCCGGGAGCCATCTCCTTTGCGCAGGGCAATCCCTCCCCGGAGACGCTGCCCTATGAGGCGCTTCAATCCATATCGGCCTATATGTTCAACAGCAATCCTGCTTCTTTTCTGCAATATGGCTTGACGGAAGGTTATGCCCCGCTCCGCCAGACACTTAAGGACCGTTTGCAAAAGCGCTTTTCCTGCGGAGAGGAATTTGATGAGCTGATTATCGTCTCCGGAGCGCAGCAGGGCATTGAGCTGGCATGCAAAATGTTCTGCAACGAAGGGGATGCGATTGTGTGCGAGAATCCGAGCTTTATCGGCTCGCTTAACGCTTTCCGCTCCTACAATGCGCAGCTCCTTGGCGTCGATATTGAACCGGATGGGATCAACATAGAGCAGCTTGAAGAAATGCTCAAGACACACGATAATATCAAGCTGCTGTACACCATTCCCAATTTTCAGAATCCGACGGGAGTCACGATGTCCCTTGCGAAGCGCAAGGCCGTCTACGAGCTGGCGAAGCGTTACGGCGTTATGATTCTGGAAGACAATCCTTACGGCGAGGTCCGTTTCCACGGAGAGGACATTCCCAGCATCAAGTCGCTCGATACCGAAGGTATTGTCATCTATGTGGGTTCTTTCTCCAAAGTGCTCTCCGCCGGAATCCGGGTAGGTTATGTGCTCGCTCCGCTGGAAATTGCACAGAAAATGGTGGTCGTCAAACAAAGCGCCGATGTGCATACGAATCTGTTCGCGCAGGTGCTGGCGGAAAGGTTCATGAATGACTATAACTTCGATGGACATATAGCGATGCTGCAAAAGATTTACGGGCGCAAATGCGATCTCATGCTCTCCTGCATGGACGAAGGCTTCGGGGACAGAGTTACTTACAACAAACCTGAAGGGGGCTTGTTCATCTGGTGCAACCTTCACCAGGACATCAATCCGGCTGAATTCTCCGCCAAATGCGCTGAGCTTGGGGTGACCTTCATCCCCGGCAATATGCTGGCTGTTTCACCTACGGATTGCACCGATGCGTTCCGGCTCAATTTCTCCACCCCGAGCGATCAGCAAATCGTTGAGGGAATCGGGAAAATGGCGTCTGTGCTCAAGGCTCTGAAGAACTGACAGGAGGATTAACATGATTATTTCGACAGTACATCTTAATGATGAGGTTCGCCGTATGGTGCTGGAGCAGACGGGAGAGGAAATTGCCGTGTGCAGCAAAATTTCCGAACTTCCTGAGGAGCAGCTTATCCTTGCGGACGTTATCATTGCCAGAAACGAGCTGTTTGAGGCGGAGATTCTGGAAAAATGCATAAATCTCAAGCTGCTCTATATTATGAGCGCCGGTGTGGACAAGCTGCCCTTCCCGGAGCTTCGGGCACGGGGAATCCGTGTCTGCAATGCAAGCGGCATTCACGGGCAGCAGATGACGGAGCATGCGCTGGGGGCCATGATTGCCTTCAGCCGCGATATCAGCGGCAGCATCCGCAATCAGGCCAAGCGGAAATGGGGCGACTACAGCCGCCTGGGCGAGCTGGCGGGCAAGACGCTGTGCATTATTGGCGCCGGCCGGATCGGCAAGGAGATTTCCAAGGCGGCATCCGTCTTCGGCATGCGGGTCATCGGCCTCAAGCGGTTTGCCTCTCCGGTTGAGGGCTTTGAGCAGGTCTATGATATGAGCAGGCTGCATGAAGTGCTCGGGCAGGCTGATTACGTGATTTTGCTGACGCCGCTTACGAAGGAGACCGAGAATTTAATGGGCGCGCGGGAATTTGCCGCGATGAAGAAGACGGCAGTATTTCTGAATCTGTCGCGCGGAGAGACAGTAGACGAGGCAGCGCTGATCGCAGCGCTCCGCAGCGGTTTGATCGCCGGCGCGGCACTGGATGTTTTCCGGCAGGAGCCGCTGCCGGCTGAAAGTGCACTTTGGAATATGGAGAATGTGATCATTACTCCGCACAGCGCCGGTATTACCCGGAATTATGTGGAAAGCTCCATCCGGCATTTTGTGAAAAATCTGCTGCTGTTCAGAAGCGGGCAGGAGCTGCTCAGTCCCGTCGATCTTGTGGAATGCTATTGATGCAGAGAGCATGGGAGCAGGGCGGAAATGAAGGAGGAAGCAGTCGTGCGGGAACAGATTGAGTATTATTTCGCCGAGCGTAGAAGCGAGTTCATCGAGAACATCAGGAAGCTGATTGCTGTCCGGAGCGTCAAGGGTGACGCGCTTCCGGGCAAGCCGTTTGGAGAGGGGCCGGCAGAAGCCCTGAAGCTGGCGCTTGAGCTGGCCGACGGCCTCGGGCTTCGCACCGCTAATGTCGAGAATTATGTCGGCACGGTGGAGGTCAATGACAAAGAGGCCAAGCTGGGCATTCTCGCCCATCTGGATGTTGTGCCGGAAGGCTCTAATTGGACCTTCGATCCGTATGCGGGAACGGTTCTGGATGGGAAAATCTTTGGAAGAGGGGCGACCGATGACAAGGGGCCGGCAGTTGCGGCATTGTACGCACTCGCTGCTGTGAAGGAACTGGGAATTCCGCTGAAGTCAGGCGTCAGGCTTATTCTCGGAACAGATGAAGAGAGCGGCTTCGGGGATATTCGCTACTACTTCTCCAAGCACCAGGCACCGCCGCATCTCTTTACACCGGACGGCGAATTTCCGGTGCTGAACACAGAGAAGGGCGGGCTTCACACTTCGTTTGAAGCGGAATTTGCCGATGAAGGGCTGCTGCCGGCCATCGTGTACGCCAAAGGCGGTTCCCGTTCCAATGTCGTGCCTGCTGAAGCTGAAGCGGTCATTGAAGGATTGGATCATGTGGTCATTGAAGCCTATGCCCGTGAGATCGGGAGGAAGACAGGGGCAGCATTCAAGGTCACGGCACTGGAGGACGGACAAGTGAAGCTTGCTGCCGAAGGAGTAGGGGCACATGCTGCGGGTCCGGCACAAGGAATTAATGCTGTGACCGCCCTGATTGCGCTACTGACGGAGCTTCCTTTCCCCGACAGTGCAGGCTTTCGTGCACTGCGGAGCCTCGCGCAAATCTTCCCGCATGGCGATTATTACGCCCAGGCGGCGGGAATTGCGATGCAAGACGAGGTATCTGGAAAGCTTACGCTGAATTTCGGAATCTTCGATTTTACGCCGGTGAAATTGTACGGATTCCTGGACTGCCGCACTCCGGTCTGTGCCACCGAGGAGAACACGATGTTTGTTCTGGCAGAGAAGCTTGCGGCGTCCGGCATTCAGTTGGAACGTTCGGGATTCACCAAGGCGCATCATACACCCGCGGACTCACCTTTTGTTCAATGCCTGCTGGCGGCTTACACTCAGTACACCGGACTTCAGGGCAGTTGCCAGTCCATCGGCGGCTGGACCTATGTGCATGGCATCGAGGGAGCCGTCTGCTTCGGACCGACCATGCCGGACTTGGACATGCAGATACATGGAGCAGATGAATTTGCGATTATAGACGATCTGCTGACTGCGGCCAAGATCTATACACAGGTGATCATTGATATATGCGCTGAGGAATAACGTGGCCTAGCTGGCATCACGGCTATTGGCATTCGATCTTTAGGCGCACAATACATCGGCGGCAAAGCCCCTGCCCGGTGCTTGACTAATCACAAGATCTGGGCGGGGTTTTTGGATTAGCACTCAAGACTGATTCCGGTAAGCTTCGGGTGTGAGTCCAGTGCTCTTTTTGAACAGGCGGAAGAAATACTTCTCATTCTCAAAGCCCAGGGCATTTGCTATGATGTATACTTTGTCGTCGGTGGATTTTAACAAAGCTTTGGCGTCTTCAATCCGCAGTTTGTTAATGAAATCCGTGAAATTCTCTCCGGTTTTCTCCTTGAACAAATAACTTAAATAACTCGAGTTCATAAAAAATAAAGAGGAGACCTTCTCCAAGGTCAGATCCTGCAAATAGTTTCTGTGAATATAAACCTTCACGTTATCAATCACATTCGGTGAAGAATAAGGGGTGCTGTCTTTAAGCAATTCCGCCAGGTCTGGCAGCACATTTATAAAATACTGCCGGATTTCCTCCGGGTCAAATGATGTATTAAGTACAGTCTCCATGCTGGAAGAACTCGTTTGGTAAGCAGTATCCGGAAGACGTAATCCGAGCAATTGTTTGATTTCCGCAGCCAGTTCCCGGCATTGGTGCTTGAGCTGGAATAGTGTGGCGCTCGGCAACTGCATATAAAAAGTAAAGAAATCAACGACACTTTCCCTAACTTTCGAGGAATGTCCTGCTTCCAAATAGAACATCAAATCCCCGGTCTTATTCCATAAAGGCATTTCCGAAGGACGGTCTTCTGCGTTGTACAGGAATACGGAGCCGAAATCCATGATCCCCTTTCTATTCATTGCGCTTAAGCATTCCTTCTGCGCCTGATTTAATTCACCCATATTGGACCTAGCGGCGCTGAGACCCGCAAATACTTTATTATAGGGAATCGAGCGCAGCGGTTCGAGCAATTGATCGGCGGAATGAAGCGCGAAGCTGGTGTCCATTCCTTTATAGGTAACCCGCTCATAAGAAGCGAATACCACGAATACCAAATGTTCGTTCACCGGGTGCGGGACTGAAATGTAATTTTCATGAATGCCACCTTCAAAAAGCTTCGAATCTATCTGCGCGGAACTATATACAGTCAGCAGAACATAGTAACTTGCAGCCGCAAAGCGGTTCATCTGCTCGGACTGAAAAGACAGGGGTTTGCCTGTATGATCATCCAGGATAAGATGCAGCAGCTTTTGCTGATCCAGCTGATTCCGTAATTATCACGCAGGGTGTATGGATCTGGAATGATTACTTTTTCAATATGATCTTCATTACCAAAGCTTCGCAATCCCCGCTGCCGCTGGCTATGCTCGGTTTCATGGGCGACCAGCAGAACCCTACACAGTGGAATGTGCTGTTCGCCGCCTGCTTCCTGTGCGCACTGCCGCTGCTCATCGCATTTACCTTCATGCAGAAATATTTTGTGGGCGGGCTTACCGTTGGTTCAGTAAAGGGTTGATCTGCTTATTGATGAATTTTAATTAGGAGGCTGGATGATGTCCCAAGCCATTCAACAGCAGGTAGCAGTGAGGATTGAGAAGAATGAAGCTTTTGCCCAGGTGGCAGATCGGCTTATTCCTGAATTATTCCATGAGGTCTGCCGTCCGCAGCATTTGATTAAAGTTATAGCCGATGAAGAAGCTGTTCATGGATGGAGAACGGAGGTTGTAGGGCCGGCAGATGAGTTGCAGGCACTTGTCCTTGGGAAAGGGGATGAGGTGATTCTTGATTTCGGCAAACATTTGGTAGGCAAGCTGTCGTTTCATATTGAGCCGGACGGAAGTCCGCCCGATTCGCCGCTGTATTTAAAGGTAACCCTGGGAGAGATGCCGGTTGAAATGGGGGAAGTTTTTTCCGAATACAATGGCTGGTTAAGCCGTTCCTGGCTGCAGGAGGAGACCTGTCACCTGGATGTGCTGCCTCACACACTGCATATGGAGCGCCGCTATAGCTTCAGGTATTTGAAGCTTCAGGTAATCGACACCTCTGTGAAGTATAAGGTGATCTTCGATAATGTCTACTGCACTACCGTTACGTCGGCCTCGCGCGGGCTGATTGCTCCGCTGAAGCATCCGGACGAGGAGCTTGGGCGAATTGATGAGGTTAGCATCAAGACGTTGGAAGACTGCATGCAGGAGGTTTTTGAAGATGGGCCTAAGCGGGACCGCAGACTTTGGCTTGGTGATCTGCGGCTGCAGGCGCTCGCCAATTACGAAACATTCAAAAATTACGATTTGGTCAAACGCTGCCTGTATCTTTTTGCCGCGTATCCAACAGATAAAGGGCTGATTTCGGCTAACCTGTTCATGAAGCCAGCGGTCATTCCCGATGATACCTATCTGTTCGACTATTCGCTCTTTTTTGTTGCAACGCTGAGTGACTATTATGAAGCCACGCAGGATATAGACACGCTTCGTGAGCTGTGGCCAACCGCATGTCGGCAAATCGAATTGTCGCTGGAACGGATTAATACGCGTGATATCGTACAAGACGATGAGACGTGGTGGGCATTTGTTGATTGGAAGGATCAGCTCAGTAAAGTAGCCTCCGCCCAGGCGATTCTAATCTATAATATGAAGTCGGCACTGCAGCTTGCGGCAATACTGGAGGATCACAATCAAGAGTTCCTTAAGGTGAGAATTGAACAGCTCACAGCGGCAGCATTGCAATTTCTATGGAGTGATACAGAGCACTGCTTCGTGAGCGGAGAACAACAGCAAATCTCCTGGGCCTCGCAAATCTGGATGGTACTGGCCGGTGTATTGGATGAAGCGAAAGGGAAAGAGCTGCTTGTGCGTCTGCTTGAGGAGAAACCCGGTTTATCCTTGACCACTCCTTATATGATGCATCACTTGATTGAGGCCTTGATCCAGGTTGGCGAACGGGAAAGAGCAACGCTGGAGATCAAAAAATATTGGGGACAGATGATTAAAGACGGAGCGGACACCTTCTGGGAGCTGTATGATCCGGAGAACAAAAATTTCTCTCCTTATGGAAGTTACTTAATCAACAGCTATTGCCATGCCTGGAGCTGTACACCGTCTTATTTTATCCGTAAATATCATTTATAACGGCTTAATTTGAACTGATGATGGAAGATGACAGGCCGGCAAATTTGCAAAAAACAGGTGAGGCATGCTGATATATGGCGTGCTTCACCTGTTTTTTTGGCAGTAGTCCAGTTAATCAGACAAAAGGAATACCGGCTCTATTGAAGATTCGTTTCAATTGTTCCTCCTTCTCTTCACTCCAAGGGCTTGATGGAGGAAGACTGAAGGTAGGGACAGGAATACCTGACAACCGCACGGCTTCTTTGATCGAGGAGATAAAGGGCTCATCCAGACTGTACAGCGGCGGGATCTCAATAACCTTCCGGTGATATTCAAGCATCTCTGCACAATCGTTATTCTGGAAGCTGCTGTACACACCGAGCATAAGCTGCGGGGCAAAATTGGCGCTGGCTGCAATGGCTCCGGCTCCCCCTGCCGCAAGGGTAGGCAATAAATATTCATCAAATCCGCAGAATACAGCGAACGCCGGATTCACCTCTTTTACCTGCATAATCATCTGGCGGATATGGCTTAGCTGGTCTACCGTTTCCTTGATTCCGATAACATGGGAATAACGTGCCGCAAGGCGGCTGACAAAGGCAGGACTCAAATCCTGGCCGGTAAGCGCGGGAAAGTTGTACAGCATCAGGGGGAGCTCTGACGCTTCGGCAATGGCGGAATAATGCGAGAATAAGGCTTCCTCACTCAGCTTGCAGTAGTAGGGATTGATCACGACAACGCCGGTGGCGCCGCTTCTGGCAGCATGCTGAGTAAGGCGGATAGCTTCGGAGGTAGTGTTGCTGCCCGTTCCAATCCAGACCGGAAGGCGTCCGTCCGTACAATCAATACAGAACTTCGCAATTTCCTCCCGCTCCTCTGCGCTGAACTGGCTGAATTCCCCGGCTGTTCCCAGGAAGAAGAGACCATGTACACCCTTCTTAATCAAGCTGTCGATTAGCGTCTTCATTCCAGTGCGGTCAAGTTTCCCTTTTTCATCCAAAATAGTAGGTACAGGGGGAATGATTCCTGCATTTGCATGAATAAGATTCATTTTATTTTTGCCTCCTAGTTTGTTATTATAAACATGAGATTATTATATTGAACTAAAAACGCTTTATCAAATGGTTTTTAAGAGAGGAGCTTGAGGCTTGGACCGAAAATATTGGGTTCCCGCTCTGGAGAGGGCGGATTTGATTCTTACGGCAATTTCCAAGAAGCCAGGGGAGTATAAGCTGATGGATCTGTGTGAAGCCACGGGCATCAATAAAAGCTCGATGTTTTCTCTTCTGCGCACGATGGAAGCATTGGCCTGGGTGAAGAAGGACGAGAATGAGGCATACGCGCTGGGAGCGGGGGTTTCTTATTACAATACGGTTTTTAATGAATCCCGTAAGCAGAACATTAATCTTGTGGAGCATTTTCTGAAGCTCTCTTCGGAGAGTGCCAAGAATGTTGGTGAAACCTTCCAGTTATCTGTGCTGGACCGGAGCGAAATCCTTTATTTGGCCAAGCAGGAAGGTGCTTCGCTGGTAAAATTGGAGTCCAGCCCAGGGATGCGGTTCCCGGCACATGCGACAGCGATGGGCAAGATGATGCTCGCCATGCTTCCTTTGGAAGAGCTCGAAAGACGATATCCAGACAGAGCTTTAGCACCGGTCACTGCACATACGGTTACGGATTGGAATGAATTCATCGCAGTATTGGCCGCTATCCGCAATAACGGGTACGCTGTGGATCAGGAGGAGGTCATTAAAGGAATCTGCTGTGTGGCTGCACCGGTTCTTGATGCTTCC
The DNA here is from genome assembly GCF_056120445.1 of Paenibacillus sp. sgz302115. NCBI lineage: Bacteria > Bacillati > Bacillota > Bacilli > Caryophanales > Paenibacillaceae > Paenibacillus > Paenibacillus sp. sgz302115. Next base: position 45,999 of record NZ_JBVYOK010000034.1, read on the forward strand.
GGGAATGCTGTTGCGTCAGTGAGCACCTCGATGCTGCAGCACGCTTATGCCGACAAACAGGAGGCTGCGGTAACGGAAGTTGTTCACCTTGCCAAGAAATTATCTTCTTAAAGAGAGAAGGGTTCAGAGTGGAAATGAGCTTGCAAGAGATCATGCGGGAGGCCCCGGATAAGTCTGCTCCTGTACATACAGCCGCGAAAGGCCCCACAGGCAGCCTCCCCATTACAGGTGAGGTGCTGCGCAGCGCCCCGAGCGGTGAAATATTTGGAATGACCCAGAATGCCGGAATGGGCTGGAACCCGCTCCTCTTGAATCTGCCGCAATATCTCATCTTGGGCACGATGGGGGGAATACGGCGGGAGGACGGCAGTCCGCTGGCCCTTGGTTATCATACAGGCCACTGGGAAATCGGTGTGATGATGGAGGAAATTGCCCGGGAAATCACTGACAATCAGGGCATTCCGTTCGCCGGTTATGTCAGTGATCCCTGCGATGGCCGTTCCCAGGGAACGACGGGCATGTTCGACTCTCTCCCGTACCGGAATGATGCGGCCACGGTGCTGCGCCGGTTAATCCGTTCTCTGCCAACGCGTAAAGGAGTGCTGGGTGTAGCCACCTGCGATAAAGGGCTGCCTGCAATGATGCTCGCGCTGGCCGGAATGCGTGATCTTCCGGGGATTATTGTGCCCGGGGGCGTTTCTCTTCCTCCGGTCCAGGGAGAGGATGCAGGTAAAGTGCAAAGTATCGGCGCGAGATTCAGCAATGGAGAGCTGTCTCTGGAAGAGGCCGCAGAGCTGGGCTGCCGTGCCTGTGCCACTCCGGGAGGGGGATGCCAATTCCTGGGGACTGCCGCAACGGCCCAGGTCATTGCCGAGGCGCTCGGGATGGCGGTACCCCATTCTGCTCTGGCTCCCTCAGGACAGCCTGTGTGGATGAATATAGGCCGTCAATCCTTCCGCGCGCTGCTGCATATGGACCAAAGCGGAATCGTAATGAGGGATATTCTTACGGATCAGGCGATAGCCAATGCCATGGTGGTTCATGCGGCATTTGGAGGTTCTACCAATCTGCTGCTTCATCTGCCGGCAATTGCACATGCCGCAGGGCTGAGGATTCCATCGGTTGAAGATTGGAATCGGGTGAACCGTAAGGTGCCGCGTCTGGTTAGTGTGCTTCCTAACGGACCCGTTCCGCATCCGACAATCCGTGTTTTTCTTGCCGGAGGAGTTCCTGAGGTTATGCTGCATCTGCGGCGGCTGGGACTGATCGACGAATCGGTGCTGACGGTTACCGGGAAGACGCTGGGAGAAAACCTGGACTGGTGGGAGACCTCACAGAGACGGATGGAAATGCGCAATCGCTTGAGAGAGGCGGATGGCATTGATCCCGATACTGTTATCATGAGTCCTCAGGACGCCAAGCGGAATGGCCTTGCTTCCACAATGACGTTTCCAACCGGCAATCTGTGCCCGGAAGGTGCGGTGATCAAATCGGCGGCGATTGATCCGGCGGTTCTAAGCGGTGAAGGCATTTACCGTCATGTGGGGAGAGTGAAGGTTTTTACTGCGGAAAAGGATGCGATCAGAAGCATTAAGGACGGTCTCATTCATGCAGGGGATATTCTTGCCGTCATCGGACGCGGCCCCAGTGGAACAGGAATGGAAGAGACGTACCAATTGACGTCCGCGCTGAAGCATTTGCCCTTTGGGAAGCATGTTACTCTGATCACTGATGCACGTTTCTCCGGTGTGTCTACGGGGGCCTGCATCGGCCATATGGGACCTGAAGCGCTGGCCGGGGGACCGCTCGGCAGACTGCGGGATAATGATTGGGTTGAAGTGCTCGTCGATACTGTCAGGCTTGAAGGAAGCGTGAATCTGGTTGGCGAGGGTGAACAGCCTGAATCGCGGGAGGTAGGAGACAGAATCCTGGCCTCCCGCACTCCGCACCCGTCCCTGGCCGTCGATCCGGGCTTGCCGGACGATACCCGGCTGTGGGCAGCGCTGCAAGCGGCCAGTGGCGGAACCTGGCAAGGCTGTGTCTATGATGTTGATAAAATTATTGCCGTCCTAGAAGCGGGACAGCAGGCATTGGGGTGGAGATCATGAGCAGAAGTCTGATTCAGAATCCTATTCTACGCGGGTTTCATCCGGACCCGTCTATTTGCAGAGTGGGAGAGGATTATTATATTGCCACATCTACATTTGAGTGGTTTCCCGGAGTGCGGATTCATCATTCCCGTGATCTTGTGAACTGGAGGCTGCTTACGCATGTGCTGACCCGCAGCTCGCAGCTCAATATGGAGGGTGATCCCGACTCCGGCGGAGTCTGGGCTCCTTGCCTTAGCTACGACGCAGGGACATTTTATCTGGTGTATACCGATGTCAAGAGCAGACAGGGAGCGTTCAAGGACACCCCCAATTATGTAGTAACAGCCTCCAGTATCGAAGGACCTTGGTCAGAGCCTGTCTATTTGAACAGCAGCGGATTTGATCCCTCCCTGTTTCACGATGCTGACGGGCGCAAATGGCTGGTTAATATGCGGTGGGACCATCGGACCGGGAACAACAGCTTTGCCGGAATTGTCCTGCAGGAATACTCGCCAGAGCTGAACAAGCTGACCGGCCCGGTGCTGCCTATCTATAAAGGTACAGCTCTCGGGCTGACGGAAGGTCCCCATCTGTACCGGAAAGACGGCTGGTATTATCTCATTACGGCTGAGGGAGGCACCCAGTATAACCATGCAGTGACCGTAGCGCGGGCGCGGCAAATCGAAGGACCTTATGAAACCGCTCCTGACAATCCGGTGCTGACCTCAGCCGGGGACAGGGGACTAGAGCTGCAAAAGGCCGGGCACGCCTGCCTCGTTCACACGCATACAGATGAATGGTATATGGTCCATCTGTGCGGCCGTCCCGTGAAGGATAAGTACTGCAATCTGGGCAGAGAGACAGCGATTCAGCGCTGCGCCTTCACAGCGGATGGATGGCTGGCCCTTTCCGGTGGAGGGAACCAGCCTTTCCTTACGGTAGAAGGCCCGGATATGCCTGCGCATCCCTTTCCAGCACCCCCGGAGAGAGATGATTTTGACGCCCCGGAGCTGGATGTCCGCTGGAGCACCTTGCGTGTTCCTGCCGATGAGTCCTGGCTCTCCCTGCAGGAGCGGCCCGGCTACTTGCGCTTGAGAGGAAGAGAGTCCATGAGCTCCCTGCATCGCCAGAGCCTGGTTGCCCTGCGCCAGCAGGCTTTCTGCTGCAGTGCTGAAACAAGCCTAGAGTTCGAACCGGAGCATTTTCAGCAGATGGCCGGACTGATTGTCTATTATGATACGAAGGATTACGTGTATTTGCGAATCACTCATGATGAAGAATTAGGCAAATGTCTGGGGATCGTTCGTTCCATGGACGGAGTGTACGACGATTCTATGTTTGAGCAGATTCCACTGCCCGCCGCAACAAGCTGCAAGTTAAAGGTAGTAATCAACCGGGAATTTGCACAGTTCTATTACTGTATCGGTGATACAAGCTGGGAGAAGATTGGCCAGAGCATGGAAATCTATCATTTATCCGATGATTTTCCGGCTTATATCAGGTTTACAGGCACCTTCATCGGGATGTGCGCCCAGGACCTAAGCGGCTCCTGTCATTTTGCTGATTTTGATTATTTTGAATACAAGGAGCACAAATAATAGAAATCTGGTGATTAGAGCCCTGTTCATTCAGGGCAATCGTTTACGCCCTGCGTTCAAATTTCAGGAATAAATAGCGTTCACCCTGGCTGCTGGAAGACTGAAGTGGGGTCTCTCCACTTCAGTTTATCCTGCGCCAACAACAGCATTATTGCTTTTATTTCCAGTCGTTCCTCCCGATCCTGCTCCAACAACGGTATTATTGCTGTTATTTCCGAGCGTACCACCCAATCCTGCTCCAACAACGGCATTATTGCCGTTATTTCCAGCTGTTCCCTTCGATCCTGCGTCAACAACAGCATTATCTCCTAGGCCCCCTAATGAAACTGGAGAGTTGCCCCCCAATTTATTACACTGAAAGAAGAGGGAGGCGAGTTTCATGAAGAAGAGAAAAGCCTATGAGGAAATCCGACTCGAGATTGTGAAAGAAGCACTCTCTGGGATCA
>NZ_JBVYOK010000035.1:0-49965 GCF_056120445.1 Paenibacillus sp. sgz302115
CGAAGGATAAGCTCCGCTCGACTTGCATGTATTAGGCACGCCGCCAGCGTTCGTCCTGAGCCAGGATCAAACTCTCCAATAAGGTTATTGAAAAGAGCGATTCGCTCATTTTGAAACATCTGACGAGAATTTGCATTCTCATTTTTGGACTTCACTTTCGTGAAATCCCACTCACTCGATGTTCAGTTTTCAAAGATCAAGTTCTCGTTTTTCTTCATCGTTGCTTGTCAGCAGCGACCTTTATAATATATCACAGCGCCCTTATTTCAGTCAAGCGTTTTTTTGATTTAATTTTTCGCTTTGCTTATTGGCAAGCTATCAAAGAATATCTTGTCCAAAGGGCCGAGACTTAATGTATCATAAATCAAGAACCCGCGTCAACCTCTAAAACAAAGTTATTTTCAAACCTATAAGCATAAGCACTCCCGGAAGACCAAGAACCGTTACAGCGCCTATAGTCGCAGGATTCAGAGGAATGTAAATCTCCGTGATTAGCCCGGAAAAATTCACTACATAAATGCCAAGCGCCGCCAGAAGTAGATGAGTGCCAAACAGACTGAGCCAAGCCCAGCCCAACTTTTTTCTAATAACGATCATAATCAGTAAAATGCCCGATATCACCAATACAGCAAAAGCCGCCGTTCTTAGCATGATGCTCCTCCTTTGTTTTTGGCCTTCTAAACTTAGAGTTGACTGCGGTTGAGCCCCAGACTTTTGGCGTGCTTCAGATGGATCTGATATTTACGCTCTGCAGCCTCCAAAATATATATCGCATAATCAATCTGATCCTGACCCAGTGCCTCATTGAACATCAGGTGCGCCCTTTCCCACTCTGATTGCGCCTTGCGAACCTCAAGAAACACGTTCCACTTCTCTTCCTGTCCCAAGCTGTAATCCTCTTCTCCGCCAGCCTTTTTCTTCAACGCTCTCCACCAAGCCATGCCCATTCCTCCTAAGAATAACTTCAGGGCGTCATCCAGCAATTCACCCTTATGTATTCTCATTCATATCGAAATGGGGACAAACTTAGAACTAAAAACGGCGGATAAAATTGAATGCCCGATTCATGCAAGAGATAAAAAAAGAAGCCCTAGCGGGCTTCCTGCATTCAAATATAACGTCAGCGCTGCTTAGAACAGCTCACGACGGCCTTCAAGAGCCTTGGACAAGGTGACCTCATCCGCATACTCAAGATCGCCGCCTACAGGCAGACCGTGGGCTATCCTGGTGATTTTGATCTCAAAGGGGCGGACAAGACGTGAGATGTACATAGCCGTGGCCTCACCTTCAATATTGGGGTTGGTCGCCATAATAAGCTCCTTCACCCGCTCATCGCTCAGACGGGTCAGCAGCTCCTTCAGACGGATGTCATCCGGGCCGATCCCCTCCATCGGTGAGATTGCCCCCTGCAGAACATGATAATAGCCGTCGAACTCCTTGGTCCGCTCAATAGCCACAAGATCTTTGGATTCCTGGACTACGCAGATTACGGAAGCATCGCGGGTTTTGTCCTGGCAGATGCGGCATGGATCTGTGTCGGTGATATTACAGCATACCGAGCAATAATGAAGATTGCGCTTAACGCTGACCAACGCTTTGGCAAAATCAATTACCTCGTCCTCTTTCATGTTCAATGCATGAAAAGCCAGCCGGGCGGCCGACTTCGGTCCGATTCCGGGCAAACGCGTAAAAGCTTCGATCAGCTTGGCTAGCGGTTCTGGATAATACAAGGTGATAGTTCTCCTTTGGACTGGATAAAGTACGGCTTAGAACAAACCAGGAATCTTCATTCCGCCGGTGAATTTACCCATGTCATTATTAGCCAGCTCTTCAGCTTGGGTAAGGGCATCATTTACAGCAGTCAGCACAAGATCCTGCAGCATTTCGATATCCTCAGGATCAACAGCCTCAGGCTTAATCTGGATGGCGAGTACTTTCTTGTGGCCGTTGACTTGAACGGTAACCACACCGCCGCCAGATGAGCCTTCAATAGTTTTGCTGCCCAGCTCTTCTTGAGCCTTAAGCATTTGTTCCTGCATTTTTTTAACCTGCTTCATCATTTGGTTCATATTATTCATACATCGTCTCTCCTTTTGGATGCGCACTTGGCGCTGATAGGCTAAAATACTACTCTTTTATGACAACAAGGTCTTCCCCAAAGAGCTGGATCGCCTCGTCAATCCATGGTTCAGTCTGTGAATCTGCAGTTTCATGCTCATGCTCCAGCCGCAGCTCCTCTGTACCGGTCTGTGCAACAGACTTCACAGCTGCCTCATTCCAGTCACGCTGCATCATCGTTACCAGACGGTAAGGCTTGCCCAGGCGGGCAGCAAACACATTCTCAATAACCTGTCTATTAGCCGGCTTCTCGGTTGTGTCGCGATGGATCGTGTTCTTAAAAGCAACCAGTATTGCATCCTCCATAACGGAGACTGGCTCACCATCTACAAACCACGCATGAACCGTTACCTTCTCCTCCTTCACTCCCTGCAGGACAAGGCTCCACTGCTTATACACATCGGCAAAATCGGCACTGTCTTTGCCAGCGATAAATTTATCCAGTTGCGGAGGGAGCTTGGAGTGAGAGGATACCCGCGGAGCCTGGCTCTGTGCGGCCGCTTGCTTCTTCGCAGCTCCCTGATCACGTCCTCCACCAGAAACCGCCCCGGACTGTAAGGCCTGTTCCAGCTTCTTCTCCAAAGCGGCAATCTGCCGTTTGAGAAGCTCCAGCTCACCGGGATTTGCAGTCTGAGGCTGGCCGCCGGAGTGACTGGAAGCAGTTGCTGCAAAATTAGGCGCAGCCTCCTGAAGAGAGGCCCCTTCCTGCTGCAGGCTGCACAGCTTCATCAATGCCACTTCAAACAAGGTCTGCGGATGAGTGGCATATTTCATCTCACCCAGATAGCGCGTCAGCGTCTCAACAATCGTAAACAACCGATCCCTGGAAAATGCAGCCGCCATATTGCGGAAATCTGCCGGGTTTAAAACACGATCCGTTAAATGATCCGCTCCCGGCACCATTTTGATCATCAGTAGATCCCGGAAATAGTACAGCAGGTTCTCCAGACATTTATCCGCACTCTTGCCTTCATGCATAAGCTGCTCGACAAGCTCCAGAAGCAGTCCCATATCCCCTTCCAGAATAGCAGTAGCCAGGCGCGCGAACTGCTCGGAGGGAATTCCCCCGGTCATCCCCAACACCTGCTGATAAGTTACATTACCATCTGTAAAGGACGATATCTGGTCCAGTATGCTGAGCGCATCGCGCATTCCGCCATCGGACAGACGGGCAATGTACTGCAGCGCATCCGCGTCTGCTGCAATTCCTTCCTTCTCACAAATCTCGGTTAGGCGGGCCGTCTGCTCTTCCAGCGAAACCCTGCGGAAATCAAAACGTTGACAGCGGGATATAATCGTCGCCGGCAACTTATGGGGTTCAGTCGTCGCCAGGATGAACATCACATGGGGAGGCGGCTCTTCAAGCGTCTTCAGCAGCGCATTAAACGCTTCTGTTGTCAGCATATGCACTTCATCAATAATATACACTTTACGGCGCACTTCGGTAGGTGCATATTTCACCTTATCCCGCAGGTCCCGAATCTCTTCAACACCCCGGTTAGACGCCGCATCAATCTCCTGTACATCCATTATGTTGCCTGCAGTGATCCGCAAGCAGGAGGGACATTCATTACATGGCTCCGGCCCCGCACCCCGCTCGCAATTGACCGCTTTGGCGAGCACTTTGGCAGCGGTTGTCTTGCCGGTTCCCCGAGGGCCGCTGAACAGGTAGGCATGCGAAACCCGCTGTTCACGAATCGCATTCTGCAGCGTTTGAATAATGTGCTGTTGCCCTACCATGTCATGAAACGACTGCGGCCGCCAAGCACGGTACAGCGCGATATGTTCCACTATGCATTACCCTCTCTTAAGCTGCCGCTTTCGGCATTTGTCGCTAACTTATTATACTATATTCACCAGACTTTGACCAAAAACAAAAAGCATCTTCGCTTGTGGCAAAGATGCTATTCTTCGGCAATATGTAAACCGCGCACCTGTTATTGATGGCTGCGATCCAAGCGGCAACCCTACAACACTGCTCGGGCTAGGCCACCCTCCGGCACAAGAGTAGACTTACTTATGGCTGCTTCCTTCCGGACCTGACCAGGTTCATAAGCACTCATTGCGGAGGACCCAACCGTCAACACAGCCCGTAGGGACCAAGGCCTCACATCGACAGCACCTCTAACAGGAATTCAACCTCGCTACAGCGGATTGCGAGTTACAGGGCACCGCTACCTCCCCGTCTAGCGCGGCGAAGATAAGTATAGCTTACGGCTGGACAAAAATCAAGGCTCCAGATAAAGGAGAAGCTCCCGGATATTGCATCCAGGAGCCAATGTAATCCTTAAACCGCTAAGCGGCAAAATGATTAGATACCATATTTCTTCTTGAATTTATCAACACGTCCGCCGGCATCCAGGAATTTCTGCTTGCCAGTGTAGAACGGATGGCAACTGGAGCAAATTTCGACTTTCAGCTCTGGTTTAACGGAGCCAGTTTCGAAGGAATTGCCACATGCGCAGGTCACCTTAGTCAGATGGTACTTTGGTTGAATTGCTTCTTGCATTTGAATTTCACCTCTCATGCCCTAAGCCTCATGCGGACCTAGAGTTATTAAAATACACAACGGTATTCTAGCACGAAAAGATGGATTCCGCAATATGTTTGGATTCTATTTATTCTGCTACATGTGTACGCGCCGCTGCTTGGCACGGGCCAGGTCTGCAGGCGGAACATGCGTGTAGGAGCCTATAACAACGTTCGGAAGTTCTTCGCGGAAGATCTCAAGCATCGTCTTCATCCCCAGAATCTCCCCTTGAGCCGGGGGAATCAATTCCAGATAGCTCTCCGGATCAATATTGAGGTTGCGCATCTGAATCAGCTTCAAATCCGTACGTCTGACGAATTCCACCATTGCCTCAATCTCTTCCTCACGATCTGTTACTCCCGGGAAGATCAAATAGTTGATTGAGGTGTACACTCCTTGTGAGGCGGCATACTTCAGAGACTTCTCCACATTAGCCAGCGTGTAGCCGCGCGGTTTGTAGTAAGCGTTGTAGTGCTCATCCAGTGCACTGATCGTGCTCACCCGCATTAAATCCAGGCCGGCGTCAACGATTCCCCGAATATGATCACTCAGGCCAGCGTTCGTATTGATATTGATATACCCCATATCTGTGATGGAACGGACTTCACGAATGGACTCAATGATCAGCTTGGCCTGGGTGGATGGCTCGCCTTCGCAGCCTTGGCCGAAGCTTACTATGGACTGCGGTGTCTTGAGGTGCTCCAGCATCACTTGAGAAATTTCATTCACTGTAGGGCGGAAGTTCATCCGCGTCTGTGGAGATACAAAGCCGCTGTCATCAGGCTGTTCGGAAATGCAGCCAAAGCAGCCGGCATTACAGGAATAGGATACGGGAACAGCTCCCTCCCAGCGGCCTAAAAAGGTATTGGAAGAGGTCAGGCATTCATAGCCAAGCGCACAGTTGGAGAGATGGTCATACAGACGGTTCTCCGGGTACTTGGCGGTCAGGTTACCGACACCCGTTTTTACCTTCTCCCGGTCACAATTCAAAGGGTTCCACTGCTCTGGATCATCGGTAAGATCAGCAGCCACGTAAAAGCCGCCATCTTTCCACACTACTGCGGAATAGCCAAAGAGCGGGAGCTTATACGACTTGTCTGTCTTGACATACCCGGGAAGACATAGACGGGTAAAGCCCTGCGGCAGCAATGCCCCCACTGCCTGGGACCCTTCCGGCAATGACAGCATTTCACCCGTCTCAGGGTTCATGCCCACTGCCCGCGTGTTCGGCAGACCGACTAAGGTAGCGCCCTCGGGCAGCGGAATTAATTCTTCCTCCAGTATCTCAACAATCATATCTCCGCTGCGGGCCAGCCCGTGCAGCTCGGGATGATCATATACATTTCCTTGCTCATCGGCATATACCAAATACATGTTAGTCTCCTCTTGTTATCTTTTCTCAGGTTGTAGGAACAGAGGGCGTCTTCGGCCGCGTTGTCCGGCGCGCGGATGAACCGCTGTTAGAGGTTCCCCCATTACTGGCCGTACTGCTCGGAGATGAGGCTTCTTTGTTCCCTGCAACATCAAAGGATGCCAGGAATTCGGCATTTGTCTTGGAATCACGCAGCTTTTTGAGGAAGCCCTCCACAAAGTCGTAGGACTCGTTCATATTTTTGCGGATCGCCCAAATGGTATCCAGCTCTTCCTTGCTCAGCAGCACCTCTTCGCGGCGTGTGCCTGAGCGGCGGATATCAATGGCCGGGAAAATGCGCCGTTCCGCCAGCTTGCGGTCGAGGTGAAGCTCCATGTTGCCTGTACCTTTAAATTCTTCATAAATAATGTCATCCATACGTGAACCGGTATCAATAAGCGCTGTCGCAAGTATGGTCAAGCTTCCGCCCTCTTCCACATTCCGCGCAGAACCGAAAAACCGCTTAGGACGGTGGAATGCCGCCGGATCAATCCCCCCGCTGAGTGTTCGTCCGGACGGTGGAACGACGAGGTTATAGGCACGGGCCAGACGGGTAATGCTGTCAAGCAGTATCACGACATCCTTTTTATGCTCGACTAAACGCAAGGCGCGTTGCAGCACCAGCTCGGCAACTTTGATGTGATTCTCGGGAAGCTCATCAAATGTGGATGCCACTACCTCACCTTTCACAGAACGCTGCATATCGGTTACTTCCTCGGGACGCTCGTCGATCAGCAGTACGAATAGGGAAATATCAGGATTGTTAGTGGAAATACTGTTGGCAATTTCTTTTAAGAGGAGCGTTTTCCCTGCTTTGGGAGGTGCTACAATCAAACCGCGCTGCCCCAGACCAACAGGAGCAAGCAAATCCATTATTCGGGTAGATAAATGGGTAGGGGATGTTTCAAGCGGCAGCTTATCTTGCGGATAAAGAGGTGTTAGCGCCGGAAAATGCAGACGCTCCGCTGCACTGGCAGGATTCTCGCCGTTGACGGCGTTGACTTGAAGCAATCCGAAGTAACGTTCGTTTTCTTTGGGTGTCCGGCATTTGCCGGATACAAGATCTCCGCTTCTGAGATCAAACTTACGAATCTGTGAAGCCGAGATATAAATATCCTCTGCACTGGGCAAGTAGTTGATCGGCCTTAGGAAGCCATAGCCTTCCGGCAGAATTTCGAGTACGCCTTCCATAAACATAAGACCGCTCTGCTCTGCCTGTGCCCGAAGAATTGCAAAGATCAGCTCCCGTTTCTTGAGCGTCCCGTAGTATGGAATCTGGTATTTCTTAGCCAGTTTATACAAATCGGTCAGCTTCATTTCTTCCAAATCGGAAATTTGAAGATCCATGTAATAACCACCTATTCAATTTTTATAATGAGTTCATCTATCATGTCATCCGGGAAAATAGGAATCTATTAAATCCGCCTATAAGGATATCATTACCCAAACTGGAAGGGGATATGCAATTCCCGGGCAGAAATCCCCCTCCAGTCCAGCGGATAATTCCATTCTATTCTATTTCGTTCTCACGCCATACTTCGGCTCCCAGGTTACGCAGGTTGGTGACCAGATTGTCATAACCGCGGTCTATATACTCCACACCCGTAACTTCGGTAATCCCTTCCTCTACCGTCAGCCCGGCAATAACAAGCGCCGCGCCGGCGCGCAGATCAGAAGCCTTTACCTTTGCGGCATTAAGCTTGCTGCCTTCGATAATAGCTGAACGTCCTTCGACACGGATTTTGGCTCCCATGCGAACAAGCTCCGGTACATGCTTAAACCGGTTACTGTATACAAAATCACTGAGTACGCTAACACCTTCTGCCTGAGTGAGCAGACTTGTCATCGGAGATTGCAAATCGGTGGCAAAACCGGGGTAAATCAATGCTTTAACATCCGCATGCTGGTATTTGGCTCTGCCGATGACCCGGATGCTCTCATCCAGCTCCTCAATGCCCACGCCCATCTCCAGCAGCTTGGCGGTCAGCGCCTCCAAATGCTTCGGAATAACATTATCTATCAACACATTGCCGCGCGTAGCCGCTGCTGCAATCATGTAAGTTCCAGCTTGAATCCGGTCAGGAATAATGGAGTGGCGGCAGCCGTGCATTTCCGCAACGCCTTCGATCCGGATAGTTTCGGTACCGGCGCCTTTAATAACAGCGCCCATAGAGTTCAATAGGGTAGCTACATCTATAATCTCAGGCTCTTTAGCCGCGTTTTCAATAATTGTTGAGCCTTTAGCCCGTGAAGCCGCCAGCATAATGTTAATGGTGGCCCCCACGCTCGAAACGTCCAGGTAAATTTTCGCACCGCGCAGTTCTTTGGCGTATAAGTGAATAGAGCCATGATCATTGGTCACAGTCGCACCCAGTGCCTCAAAGCCTTTAATATGCTGGTCAATCGGACGCGGCTCAAAGTTGCAGCCGCCAGGAAGACCAATTGTCGCTTCCTTAAATCTTCCAAGAAGCGCCCCCATCAAATAATAGGAGGCCCGGAGTTTCTTGACCGGTCCGTTAGGCATTGGGATGGATACGATACGGGAGGGATTAATTCTCATTTGGTTGCCTGTCCAGGAGACAGTAGCACCAAGCTCTTCAAGAATTTCGGAGTAAACAGCTACATCACTAAGGGCTGGCAAGTTATCCAGAACAACTTCAGATTCGGCCAAAATCGCCGCAGGAATAAGCGCAATTGCGCTATTCTTCGCACCGCTGATGGTTACAACGCCCTCTAATGGACGTCCACCGCCAATCATTAATTTTTCCATAAATTTATCTGGTTCCCCCTACGTGTATTGCAGCTTGCCCAGGCAATACCTGCTGTGGCTTAAGTATGACAAGTAGAAACGGTTGCGCCGTCCTTGCATCAAGGACGGCACCCGTTTCTGCAACAAATATAAGGGCCGGCTGGCTAATGCAGCACTTGACTCCTTATATTATGGAAAGACACCGGCTAGGCGGTGTGCTCTCCTCATCTTAGATATTCAGTTCAAATACTTATATTCATAGGCAGCATAAAGATGCCTGTCCGCTCACGGCATGAATAAATTAGGCTTTGTTGTTGGAACCGAACTCGCGGATTTTACCGATAACGGTTTGTTTGATGGCTTCACGGCCTGGTGCGATGAATGTACGAGGATCGTAAGCATCCGGTTTAGCAGCGAGAACTTCACGAACAACCTTAGCAAATGCAATTTGGTTCTCGGTGTTCACGTTGATTTTGGAAGTACCCAGGGAGATGGATTTCTTGATGTCATGTTCAGGAATACCTGTACCGCCATGAAGAACCAGCGGAAGCTTAACTGCATCGCGGATTTCTTCCATTTCTTTGAATCCGAGGTTAGGCTCGCCATGGTAAGGACCATGTACGGAACCAAGAGCAGGAGCCAAAGTGTCGATGCCTGCTTCTTTGACGATGCGTACGCATTCGTGCAGGTCAGCATATTGGATGCCGCCGATAACGTCGTCTTCTTGTCCGCCGACAGTACCTACTTCAGCTTCTACCGAAACGCCTTTAGCGTGAGCATACTCAACGACTTTTTTAGTCATTTCGATGTTCTCGTCGATAGGGTGGTGGGAGCCGTCGATCATTACGGATGTGAATCCGGCGTCAATAGCTTCTTTACATTTCTCAAAGCTGGAACCGTGGTCCAGGTGAATGGCAACAGGAACAGTGATCTTCATGTCATGAACAAGGCCTTCAACCATCTTAACAACAGTGTAGAAGCCGCCCATGTGACGAGCTGCACCTTCGGATACGCCAAGGATTACCGGTGATTTCTCTTCTTCTGCTGCACCAAGAATCGCTTGAGTCCACTCCAGGTTGTTGATGTTGTACTGACCAACAGCGTATTTTCCTTCAAGTGCTTTGTTTAACATGTCTGTCATAGATACTAATGGCATGGTTTCAATCCTCCTAAGAATGTTGGGTTGCCTATAAAAGCCGACATCACATACAGGCCTATTATAGCACATCCTGTGTCAAATACTAAATAGGACAAACAAAAAAATGTCCCGGTGGGACGATATTCACCCAGCCCATGCCTAAAGCAAATTCTTCCTCTTTAGAGTATCCATAACAGGACATACTCAAACTGCCGGTTCCCGGGTCAACTGCACTCTTCAATCGACTTACTATTAAGATGCATATTAACCGCTACCCGCATCTCATCAATATCAAAAGGCTTGGTGAAATGCATTAACGCCCCCAGCTTTGTCGCTTCTTTAATCATATCCAGCTCTCCATAAGCTGTCATCATAATAACCTTGATCGCCGGGTTGATATCCTTCAAATGCTTCAAGATTTCAAGTCCGTCCATTCCCGGAATCTTCATGTCGAGTAAGACCAAGTCGGGCGACTCGCTGCGGACAATGTCTAAGGCCAATTTTCCGTTAGCTGCTTGAAATGTGGCATACCCTTCACTATTGAATACTTCCATGAGGAGAATCCGGATACCGTTCTGATCATCGACTATTAATACTTTTTTCTTTTCCATACCATACCCTCCCAGAATTTAAAGCAGATTGTCCATTCCGCGCACTCGTCACAGCTAACGACCCCTTGACAGCATAGTCTATACGAAACCTATTATTCGTGCTTTACAGTCAAAATCCTGCTAATTGGTTAAAATGCGTAAAACTATGTCATATAATGGACCGCAATCAGGCTGATGAGAACAGGGGATTTGAGGGCTGAAGCTTCGTGCTGGCAGGTATAGTTATATTTCTATAAAGAAAGCCTCCTGGCGGAGGCTCTCAAAGGCCTGTAGGGCCTGAATTATCTGTATTTTACAGTTGTTCGGAATGAGTCAACGAAGCTTTGACAAATTCACGGAAAAGCGGCTGCGGACGGTTCGGACGGGAGGTAAATTCCGGATGGAACTGTACCGAAAGGAACCAAGGGTGGCCCGGAAGTTCGACAATTTCCACCAAACGGCCATCCGGGGAGGTTCCGGAGATCACGAGACCCGCTTTTTCAATCTCATCACGGTAGGCATTGTTGAACTCATACCGGTGACGGTGGCGTTCGTATACCAATTCATCGTCATAGCAGGACATCGCCAGTGATTCAGGAAGAAGCTTGCATGGGTATAGGCCCAGGCGCATCGTTCCGCCCATATCCTCGATATCCTTCTGCTCCGGCAGCAGGTCGATCAGCGGATACGGTGTAGATGGGTCAATCTCGGAGCTGTTCGCACCGGCCAGTCCCAGAATGGAGCGGCCATATTCGATTACGGAAACCTGCATCCCCAGGCAAATGCCGAAGAAAGGAATGGATTGTTCACGGGCATAGCGGATGGCAGAGATTTTACCTTCGATTCCCCGGTCGCCGAAGCCGCCTGGAACCAGAATGCCGCCAATTCCGCCCAGCAGCTCGTCCACATTCTCGTCAGTCACCAGCTCAGCGTCCACCCAGCGGATTTTGACTTCCGCGTTAGCTGCGAAGCCGGCATGCGAAAGTGATTCCACTACGCTCAAATAAGCGTCATGCAGCGCTACATATTTGCCGACAATGGCAATCTCAACGGTGCGTTCCAGCTTCTGAATCCGCGCCAGCATGCTCTCCCATTCACGCATATCCGGTGCAGGGGTAGTCAGCTTCAAATGGTTAACTACGATCTCATCCAAGCCTTCATCGCGCAGGTTAAGAGGAACCTCATAGAGCGTCGAAGCATCGCGGCATTCCACTACTGCATTTGCGTCGATATCGCAGAACAAGGCAATTTTGCCCTTCATATCTTCAGAAAGCGGATATTCTGTGCGGCAGACAATGACATTCGGCTGAATTCCGATGCTGCGCAGCTCTTTTACGCTATGCTGTGTCGGTTTTGTCTTCACTTCTCCCGCAGCCTTGATGTAAGGAATCAGGGTTACGTGGATGTACATCACATTTTCACGGCCGATATCGCTTTTGATCTGACGGATCGCTTCCAGAAACGGCAGGCTCTCGATATCGCCCACGGTACCGCCGATTTCGGTAATTACCACGTCAGAGCCTGTCTCGCGGCCTGCGCGGAATACGCGTTCCTTGATCTCGTTCGTGATATGCGGAATGACCTGAACCGTACCGCCCAGGTACTCCCCGCGCCGCTCCTTGCTGATGACGGAGGAATAAATCTTACCGGTTGTCACGTTGCTGTTCTTCGAAAGATTGATATCAATAAACCGTTCATAGTGCCCAAGGTCCAGGTCCGTTTCCGCGCCATCGTCGGTTACAAACACTTCGCCATGCTGGTAAGGACTCATGGTTCCAGGGTCTACGTTAATATAGGGATCGAATTTCTGGATCGTTACCTTCAAACCTCTGTTCTTGAGCAGCCTGCCCAGAGAAGCGGCGGTAATGCCTTTGCCCAGGGAAGACACAACACCACCCGTTACAAAAATATACTTTGTCACTGTAAAACCCTCCTAAATAAAGTCCAGAAATTCAGGCGACGCTTGCTGTTTATCGTAACCCTTTTTTCCATTATCAAAACAGGGAACCCAAAAGTTACTTTTCCACTCTATCCGGGAAAAAACCATTTAAAAAAACAAAAAAGTGACACCCGTAGAGCCGGGGCACTTTTTATTTTAGAAAAAATATTAACTTCCATCAGAAGCCCATGCAATAGTTTACTCTGACGGTCCCACCCATGTCAAGGGAGGAATTATGCCTGAGCACGCTCTTCTAATATTTGTCGTCTTCGTCCTCATCATCCATATCCTCAGAATCGCTGTCTTCGGAATCCTCGTCTTCCACATCGTCTTCGTCGATGTCATCTTCATCAATCACAACATCTTCGTCAACTTCGTCTTCGCTGTCGTCGTCGGAATAGAGATCGTCGCGGTCTTCGTCGATGGCGTCGAAATCCTCTTCTTCCGCAGCGTAGTTGTCTTCTTCCTCGGTGAAATCGTCGTCTTCCAAATCGTCATCCTCGTCATTGATGATACGCGGACGTTTGGAGTTGCCGACGGGGTCATCGGAGCGTTCCAGAGGATACCAGCGTTTGAGTCCCCACAGATTGGTTCCGACACAGGCAAAACGCCCGTCAATGTTGATCTCGGTATATAGCTGGGCAATAGTATCGTTGGTTTGTTCGTCTGTCATACCGCGCAGCTTGGCCACTTCGACCATCAGGTCACGGTAATAATAAGGTGTATTGGCCGCTTTGAGCACCAGGAAAGCCAGGTCCACCATCGGCATTTCTTTAACTTTCTCAGGGTCCAGCTTTAAATTGAGTGGCGTACTCACTAAAGGACACTTCCTCTCACGCATATTAACAAAACTAAGTAAAACCTATTTGGCAGCAAATTGCAAGTCAAATGCGGCAGGGCTGCCGGAAGAAGCCGCCTCCAGGTTCCCGTACAGGCATCTGCTTGTCCACCCTTTGTCCAAAAGAAAAGCTTCCAGGAAAGGAAAACGGTTGCCAGTTGAATTATGTAATCGACAGTTCCAGCATAAAATTGAATTCTGCAATACAAAGGCGGAGGAAATCCCTCCGCGCATGACTGTACCCACGCCAAGGATCGGCTCCTTACGGGATGTTGCAAAGAGAGCTTAACCTCTCTTCGATTTATTTTATGTAAAGTCCCGCCTTTTGACACGATGGGCAGCCCATTTCGCTAAAAAAGGGCAAGTTCCCATTCGGAAGCCCGCCTCCGTTCATACAATATGGCAGCACGGCACCGAGGAGGGGACGGCATAACCTATGAATTACTACGGATTTTGGCAGATGCTGCTTGATGAGATATCGGCTGCCCCCAAAAATGCTGAACGGCGCATCGTTACCTTCAATGATCCGCGCCAGTATGCCGGAGCACTGTCGCAGTGGAAGTCGCTGAAGGCAAAAACTCCCGGGCTTGCGCAGGTACGGATTTCTCCGCTGATCCGTGCATTTTTTGTGCCCGCTGCCGGAGCAGCGAAACTGCTTGATAAATTTGCCGACGCGCTATGTGTAGAGGAAGACCACCGGATACAGGTCCACTCTCTTGCCGCTGAAAAAAGCGGCTCAGCCATGCTCCCATGGGGCGTGAAAGCGATTCATGCTCCACAGGCCTGGTCCAGATCCACCGGGGTGCAGGTAAAGATCGGCGTTATTGATACGGGAGCCGATTACCGCCACCCCGATCTCAAGCATTCGCTGGCAACAGGTGTTAACCTGCTGCACCGCGGCATGCTGCCGCTTGATGACAACGGACACGGCACCCATATTGCCGGCACGCTGGCGGCGGCGGGCGGCACACGGGGAATGATGGGCGTAGCCCCCCGGGCGCTGCTGTATCCGGTGAAGGCTTTTGACCACAGCGGCTCCGCCTATGTGTCGGATATTGTGCTTGGCATCGACTGGTGTGTGCAGAACAAGGTCGATATCATCAATATGAGCTTCGGGATGAAAACAAGAAGCAAAGCGCTTCATGATGTGGTGATCAAGGCCTACCGGTCCGGGATCGCCATCATCGCCTCCTCTGGAAACGACGGCAAACGCGGCGGCGATTACCCCGCCCGCTACCCTGAAACGATCGCCGTCGGCGCTCTTGATAAAAGACACCGCGTAGCGGCCTTCAGCAACCGCGGTCCGTACATTGATGTATACGGACCCGGTGAAGGAGTGACCTCCTGCTGGCTGAGAGAGGGCTACAAGGAGATGAGCGGCACCTCCATGGCGACCTCCCATGTCACGGGAGCCGCTGCACTGCTGCTCGCGCTGCGACCGGGCCTCTCGCCCCGGGAGCTGAAGCTGCTCCTGCGCCGCACAGCCTCGCCGGTGCGGCTGCGCAAGGGCCAGCGCCGCGCAGCCTTAGGCGGCGGCGCAGCCGATGCCCTGCGCCTGCTGCGCGCAGGCGCAAGGCGCAGGACCGCCGCGAAGGGATAGCGGCGGGACTGCCCCGGCCCCCGGCGCTGCGGGGGGCCGGGAAATGCTGCAAGCGGGGCTGCGCCGCTTGCAAAAAAGCAAAAGCACCGCCCCCCGGGTACATGGGGGCGGTGCTTTTGCGCTGAAGCCGGACCGTGTTACATCCGGTCCGGCGCGGTAACGCCAACGAGGCGCAGCACGTTGGCGATTGTGGTCCGCGCCGCGCCCAGCAGGGCGAGGCGGGCTACGGTCTGAGCGGCATCCTCGGTGATGACGCGCTCCGCTTTGTAATAGCTGTGGAACAGCGAAGCCAGATCGTACACATAGCGGATCAGGCGGTGCGGCGCATAGCTCTCGGCGGCAACCGCGATTTCTGCCGGCAATTCACCGATTTTACGCAGAAGCTCGTATTCATGGGCGGCCGTCAGCTTGGAATAATCAATCTGGGCGGCATCCGGCAAGGAGATTCCCTGCTCCTCTGCCTGGCGGAAAATGCTGCAGATCCGCGCATGAGCATATTGAACATAGAACACAGGGTTCTCATTAGAAGTCGAAACGGCAAGATCCATGTCGAAATCCAGATGCGAATCCATGCTGCGCATCGTGAAGAAATAACGGATGGCGTCAATGCCAACCTCATCCATCAGGTCTTCCATCGTTACCGCTTTACCCGTGCGCTTGGACATTTTGACTTTCTCGCCGTTCTGGAAGAGGCTGACCATCTGGGCGATCAGCACGACAAGCTTCTCGGGGTCATTGCCAAGCGCCGACATGGCTGCTTTCATCCGGGGGATATAGCCGTGGTGATCGGCTCCCCAAATGTTGATCATTGTATCGTAGCCCCGGCTGTACTTGTCGTTGTGATAAGCGATGTCCGGGGTCAGGTAAGTGTAAGTGCCGTCGTTCTTAATCAGCACGCGGTCCTTGTCATCGCCGTATTTGGTCGTCTGCAGCCAGGTTGCCCCATCCTGCTCGTACACTTCGCCGCGGTCGCGCAGACCATCCAGTGAACGCAGCACTTCTCCGCTCTCATACAGCGAGGTCTCGCTGAACCAGATATCGAAATTGACGCGGAACCGGGTAAGGTCGCGTTTGATTTTGTCCAGCTCTTTGGCGAGGCCGTAGGTACGGAAGAAAGCGGCGCGGTCGCCCGGAGTCATGGACAGCAGAGAGTCGCCTTTTTCAGCCACAAGCTCTTTGGCAAAACCCTTGATATCTTCGCCATGGTAACCGTCCTCCGGCATTTCTGCATCCTGGCCCAGCTCCTGAAGGTAGCGGGCTTCAATAGATTTGCACAGATTCGCTACCTGGTTCCCGGCATCATTGATGTAATACTCGCGGGTCACTTCGTAGCCGGCAAAATCCAGCACGTTGCAGAGCGCATCGCCAACAGCAGCTCCGCGGGCATGACCCAGATGCAGACTGCCGGTAGGATTGGCGCTCACAAATTCCATCTCGACTTTCTTGCCCTGGCCTGCACTGATGCGGCCGTAGTTTTCTCCCTGTTCGGCTACAAGGGCAATCACCGGATAAAGATAGCTCTTGGACAAGGTAAAGTTGATGAAGCCCGGTCCGGCGATCTCCGCTTTCTCGATAGAAGCGCTTTTGGTATCCAAATGCTCAATAATCGCCTCGGCAATTTGCCGTGGATTGCGCCCCACAATCTTGGTGAGCTGCATCGCAGCATTGGTCGCCAGGTCGCCATGGGCTTTGTCTTTCGGCACTTCCAGTGCGATGGCCGGAAGCTCCTCTCTGGTGACCAGGCCTGCGGCCAATATAGCACCCGCAATCGCTTCCTTCACCCGTTCGTTGGCTAGCTGAAGCGGATTTTGACTTTGTGTCATAATTGTGTTTCCTCCTGTATATGCAAACTTATAGCGAACTGACCCGATAGCTCCTCGTATACGTAGAGATCATATTCCCAAGAAACCGTAAGCGACCTTCCATCACGCTTAATATCCAGCTTCCGGGTGTCTGTAGAGAGATTAAACTGTGTATAAGGAGAACGGTAGAATCCCGGCAGACGTTGTCCCCGCTCAAAAGCCTGCTCCGACTGAATGCCGCCGTGACGCATCAGCTTCAGCCCGCTGTCCGAAAGCTTCAGGGTGGTGCGGACAGAAACATCCTCGCCCTTTGGCCCCCGCTCGATCTCTTCATAACGGATATACAGCAGATTCCCTTTGGCTATGACCTCTCCTGCAGCTTGTACTATATTTCGTTCCCCGCCCTGCACGCTTTCCAGGGTTATGAAAACACCGTATTTGCCTTGCTGATCTTCAGTCATCAACCGTTCCTCGCTTATTCTTGCTTCTATTTAACTAAGCGGCATATTCGCTTTCCCATTGTACACTATATCCAGATCGGCAGAGCAATTCAATAGTTATCAAGTTATAGCGGCAGCAGCTTAACCGTATCCTTGCTCCGCAGCTGCTCTACCATAGACGTCCAGGCCTCCGGCTTGTCCGCCAGCACGGTGTAATAGCGGGTCAGAAAATCGGCAACCAGAGCCGCATCCACCTGCTCCAATTCCTCATCCCCGGGCATAAAACACAGATCAAGACCGGATACCGCCTCTCCGTCCCCTTGCCATGAAGGATGAACATAAGGAAAATCAAGACGCTTGTAGCCCAGATGCGACAGCACCTCGCGGCGGACAAACGGGTCCATCGGCTTGATGCCTCCAAAAGCGTACTCTACCCGGTATGGATCATAAATTTCAGCGAACATGCCATACAGCTCCTTACCGCTCTCGGCTGCGAGCTTCCGCAGGTCTTTAAGGCGGCTCTGCGCCAGGAAGCGGCCTACACCAAGCCCCTCCCGGCCAATTATGGTGAAGTCGGTCATCGCCACATTCCAGTCGGCATAATAACGGTATTCCGTGGTGCCCACAACAGCGCCTTCATGCACAGCGGCAAATACACGGATGCCCGGATCTTCCAGCGGCTCCTTCCACAGACTGAATTCGAGCACTTCCTCCGGGGGAAATACCTCCGACAGCAGGTTATGTACTTGTCTGAACAATGGATCAGCGACGCTCGTAATTCTTCTATATTCCATAATCAAGGATCTCCTCCGGTTCCGAAATTGTCTTCTTTATTTATAGAAAAGGATTCCGCCACTCCATCAGCGCGGCGTAATCGCCCGACTCCTCGTCTTCCAGATAATCGGCCACTACCCCAAGCGGCGTCCGTCCGCAGCGCAGCAGGAAGGTAATCACAGGATCGGACCATTTGCCGGCGGTCACGCCAGCCAGGTATTCTTCCGCCGTCATATGGGAGGCCTGAAGGTGATAACCAGGCATTCGGCCCGCCCCCAGCAGCCGTTCCAGCTTCTGCTCCACCACAGCGTGGTAGAGCGACTGCACCAGCTCCTTGCCTAGCCCCAGCTTGCGGTGCTTAGGACGGACGCACAAATCGGCAATATACAGCGTGTTCCCGTCCGGCTGGTGTGTCGTGAGATATCCGTCCGCCGTAACCTCAGACCAGGTATGATGAGAAGCTGGAGCCTCAGGGTCAAAATGGATCTTCAGCCCAGTTACTGACCCGGCCAGCTCCCCGTTCACTTCCACACATAATGCGCCTTCCGGAAAAAGCGCCACATGATTCTCTAGTTGCTCCCGGTTCCACCACAATTCAGCAGGGTATGGGGGCGGAAATGCCTCAGACTGAATCGTAATCAGTTCAGCAAAGTCAGCCTCCGTATAGCCGCGGATGACCGCAGGGACCGGAATTTTTCCGTCAAAAGCATAGAATGTCTTGTAATACATGACCTTCGGCCTCCTTACGTCCAATCGGTATACAGATCCGTTCTGCGGTCCCGCCATGTGGTTACCGACCCGCGTTCGCGGACACGGTACAGCAGCTCCAGATCGAGATCGGCGGTAATAATCATATCATCGTTGATCTCGCCCACGGCCAGCAGTCCCTGCGGCGGAAACGGAATATCATTGGGTGTAATGATTGCCGCCTGCCCGAAGTTGGCCCGCATCAGATCGACGGTTGGCAGCGAGCCTACGGTTCCTGTCAGCACAACGTAGATTTGATTTTCAATGGCACGGGCATGGCTTGTGTATCTTACGCGGTGGAAGCCGTGGCGGTCATCCGTACACGAAGGGCAAAAAATCACATCCGCCCCCTTGGCCCGGGCCATGCGCACAATCTCAGGAAACTCGATATCATAGCAGGTCAGCATGGCGATGGTCCCTTTGTCCGTCTGGAACACCTCCAGCCCCTCTCCCGCGCCCATGTTCCAGCCTTCCACTTCAGCCGGTGTAATGTGCAGCTTGGCCTGCTCGGCGATCCTGCCATCCGGATAGAACAGATGCGCCACATTATACAGCTTATCGTTTCTGCGCAGCACATGGGTCCCGCCGATAATATGCACGGCATATTTCTTGGCAAAGCCGGAGAACATCTCGCGGTAACGGTCTGTAAACTGCGGCAGGTCTTCGATGCTGAGCGCTTTGCCCTGTTCATCGCCAATAGACATGAGCTGTGTCGTCAAAAATTCAGGAAAGAGGATAAAATCGGCACCGAACTCCTCGGCAGTTTTTATATAATGCTCGCACTGGGCAGCAAACTCCCCGAAGGAGGAGATGGTATGCAAATGATATTGTACTGCGGATACACGAAAGGCCATTTCAGCAGTCCTCCTAAGCGGGATATAGGCGTGCTTTTAGTAAAGTACCTAAAATTTTACCATAACGGACCACAAATTCACACATGGAGGAACTGCCCTATCCCGCTCCGGGGAATTTTAAGGTAAAATAATGAGGAAACGTAAAAACACAGCTCCGGTCGGTAGTCCGGACGCACGGAGAAGATGTTCAGCGGCGGTGCGAATGAGGCCACGCGTTCTCTTGAGTTTTCCGTGTCAGTAGCCTTCCCCCTCGGGATGTCCCTCGTTTCTTAATTAATATTGAGAGGGGGAATACCGGTGAAGTTAACGGTATTTTTCGAAGAGCCTTTCTGGGTGGGAATTGTTGAACTAACGGAAGATGGTGTAGTTAAAGCCGGGCGCTATGTATTTGGAAGCGAACCGTCACAGGAGGAGATTTTGGATTTTGTCCGGTTCCGGCTGCTGGAGGTCGTCGAAGGATTAAGCTGTGGCGTCGCCACAGGCAAGGCGGCCACGATAATCCGTAATCCCAAGCGCAGAGCGCGGGCAGCGGCTAAAGAATCGCGCGGCTCAGGCAGCAGCACGTTCAGCCAGCAGGCTATCAAGCTGGAGCAGGAAAAACGCGGGGCAGAATCGGCCCGGCGGAGCAAAGCCGCCCGGGAGGAGCTTGCCCTGAAGAAGCGGGAAATCGCCCGGCAGAAGGCGAAGGACAAGCATCGCGGACGGTAATTAGCGCCAGGTCAACCATATCCGCTCCTATTCCATTACACTAGTTAAGAAATACAAAAGACCCACAGGAGGCACTTTTTTTAAAGTGCCTTTCTTGTGGGCCGCTGTAGCTCGTCAGACTCTAAATGTTGGAATTCAAACGATGCTCCGCCAAATAGAGTAGAGATCACGCTGCAGGCGTATCAGGCCCCGCGAACAGAATCATCTTCTGATCATCGGAAGAGTCAGCCCGTTTGTAACGGACTGAGCCGCTCTTATTTCTACTGGAAGTCATTTTTCCGCAAGTTAACGGACTTCAGAGCCTTTATGGGTGGACATTCACCCTAAATATACCTGCCGAAGAGGCGATAAGCGCGTTACTGTCCGTTAGCTCGGCTAAATGTACCCCTTTCGGGAAAATAAGGGCCTTACGGTCCGCAAGGAACAGGAGGATGGATATGACGAATCCCTCTCTCTCCGTTCTAAATCTGTTCCCTTAAAAGCAAATATTACTTAATTCTTATGGTTACATCTCCGGAAGGATCGGTAACTCCGTAAGAGCCCGGGTTAATTTTAATCTCAGCCTTTGCCGGTATTCCTGTATAATGATCCGTCCGGCGATTGTAATCCGCTGAGAACCAGGAGTCGCCGGGATCAGGATGGACAAGCTGCCCATTTACCTTTAACACTGTTCCATACATAATACGGATGGTTTGAGGGGCTTTTGTTTGAATATACAAATCGTCCCCTTCCTGAAAATACGTGTATTCTATCTCATAGCCGTTACTCAGCTTAAGGGCAAGCCGCTGCTTCTCCTTCGCCGGATTAGGCAGCCTTGACCAGTTCGAGATCAGGTTGCGCTCCACCCTCACTGCGCCGGACAGATATAACGTCAGGTCCCGGCCACTCCAATCGGTATTTTGCGACAAAAACCAAAAGTCTCCGCCGTTGCCTTCAGCCTGTTCGATCTGCTGCCCGGCAATCATCTTATCCCCTGCCTTCAGCTTCACATCGTTATACCAAAAAACCTTGCCCTGCGGGTCTTCTATGTTAAGCGCCTGCTCTCTGCCGTAAGAGATTCCAACCTGCAGCGGGGATAATGACAGCTCCTGAAGCGAAATCCCACTTAGGGTACGCAGTTTCTGATCCGGCGTCAGCGCATGCAGACTGGAAGGCTCGGTCGCTTGTGTGAAATCGACAGAAAAATCAATTGCCCATTCCCCGGCAACAGTCTTAACCGTGTCCATATATGAATAATATAATTCGCCTCTCTGGATCTGCGCTTCAGAAAACCCGTTTAAATTGATGATGTCCGTATACAGCCCCTGTTTATCCACTGAACGATTTCCGGCCAATACCTCCGTATTTCCCACTCTAAGCAACAGCCCTTTTGAAGCCTTCTGGGCTTTTGCTTTCATAGCCAAAGTGTATTGAACGGTCAGTTTATTATCTTTACGCTTTACGGAATGAAGGGAGATTATATCTGACTGTCCAAAGGCCCGCTTTACCGAGTTAGGGTTGATAATACCTGACTGTCCAAATGTTCGTGAAGAGCTGAGCTCCCCTTGTAAAGCCCCCTTCAGGACAATATCCTTCTGCTTAGAGAGCCGCAGGTCTTTGACTGAAAGACGGTAGCTGCCGGCAGTCTTCGGTACTCCGATTCCGTTGATATCATACATTTTCGACAATACACCGCCCTGCTCACCTTGCTTAAAGCCGCCTCCCGGCAATTCCTTCGTCTCCCTCGTGGATCTGTCCGTTAAGCTTTCTTCAGCAAATTCAACTTGGTCATATTTCGATCCGCCATTCAGTTCCAGGGAAACAAACAGGCGCATTAAGGATTCGCCGCCAGCATACTCCGGCACTGCCGCTACATTGTCCAGCGTAAGTGTTACACCGTTCAAATCTGTTTTTTTATTGATGGTCTGGCCTACCTGCGCTGGCGGGTGTCCAGAACTATTTTCCACAGTAAACAGAATCAGGGCCGGTATGAACACAAGACAAATAGCAGCCGCACTCGCCAGCAGCAGCCGCTGAGCTTTGGTACGCTTCGGCTGCGCTTCAGAAAGACCTTCACCATTACCGGACCTCCCTTTGATCCATCCTGATTTCCGGCCCGCAGCCTCCTCCTGAATCCGCAGCCACATTGCAGCATAGTCGGGTGAGCGCTCCGGCAGCTTTTCCAGGCACTGTGAAACTACATCTTCATTGTCTGCTCCCATGGCAGGTAGCCCCCTTTCTTCATCCATTGACTTCTTCTGAGCATCCGCAAGCCCCGGTTAATTCTGGATTTGACGGTTCCCTCCGGTATTCCCAGCACAGCCGCTGTCTCTTTGATGGACAAGTCCCCTGAGTACCGGAGTGTCATGACCTGCCTTATTTTCAAGGGAAGACGGCTGAACAAGATATCGAACTGCCGGGACAGCTCATGCTGTTCTGCCGCAATCTCTACAGGATTCTGTAGCACCGCCCGCTCACTCAGAAAAAGACTCCGCTCCTTCTCCCGGCCTCTTGCCCTCCTGCTAAGCAGTGAGTTGCTCTCATTAACGGCAATCCGCATAAGCCAGGCCTTCATGTTCTTCACCTCAGACCGGTCGGCAAGCAGCGCCTTAACAAAAACCTCCTGGCAGACATCCTCCGCATCGGACACATTGTGCAGCAGGTAGCGGCAGACTTTATAAACACTCTCTTTATAGGTCTCAAATAGCTCTTTATCCTCCATACCCTCACCTCTCAAGAAACGTGGCCCACCCCTCCATACGTGGCGGATGTAAATAAGACTTTCTATACAGGTTCTAGGTTCGCCTTTTTATTTTCAAGAGGAGGAACCAACGCAAAAAAGCGGCTCCTCTGAATGGAGCCGCTTCTGCCTAAAGAAAATTCAATCAAAAATTTTGCCGCCTATTGCTCCGTTCCCTTAAAAGCAAATTTCAGCTTCCAGGTCGAGCCTCCATCCTCCGTAGCATATAGGGAGGAGGTGTTCTGACCTCTAACTGCCATCCAGCCTTCTTTGACACTCGTAAAGGAGATGATGTTGTCATACCCCGGAATGGATGGGAGGTTCGTCCACTGCTTACCGGCGTTATAGGAGCGGCCAACCGCTACCTTTTCTGCTGCCGGAGAGAACCCTGCCAGAAAGGCAGATTTGCTTCCGATCAGTACCATATTGCCCGGTTTGCCGGAAGCTGGGCCGCTCTTGAACTGCGCTGGTCCACTGCCCGGTGCACGACCTCCGCCTGCGGTATCCTGGGCGATGACGCGGCTCCAGCTTCTGCCTTTATTGCTGCTGGCATAGAGCGAATAGGAGGTCTGCGACATCCCTGTTCCCCCGTACAGCAGGGCATACACTTGATCGCCGCTCGCATATATCCGTCCACTCTCAGGTTCAGCAAAGGAGGATTTCAACGAAAGCTGCCATGTGGCTCCTCCGTCTGTGGTTTTCATGACCCGGTATCCGGCTCCCGGTGCAACCACAACCGCCCAGCCGCTGCTGCGGCTGGTGAACTCGGCCCCGCGTGTATTCTTCGGAGTGGGGATTTGGCTCCAGCTAAGCCCGCCATCCTTGGTGTAGTAAGTGGAGGTCCCGTTATAGCCGAAGCCTTGCTTACTATCCTTAAAATCAATCCGTTCTAAAGCCGGCACCGTACCCGGCAGCCGCTTCCAGGTTGAGCCGCCGTCTGTGGTGGCAATAAGATAGGCTGCGCCTGTGTCCTGCGCAGAAGCCAGTGCCCAGCCCTTTACGTTATCAGGAAAATCAATCTGCTTGAAGTTCCACGGCCCTTGATAGATCTCTTGAAAATGGCAGCCGCCATCCGAGGTTCCGATCATAAATCCATTGCCGGCGGCACGGCCTATATCGGCATTTAGAAACTGAATGTCAGAAAAACCAAGCGGTGCTGACTCAGTTGCGGAATGCTGCGCTTGAAGCTTCTGCAGCAATCCATGATCACCGGTGCCGCAGGCCGGTGCTGCCTTCGCCGCTGCTTGGGCAGGCAGTGCTGCAACTCCCCAGGCGGAAACAGCCAAAAGTCCGGCTGACAGGAGCGTTAACGTCCGATGATGCAATTTTTTTGTCCAATTCATGATGACACCTCCTGGATTATATATACCCTTTCCTATAGACACTACTCTGTTATACTGCCCCATCTGCACTTCTATCTACCCGGATAAGGTCACAAAAAGAAGACAATTTGGTTACCGTTTGCCAGCGTATACACCTGATATGAATATCTGCCCTTTTCCTTCCCCATAATGAGAATGGACAATTGAAACGAAAGGGAGCCTGATGCCATGCCGCGCGATTCTGTTAAACCTCCAAAACCTAAACGCCGCCTCCGCCGGCTGTTCCGGCTGCTGGCTGTTATGGGGCTGCTTGCTGTGCTGGCGGCAGGGGCGCTGCTCGGCTACTTATACCAGAAAGATCTCCCCCCAATCGCCGATGCCATCCGCTCCAAGCTGCTCGATTCCAGAGGGAATGTGCTGACCACCTTCACTACAGACGGACGCAGCCGCACTCCCGTAACCCTTAATCAAATTTCGCCGCTGCTTATACAAGCTACACTGGCAGTGGAGGACCGCAAATTCTATGAACATTCGGGCTTCGATCTGAAGGGCATGGGCCGGGCCGTACTAGCCAATCTGGAGGCGGGAGACCGCACCCAGGGGGCCAGCACCTTAACCCAGCAGCTTGCGCGGAATCTCTATCTGACCCATGAGAAGACATGGACGCGCAAGGCCAAGGAAGCTCTCTATACAATGCAGCTTGAAATGAAATACAGCAAGGACGAGATTCTGAATATGTATCTAAATGAAATTTATTACGGTCATGGAGCCTATGGCATAGAAGCTGCTTCCCAAATGTATTTCGGCAAAAAGGCTGCGGATTTGGATCTGGCCGAGAGCGCCATGCTTGCCGGAATCCCCAAGGGGCCAACCTATTATTCCCCTTACACCCATATGGACAATGCCAAGAAACGGCAGAAGATCATTCTGGCGGCAATGACGGAAATGGGCGATATTACGTCTGCACAGTCGAACGCTGCCCTAGTGGAGAACCTGAGCTTCAAACCCCAGGGGGAAAAGAACACCAACGTTACCGCGCCCTATTTCCGCGATTATGTGCGCAGTCTGGTTATTGATTCCCTGCACATCAGCAGCGATGAGCTGGACCAGGGCGGACTGAACGTGTATACAACCCTGGACCCCGATATGCAGCAGGCAGCCGAGGATGCCGTCAACAAGGGAATGGACCCCGGCAGTGAGCTGGAGACCGCTCTCGTCTCGGTTGATCCCCGCACAGGCTATATCAAAGCAATGGTGGGCGGCAAAAACTACCGCAACAACCAGTTCAACCATGCGCTGGCCACCACTCGCCAGCCGGGGTCGTCCTTCAAGCCCATTATGTACTTGACGGCGCTGTCCTCCCGGAATATGACCGGACTGTCCGTCTTCAACAGCCAGCCGACGCTGTTCCATTATGACAACGACCGCAAAACCTATCAGCCCCGGAATTTCGGTGATAAGTATCTCGGGGAGATTAATATGCGGCAGGCGATTGCCGCCTCCGACAATATTTATGCCGTGAATACGATTATGAAAATAGGTGCGGACAAGGTCGCCGAGATGGCGGCCAAGATGGGTATCGGCAGCCCGCTGCAGCGTGTGCCCTCTTTGGCCTTGGGCACCTCCCCGGTCAGCCCGCTGGAGATGGCCTCGGCCTTCGCCGTCATTGGCGGCGGCGGCGAGAAGCAGCCGGTTACAGCCATCCTGAAAATCACCGATGCCAATGGACGGCTTCTGTATGAAGCCCCTGAGGCGCAAGGGGAGAAGGTTGTAGAACCGGCGGCGGCCTATGTGCTGACCCGGCTGATGGAAGGGGTCTTTGAGAGCGGCGGAACGGGCAACCGTGTAGCTTCGATTATCAAGCGGCCGGTGGCCGGCAAGACCGGCACTACCGATACCGACGGCTGGATGGTCGGGTTCACACCTGAGCTGTCAACGGCGGTCTGGGTCGGCTATGACAAGGGCCGCGATATCGCCACGGCGGACGGGCGCCGCGCGGCGCCCATCTTCGCCCAGTTCACGGAGAAAGCGCTGGAGAACGTTCCGCCGAAAATTTTCCCGATTCCTGACGATGTTGTCAGCGTCTATATCAACCCGGAGTCCGGGAAGCTGGCGACAGCGGCTTGTCCCGACAAAGAGCTGGAAACCTTTATTAGCGGAACGGAGCCTACGGAATATTGCGACCAGCACGGTGCAGGCAGCTCTGCCGATCCTGCCAAGGAAGGCCCGGGCGGCGAACCCGCTGCCTCCAAAGGGAACCGTTCTCTGTGGAGCGAGATCAAACGCTGGTGGCTGAACTGATCCCGGTTGCTCTGCTGGCTGGATATTCCGGGCGGGCATTTGTGGCTGGAGCAAGGCGACCCGCCCGAGTCTCTGGATATTGCAGCAGCTCCCCGTATTAACATACCGTATGCCGAAGAATACGCGCAGCTTCCCTGGCGCTTCTATATCCTGGGCAATCCGTATGGTCTGTGGCCGATAAGGCGGCCAGGGTTTCAGGCTGACATAAAAACGGCCTCCGCTGTTTCGGAGGCACTGTATTGGGTAAAGACAATAGAACCCTAATTAACCTCTCCGTTCGGACTTCCTGGACGGAGAGGTTTTAAATTTCGTTATCTTCTTCCTTTTTTGACAAAAAAAATCATAATTTGAATGCGCTTACCCGTTCTCTAAACTTACAATTACTGCTATAATCATAGATATCCACAAAAAATATAAAGATGTAAATGAGGGACATGGGATGAAGGATACAGGCATGATCCGGAGTTTAGACAGTCTTGGTAGAATTGTGGTTCCCGTAGAAATCCGCATGACACGAAATATTGACATTGGGGATCCTATCGAATTTTTTATTTTGGATGACGAAGTTATTGTGCTTAGAAAGTACACCTCAACCGAATGCACGTTCTGCAGAAGCCTTGATCACGTGACCTACTATAAGGACCAGTTTATTTGTAACAACTGTCTGAAGGAGCTTGGCAATCCGGATCGTACGGACGAAGAGATCATACAACCGCTGATTGCCTCAGAAGACAGTCCTGAACCCGGCCGCGGAGGCCGGCGGACAAAGACAGAAGAAATGAGCCAACGTCTGGAGAAGGCCATAGAGGAGCATCCCTATGCCAACCAGAAGGAGCTCGCCGAGGTTCTTGGCATCAGCCAGGCCCGGGTTAGCCAGCTAAAGCGCAAACTCAGCATGCTCAGCAGATCCTAGACAGATCAGGCACACTGTTACCTTCATACAAAACGGCCAGGCCCTCCAGCTTGCAGGAGAGCTTGGCCGTTTTTAAATTCCAGTTGTATATTCACTCTTTAAGACAAAGCGGCTTTCAGCTCTTCTGAGGAGCCGTTCCACCAATCTTCATTGTGAGCGACCAGCAGCGACTTCAGTGCAGCTTTCTCTTCGGCTCCCAATCCCTCCAGAATGATTTTCCGCTTCAGGGCTGAATCCAGCTTATTCACATGATCGGCAAGAATCTTCCAGCCGCGCCGGGCCTCAGTGTCAATCCACATTTCGCAGGCGGTGATTCCTCCGTAGGATTGTCCTTCCGGTGTACGGTCCACCGCTACCCACACGACCCAGACCTGTCTGCCATCCGGAACATCCTCCCGGTTCACGCTGAACTTAATCCCTTTCTCCA
Source organism: Paenibacillus sp. sgz302115 (assembly GCF_056120445.1). NCBI lineage: Bacteria > Bacillati > Bacillota > Bacilli > Caryophanales > Paenibacillaceae > Paenibacillus > Paenibacillus sp. sgz302115. The sequence goes on from NZ_JBVYOK010000035.1 coordinate 27,921, forward strand.
CCTTGCTCTTGGCATGCATGGCACCGATATCAATAACAGCTTCACCACCGTCAATAATAACCGGCGATACATTATTCAAGTCAATGGAGCCTGCGCCGAAGCCTTTATGCTTGCTCTTGGCATTCACGATATTTAGAGCTATCGGCTTCTTGCCCTCCGGTTGGTTGTTATCCACAAGTGCACATCCTTCCCTTTCACTAATAGAACGTGAACTTGAGAATGTCAGGCTCATTCTCAAGTTCATCTTATATAATTTAATTTTAGCTAATAATGCGGCGAATGCAAACATATACATCCCGTAGATGCTTGTCACGGGAGGAATCACAGTATGAAGCTACTGTCATTAAGGTACACCCTTATCTTTGCAGCCCTGGCCGCTCTCACCCTGCTGGGCAGCGCAATCTGGGCACTCTCAGGGCACAGCCCTGCCGTTTCAGCCGCTGTTCCAAAAGAGGCCAAGTCCCCCTCAGCCGCACAGACCAAAACGCTCCAGCCCATTCTTCCTGAGAGTAAGCCGCTCCCTGTCTCGGAGGCCTTAAGCGAGCGGGTAGCAGAGTATCATATTGCGGCGCAGCTTATTCCGGGTTCAGAGCTGCTGCAGGCTTCTGAGACGGTAACCTGGACCCACCCCGGTCAAAAACCGGTACAAGACCTCTACTTTCACCTGTACCCCAATGCCTTCGCATCTAAAGATACCACATTCATGAAGGAGTCCGGAGGCAAGCTTCGCGGAGATGCCATGCCTGCAAATGGCTACGGAAGTATGACTTTAACCGATCTGCGGACCTCAGAAGGTATCTCGCTCATGCAGCGGCTGCAATATGTTCAGCCGGACGACGGCAATATGAAAGACAAAACACTGGTAAAAGTACACCTCCCGCAGCCGGTGAACGGCGGAGAAAGTGTCACACTCAAGCTGAGATTTGACGTCCAGTTGCCGAAAATTTTCGCCCGCATGGGGGTATCCGGGAGTTTTGTAATGGCAGGACAATGGTTCCCCAAAATCAGCGTGTATGAGCCTGCCGGTACCCGTGGTGTAAAGCAGGAGGGCTGGAATCTGCATCAATATCACGGCACCTCCGAGTTCTACAGCGACTTTGGCATTTATAACGTAACCCTGTCTGTTCCCTCCAACTATATAGTTGCCGCAACAGGCTTTCCGGTAAAAAACCCCAGGTTGAAGCAGGATCAGAAGATCTACCAGTTCTACGCCGATGATGTCCATGATTTCGCTTGGGCAGCTTCCCCCGACTTTGTGGTCTCAGAAGAAGCCTTCTCAACCGCTGAGGTACCTGGTGTAAGGATCAAGCTCTATCTGGACCCGTTGCACAAGGACCTGCAGGAGCGTTACTTCCAGGCCGCCAAAGCTGCTCTGAGCGCCTTCAGCAAATGGTACGGCCCTTATCCTTACTCGACGCTCAGCATCGTTGTTCCTCCCAAAGGGGGGAACGGGGCCGGAGGGATGGAATATCCCACGCTTATCACCGCTGCCGCCGCAGGCGACGATGCTCCGGGCACCCAGCTTGAACGTACGGTTATCCATGAAATCGGGCATCAGTTTTTTTACGGTATGGTAGCGAACAATGAATTTGAGGAAGCCTGGCTGGATGAGAGCTTCACCTCTTATGCAGAAGACCGGCTGATGGAGCAAGAATACGGGGTGATCGCGAGCCTTCCGCTGCAGACCAGCCTGGTGACCTCTCCCCAGCCGCTTAATCTGGAGACCTGGAAGTATACCGGAGATGATTCCTACACCCGCAACGTGTACATCCGGGGCAAGCTGGTGCTGAAGGATATGGAGAAGCAGGTGGGAACCAAAACAATGGACAGCATTCTGTCCGCCTACGCGCGCAAATACCGTTTTCATCATCCTACCACCGCCGATTTTCAGAAAGTTGTGGAAAAGGTGACCAAAAAATCATGGCAAGCCTACTTCGATCAATACATCTACAGCGGCGGTGCGCCTGACTTTGCCGTAGATAACATCACAATTGCCATGAAAAAAACAGGGACAGAACCCCCCCGCTATGAATCATCGGTGGAAGTCAGCAACAAAGGAAGCCGTTATGGGGAGGTTCCAATAAAGTTCATGTTCTCGGACGGGTACACCGTTCAAAAATATTGGAGTGGTGAAGAGAAGAACACTACAATTCAGCTATCCTACAAAGCACCGCTTATCTCGGCAGAGATTGATCCGGCGCACTCCATTCTGCTTGAGAGCAAGCATCTTAATAACTTTAGACTGTCGGAGCTGCGGCCAGCTACACTCTCACGTTGGACGCTTAGCATAACTAACCTGCTTGAAAACCTGCTCGGAACTCTTGTCTGGTGAGGTGAAGGATTGTGAAGAGAGCGATAACCCGCGGCTGGCACAGCATGAAAGAGCAATTTTATATTCTGATTCTGTTATTTATCTACCGGCTGTTCTGGAGCTATTTCATGTACAAGTTCATCAAAGACGCTGTCATCTCGGTGCTGCTGCGTTATCCCGATCAATATGCTGGCGGCAGCGCAATAGGCAGACTCCTGTATTATATCGAGGGACAGCTTGCTCTAGGCAACGATCCTGATGTGCAGCGCTGGCTGTGGATGCTTCTCCTACTTAGCGCAGTGCGGCTGCTGGTCTCCCCCTTTATCCGGGCGGGACTGCTGCATGAGCTGCATCAGGAGCGCAAAGGCGAACGTGGAATGTTCTTTTTTCCGGGTATGAGACGGTATGGGCTTCCGGTCCTGCTGTTCAGCATAGCGGAATGGGCGCTTTCGTTCCTTCCTCTGTACTGGCTGCTCCCCAAAATGTACAGTCTCCTGCTAAATGGCATCCTTGATTATAAAATGCTGCTCAAGCTCGTTCCCTATATTCTGGTCTGGCTATTATATCTTTTCTTTATCCGCAAGCTGCTGCTGTACATGCAGTTCGGCTATACCGCCGGAACAGGCATATTCTCCTCCCTGCTGGTTTGCCTGAAAGTGCTGCTGCCATCCGTGGGCATATCCGTTCTGATGGGGGTCGGCGGGCTGGCGGTGCTGCTCATTTGCGGATTGTCAGCGATATTCAGCCCTGGACTGCCCGCATTTCTCCTTAAGCAGCTCTCCCCCCTTCCAACCACTCTGTTCAAAATGTGGGGGACAGCCGCGCAATATCACCTCTGGTGCAGTAAAACATTTCCACAATAATTACACTGCCAGATCGGCATAATAACAAGAGTCACTGCTTCTCTAGGGGGAGCGTGACTCTTTTCTTGTGTACCTGCGCATGCGACAAATCTTACCTATTTGCAAAACAGCAGACCCTCTGGTACAATGATGCCTGTACCACTAGTAACAATTTTGTAATCTTTGCAGAACTGTTTGTCACATCTGATTTACGCTTCGCAGCATTTAAGATTGTCGATTTGTCACTGTTCGGTGCATAATACGCCAAATTCCCTGCACCGGGAAGTGGGGGAACCATTTTTTGGGTGAATTGATCTCGCTTTAGAGGGGTCATAGGGGAACCTTCTACCGAATCCTTAAGCTAACCTCGCCGGCCTTGGAAGGAGTACATCTTTTGAAAAGTCACAATTTTAAGAAAAAATGCACCGCAGCAGCATTAGGGCTGGTAATGGTATTCACGCTGGGAGCTGGCAGCGCTTTCGCGGATTCCAAAATGGACAATGTGATCACAAAAACACTGGGAACTACATATAAAACCGGGGGCACCAGCACTGCCGGCTTCGATTGTTCCGGATTCACCTCTTATGTGTTCAAAAGCGTAGGTCTTACCTTGCCTCGCACATCGAAAGCGCAATTTAAGGTCGGAACTGCCGTATCACGCAACAATTTGCGTTCGGGCGATCTGGTATTCTTTAACACTTTGGGCAGTGGGATTTCCCATGTCGGGATTTATGTTGGCAACGGAAAATTCGCACAATCCTCCAGTTCACGCGGAGTGACCATAACTTCGATGAGTCAAGCCTACTGGGCCAACCGCTATGTTGGCGCCAAACGCGTGATGAGTACAACAGCTTATCAGGCTGTCGCTTACGATTAATTATCCCCGCTGACAATGACAACCTCTAACAACTAAATGTAGCTTATACAAACCCGGAAGCTGATTATTGCCGTAATCAACCTTCCGGGTTTTTCCTTTTTGCTCTACATGTCAATAAGCCTATCGTAAATCTGACCTGGCATGTTATTGTAAGCCCTTTATAATAAATTAAACTCACAAAAATCGCAAAAAATATGCAAGAATATGTTTTTAGTGATTGCCAAGTGCTTCCGTCTTTGCTACAATTATCGCAGTGAGTTGATAGTAACATTTTTGTAATTATTCAAAGCAGTTTTACAAAAGTTTTGTCATGTATAGATCCGTAAGCTAATCCTAATCAACAGTCGTGCCGAGTTCCCTAATCATTAGGGGAACGGGGGAACCGATTTTGGGTGAATTGACCTCCTATTCACAGAGGGGTCATAGGGGACCTTCAACCGAACCCTTAAGCTAACCTCGTAGGCATTTGGAAGGGGTATTTACTTTTGAAGAAGAAGCTAGCAGCAGCACTACTGAGCTTTTCCATTGTTCTTACTATCGGAGCAGGAAGCGCTTTCGCGGATTCCAAAATGGATCAGGTTATCGACAAAGCCATCGGAACCAAGTATGTATCCGGCGGTATCTCGACAAACGGTTTTGATTGCTCCGGATTTACAATGTACGTTTTCGATAAGATCGGCATCAACCTTCCTCACCAATCAGGCTCCCAATATCAGATGGGCACAGCCGTTTCCCGTGACAGTATCAGACCGGGAGATCTTGTATTCTTCAATACAAGCGGAAGAGGTGTATCCCACGTCGGCATTTATGTCGGTGACGGCAAATTCGCACATGCATCGTCCAAACGCGGTGTAACTGTTAGTTCACTGAATGACAGCTACTACGTTAACCGCTACGTTGGCGCCAAACGGATTATGAGCACAGATGCTTATCAGTCTGTAGCCTCCGATTCCCAAGACAATGACGATGTACAATAAAATGTCATAAGGCAAGCTCTTCTCCAGGATTTTATCGAAATCTTGGAGGAGGGCTTGTTTTTTTGTCTACATTAAATACTTACCCCTTCAATATATTAACTCCCCCTTAAAGTTTGTGCATCGGAAAGAGACTGTATTGTATATAATTAGATAAATAAGGTTTTGTTGTCTTGAAAGGAGGTCGGTGGCCTTATGATGAGTTCCCCGGTAACTTTTCACGTTGTGCCTATGGAAGTCACGCATGCCGCAGAAATCTGCGAATGGAATTACAAGCCCCCGTACAACATCTACGGATGGATGCCCTGGGAGCAAATGCAGGCTTTGGAAATTGAATTCGGTGATCCGCGGCTGCGAAGCGAACAATACGTCTCCGTAGTAAACGGGCAAGGCTCCCTTTGCGGATTCGCACAGCTATTCCCGATGGAAGGTGTAGTGCGGCTGGGGATTGGCATGCGTCCCGAGCTGTGTGGTCAAGGTATGGGACATCTGTTCACAGCTGCTGTCGTTGAGGCAGCCCTGGCACGTTATCCAGAGCGCGAGATTGACCTTGAGGTGCTGACCTGGAACCAGCGGGCCATCCGTGCTTACCAGAAAAGCGGGTTCACTATAACCGACACCTATGAACGCCGGACCCCAACTGGCGACAAGCCATTTTACTGCATGGTCTATGGTAAATAAAACGTTCATTTTTTTGACACAAAGCTATGATAACGCTTTACCTTCTTGTATAATGTAGGAAGCAGCTTACATGGAGGGGACGGATGCAGATGCAGAAATGGATCATGAGCGGTTTGTTTTTTGCCGCCTGCGCCTTTGCGGTAGTCTTAATATTTACCTTACCCGGCAAAGCTGAGGTCGCTGAGGAGAATAAGCCGACGATGCCGGCGGTCGAGCTGAATGCGGCCAGTGCGGAGTCAACGGTTAAGCTCAATTGCATCACCTGCCACGGCGATCAGCTTCAGGGCGGTGTAGGACCGAGTCTCCAGCAGGAAGGCGGCAAGCATGATGCAGAGGGAATCTTCGGTATCGTGACCAAGGGACGCGGGCAAATGCCCTCCTTCAAAGAAAAGCTGAAACCCGAGGAGATCGCGAACGTTGCCATGTGGCTTGCCGAGAAGAAATAGCTCGTGCACTACAAACACAAAATGCCCAGCAAGGATGCAGCAGCTCCTATGCGTGGGCATTTTTTATATAATAATTTAGAGTAATCTTCGCTATCCCTTGGATTAAGTATGCTAACGGGTTTTCTCAAAGGCTTCATTAAATTCATGAGCTTCACGAATATCAAGCGCTGTAATTCCGCATTCCTCATCTGCAGCCAGCCGCAGCGTGACGGTCTTGTAATCAATTGTAATATGCGGATGGTGTTCGAAGGCTTCCGATATGGCCGCTACCTCATCTACGAATGCAATGCCCTTCATATATTCGCTGAACACGTATTTGCGCACCATCTTATTCTTCTCCAGCTTCCAGCCCTCCAGCTTGCCTACCTGCTCCCGCAGCTCTTCCTCCGTAAATTGCAATGTTCTTCCTCCCTTACTTAATTTGCATTAAACAAAACATCCCTCAGCTTATAAAGTCCAAGGGATGCGCCAGGATGAAGGCTTTTTTTCGGTTTAATGTATTCAAAAATCCCGGCAAATAGTACTCGGCTCCATCAATTTTACCACGATGCGAAGGCTGCGGGCAAACCGCCCTCAGGCTGCAGCCTGCCTCCTAGACCAGAAGGACCGAAGCCAGATCCTCTTCTCCAAGCAGAATGTTAATCCGGTGCGTATCCTTATCGTAGATCACAACGCCGCTGCCAACCTCTATAACCGGCTCATTGCCCAGAGCATAGAACAGGTCCTCAGCAAGCGCTTCCCAGACCTCCAGCTTCGATTCCTGCGGCAGCTCCTGCCACTCATCCGGCTCCATTTCAAAAAATAAATACCCGTCCGAAATCCTTCCTACCGCTTCTGTCAGTTCACTCAAAATTTCGCTGTAATCTCTGCCATGCTTCACACCCACGTCAATCACTCCGTTTTCTCCACAGATGAATAATATTACCCTACTCATTATAGCCGAAAAAATGACTTCACAAAAAAGGGAATGCTGTCGATAAATAAGAATATACGTTATTGGTCAGACAGAGTGTCCCACCGCTGTTCATGGATGATACACGCGGTATAGTCGGATCACTTCCTAATTCTCATGGACGAGGTGCGTAAATGGAAATTTCAACAATACTTGGTTTGATTTTTGGTTTGGTTACAATAGTATGGGGGATGTTCCTAAAGGGGGCCCCGTTAAAAGCCTTGGAAGCCCCTGCAGCTTACGTAATTATCCTGTTGGGTACAGCAGCATCACTGCTCATGGCTTTCCCGATGTCGGAAATCAAGAAACTCCCCAAATTGTTTAAACTAATATTTGTGAGCAAGAAAATGGTCAGCAAACCTGAACTCATCACCATGTTCATGGAATGGGCCTCTATTACCCGCCGTGAAGGCTTGCTTGCCTTGGAATCTAAGGTCGATGAAATTGAAGATAACTTCCTTCGCAACGGCATGCGGATGATTATCGACGGTAACGACCAGGAGTTTGTCCGCGATGTATTAATGGAAGATATTCACGCTACAGAGGACCGTCATAAGGCCGGAGCGCTGATTTTCTCACAAGCAGGTATGTACGCTCCAACGCTAGGGGTACTCGGGGCCGTTATCGGGCTGATTGCCGCACTATCGGATATGAGCGCGGTAGAAAAGCTGGCACACGCCATCGGGGCAGCCTTCATTGCCACCCTGGTCGGTATCTTCACAGGTTATGTGCTTTGGCATCCGATTGCGAACAAGCTGAAACGGCTCTCCAAACGCGAAATTGAGGTCAGACTGATGATGGTGGAAGGCCTTTTGTCCATCCAATCCGGGGTATCGACCATCGCCATCAACCAGAAGCTTTCCGTCTTCCTTACGCCTTCTGAACGTGCGAAGCTAGCTGACAAGGAGGGTGCTTCGAGTGAGCAAAAAGACTAGACATGAGGAGCACGAAGAGCATGCCGATGAATCCTGGCTATTGCCTTATTCGGATCTAATGACCCTTCTGGTCGCTCTGTTCCTTGCTATGTACGCTATGAGCGCTACAGATGCCAAGAAATTTGAAGAAATGGCCCAGGCCTTCAAATCCGTATTTAACGGTGGAGGCGGAGTGCTGGAATATAAATCAGATGCTCCTACGAATACCCAGCTTGACCAGGGTAAAGAAGAAAAAATGAATAATGTATTGTCCCAAAGTACCGGTAAAGATGATTTGAACAAGCTGAAGCAGAAAGAGCAAGAGGATCTGGAGAAGCTGAAGAAGCAATTCGATCAGTATATTAAGAATAACGGACTGACCGATCTGCTCAGCACCAAGCTGAATCAATCGCAGCTAATGATCACCATCAGCGACAACGCTTTGTTCGCTTCCGGACAAGCATTCGTTAAGGATGACTCCCGTCAGCTTGCAAAGTCCATCTCGGCCATGTTGCAGCAATTTCCCGATTATGAAGTGCTGGTACAGGGGCATACGGATAACGTTCCGATTTCCAACAGCATCTACTCCTCCAACTGGGATCTCAGTGTGGCCCGGGCGCTGCAATTCATGAAGATTTTGCTGCTGAATCCTAACTTGAACCCGGTGAAGTTCAGTCCCATCGGGTATGGCGAATATCATCCGATTGCTCCCAACACTACACCTGAAGGCCGTGCCAAGAACCGCCGTGTGGAAGTGTCCATCCTTCGTAAATATCAGGATGCGACGCAAACCACGAATGTCCCCACTTCCGGCAATTAGATTTATTGTACAATCAAACAAAGAGCTGATCCGAAGGTCTCCTCAAGACCTTCAGATCAGCTCTTATTCTTTGCTTACTGCAGTTGGTAGTTCAGATTAGCTCCCAGCTCCTGCTTCTCCTGTGCAGTCAGGTCACGCCACTCCCCCGTTTTCATGGCTCCAAGATGAATATTCATTATCCGAATGCGCTGCAGCCGTCTGACCTCATAGCCAAACGCCATACACATCCGGCGGATTTGCCGGTTCTTGCCTTCTGTAAGAATAATGCGGAAGACCCGCTCGGTGACCCGCGTCACTTCACAGGGCAGCGTGCGCCCACCCAGTATTTTGACACCGCTCGACATCCCCGTAATAAAGGATGGTGTAATAGGGCGGTCTACAGTGACTATATATTCTTTCTCATGCTTGCCTTCCGCCCGCAATATTTTATTGACGATATCCCCATCATTCGTAAGCAGAATTAATCCTTCGGAGTCTTTATCAAGCCGTCCGATCGGAAAGATCCGCTCATGATGTCCAACAAAATCGACAATATTCCCTTGAATATGCGCTTCTGTGGTGGAGGTGATACCCACAGGCTTATTCAGAGCGATGTATACGACCTTGTTGCCCGTTTCAAGAAGCTTGCCGTCTATTCGCACCTCATCCCCCGTCTCAGCCTGACTGCCGAGCACAGCGCGCTCTCCGTTGATGGTAACCCTGCCGCCTTCCACCAGCTTGTCTGCTTCACGGCGTGAACAGTATCCTGTCTCACTGATGAACTTATTAATCCTCATGTATGTCTTCACTCCGTTCTTCATTCATGCTCTGCCCGGGTGCAACCCCGCCAGCCGCAGGCAGCTTAATTGTTACTTCAGCCCCGCATCCGTATTCACTGCGGATTTCCATACTGCCCTTATGGGACTGGATAATCCGCTGGCTGACCATCAGCCCGAGTCCGGTTCCCGTCTCCTTGTTGGTGAAGAACGGCTCACCCAGCTTGGGCAGCATTTCCTCAGGAACGCCTACTCCCTCATCGGAAATCACTATGACTACATAACCGTCAACGGTATCCTGCTCCAGTGTAATTGTGCCACCCTCAGGCATAGCTTCAATCGCATTTTTGACGACATTGATAAATACCTGCTTAAGCTGATTCTCTTCGCAGTGGACCGTTGCCGGCAGCTTCGAGAACTTCGTCTCGAACTCTATTCCGAAAAGATGTGCTTGGCTGTTCAAGAGAGAGACCACATCACTTAGGATGTGCCGGACATCCTTCTGCTGAAAATGGACGGCCTGCGGCTTGGCCAGAATCAAAAATTCACTGACAATAAGATTAATCCGCTCCAGCTCCGAGAGCATAAGCTCAACATGAAGCGGAACCAAAACCTTCTTCTCCTGCTGAAGCTGCAGAAATCCCCGCAGTGTGGTCAGCGGATTTCGGATCTCATGCGCAACCCCGGCGGCAAGCTGGCCAACTGTAGTCAGCTTCTCGGAACGTCTCAGCAGCTCCTCAATCCGATTCCGCTCCGTCATATCGCGCGACACATGGACAAAGGACTGTGGCTCTCCTTCCTCATCGCGAATAACCGAGGTGCTGACACTGACTTCAACAAGTGAGCCGTCCCGTTTAAGCCTTATGGTCTCCAGGGGAGGCAGAACCGCTCCATTCTTCAGCTCCTTCAGCCTGATTTCTTCCTGCTTCTGAGCTGTGGCAGGTACCAGATAAGGCGTCCTAGGTAATGTATCAGTCGCACTCCAGCCGTACAGCTCTTCAAAAGCCCGATTCGTGCTGGTAATCCGGCCATCCATATCCATTGTATGAATGGCATCAGAGGTACCGTTGATTACCGACTCCAGATGTTCCTTGACTGCCCGGTTCTCTTCCAGCGTCTGCCCCAGCCGGTTGGTATGCTGCAGCAGATGTGAGGTCATGGCATTAATCCGGTGGGCCAGTTGTCCCAGCTCATCACGGCTGTCTACTTTTAACGGAGTTTCGAACTTGCCTCTGGCCACATCGTTTACCTTTGCCAGTATATCCTTAATCGGCCGGGTAACAATACCCGCCAGAATATAGCTCACGACAAAAAAGACTACAAGCAGTATAACTGAAGTGCTGACATTATTAATCAACTGCTTCTTGATGACGGAAGAAATGACCGAATAATCCATAACCACACTGATGACATAATTCTCTGTACCCGCTTGCATAATTGGGATGAAGCTTTTGAGCACTCTTTTGCCAAGCGCTTGTGTATCCAGTGTGATCGGCTTTCCACCGCTTACCGCCTCCATAACTGCCGCCTTATCCTCCTCCACGTTGCCAAAGGTATAGGTACCATATTTAATGGGACGAGTTCGCAGCTTTTGATTGGCTGAATCGCTTCCATCCGGCTGCATGCCGGGTGATCCAAAGGTTTTGGGATTTATGCCTGTGATTTCCAGAATTCCCGGGTTCACCTCTTTGGACTGCCGGACGATCTCATCAGGATTCATAATTCTAATATAATCACTCACCGCTGTGCTGCGAATGTAAGGATCTATAATGTAGTTTCTTGCTTTATCATGATAGTATCCCCACTTCTCAATATACTTCGGATTGGAGGTCGAGTATTCAAACGGTCCGGACCAGAAATTCTCAAAGCTCTCTCCCTGCTCAACCGATACCTCCTGACCCGTAAACAGCTCAAGGAGGGCTACATACCAATAACCCATCCCATTGGTAGACAGACCAAGCTCACTTGGATCTGAGGATTTGGCAACTACTATATCATCATCAGTCTTGACCAGAAGTGAAATATTAGACACACCAAGCTTAAGAGCAAGCGCCCGCAGCTGCTCATTCTTCACATTCTTGATATCAGGATCAAGCTCCCTGGAGGCCAGGATAGCGGTCATTCGCAGGTTCCGGGCGATTTGGTGCTGCACATAATTAGAGCTGTAACTGCTCTGCTCGACGGAAACGGCAATTTGCTTGGCGGTCATCTTCATGTTGTTTATACTTTCATTACGAAGATTGCTCCGGGCAGCATGAAGATTAAGGGTAAGGGTAAGCGTCAAAATTAGAAGCACCGAACCAAAAATAATTGCCGATAATTTTATTTTTATGGACAAGCTGTTTTTTCACCTCTTACCGCTGGTAAATCCTAGCGGAGTGTTCAATAAACATCATACCTTTTGCCCCTCCATTTGAAAAGACATTTCACAAAGGCCCTCTGTTTCGCGAAATATTGAATTTCACTGACACTTTCTCTACAATGGATGAGAAACCATCCACAGGTTATGCACATATAAACATTTTATCAGATAGCTATGTGTACAACATTGTGCATAAATCGGGTATTATCCACAGAGTTGTGCACAGTTTGTTAAGAACGAATATTTGTTCGTTGTACAAGGAACGATTGCAGAAGGGAAGATGAGTTTGGATAGGATACATAATGAACTGCCACCCGAGGATTTGGCGATACATGAATTTTGGATGAGAGAAGCGATTGCGGAGGCCAAGAAGGCAGAAGCGCTGGGAGAAGTCCCCATTGGTGCGGTTGTTGTCCGCCAGGGTGAAATTATTGGACGCGGCTATAATCTGCGCGAGACGACAATGGATTCCACCGCCCATGCTGAAATGGTGGCCATCCGCGAAGCCAGTGCCGCACTGAATTCATGGCGTTTGCTTGATTGCCAGCTGTACGTTACACTGGAGCCATGTCCCATGTGTGCCGGAGCGATGGTCCAGTCCAGAGTACCGCTTACCATATATGGCACCCCTGATCCCAAAGCCGGTTGCGCAGGAACTCTCATGAATCTTCTGGAGGAGCCGCGGTTTAATCACCGTACCGAGATTATCCAAGGCATATTACAAAAGGAATGTGCAGAGCTGCTGACCACCTTTTTCCGCCGCTTGCGCCAGAAGCCTTCCAGGCCCTAAACATCCCAGAGCACTGCTATATCAAAAGGGAGGAACCCACATGACTATTAAGCTATACGACACTACTCAAGGCATTTATATTTCACTGCTGCAGCTTGTGGATGCCGACGAATTACTTACGCTGCGCCTTCGCAATAAAGAGCAGCATCAACCATTCGAGCCTCTGCGTGAGGAAGACTACTTCACGCTGGAGAGCCAGCAGCAGCTCATCAGCCAGCGCCTGGAGGAATCCCGGCAGGACAAGGGATATATGTTCGGCATCTTTCTGCTGGACGGTCAGCTGGTCGGGCAGATCACCATTTCCAATGTAGTCCGCGGCGTCGGACAATATGCCGATATTGGCTATTTTATTGATTCTGCGATACAAGGAAAAGGATACACTAGCGCTGCCGTAGGCCTCATTCTAAAGTTCGCCTTCCGCTCCCTTGGCCTGAACAGAGTGCAAGCCGCCATCCTGCTGCACAACACTGGCTCCCGCAGAGTTCTGGAGAAGAACGGCTTCCAGGCTGAAGGGGTAGCCCGCCGCTTCATTAAGATCAATGGAGAATTCCAGGATCACCGCACCTACGCCATCCTCGCCGAAGATGTCGTGCAATAGGAAGAAGCGTATATTTTCTAAAAAAATCCCGCATGCGTGATGAAATTTCACACATGCGGGATTTCTATTGCTACGTGAGTTTAATAAGAGCCCAGACTACCAAACTGCTGCTGCAGTTCTTCCATGGTAATAACATCCTCGCCTTTAGGAATACCGATCTTAAACGTCTGCTTCTCATTAATCTTGCTGTATTGATTGCTCGCGCTTACGGATAAGCTGACATTCTCGCCTTTGTCCGGATCATTGACCTTGAAATCCATCAGCAGATCCTGGTACACAGGGTAATTATCTTTGTTGATCGCAGTATTGAGATGGAATTGGTTGATCGTCAGATACTTGCCGAGGTCAGCCAAGTCCTTGTCGAACTCCTTGCGGGACTCACTGGATTGCAGCTCTTCCTTAGCTTTGGACAGATCGGTGTCACCAATATTCAGCATACCCTTGTATTCTTCCTTGCCCAGGATATCAATGATCTTCGGCAGGGCGTTATTCACAAGAACGGTGAGCGCTTCTTTGACATTATCATTGGTCACCTTGAACTGTACAACCTGTTCGGCCTGTACGCCTTCCGGCAAGCCTGCATCCTTCAGTTTGATATCGCTAAAATATTTTGCTTCATCATACTCGCCCATCAATGTGTTCAGCACCTCGTTGGAGAGCTTCTGCATCTTCTGAGTATCCATAGTGGCAGGATTCCAGTCGGTTCCTCCCTGCTCTGCCAGTTCCTTAGGATCAAGCTCTATAAACTTGCCAACAACTGATTCCGGGAGCGGCAAAAATGGAATTGACGGGATTTTGATGTACATCTTCTCCCCTGCCATAACCATAGGAATGTTGAAGGACATCGTCATATCGCCCTTCAGATTCAACACCATTGTTAATTCAGTCTGCAATGGCTCTGCCTGATATACACCCTCAACTGAAATGTCAGCGTTCTTGAGCATACTGAGCACCTGCGCAGTTGTCGCATCTGTCTCACCACCGGTTGGCGCATCAATAGTCAAATTGTTAATGACCACCTTGCTTTTCATTTCATATGACTTCAGTGTAGTCGCTTTGATAGCGGCGGACTTCAAAGCTTCTTTAGGTGCTTCCTGCTTGTTAGCACAGCCAGGCAAAATTACTGCGGCTGTAAGCAACAAAGCAGCAGCGGATAACCCCCATCTTTTTTTCATTAAAAATCTCCTCTCCCATGTATAAAGATTCTTCCCCTCCTTAATGATAAACCATTTGGCAAATAACAGAAACCATTTGTTTCATATTATCCCATGTTTTCAGCCTTGCGGGTTATGATGGTCCACATGATTGGCCTGTTTTACCTTTTTGGAGCCGGAAAGCGGCTCAGGTCCGGAGGATTTATGATCGTTACGCCGGCTTTGACGGGTTTCCTCGGTTCCAGGAACAGGCACACTTTTGGGTTTGCTCATTACGGTTACCTCCTATGGATTGGTCAAGCCTTGAAGCGCCTGGGCACATTCGTGAATCTGTCTCGTGTACTGCTGCGCCAACTGTTGAATAGCGCCGGCACGTTCATCCGTATGGCGTCCATCCTGCTCGACGTCGATCAGATTCACAGACACCTCACGGCTATCGACATAAGTACAGCGGAAATCAAGGGTATAGGCTTGATGTCCGGCGGCATTAAAATGAATCAGCAGGCTGTTACGGTCCGCCTCATCACCCTGTACGCTAAAACTGTCTCCATCCTCCATTAGGGCAGGCAAACGCTCCTGCCACGCAGAAACCAGACTTTGCTGATCCATCTGCAATTGTCGGTTCATTGTTCTTATCAGCCTCCTTCTCTAATACATTGCGGAGAAATGGGGCTTTTTATTCTATATAGGTTGAACAATAGATTTTCATATTGGGGCCTGGTCGTAACTGCGGGGAATGTTTGGACTTCCGGCCGCTGTTGTCTGCAGATTTCTTCAATTTGTACCGCTCTTCGCGGTGGAAATCCGCAGACAAAGGCGGACGCGTTCGCTCCTACAGTTCCAAACTTCCCCTCCGTCACTTCTGCCCTTTTAATATTTTCTTTGTTCAACTGATACAGTTGGCACAGGTTCCAATAACAATATAAAAAGCCACCCTCCAAGGAAGGCAGCTTATATCTGTTCATATTTTAGCTATTAAAGGAATGGCGGAGAGGATGGGATTCGAACCCATGTGAGCTTGCACTCTAACGGTTTTCAAGACCGCCCCGTTATGACCGCTTCGGTACCTCTCCAATGCATCAAAATTTCACATGCATTAGGATTGTACCACACATTCCAAGAAAAATGCAACTATAATTATTGATTAGCTTTAGGGCTAATCACTTTAACATTCCGCATGTACGGCTGCAGCGCTGTAGGGATCAACACACTGCCATCCTCTTGCTGATAATTCTCCAGAATGGCAGCTACTGTCCGGCCAACAGCCAGAGCGGAGCCATTCAGCGTATGAACGAATTCAGGCTTGGCCTTAGGCTCCTTACGGTAACGGATATTTGCCCGGCGCGCCTGGAAATCCTCAGTATTGGAGCAAGAGGAGATTTCACGGTACATCCCGCATTCCGGCAGCCATACCTCCAGGTCATACGTCTTGGCCGCGGTAAAGCCCATATCACCTGTGCAGAGCGCGAGCACACGGTACGGCAGCTCCAACAGCTGCAGTACGCGCTCTGCGTCTGCTGTCATCTTTTCCAGCTCCTCATAGGAGGTCTCAGGTGTGGTGAGCTTGACCAGCTCTACCTTGTTGAACTGATGCTGGCGAATCAGCCCGCGGGTATCACGGCCCGCCGAGCCGGCTTCAGAACGGAAGCAGGAGCTGTAAGCCACATGATATTTTGGCAAATCTGCAGCGGTCAGGATCTCTTCACGATAGTAATTCGTAACCGGGACCTCAGCCGTAGGAATGAGATAATATTCAGTATCCCGCAGCTTGAACAGATCCTCTTCGAACTTGGGAAGCTGGCCAGTGCCGTAAAGGCTGTCCCTGTTGACGATATATGGCGGCAGCATCTCCTCGTAGCTATGCTCCCCGCTGTGAAGGTCCATCATGAAGTTAATCAGTGCACGTTCCAGCCGCGCTCCCAACCCTTTATAAAAAGCAAACCGTGAGCCCGTAACCTTGGCAGCGGCTTCAAAATCAATAATATCCAGTTGCTGCGCCAGCTCCCAATGTGACTTCGGCGTGAACCCAAATTCACGCGGCTGTGACCAGCGGCGCACTTCAACATTTTCTTCCTCTGATTTGCCTACAGGCACAGACTCATGGGGAATATTCGGAATACTCATAGTCAATTCTTCAATTCGGGCCTCAAGCTCGCGCACCTCGTCATCCAGCTCTTTGATCCGGTCAGATACGGTACGCATTTCTGTGATCAGGTCATCGGCAGGCTCGCCGTTCTTTTTCTTCTTGGCAACTTCACCGGACACGGTATTCCGGCGGTTCTTCAGTCCTTCTGTCTCTTGCAGCAGCTCACGGCGGCGCAGATCGAGCTGCGGAAATTCAGCGATCAAATCAAGCGACTTGCCGCGCTTCCCAAGCGCCTCTTCGACCTTGGCGTAGTCACTGCGCAATACTTTTACATCTAACACAAAGTTTCCCTCCTGAAAACAATCATAACTCTTTCAAATTGCTGTTCACAGCTTTGAAAGAGTCAGGATGTTCTTATATGCAGTTTTATTGGTTGGCTGCTACGCTATCCTTCACCATATTGGCAAAGTATTGGTGCAGCCTGTAATCATCTGTCAACTCCGGATGAAAAGAGGATACAAGCAGATTGCCCTGGCGTGCGGTCACAATCTCGTCGTTATAGACCGTCAGCACATCGACCTCAGGACTAACCTCGTTGATGAGTGGTGCGCGAATAAACACAGCCCGCACCGGCTCATCAATACCTTTAACCTCCAGATCGCATTCAAAGCTCTCCCGCTGACGGCCAAAGGCATTGCGGGCAACGGTAATGTCCATAAGCTCCAAATGACCCGGTTCGCCACCTGCAATACGCTTAGCCAGTACAATCAGACCGGCGCATGTCCCGAAAATCGGCTTGCCTTGCCCGGCAAAATCGCGTATGGCTTCAATAAAGCCGTACTTCCGCATAAGCTTGCCAATGGTTGTGCTCTCTCCGCCGGGAATGATTAGCCCCTGGACCTCCTCAAGCTGCTCTACACGCTTGATTGGCAAGCCTTGCGCACCGGTCTTCTCTATACTGACAATATGCTCTGACACGGCGCCTTGAAGCGCCAATACTCCTATCTTCATCCGGACAACCTTCTCTCTATTAACGACCGCGTTCCGACATGCGTTCTGCTGGTGACAGTGTGGCAATGTCGATTCCCTTCATCGGGGTGCCGAGATTCTTGGACACTTCTGCAATCAATTTGTAATCCGTATAGTGAGTCGTTGCTTCAACGATTGCACGGGCAAACTTCTCTGGGCTGTCCGATTTGAAAATGCCAGAGCCTACGAATACACCGTCTGCGCCCAGATGCATCATTAAAGCAGCATCAGCGGGAGTTGCTACACCACCAGCGGCAAAGTTGACAACCGGCAATTTGCCAAGCTCATGTACTTCAAGCAGCAGCTCATAAGGAACACCCAATGTCTTAGCTTCATTATATAGCTCATCGAGTGAAAGATTGGCTACTTTACGGATCTGGCTGTTAATATAGCGCATATGGCGAACAGCTTCAACGATATTGCCTGTTCCCGGTTCACCCTTGGTCCGGATCATGGAAGCACCTTCGTTAATGCGGCGCAGCGCTTCACCCAGATCCTTTGCCCCGCATACAAACGGAACCGTAAATTCACGCTTATTGATATGGAACACTTCATCAGCGGGAGTAAGCACTTCACTCTCATCCAAGTAGTCCACACCCAGTGATTCCAGAACCTTAGCTTCTACGTAATGACCGATACGAGCTTTGGCCATAACCGGAATGCTTACCACCTTGAGAACCTCTTCTACAATTGTAGGATCGGCCATCCGTGCTACACCGCCCGCTGCGCGGATATCAGAAGGTACGCGTTCAAGAGCCATAACGGCTACTGCACCCGCAGCCTCAGCAATTTTAGCCTGCTCTGCATTCATGACGTCCATAATGACGCCGCCTTTTTGCATTTCTGCCATACCTCTTTTAACTCGCGCTGTTCCTGTTTCCATGTCCAAGCCTCCCGACTAATCTTCCTTAATCTAACTAATAATTTTACCGCAAGGCGGCAATATATACAACGTATTTACTCGGAATATCTCCAATTTTCAACATTTAGCGCCATTAGAACAAGTTCTTGATTCCTTTAAACAGATCGGCAAAAAATTCTCCGATTGCTCTCATCAGCAGCTTGAACCAGCCGGCCTTCTCAGCCTCTTCTGCCGTAATCAGATTAACGGTTTTCTCCTGAACCTGAGAAATCCCTGCCACCTGGTATGAGTAGGTAACCTTACCCACCTTGGTTCCTGCCGGAATCGGCGCAACCAAAGTCGCTGGATCATTGGTTACAACGGTGGTTTTGATTTGCGGAGAAGTGGTTCCCTTAGGCACGATAAAGGTAACTCCGGCGTCCGTAACTACGGAAACGTCTTTGTTCTTGCCCTTCAGCACAGGCACTGTCTCATTACCGGCAATCACAGCCTTAGGTGCTACAACTTGTTTGACCTCAAAATTATTGAAGCCAAAATCAAGCACCTTCTTCGTTTCAGTGAAACGGTGGGCCTCGGAGTTGGCTCCCATTACAACACTGATCAGCCGCATTCCATTCCTAACGGCAGTACCTGTGAAGTTGTTGCCCGCCTTGGTAGTATGCCCTGTCTTCAGTCCATCAAGGCCTGGATAGGCATAGGCCTTGAAGTTAGGGATGTTCTTGTTCGCTTCAAGCATCCAGTTATAGTTGATGATCGGCTTCGCATCACGTTCACGGAACTTATAAGACTGTATAGTTGTGAAATCCGAGAAATCAGGATGATCGGTAACAATATATTTGGCGAGAATGGCTGCATCCATAGCAGACATTACGGTTTCACGGTCAGTCTTGGGTTGGAATTTCGCAGGCATATCGGCCCGGTCAAGGCCGGTTGAGTTAATGAAATAAGCTGTCTTCATGCCCATCTTCTGCGCAGTTTCGTTCATTAATGCTACAAATTGCTGCTCAGATCCTGCTACCTGCTCCGCCAAAGCTACAGTGGCATCATTTGCAGAGCCTACCGCCATCGCTATATAGAGCTCTTTTACAGTATGTTCATCCCCTTGTGCCAGAAAAATACGCGAGCCAATTTGCTTGGAGGCATTCTCCTGCACAATGACCTTCTGATCCCAAGAGAGCTGGCCTTTCTTTACGGCATCCGCAACAAGGTATTCCGTCATCATCTTCGTCATACTTGCCGGAGGCAGAGCAACGTCCGCATTCAAGGACATAAGCACCTCACCCGTGGAGGCTTCAATCAATACCGCCGATTTCAAGTTAAGTCCAAGACTCTCTACCGAAGGAATCTTAACTGCAGTTGTCTTAGGAGTTGTTGTTGCTGCCGTGCCCGACTTAGTCGTTGCCGGTGTCTTCGCCGCTTCAGCCAGTACCGAACCTACAGGAAATGCTAACATATTTAAAAGCAGACCTACTGCCGCTGTCTTAATCACAAATTGTTTACCGCTGAATTTACGCTTGTGCTTCAATGATTACTACTCTCCTTTTTGCCCTCATATTATTGCTTGTTCTATTCTAACACAGGGGTACCTGCAAAAAAAGACAGGCAGGACGAATTAGTCCTGCCTGTCCATAAAATATACGCCAAATTACAAGGAATAGTTAGGAGCTTCCTTTGTAATCTGTACATCATGCGGATGACTCTCGCGCAACCCGGCTCCGGTAATCCGGATAAACGTAGTATCGTTACGCAGCTCTGTCAAATTCTTCGTTCCGCAGTATCCCATACCTGAGCGCAGGCCGCCAATCAGTTGATGAACCGTATCGGAAAGACTTCCTTTAAAAGCAACGCGCCCTTCAATGCCTTCCGGAACCAGCTTCTTGTCATCATCCTGGAAGTAGCGGTCCTTACTGCCCTGCTTCATAGCACTCATACTGCCCATACCACGGTACACTTTGAATTTGCGGCCCTGGTAAATTTCCGATTCCCCCGGGCTTTCTTCCGTACCGGCAAACATGCTGCCCATCATAACAGCAGATGCTCCAGCAGCGATAGCTTTGGTAATCTCTCCGGAGTATTTAATCCCGCCGTCCGCAATAATTGGAATACCATACTCGCGGGCTACTGTAGCACAATCATAGATCGCTGTAATCTGAGGTACACCGATACCGGCAATTACACGTGTGGTACAGATCGAGCCAGGACCAATTCCCACCTTAACTACTGAAGCTCCGGCTTCAATCAGCTCACGGGTTGCTTCTCCGGTGGCCACATTGCCGGCTATAATTGTAAGATCCGGGTACAGCTCACGCAATTTGCGGACAGCATCAATAATATTGATATGGTGACCATGTGCGGAATCGACAGTAATAAGATCGACTCCGGCTTTTACCAAAGCTTCTGTCCGTTCAAGCATGTCCTTGGAAATCCCAATCGCTGCACCAACCAGCAGACGGCCGTGAGCATCCTTGGCACCATTCGGGAATTGAATGGCTTTTTCGATATCTTTTATAGTAATCAGACCCTTGAGAATGTTGTTCTCATCCACCAGAGGCAGCTTCTCAATCTTATGACGCTGCAAAATAACTTCTGCCTCCTGAAGCGTAGTACCCACGGCAGCGGTGACCAGGTTATCATGTGTCATTACTTCTTTGATCTGAATATTGAAATCATGAATAAAGCGAAGATCGCGATTCGTTAGAATTCCAACCAGCTTATTGCTTTCATCGACGATAGGCACACCGGAAATACGGTATTTCCCCATCAGGACTTCAGCATCGGATACCAAGTGTTCTGGTGTAAGAGAAAAAGGATTCGTAATAACGCCACTTTCGGAGCGCTTCACGCGGTCCACCTCTTCCGCCTGCTGCTCCACGGACATATTCTTATGAATAATGCCGATCCCACCCTCACGGGCAATTGCAATCGCCATAGCTGCTTCCGTGACCGTATCCATACCCGCACTCATCAAAGGGATGTTCAGCTTCACATTTTTGCTTAGTACCGTGGCCAGATCTACTTCCTTCGGCAGCACCTCGGATTTACGCGGCACCAGCAGCACATCATCAAAAGTTAATCCTTCTTTGCCAAACTTATCTTCCCACACCTGGGTCATTCCTCCTCGATTATATGTTATTCTAACTGCCCGCAAACTTTATGATGAAGAAACTAAGGCTCAAGTCCATACCAGACAGACACCGATAAAGACCTGAAAGCTAGACGTATCCGTATCTTCAATTAAGGTTTGAGATGCTTGTCCAAAAATATATTATTGCCATCTTAGCAAAGGGCTTTTGGCCTGTCAAGAATATTACATCATCTGAGAAAGTATTCGGAAAACGGACACCGGGTAAGCGAATTCTTGGACGAAAGTCCGTATAGAGTGGACAATTCTGCAATGCGTATCCATGATTTAACACTGTCCATAGGATCAGAAAAGTATATAATTCCAACAAAAAAAAGCCACTGTCGATTGCTCAACAATGGCTTCATGTTGCTTGGCGGCGTCCTACTCTCCCAGGACCCTTCGGTCCAAGTACCATCGGCGCTGGAGGGCTTAACGGTCGTGTTCGGGATGGGTACGCGTGGAACCCCT
>NZ_JBVYOK010000036.1:0-49535 GCF_056120445.1 Paenibacillus sp. sgz302115
AAGGAGGCCCATGTTCTCCGTTTGTATATGAGTACCTGTGAAATTCATCTCATTGGACGCCGTTTGGATTTCCATTTAGCTTTTGCAGCTTAGAAATGGACTTTCTCAACAGTCTGAATTTCTCCACTTCATTCCGCTGAGTGACTCCTCCCCCGGATGGTTAGCAGGAAAAACTCCACTTATTTCCTTATAAAATCACTGAATGGATGGAAATGGAGAGAATTAAGTCTACTTTCTCCATCTAATCACCAAAAAATCAGTGAAATTCGCAGATTAGGTTTCCTTTTTCCACTTCTTCCAATCTCGTGATTCATTTCGTAAGCGATTGCTCTGAGATCCTCCCCTGCGCTGAGCAATTTTAACGATCATACAAGGGAGGCTATGATGACACAAGCGTTACTAATCATTTTCAAAAAAAGCGCTGCTCCCTCACAAAGGAAACAACGCTCTTATCGCATTCTGCTTATTCTTTCGTTTTTTTCTTCTTCTTGCGGCGGCCGCTGCCCTCAGAATTGCCGCTCTTGTCGCTCCGCTCGATGTTGCCTGGCGTCACGGAAGGGCTGATGAAGACGCCGCCCTTCTTCTTCTTTTTGCGGCGGCTCTTGTCTCCGCCGCCGCCCGCCTTTGCCCCGCTGCCGAGATCCTCGCGGCTGCGGAACCGCGTGCTGGCGTCTACGCCGCGTAGCTCGCTGCCCTCTGCTCCGCCTGTAGGGGCGCCGTAGCCGCCCTTGCCGGAGCCAAAGCCGAAGCTGATGCCGCGTCCCCCGGCACCGCCTCCGGCCTCACCGCCGCGGCTTCGCCCGCCGCTGCGGTCCCGGTCGCGCGCGCTGCCGCCGCCGCGCTCCACGGCCGCGAAGGCCCGGCGCGCTGCCTCTGCCGGGCCGCCGCCCCCGCGCTTGCCGCGCCCGCCAGCCGATGCACCGCCGCTGGCCTCTGCCGCTGCGCGCGGCTCTTCCCAGGCGCGTGCCCCCGCGCCGGACTTGCCTTTGCCCGCTGCTGCGCTGCCGGGCTTGCCCTTACCGCCGGCGCGGCCCTTGCCGCCGGCTTTGCCGAACGGCTTGGCGAAGCCGCCGTTACCCCCACGGCCGCCCTTGCCGGGGCGGCCGCCGTAGCTGCGGTGCTCGCCAGCCGCGCGCGGCTTCATGTCGACCAGCTCGAAGTCAATCGTGTAGTCGTCCATGTTGACCTTGGCGACGCGAATCTTCACCTCGTCGCCAATGCGGAACACCTTGGACGTGCGCTCGCCAATGAGCGCCATGTGGGCTTCGTCGAAGTGGTAATAATCATCGGTCAGCGCGCTGAGACGGATCAGGCCTTCGACGGTATTATCCAGCTCAATGAACATGCCGAAGTTGGTTACACTGCTGACCATGGCGTCGAATTCTTCGCCTACCTTGTCCTGCATATACTCAGCCTTCTTCAACTGCTCCGTATCACGCTCCGCCTCCACCGCCACACGCTCGCGTTCCGAGGACTGCTGGGCAATGTCAGGCATCCGGCTGGCGAGATATTCATGACGCTTTTCCGTCAGCGCTCCGCCGCTCTCCATGACCTCACGCATTACACGGTGAATGACCAAGTCGGGGTAACGGCGGATCGGCGAGGTGAAATGCGAGTAGAATTCCGCTGCCAGACCGAAGTGGCCCGTGTTCTCCGCATCATATTTCGCCTGCTTCATGGAGCGCAGCATCATGGTGCTGATTACCGTCTGTTCCTTCGTGCCTTGAATCTGCTCCAGTAAATCCTGCAGGGCGCGCGGATGCACCGAGTTGCCCCGGCCTTTGACATGATAGCCAAAGTTAGCCGCGAAGGCCATGAAGTTCTGCAGCTTCTCCGGGTCCGGATCTTCGTGAATCCGGTATAGGAAAGGCACCTTCAGCCAGTGGAAATGCTCCGCCACCGTCTCATTTGCCGCCAGCATGAATTCCTCGATAATCTGCTCCGCCACCGAGCGCTCACGTTTTACGATATCAACTGCTTTGCCGGTCTCGTCGACGATGATTTTGCTCTCCTCGAAGTCAAAATCAACCGCACCGCGCCGCATCCGTGCATCGCGAAGCTTCATAGCGAGCTCTTTCATCAGGCGGAAGTCCTCAATCAGCGGGCTGTAGCGTTCCAGCAGCTCGGGATCTTCATCTTCAACGATTTTGCGGACATCGGAGTATGTCATTCTTTCTTTGGTACGAATTACACTCGTAAAAACATCATGCTTCACGACCTTCATATGCTCGTCGAATTCCATCTCACAGGACATCGTCAGCCGGTCCACCTTAGGATTTAAGCTGCAAATGCCGTTCGACAGGCGATGCGGGAGCATCGGGATAACCCGGTCCACCAAATATACGCTGCAGCCGCGGTCATAAGCTTCCTTGTCCAGCTCAGAGCCTTCACGAACGTAATAGCCGACGTCGGCAATATGCACGCCCAGCTTGTAGTGCCCGTTCTCCAGACGCTGCACATTTACCGCATCATCCAGGTCCTTGGCATCCGCGCCGTCAATCGTGACAATGTTCAGCCCGCGCAGATCGCGGCGTCCCTGCTGGATGATTTCTTCCTCCGTAATCGAATCCGGCGCCTGCTCCGCTTCACGCATGACTTCAGCCGGAAAAGCCTCCGGAAGCTGGTGTTTGCGGATCACCGACAAAATGTCCACCCCAGGATCATCCTTATGCCCGAGAATCTCGATAATTTCCCCTTCCGCCGCTGCCCGGCCTTCCGGGTAGCTCACAATCCGTACGACAACCTTCTCGCCGTCAACTGCTCCCTTGAAGGACTGCTTAGGGATAAAAATATCGCGGTTAATCCGCTTATCATCCGGCAGCACAAAGCCGTAAGTCTCCAGGCTTTGGAACACGCCGACCGTTTGCAGCACCCCTCTTTTAACAATCCGTACGACTTCGCCTTCCATACGCCCGCCAGACCAGCTTCGCGACGTTATGCGCACCAGTACAATGTCGCCGTTCATTGCGCCCTTCAGATCATTGGCATTAATGTAAATATCGGGATGATCGCGGTCATCAGGAATCAGAAAAGCAAAACCCTTCGCATGTGCCTGCACGCGCCCGCGCAGCATATCCATCCGCTCCGGCACACCGTAGCGGCCATTGCGCGTCAGTATCATCCTTCCGTCCTGCTCCAATCCAAGCAGCAGTTCCTCGAAGGCTTTGAACGATTCACTATCCTCTATCGCGAAATGGCTCACCAGTTCATCGTACGTGAGCGGTTTATAAGCGGTCTCCCGCATGAACTCCAGTAATTGCTCTTGTGTTATCAACTTCGTCACCTCGGCCCTCCGCAGCATTGTTCATGCCGCTGGCATATATGTATGTCTTGTCCTATACTGCCTGTACTCATTCAAGTAAATTTTACCTCTATATACCTCATACCCTAGTATACACGAAATCAATCTCAAGCATCCCTGTTAAGATCAAGGACCTCAGGTTATAACAAAAAAGCCCCTGCCCCATTCCATTCAGAATAGAGCAAAGGCTTACTGTAAGCAATTTAGTCAACCAGAACAGCCACAAGAATCGACATAATAAAGAATCCTGCCGCTAATCCAACCGTAACACGCTGCAGTACGAGCTCCATACCGCGTGCTTTGGTTTTACCGAAGAGATGCTCAGCACCGCCGGAGATGGCACCGGAGAGACCTGCGCTTTTCCCTTTTTGCAGAAGAACGACCGCAATCAGACCGACGGAAAAAATCAGGAGCACTATTTTCAAAAAGATATCCATTCACTTCCACCTCCTACGTCCAAGCATCACTATCTATGCTAAATTAGGTTTCACGTCTCATAAACAGCATTTTTATTTTATCATAGCCCTGATACGAATACAACCTTCCACCTGGTAGAATAGAGTTTTCTTAATAGGTATATGTAAAAAAAGCCTGCCGGATTCGGCAGGCCTCGTGCAGCTTATCTCAAAAGCAATTATCTTTTGAGGTTGTAGAAGGATTTCAGGCCGTTGTATTGAGCCAGTTCACCCAGTTCGTCTTCGATGCGAAGCAATTGGTTGTACTTAGCGATACGGTCTGTACGGGAAGGAGCACCTGTTTTGATCTGGCCGGCATTGGTTGCCACAGCGATATCAGCGATGGTGCTGTCTTCGGATTCACCGGAACGGTGAGATACAACTGCAGTGTAGCCTGCACGTTTTGCCATTTCGATTGCATCGAAGGTTTCAGTCAAAGTACCGATTTGGTTAACTTTGATCAGGATGGAGTTACCAATGCCTTCTTCGATACCTTTGCTCAGACGCTCAGTGTTGGTTACGAACAGGTCATCACCAACGAGCTGGATTTTGTTGCCCAATTTTTCAGTGAGCAATTTCCAGCCTTCCCAGTCATCTTCGGAGCAGCCATCTTCGATAGTGATGATTGGGTATTTATCAACCCAGGAAGACAGCAGGTCAACGAATTCAGCAGGAGTGAAGGATTTTCCTTCGCCTTCCAGGTGGTATTTACCGTCTTTGAAGAACTCGGTGGAAGCAACGTCCATACCCAGGAATACGTCAACGCCTGGTTTGTAACCGGCTTTTACGATAGCTTCCATGATGGAGGACAGTGCATCTTCGTTGGAAGTGAAGTTAGGAGCGAATCCGCCTTCGTCGCCAACTGCAGTGTTCAGGCCTTTGCCTTTAAGTACGGATTTTAGAGCGTGGAAGATTTCCGCGCCTGTACGAAGAGCTTCTTTGAAGCTAGGTGCGCCAACTGGCAGAACCATGAACTCTTGTACGTCAACGTTGTTGTCGGCATGTGCGCCGCCGTTAACGATGTTCATCATTGGAACTGGAAGTTGCTTAGCGTTGAATCCGCCCAGGTATACATACAAAGGAACGTCCAGAGCAGCAGCAGCAGCGCGGGCAACAGCCATCGACACAGCCAGGATTGCGTTAGCGCCGAGTTTGCCTTTGTTGTGAGTTCCGTCCAGAGCGATCATCGCTTTGTCGATACCCAGCTGGTCAAGAGCGTCCATACCGATAACTTCTGGAGCGATGATTTCGTTCACGTTCTCAACAGCTTTCAGAACGCCTTTGCCCAGGTAACGGTTTTTGTCTTCGTCACGAAGCTCTACAGCTTCATGAGCGCCAGTGGAAGCGCCGGAAGGAACGATAGCGCGGCCTTTAGCGCCGGATTCCAGATAAACATCAACCTCTACAGTAGGGTTACCGCGGGAGTCGAGGACTTCGCGAGCGTACACATCAGAAATAATAGTCATGTAAGTTAATCTCCTTTTAACATTGGTTTTTAGTGTTGCAGGTATTGCCGGGGTTCATCTTATTTGCGGCTGGCAATCATGGATTGTCCGGTCATTTCCGCTGGCTGCGGAAGTCCCATCAGATCTAAGATTGTCGGAGCCACATCTGCGAGAATACCGGATTCGCGCAGTACAACATGCTCACTAGTCACGATGAAAGGAACCGGGTTGGTGGTATGAGCCGTGAACGGACGTCCCTGCTCGTCAAACACCATATCGGCATTACCGTGGTCGGCAATGATGATCGCAACGCCGCCTTTAGCAACTACTGCATCCACAACCTTGCCCACACATTCATCCGTTACTTCAACCGCCTTGATGGTTGGCTCCAGCATGCCGGAGTGTCCTACCATGTCAGGGTTCGCAAAGTTAAGGATAATGGCATCCTGTCTATCTGCTTCGATTTCTGCTACGCAGGCCGCCGCCACTTCGTATGCGCTCATCTCAGGCTTAAGGTCATAGGTTGCCACTTTTGGCGAGTTGATCAGGATGCGGGTTTCGCCTGGAAGCTCCTCATCGCGTCCGCCGCTGAAGAAGAAGGTTACGTGCGGATACTTTTCGGTTTCCGCGATACGCAGCTGCTTCTTGTTCTGCTGTACAAGCACTTCACCCAGCGTATTGTCCAGGTTCTTCGGTGAATAAGCTACATAACCTTGAACCGTTTCACTGAAGGTGGTCAGACATACAAAATGCAGGCCTTGCGGGAACAAAGGACCACGGTCGAAGCCGCGGAAATCCGAGTTGGTGAATACTTGCGACAACTGAATCGCACGGTCAGGACGGAAATTGAGGAACACGACGGAATCGCCGCTCTCTACTGTCGCTGTCGGTTTGCCTTCGCTGTCCACAATGACACTTGGCTCAACAAATTCATCATACACGGAATTCTTGTAGGATTCAGTGATCGCTTGCAGCGCATCGGTATATTTCGGGCCTTCACCGTAGACCATTGCACGGTAAGCCTTCTCTACGCGTTCCCAGCGCTTGTCACGGTCCATTGCGAAATAACGCCCGGATACCGTAGCAATCTTGCCTACGCCTACTTCCTCAATCTTGGCGATCAGATCCCGGACGAACTTTTGTCCGCTGTCGGGAGGTACGTCGCGTCCATCCATGAAAGCGTGGATATACACTTCGTGCATATCTTCTTTCTTGGCCAGATCAAGCATTGCGAACAGGTGATTGATATGGCTGTGCACCCCTCCGTCGGATACCAGCGCATACAGGTGAAGCTTCTTGCCGGTTGATTTGGCGCTTCTTACAGCAGCAACCAGCGTTTCATTCTCGAAGAATTCCCCTTCACGAATCGAC
Source organism: Paenibacillus sp. sgz302115 (assembly GCF_056120445.1). NCBI lineage: Bacteria > Bacillati > Bacillota > Bacilli > Caryophanales > Paenibacillaceae > Paenibacillus > Paenibacillus sp. sgz302115. The sequence continues at coordinate 6,573 of NZ_JBVYOK010000036.1, forward strand.
TTGTCGATACGGGTCAGGTCCTGATATACAATCCGGCCGGCGCCGATGTTAAGGTGACCCACTTCGGAGTTCCCCATCTGGCCTTCCGGCAGGCCTACAGCTTCACCGCTAGCGGTAAGCGTAGTGTTCGGATACTGTTTCAGGTAACGGTCATAGTTCGGCTTGTTGGCTTGGGCAACAGCGTTGCCTTCAGTCGTGTTACGCAAACCGAAACCATCCATGATGATCAATGCTACAGGTTTTGGTGCTGACATCCTTACTTCGCCCCCTCAACCAATGAAACGAAGGAAGCAGGCTGCAAACTGGCACCGCCGACGAGTGCGCCGTCGATGTCGCTTTGACTCATGTACTCCGTTACATTCTCAGGCTTCACGCTGCCGCCGTATTGGATACGCACAGCTTCAGCAGTCGCTCCATCGTACAGATCTTTTACAAGAGTACGGATGTAGGCGATAACCTCGTTGGCGTCCTGTGAAGTGGAGGATTTGCCTGTACCGATAGCCCAGATAGGCTCGTAGGCAATGACTACACTTGCTGCCTGCTCAGCGCTAAGGCCGGCAAATGCGCCTTCTGTTTGAACCTTGCAGACAGCTTTCGTCTGGTCTGCTTCACGCTCTTCGAGCTTTTCGCCAACGCAGACAATTGGAGTGATGCCGTGGCGGAATGCCGCATGCATCTTTTTGTTCACGATTTCGTCCGTTTCGCCAAAATAAGCACGGCGCTCGGAGTGTCCGATGATAACATAGTCTACGCCAAGCTCCTTCAGCATTACGCCGCTGATTTCGCCTGTGTAAGCACCGTTATCTTCAAAGTGCAGGTTTTGTGCTCCGATTTTGATGCTGGTGCCTTTAACCGCTGCAACCAGGGCAGGCAGGTTCGTGAATGGAGCGCAGATAACAGTTTCTACGCCTTCCACCTCTGCTTTGCCTTTAACTTCAGCAACGAAGCTTTCAGCTTCCGGAACGGTTTTGAACATCTTCCAGTTACCGGCGATAATAGGTGTTCTGCTCATAGTAATGAATTGCCTCCTTCTACCTTCTACGTCTTACTTGTCGTTCAGTGCTTCTACGCCAGGAAGCGCCTTGCCTTCCATGAACTCGAGCGATGCGCCGCCGCCAGTGGAGATGTGGTCCATTTGGTCAGCCAGGTGGAATTTTTCTGCTGCAGCCGCGGAATCACCGCCGCCGATTACAGTGTAGCCTTCAGTTGTTGCACAAGCCTGTGCTACAGCCTTTGTACCTTCAGCGAAGATGTCGATTTCGAACACGCCCATCGGCCCGTTCCAGACAACCAGCTTGGAGTTCTTGATGATGTCGGCATAAATTTCACGTGTCTTTGGACCGATGTCCAGACCTTCCCAGCCCGCTGGGATCTCAGTCACATCAACTACTTGGGTGTTGGCATCTGCACCGAACTTGTCGGCTACAACTACGTCAACCGGAAGCACGAAGTTTTTGCCCAGTGCTTTGGCTTTCTCCATAAATCCGAGAGCCGCATCGATTTTGTCGTTGTCTACCAGGGAATTTCCGATTTCGAAGCCTTGAGCTTTGGTGAACGTGTAGGAAAGGCCGCCGCCAATCAGAACGTTGTCAGCCAGAGTCAGCAGGTTGTCGATAACGTCAATTTTATCTTTAACTTTGGAACCGCCGATGATGGCAGTGAAAGGACGCTCTGGATTCGAGAGAGCTTTGCCCAGTACAGACAATTCTTTCTCCATCAGAAGACCGGATACCGCAGGCAGGAAATGAGCGATACCTTCTGTCGAAGCATGTGCACGGTGAGCCGCGCCGAATGCATCGTTGACGAACAGGTCAGCCAGTTCTGCGAACTGCTTAGCCAGTTCAGGATCGTTCTTTTCTTCGCCCGGATAGAAACGGACATTCTCAAGCACAAGCACATCACCATTGTTCAGCTCAGCAATTTTCGCTTTGACTGCATCGCCGACAGCTTCATCAGCCTTGGCTACCGGTTTGCCGAGCAGCTCGGACAGACGGACAGCAGCAACGGTAAGACGCATGGAATCAACGAATTGACCTTTAGGACGGCCCATGTGGCTGGCCAGAATGACCTTTGCACCGTTCTCAATCAGGTATTTAATCGTTGGAAGGGTTTCGCGGATACGGGTATCATCAGTGATCTTGCCGTCTTCCACTGGCACGTTGAAATCTACGCGTACAAATACGCGTTTGCCTGTTACTTCTACATCACGGACACTTTTTTTGTTCATGATTATTTTTCCTCCACACCCAAAATTGGTTCCATCACGAATCCATTTAGAAAGAGCGGAAACAAGGAACTTCTGTTTCCGCTCTATAGATGCTGCTTATATTAATCGGGTCTTACTTAGCAAGCTTAGCGAAGTGTTCCAAAGTGCGAACGAGCTGTGCAGTGTAGGACATTTCGTTGTCGTACCAAGCAACAGTTTTAACCAGTTGTTTGTCGCCAACAGTCATAACTTTAGTCTGCGTAGCATCGAACAGGGAACCGAAAGTCATACCCTTGATGTCGGAAGATACGAGTTCATCTTCAGTGTAGCCGTAAGTTTCTGGATCGGAAGCTGCTTTCATAGCTGCGTTCAGTTCTTCAACAGTAACTTTCTTTTCAAGAACAGTAACCAGCTCAGTCAGGGAACCAGTAGCTACAGGTACACGTTGTGCTGCGCCGTCAAGTTTGCCTTTCAGTTCTGGAATTACCAGACCGATAGCCTTAGCAGCACCGGTAGTGTTAGGAACGATGTTCTCAGCAGCAGCGCGGGCGCGTCTGAAGTCGCCTTTAGCATGTGGAGCATCAAGTGTGTTCTGGTCGCCAGTGTAAGCGTGGATAGTAGTCATCAGGCCTTCAACAACTCCGAACTTGTCGTTCAGAACTTTTGCCATTGGAGCCAGGCAGTTAGTTGTGCAAGATGCGCCGGAGATTACTGTTTCAGTACCATCCAGGATGTCATGGTTAACGTTGTATACAACAGTCTTCATGTCACCTGTAGCTGGAGCGGAGATTACTACTTTTTTAGCTCCGCCTTTAAGGTGCTTCTCAGCAGCTTCTTTAGTTGTGAAGAAGCCTGTGCATTCCAGAACGATGTCAACGCCGAGCTCGCCCCAAGGAAGTTCTTCAGGGTTGCGGTTAGCCAGAACCTTAACGTCTTTGCCGTTCACTTTGAAGAAGCCGTCATGTACTTCAACGTCTCCTTGGAATTTACCTTGAGTTGTATCATATTTAAGCAAATGAGCAAGCATCTTAGCGTCAGTCAAGTCGTTGATTGCTACCACTTCGATACCTTCTACATTTTGAATACGGCGGAATGCAAGGCGTCCAATACGTCCAAAACCGTTAATACCAACTTTTACACTCATTGAATAGTTCCTCCTAGATTTCATTTTATTTATTCAAGACAGGCGGTTAAGCTTGTCAAGACAACAATGTTAAGTATAATGCAAAATAACTTCGCATGCCTCCCATATTTCGGGAATTACCCCACCGGCTGCATTTGTTTGTCGATTTCTTTGCCGATTTCGATAGCAGCAGCCTCATCTGTAACGAGAATATCCTCTTGCCCGAACCGCAGCATCGCATGTATTGCCTTAGCCTTGCGTTTGCCGCCGGCAATACCTACTACAACTTCTGTGCGGATGATATCCTCCAGACGCAATCCCATCGTCAGCATGGTGTGGACAACCTGGCCCTCTTCATTGAAATAATAGCCGAACGATTCGGCAACCGCTCCTTCGCCTTGAATCTCCGAGACTGTAGCCTCATCCAGCTTGCGGCGGCGGGTCATTTCAATGGCATCGCCAATCCCATGCACAATAATACGCGATCTGCGGATGATTTGCACGATCTCTCCAATATTTGCGTCAAGCGCCAGTGACTGATATGCATCTTCACTAAGCAGATCGGGCACATGCAGCAGACGGTAATTGGCGCCAATCCGCTTGGCCATCGTTGAGGCGATGGTGTTAGCCTGAATCTCCATGCTCTCTCCCAAGCCTCCGCGCGCCGGCACAAACCAAGCGTTCTTATAGGAAAGGGATAATGGGGGTGGCAGCTGATCCGCCATCTCAGCCAGCGTTGAACCGCCGGTGACGGCAATGGTATCATCGGAACGCAGCACACCGAGCAATGCCTTGGCTCCTGCGCGCCCCAGCTCACGCTTCGTGAACGGTGACGTTTCGCAATCGCCAGGTACAACAATCACTTTGTTCAGACCATACGTTGTACGAATTTTCTCTTCCAGATCATCCAGGCCAAACAGGCTCTTGGCGATCGGCTCCAGCAAGTCAAGCAGTCTGCGTCCGGCATCGCTTATACGCATGCCTACGCTCTCGATCTCAATGAGCCCTTGCGATTTCAGAAGATCCGTCTCGGCGCGGAGCACCCGCTCGGTCATATCAAGCGAAGCCGCAAGTGTTCTACGCCCAATAATATCGGACAGCATGATCTGATGTAGAATCGTGTAACGTCTCTTAAGGGTATCCATGAGATCAGGCAAAAGCTGCTTTTGGATTTCTAATAAATTACGCATGCCTTCACTCCTGCAACTTCGTCTTCCTCTTATTCCCTCGTTCATGGTCTCAAAATGTCCCGGGTTAACTTTTTAAGTCCCACCAATATTCTACCCAAAACTCACGCGGAGTGCAAGTCTTCGCAGAGTATAATTCTCAACCTCTTTTCATCTTATACATCTCACGCCTCATGGAAGGTCGTTAGAAACCCGGGGGTATGGAGCCGGATGAAGAAGTTTTGACAGCGCTGTGATTTTCCGTTGCATTTAATAAATAAATATATTATAATAATTTCTGTTGCGCCCGTGGTCCAATGGATATGACGTAGGCCTCCGAAGCCTGAGATCCAAGTTCGATTCTTGGCGGGCGCGCCATCCATATAGTAATTAACCAAAGAGCCGCTTGCTGGCTCTTTTTTTATAAACTAAGTTTGACTTTCTTTGACTTTTTGTTTGAATTTGTTTATCATGTGGTTAATACGGTAACAGTAAAAAATGAACACATTCGAAGAACCAATTCAAGGAGGTTTTCCACGTGAGTTATATTCCTATGGTAGTAGAACAGAGCAACCGCGGTGAGCGCGCTTATGACATCTATTCCCGCCTGCTGAAGGACCGCATCATTTTCCTCGGAACGGAGGTTAATGACGTGGTAGCCAACTCCATCATCGCACAAATGCTGTTCCTGGCTGCCGAAGACCCGGAAAAGGATATTCACCTGTATGTGAACAGCCCTGGCGGTTCTATTACAGCCGGAATGGCTATATTTGATACAATGCAATACATCAAGCCGGATGTTTCCACCATCTGTGTGGGCATGGCCGCTTCCATGGGAGCGTTCCTGCTGAACGCCGGTGCCAAAGGCAAACGCTTTGCGCTGCCAAACAGCGAAATTATGATTCACCAGCCGCTGGGCGGCGCTCAAGGTCAGGCGACGGACATCGAAATCCGTGCCCGCCGCATCCTTAAGATGCGCGACAAGCTGAACCGCATTCTGGCTGACCGTACCGGTCAACCGCTGGAGAAGATCGAGAAGGACACAGACCGCGACTACTTCATGAGCGCCACCGAAGCGGCTGAATACGGTCTTGTTGATAAAGTTATCGAGAAGACGCTTCCTGCAGGCGTGTAATCCGGATCAGACACACAATAAAAAAAGAGGAGGCTTCAGACCCTGACGGGTTCGAAGCCTCCTCTTTTTTGGCATAACAGCAACAGATTTGATTTACCTAAGCCTTCCATAGCCCAGAGCATCCAGCTTCCCGGCGATAACGCGGTAGCCTCTTCCGTTAGGATGCAGATGATCTAGTGACAGCAGGCTCCGCTCGTTGCCGGCAAACTCATAATAAATAGAAGCAAAGCCGCATACACTGCTGCTGTATCCCGCAGCATAGCGGTTGAACTGCCGCACCCAGTCCGTAGCCTCCATTAGCTGAGGATAGGGGTTGTATAATCCAACGACCCGAATGATATAGGGATTAGGACTTCTTGCCTTCAACTGCCAAAGCAAGCCCATAATATCGCTGAAATTTCTTTTACATTCGCGAAGGGACTTCTGCAACACGGGAGACAGATCGCCCGGACGAAGCGCTGTCGATTTGGCCGCTTTAATCAAATCATTGCCACCGATGGATAACGTGATAATATCAGCATTTCGAACATTCTGGCGGAATATCGAATCACTCCGCAGCCGCCCCTCCATTCCCTCCGTTGTCAGACCATTTATACCTAAATTGGCCGCATTGATTGGCACACGCAGCCGTCTCTCCGCCAATCTGCGGTAGACTGGCACGAATCCATTGCCCGGAAGTGCCCCGAACCCGGTAGTCAAGGAGTCGCCAATTGCTGTGTACTGATAGCTCATAACTCTCCCTCCCCGCATATAAGCTAGTTCCTCCTTTAGCTTATGAATGACGGAGCGGTCAGGCAACGGAGAGGTGTCCATACAGGGCACTCGCGGAGAGCGCCTATTTCAGCGCCGCAAACGGGCTGCTTCCATCCGGCAGCAGTTCTTTGAAGGTAAACTCATAAGTCGGGAACCCGGCAGCGTAGGCGGTATATTCGTAGAGCTGGAAGAAGACTACCAATTTGCCATCCTTAACATAAAAGTTCTTCTCGGTGTTAAGTCCGGTGAACCCGCCGAGGTAGCCGCCTTCTGCCTTAATCAGCTTGGACAGCTTGGCGTTAAGTTCTTTTTTATAATTAGGATTCGCCTTAAGCAGATCACCGATCAGGAGACGTTTGCCGTCCTTTAGAGAGAAGGTAAGAGCATTACGGTAAGTTGACCCGTGAGCGCCGCCAAGATAGCTGTACTGGTTCGTGATCAGACTGAGGATGCCATCCTGGTTGTAGGTGATCACATACCCTCCGTCGAACTCATACGGCCGGTCATTCTCCATTTTATTCGCAATCTCTTTCTCAGCGTCGGCTGCGAACTGGGTAAAGATTTGTTTGACCGTGTTATTGATCTTCTGCTGCGCCTCTGCATTCGCCAGCCCGCTGAACTGCGGGTAACTCAGCTTGATCGGAGCGTCCTTCCGGTCCTTGATAATGCTCTCCGTCTTGACGGTAATTGCATTCTGAGGTTTGCTCACGACATTCAGCCGGCTGGTAGCCGCACTCCAGTCTCCCTTATATCCCAGGAAATCGCTGAGCAGATCAAACGGTACAAAAATCCGGTTATTGATGCTCTTCGCTTCATACTGGCTGATATAGAAATCATTGACCGAGATGGAGATTTCATAATCGTATACCGAAAGCTTAACCTGCGTCGTTCCTTTGCCAATCGTATAAGTCTTCTCCGCCTTATCATAGGTCAGCGGCATGCCCAGAGCATCACGCATAAAAGTCACCGGAACCCATACCTTGCCTTCGCGGACAATGCCGGTCTGTTGGGCGATCTTCCCATTTACCTTCAATACAACCTGAGAATTTGCAGTTTTTGACTGAGCTGTGGATGCTGCGGCCTGACCTGTCTCTGCCGGTAAGAGCCCTCCGCTTAGCAGAATGCCTGCCGCCAAAATACCTGCCCCCCATTTACGGGCCTGTTGCTTCGATATGTAATTCATAATTATTCCCCTTCCATTGGTTCTGTAGCGGGACAACTGCTGTCCCCCATTCACTCTTACTATTATAGAGAAATCAGGAACTGCGGTTGTTACAATGCACTTTACAGTTTCTTAAGCTTTTCGGATGATTCCAAGGCTCCTTATTACATTTCTTTAAACAAAATGAGAGATTTCAATTCAGCTCCGCGAAAAAAAGAAAGGCCCCACCTCTGCCGTACAGCAGAAGAAGCGCCTCTCAAGCTCTGTTGCCTATTTCAGTTCATACACGACGCTAAGCTGTGTCGATACCTTTACTTCTCCCGGTTCAACAGAGGTTCCGCCAGCGGCATCTGCTGCGACTTTGGACATGGCTGCATTCTCCATGTAAACCACCGGGTTATTGCCGTCATCATTCTGCGTAACCGTGACTACCTGGCCCAGGCTGCGCTTGGCTGCTTTGGCAATAGCTGCTGCCTTTACATCGGCATTGGCCATCGCTTTCTCGATGACCTGTGTTTCAAATGCCGAAGGATCTTCAATGGCAAATTGAGCATTGCCAATGTTGTTCGCTCCAGCTGCGGACGCGGCATCCAGCAATGCGCCAACCTTAGTCAGGTCACGGTAGGTTACCTGCAGCGTGTGATGGGCATTGTACCCTTTAACCTGCTGGCCGTCTTTTTCACTGTAGCTGTAGTTCGGCTGTACGCTGAACTGGGTGCTCTGAATATCCTTGTCGGCAATGCTCCAGGTGCCCTTCAGCAGCGCGGTAATCTTCGCGATCTTGGCTCCGTTCGTTTTCTGCGCCTCTTCTGCTGTAGCAGCCGAGGTGGTGACACCGATAGACAGATAAACAACGTCCGGCTTAATTGCGAGTTCTCCTTTGCCTGTTACACTTACGATATTTCTCTGCACATCCTCGGCGTAAGCCTTCTCAGGAGCTTGAAACGCTCCACTGAGTGCAGAACCCCCAATCATCAAGCTTCCCGCCAGCAGCACTGTTCCAAGTGTTTTACCCCATGCCTTCACGTTTGCCATCCCCTTTCATTGTTCATTAAGTGTTGGTATCCACTAGACGGAATAGCTTGGCAAAAGTTGCATAACCTCGGGGAGATTTACGAATTTTTTTAACATCAGGTTTCGATCGGGAACCGCCATAAGCTTAAGCTTTAGTTAAACGGTCCAGTTGGTCCGGCGTCAGCCGAATGTGCAGCGAGCCCAGGTTCTCCTGCAATTGCGCCTTGCTGCTGACAGCAATCAGAGGTATCACCGCAGGTGCGCTTTGCATAAGCCACGCCAGCACGACTTGATTCGGCGTCCTTCCGATCTCAGCCGCAACTTCCCTTAATACACTGAGCCTCACTCGCGCAGCAGGCCCTTCGTATTGATCCGGCAAGGAACCGTCCTGTCTCGTGTAGGCGCCATTGAGCAGCGGCGAGTAAGCCAGAAGCGCAAAGTCATCCCGGCTCCGGCAATAGCTCAGCAGTTCATCATCCGCACTCACCTGAATCCCGAAATCCGCTCCCGGCTGCGGATGGAGAAACGTGTGCCGCTGTTGGATGCAGGCGTATCCGGTCCACCCGCGGGCCTCACAAATAGTTTGTGCCTCAATTACTCTCGGCATGCGATAATTGCTGCAGCCGATGGCTCTGACCTTCCCCGCACGAACCAGCCCGTCCAGCGTCTCCAGCGTCTCTTCCAACGGTATCTTTGTGTCATCAATGTGAGCATAATACAAATCGACATAATCCGTTCCGAGCCGCAACAGACTCTCATCCAGGGCCTGTTCAATTGCTTTACGGCTTAGCCCCTCTATGTTCTCAAAGCCCCCGCCCGGGAAGGTCGGCTTGGCCCCTACCTTGGTTGCCACAACCATCCGGTTCCGGTTCCCGCGTTCCTTCATCCACTGTCCAAGCAGCAATTCACTCTCCCCGCCGACGCATCCCTCGTTCCAGAAGGCATAGTTGTTGGATGTGTCCAGAAACGTCCCTCCCGCCCCCTCATATGCATCGAGCAAACCATAGGACGTCTCCCGATCATCTCTGGAGCCAAAGTTCAAGCATCCCAAAGCCATGACACTTACTTGCATTCCCGTGCTGCTTAGCGGTATTTGACGCATTGAAATGTTCCTCCTCGATAATAAATTCCCAGCTTCATCCGGGAGCACCCTCCTACCTTACCCCTGCCCCGCTTCCCACGCCTTGTAATAGGCAATCTTGTCTTTCAGCAGAGCAAGCGTTTCCTGGAGCTCTTTCACCTGCCCGAGCAGGTCCGTCTCGTGCTCCTCCAGCAGAGCCCTTCGCTGGGTAATCCCCGCATCCCCCAAACGCATCATGTTCGCGAACCGCTGCATTTGCGCGATCGGCATTCCCGTAGTACGCAGCCGCTTAAGCAACACAATCCATTCCAGGTCTTTCAGACGGTAAGAGCGATGACCGTTTGTCGCCCGGCTTATCGGTTCCATCAGACCGATTCTTTCGTAATATCTCAGGGTGTGTACACTAAGCTCCGTTTCTGCAGCTACCTGCTGAATCGTTAATTCCATGTCAATCATGAAGAGGCCTCCTCATTGATTTCGTTCAGTTTACTAGCTAGAGCGCGCTCGAAGTCAACCCTGACCTAAAGGATTGCTGCTACATGAGTCTTGTGTTATAAGGGTATGCTGTGACTGTTACGCACATTGAAAACAAAAAAAGCCCGCAAGGGGCTTTTTGTCATACACAATTTTAAGTAAGGTCTTGCACAACAATTACTGGTTCTCAAGCTCTTCCTTGCTGACAAGACTAGTCAAAGCGGTTACAGCTTGATCCGCATCGGCGCCGTCCGCGCTGATAAAAATCTCCGTGCCGGAACTGATCGCCAGGCTCATAATACCCATGATGCTTTTAGCGTTCACTTTTTTATCGTCTTTTTCCACGAAAATCTCCGACGAAAATTTGTTAGCTTCCTGCACGAACAATGCTGCCGGCCGAGCGTGAAGCCCCGTCTTCAACCGTACAACTACCGGGTGCTTTGTCATGAAACGCTTACCCCCTATTTAAGATCTGCCCAAATATTTCACATTAATTTTATAATATTATATCATTATAAACTCAACCGCACTAGAAAAAAAATAATCAGCCGCCCCGAACCTTGTCAGCCAGCTCATCAATTTTGCGCAAACGGTGATTAACCCCTGATTTACTGACCGTACCCTTCAGCATCTCGCCGACTTCCTTAAGGTTAATATCCGGGTGTGCCAATCTGATCTCGGCAACCTCGCGCAGCTTATCCGGCAAGCTTTCAAGGCCCACCTCACGCTGCAGCAGCTTGATGTTCTCGATCTGCCGCACCGCCGCGCTTATGGTCTTGTTGAGGTTGGCCGTCTCGCAATTGACGATCCGGTTCACGGAATTGCGCATATCGCGCATAATCCGCACATCCTCGAACTTGAACAATGCTTGATGCGCACCGATCAGACTCAGGAACTCGATAATTTTTTCGCCTTCCTTAATGTAGAGGATAAAGCCTTTTTTACGCTCGATGCAGCGGGCATTCAGGTGAAATTCACCAGCCAGATCCACCAGCGCTTTGCAATGCTCCTCATACATCGAAGCGATCTCCAGATGGTACGAAGATCCTTCGGGATTGTTAACTGATCCACCGGCCATGAATGCCCCCCGCAGGTACGCGCGTTTGCAGCAGTTCTTGCTGACAATTTCGGGATCAATCCCATCCGTGAAGATGAAGCCCTCGGAGACAATCCGCAAATCCTTCAGAATTTCCTGAACGTGGCTCGGGATACGTACAATATAGACGTTATTCTTCTTCAAACGCATTTTTTTACGCACGAGCAGCTCGATATGGACCTGGTAATATTTCTTAAGCAAAGAATATACCCGCCTTGCAATCGCGGCGTTCTCTGTCGAAATGTCGAGAACTACCTTTTTGCTGGAAAGCTGCACCGAGCCGTTCATCCGAATCAGCGCGGACATCTCTGCTTTCTCGCAGCAAGGCTGGCTCTCCACCATCGTCAGCTCTTTTTTGGTAAGGGCCGCAAAAGACAAGGAGCTCACCTCTTTCATGTTCTTACAAGCAGAAACGGCTTAGCCGTTCTTAGAATAACCTTATCTGGAAATCCAATTCTGTACAAGCTGGTAAATGTGGTGACTGAGCTTATCTGTATCATGCCTCAGATAGGTCTTGAATAATACCAGCTTGTCGGCAATAACCTTGTAGCCGTTGCCGTCCACAGCATCACGGTCAAGCTGCACGGGGCGGGCACCCTTCTCTGCATACTTCACCTGGACCTGCTCGGGAATCTCACCGTCATTCACGATCACGTAATCGAACAGATGCAATCCGATGTGATCATATACCGCCTGAAGGTGGTCACTAACCGTATAGTTATCTGTTTCACCGGGCTGGGTCATCACATTGCAGACAAAAATTTTGATTGCATCCGAAGCCACAACCGCCTCAGCAAGCTTCGGCACCAGCAGGTTCGGCAGAATACTGGTGTACAGACTGCCCGGACCGCACAGGATGGCGTCGGCATTGCGGATAGCTTCCAGAGCCTCCGGCAGCGGTTCCACATCGGCCGGCTCCAGGAAGACGCGTTTGATAACACCACCGGCTTCCGGGATTTTGGACTCACCGGTAATAATACTGCCGTCCGACATCTCAGCATGCAGCACCACAGCCTCACCGGCCGCAGGCAGCACACGGCCGCGCACGGCGAATAACCGGCTCAGCTCCCGGACCGCGGTGACAAAATCACCGGAGATATCCGTAAGCGCCGCCAGAATCAGATTGCCGAGGCTATGCCCGGCCAAGCCTTCACCGCTGCTGAAGCGGTATCTCATGATCTGGGCCATGAGCGGTTCTACATCAGCCATCGCAGTCAGTACATTGCGGATATCGCCGGGGGGCGGCATTTGCAGCTCACTGCGCAGAATCCCGGAGCTGCCCCCGTCATCGGCCACAGTGACTATTGCTGTAATATCAAGCGGCTTTTCCTTCAAACCGCGAAGCATAACAGACAACCCCGTACCCCCGCCCATAACGACGATACGCGGGCGCTGTCCTTGTTCTTCAGCCACTATTGATCCCTTCTCTCTTAATGCCGATCACGCTCGGAATCCCGGTGGCTGACCGCTACCGATTCCGTCTCGCTAACCCCCAGCATTTTGCCCAGATATTCAGCGATTGCCACTGAGCGGTGTTTGCCGCCTGTACAGCCAATGCCGATAATGATCTGCGATTTGCCTTCCTTCCGGTATTGCGGAATCAGGAAATGAAGCATATCCAGCAGCTTGGTCAGAAATGTCTGCGTCTCGGGCCACTTCATTACATAATCATAGACTTCATTGTCCTGGCCCGTCTTTGGCCGCAAATGATCCACATAGTGTGGATTCGGCAAGAAGCGGACATCAAACACGAGGTCTGCATCTATCGGAATGCCATATTTGAAGCCAAACGAAGTAATATTGACGGAGAGTGTGCTTTTACCTAAGTGGGAAAAGCGCGATACAATCTTCTCCTTCAGTTGTGCCGGCTTCATGCTGCTGGTGTCCAGACACAAGGTGGCCGAATTCTTCAGCTCCTCCAGCATCTGGCGCTCCAGACGGATGCCGTCCAGCGGCATGCCTTGCGGCGCCAACGGATGATGCCGCCGGCTCTCCTTGTAGCGCTGTACAAGCACGGAATCCGTCGCATCCAGGAACAGAATCTCGAACCCGATCGTAGACTCGTCTTTGATATAGGCTAGCGATTCCGACAAGGCTGTGAAAAACTCCCGGCCGCGCAAATCAATAACGAGCGCTACTTTGGCGATTTTCCCTTTCGACTGCTCGATCAGCTCGGCGAATTTGGGAATCAGCACCGGCGGCAAATTATCCACGCAGAAAAATCCAAGATCCTCCAGGCTCTGCACAGCAATCGTCTTGCCTGCACCCGACATGCCCGTAATAATAATCAGGGTGGCACCACCGGTCGGTAATTGTTCCAGTTCGGTCATCGAAGCGCCCCCTCCCTATCAATAGTATATGAATAATTCCCGCTTCTTAAGAACGCAGCAAAAGACCTGCCGCACCAATAATACCCGCATCATTTCCAAGCTCGGCAGGCACAATAGTCACACCGGTCTGCAGCGGGGCAGGAGTCAGCTTGGCGAATACACGGCGAACCTCGTCAAACAGAATGTCACCGGCTTTGGAGACACCGCCGCCGACAATAAACACCTCAGGGTTAAGCACTGCTGCCACTGCTGCCATAGATTTGCCCAGATAGAACGCAGCACGGTTCACGATACGCAACGCCACTTCGTCGCCGGCTTTAGCGGCATCAAAAACCTCTTTGGCGGCAATTTTCTCAACCAGGGAGAGTGATGTGCGGTCGCCGCGTGCTACAGCATCATTAGCCATACGAATGATGCCTGTAGCGGAGGAAACGGTTTCCAAGCAGCCCATGTTGCCGCAGCCGCACTGGATGGCTTCCAGATCAGGTACTACAGAAATGTGTCCCAGCTCACCGGCCAGACCGGCAAACCCTTGGTACACCTTGCCGTTAATAATAATACCGCCGCCGACACCGGTGCCCAGTGTGTAGCATACACAATTCTCTACACCACGTCCCGCACCGCTCCAAGCTTCACCCAGCGCAGCCACATTAGCATCATTGTCTATTTTGACTGGCTTGTTCAATCGACCTTCCAGAATGGAACGGATCGGTACATCTCTGAAACCAATGTTAGGCGCGAGGATGATGATTCCTTCACGGATATTCGTAAACCCGGCCAGGCCCGCTCCTACACCGGCAAGCTGATCCCAAGAATACGGGGAGTCTTCCACAATCTGACGCACATACTTTTCGATATTATCGATGACGGCATCGACGCCATCCGCAGTTCCCGTAGGTCCCTCATAGGTATGAAGCAGGTTCCCCTCGGCATTGCAGATTCCAACCTTAATCGTGGTTCCACCTAAATCCACGCCAACGTAGATACTTTCAGACATGTAACAAGCCACCTTTTTCTATGCTAAAATAGTTATTCCTACGTACCCACTATAATAGAAGGCTTCTCTGCGGTCAAGGAAAGGCGATACACCCGGCTATATGAATACCGGAGCATTTTTGACAATAGCAGGAACTTCTTGGATTCACCAAAAAAGCCCCCTCGCGTTTCAGGCAAGGAGGCCGGGTGCGGCAAAGCTTATGATTCTTGCTGTTACTCTGATAAAATCCGTTTTTGACCCTCCAGCGCGCGGATCGGTGCAATATTCTGAGTGAATTCGAGCGTCCCCATATAGCGCCCTTCCTCATCGCGGACTGCAAAATAACGAATGTAGATAAATTTATCCTTTATATTAATCCAGAAATCCTCGGCATCCTTGCGGCCTGCCTTGAAATCCTCCAGCAGCTTTTCTACCACATGCACGCTCTGCGGCGGATGGCAGTTCTGCACTGTGCGTCCAATTACGGCTTTGGTGCGGGCGAAGATCCGTTCTTTCCCGTGTGAGAAGTAACGGACTACATCATTTTCATCAATAAATGTCAGGTCTACCGGCAGATGGTTCAGCACCGTTTCCAGCTGATGCAGCGACAAAATACCTGTCTCGAAGCGGATAAAGCCCTGCGGGGAAGCTCCCGCCTCTACCTTCTGTTCTGCAGCTCCTTCCGGCTCGGCCGCACGCTCGGGAATCCATTCCTGCTCCGGCGCAGCCAGGCAAAAGCCGATTTCATCGCTCTCACGGGCGATTTTAACCCATTCGTCTTCCGTCAGCTTCTCAAGGGCCATCGGCAGCAGAATATTTTCTTCCTTAAAGATCATTTCATTGACTTCCTGAATAATATTCGCCAGTATTGCGCTGATCTCCTCAGGTTGACCGTTGTACGGGCTGAGCGCCGCCTTGGCTTCTTTGATCATGTTCCGGATGCCGTCATCCACGCCCCACATAACCTTCGTCGGACCGTAAATACCGTATTTCTCAAGATAAGGAAACAGCAAATTCTCCTTGCGGCTATAGTGCTTGTCAAGATCAAGCAGCAGGCTCAAATCCTCCAGCAGCTTGAAGATGATCTCTTCACTGGCGTTCTTCTGAAATTTACCGGCATGCAGCTCCAGACGGAAGTTAACCAGGCGTTCGATCTCGCGGTTCTCCAGCTTGAAGGTATGCACCGGATGGCCCGGCTGCTCTTCAGGTTTGTTAGAGCGATGAATTTCCTCGATGGAGCCCTTGAAAATAGCCGTGTGCACAGAGCACAGGCGCTGCACCTCCGATACGGGGATTCCCTCCTCCGTCATCAGCGAATGCTCCATCGCGGAAATTTCCGCTACTGTGACGTCACCAACAGCCTCTGCGAAGCGCGCTTTGACCTCCTCCACACTTTTCCCGGCATGCAGCTCCTTAATGATCTCCTTAAGCATGGTCTGGCGGCGTGTCTGCTCAGGAATATTCGCTTCACGATTGTTAATCAGTTCGCTCATTGTTCTCTCTCCTTTTAACTTTGGATTTATAACTGCACTCTATTCAAGGAACTCAAAGCCGTGGCGCTCAAAAGCCAGCCGGACGGTTTCAAGATCCATTCTCTTTAATTTGACTCCTTTGGATAAGGTCATGAACCTGCCGGCCGTCTGCAGCATTCCGGGCCTCGTAATATCGTGGAAACCCAGCTCCACCATAATGTCTACGACCTCCGGATGCCGGTTCACCAACTCGAATATGGACTCCTCCAGGCTCAGCTTTTTGCTCATGTGCCCTCCTCCTCCAGCTTTGCATCTCACTAATTGATAACCTTTCTCAACAACAGCTTAGCACAGGGCATATAGGCAGATTGTGATTGTAATCACTAAGTTAAAAAAAGAGCTGCACCCAAGTAGAAACGGCTACGCCGTCCATATAAGGACGGCATCCGTTTCAGCGAGAAATATAAGAATAAAGTATAGGGTGAAACTTATACTTTTTTATATTTACAAAAAAGCTGCCTCCGTCAGCCTTTTACGGAATGGGAAACAGCCTCTGCAATATTAGAAACTTTACTTTATTTCATGGAATTTCGAATACCGTGCGAAATCCGCATGCTGCAGAATTTAGGACCGCACATGGAGCAAAAATGCGCAAGTTTAGCTCCTTCCGCAGGCAGAGTCTCATCGTGATATTCCAGTGCCCGCTCCGGGTCCAGCGACAGATGGAACTGGTCACGCCAGCGGAACTCGAACCGCGCCTTGGACAGCGCGTTGTCCCGTTCTTGCGCCCCTGGATGCCCTTTGGCCAGGTCGGCAGCATGTGCTGCGATTTTGTAGGTAATGACACCCTCGCGCACATCATTCTTGTTCGGCAGTCCCAAGTGCTCCTTGGGCGTAACGTAGCAGAGCATGGCTGTTCCGAACCAGCCGATCATCGCGGCACCGATTGCAGAGGTAATATGATCATAGCCAGGGGCAATGTCTGTGGTCAACGGACCGAGCGTGTAAAAGGGGGCCTCCTGGCAAAGCTCCAGTTGCTTATCCATGTTCTCCTTGATCTTATGCATCGGCACATGGCCCGGACCTTCTACCATTACCTGAACATCATGCTTAGAGGCCAAGGCTGTCAGTTCACCAAGCGTCTCCAGTTCAGCGAACTGGGCTTCGTCATTGGCATCGGCAATGGAACCGGGGCGCAGACCGTCCCCCAGGGAAAAGGCCACGTCGTATGTCTTCATGATCCCGCATATCTCTTCAAAATGCGTATACAGGAAATTCTCCTGCTGATGAGCAAGACACCATGCTGCCATAATCGAGCCCCCGCGCGAAACAATCCCTGTCATTCGCCCGGCAGTAAGCGGAATATAACGCAACAGCACTCCGGCATGAATGGTGAAATAATCCACACCCTGCTCCGCCTGTTCGATAAGTGTGTCCCGGTACAGTTCCCACGTCAAATCCTCGGCTATGCCGCCCACCTTTTCCAACGCCTGATAAATCGGCACAGTGCCAATGGGCACAGGAGAGTTGCGGATGATCCATTCACGGGTAGTATGAATCTGCTTGCCAGTGGAGAGATCCATAATGGTATCAGCACCCCAGCGGGTGGCCCATCTCATTTTCTCTACCTCTTCCTCAATTGAAGAAGAAACGGCGGAATTCCCGATGTTCGCGTTAATCTTCACCAGAAAATTACGGCCGATGATCATCGGTTCACTCTCCGGGTGGTTAATATTCGATGGGATGATTGCCCTCCCGGCAGCCACCTCATCCCTTACATATTCCGGCGTTGTGTTCTCACGGATTGCAATGAACTCCATTTCCGGTGTAATGATGCCCTTCCGCGCATAATGCAGTTGGGTTACATTTCTGCCTTTAGACGCTCTTAAGGGACGCCGCAGCAAACCGGAAAAGCCTTCTGCCTCCAAAAAGTCTGCCGTATTTCCGTCATCACCGGCCTGCTTCATTCGCCCTGCGTATTCCTCCGAATCCCCGCGCTCTGCAATCCAGCATAGACGGTGCGGCGGCAGTCCTCTGCGGACATCAGTTTCTACAGCAGCATCGGTATAGATCCCACTCGTGTCATAGACACGCAGCGGTGCGTTATCCTCATCACCGGCCACACCCTCGGTTCGGCTCAGGCTGATCTCACGCATTGGGACTTGAATATCCGGGCGCGAGCCCTCCACATAGACTTTACGGCTTGCAGGGAACCCCAAAAGACTTACTTCTTCCTTCTTCACTGTTTCTGACATCTCTTCTCCTCCTCCAGGCTCTGGGAGCCAAGTTGCAGACAAGAAAATGCAGCAAAAAAGCCGCTCCACCTGGAGCGGCTTTATCTATGAACAGCCAAAAAAGACTGCGCTCAATAAAAGGTCCGGCTCCACTTTCCTACGCTGGTATGATCCAGATCAGGTTCAAGGGTCCGGGAATTCAATTTTCCCGTCTCAGCCCATTCAGGCTCCCCTAGTGGGTATCTTATCTGATTACATTCAATCTACTTGCCATGGTGTTTTTTGTCAACCTCGGCGTTGCCCAGCTATTATTTATCCAGTGTTTCGCTCCAGTCATGCACCATCGTGCCTTCCAGGTACTTCTCCGCATCCATCGCAGCCATACAGCCGGTTCCCGCTGCCGAGATCGCCTGGCGGTAACGGGTATCCTGCACGTCGCCGCAAGCAAACACGCCCGGAATATTGGTTTCCGTTGTCCCCGGATTCACCACGATATATCCATTCTCGTCCGTTGTAATCTGACCGCCCAGGAAAGCCGTATTCGGCGTATGTCCGATAGCGACGAATACGCCGTCCGCTTCCACAAGCTCCTCAAGACCTGTCTCGTTGTTGCGGACCGTCAGTCCTTTAACACCGGAATCGCCGAGGGTTATTTCAAGCGGGGTCCGGTTCAGCGCCCAGGCAACCTTGCTGTTCCCGCGCGCCCGGTCCTGCATAATCTTCGAAGCGCGCAGCTCCGAACGGCGGTGGACCAGCGTTACGCTGGAAGCGAACCGTGTCAGGAAGCTGGCTTCCTCCATCGCAGAGTCGCCGCCGCCGACTACGATAATCTTTTTGCCGCGGAAGAAGAAGCCGTCACAGGTTGCACAAGTGCTGACACCGCGTCCGACGTTCTCCTGTTCCCCCGGTATGCCTAGATATCTAGCCGACGCACCGGTCGAAATAATAACCGTTTCCGCCTCCAGTACGCCCAGGCCATCCACGGTGATTTTGAAAGGACGCTGCGAGAAATCGACGGATTCCACCCAGCCGTTCTTAAATTCAGCACCAAAGCGCTCCGCCTGCTTGCGCATATTGTCCATCAGATCCGGACCCATAATCCCTTCGGGAAAGCCCGGAAAGTTCTCCACCTCTGTCGTCGTTGTCAGCTGTCCTCCCGGCTGCAAACCCTCAATTACCAGCGGGTTAAGATTCGCACGCGCCAGATAAATCGCGGCAGTCAGACCGGCAGGACCTGTTCCGATTACAATTGTTTTGTACATTAGTGTGGCCTCCTCACAAGCGGATTTAATTTAAGAAGCAATGGTCTTACTGGCTCCACCAAAGCGGGTGGACCCTCTGCGGGCAACTGGAGCTATTCTCAGATATTTTCGGTAAAAGGGGGTAAAATACCCGCCTCCGGTCCATCATCCCCGATGCCGCATTCGCTTTGGATCCGCCGCGCATAGCGGCTTACCATAGAGACGGAAACCCCGTAACGCTGGGCGGCTTCACGGTAGGTGACAGGACGGCCGTGCAGCTTCGCAATCAGATACTCCAATGCCGCGCACCAGCCTCCGTCATGCCGGAACAAAGGTACATCCGGGTACAAGCTGCCTATGAACTGGCGCCAAAGGAGCTCGGCAGCCTTCTTCTGAACGGCATCATATCTCCGGTCCATCATGGCTACTGTATGATCAATAATCTGCTGCCAGTCCTCTTTCCACTCTGGGGGGCCTTTATGGCTTGGTGCAGCAGTGTGCTGTACCCCCTTGGATGCCGGGTTCTCGTCCGGGCTGCCGCCAATCAGCCGCTGCAGGTTTATGAGAGCGTCCTCCTGCAGCGGCTCTTGCCCAAGCCCGCCCTGCAGAGCGCCGGAGATTTCTTCGTCCTCGATCCAGCGGAGCGCCTCCGTTACTTGAAGCTTCGTGTTCGCGTCGCCGTAGCGCAGCGCCCAGAAGAACGAAGCCCGCAGCAGCGGATTATTCCGTACTTCCTCGGTGAATTTATCTGTGTTGTCCTTCCACTGCTTAAGCTGCTCCTGAAAAGGCAACTGATAATTGTAGCTGACAGGAGCCATAGGCCGGCCTTCAGCCTGTGCCAGCTGCAGCTGTGACAGGAAAAATTTCGGCACAGCCGATTCCGGGTCCAGCTTGGCAGCCTGACGCCAGCAGCGTACAGCTTCACTGTACAGGCCGCTGTTGCTAGCCGCCGCCGCACAGTAATGATACAGGCCGGCATCTCCACCGACCTCCTCGTCCTTCAGCAGGCGGCGGAAATGACCGTAGGCTGTTCTATGCTTACCCAGAATCCCCATCGTCGTAGCCATTTTAAACACATGCTCCTGATGAAAAGGCACTGTGGCTTCAAGCATGCGCAGCAGAGCGGCGAGCTGGTCCTTGTCACCTGCATACTGCAGAAAAATTGCCATATTGCAGAGCGCATGCAGATTGCCCGGATCCTGCTCCAGCACCTCGGCCAGGCATTCCTTGGCTTTCATAAACCTGCCCATATAAAAATAGGCAAGAGCCAGATTGTTACGCGCCGCCAGAAAATCCGGGGTGTTCTCGACAATTTCTTCAAGCAGCTTAACCGCTTGCGGAAACTTTCCTTCTTCCAGGAGGCTCCGGGCCCGGTCGTGCTCCACTAAGCCTTCCCGGCTGCGGATACGGACAAGCGGCGCAGGACGGTTCAGCTCATACTGCAGCAGCTCCATCAGCTCTTCGGACTCAGCCAGAAACTCCCCGCGGGCATCCTCCTCCAGATACGTCATAAGACTGCGTTCCGCCTCTTCAAAGTTTTCCATATTAGCAAAGTTATTAGCCATATAGAAATGGCATTCTGTCATTGCAGGATCAATCTTTTCCAGCACATGGGTCAAAATGTCGTTGGACGCCTCATAATTCCCCATCTCAGATAATATACCCGCCATATTGCAATGATTCACCGGGTTCTCCGGCTCATATTCAACAGCTTTGCGGAAATTCTTTAATGCCTTATCATATTGAAAGCGGTCCAATGACCGTACAGCTCTCTCAAAGAAAAAATTGGCATCCAGAGTGACGGGAATAACATTTCCGTTCCCCGCATCATTCTCTGAAGTTCTCTCTATCATGGAAGCAAGGCACCTCCCTTTATAAGCTTCCTAATTCTCACGAAAAATAGGAGAGCAGCGGCAAACGGCCTGCCCAGGCTCCTATTTACGCCCCTTCGTTTCCATTTCTGGTCTCGACTGTCTTCACACAGTATACCACATGTTCCATGGGGATTCTCAAGATCAAAGGCAACTCTTCGGGAGGAAAAAGCTTGAAAGACCCGGCTTCCGACAGAAAAGACGCAGAAATTAAATTTCTGCGTCTCTGAACAGCTTATCTATAGAACCGCCTTCGATGATAATACGTGTGGCCTCTGCCAGCATAGGGGCTACGGACAATACGGTGAAGCGGCTGGAATGATCATCCGGCAGCGCGATAGAATCGGTAACAATCACTTCATCTATATTGGGATGATCCATACGGACAATAGCGTCCCCGGAAAATAATCCATGCGTGGCGCAAACAATGCTGTTCTTAGCCCCCCGCTCCTTCAAGCCTTCGACCACATTTACAATCGTTGTTCCCGTATCAATCAGATCCTCAATGATGATAGGGGTCCGCCCCTCTACATCACCGATCACATGGGTGATGACCGATTCGTTATGCGCCGGACGTTTCTTGATCATAATCGCGAACGGGGAATCGAGGCGGCTGGCCAGCTTCTCGGCCATAGAGGCGCGGCCGGCATCTGGAGAAACGACAACCAGATCCGTCAGCCCTTTCACCTTCAGATATCCGCTGATCAGATCCAGCGCCGTCAGATGATCCACCGGAATGTTAAAAAAGCCTTGAATGGCCGCCGCGTGCAGATCAATCGTTATCACGCGGGAAGCTCCTGCAGTGGTAAGCACATCGGCAACCATCTTGGCCGATATCGGCTCACGCGGCGCGGATTTGCGTTCCTGCCGGGCATAGCCGTAATAAGGAACAATAATATTTACAGTTCTTGCTGATGCGCGTTTGGCGGCATCAATCATAACCAGCAGCTCAACGAACAACTCATTAATGGGATGCGCGAGGGATTGCACCAAAAATACGTCACAGTTCCGGATGCTTTCTTCATAATGCACATAAATCTCGCCGCTCTTGAAGCGGGTCAGCTTAATCTGGCCCAGCGGGGCACCCAGACGCTCCGCAATATCTGCGGCCAGCTTCGGATTCGACGAACCGGAAAAAATACGCAATTGATGATGATGCATTATTACCCTCCTGAGGATCAAAATTTATAGTTCAAACGGAACAGTTGTACGAAGACGGCCCTCAAACACCGCCAATTCACGGAAGCCTGTGCGCCATAGCAGGCTCCGCGCTTCCTGCAGGCCGTCTCCCAGCTTCATTGGATCATGGGCGTCAGACCCCAAGGTGAGCGGAATATTCAGCGCCAGCGCCTGCTGCAGCACATGCTCCGCCGGAAACATCTCGGCGCAGGGCTTCGTCAGCCCGGAAGCATTAAGCTCCATGGCAATCCCGCTGCTTGCTATTGCCTTCAGCGCATCCAGCTCCAGCTCTCTTACCTCGGCTCTGTCTTCCGGGGTCTGCGGACCGTAGCCGAACCGTTTGATAACATCCATATGTCCTATAATATCATACAATCCCGATAACGCCGACTTTCGTACTGCATCATAATAACGACGATAGACCTCCATCACATCCTGGCCTTCCCAGCCATGAGTCTGCCGGTAGTCCGTAATGTCCCATTCCCCCAGAAAATGAACTGAGCCGATCAGATAGTCCCAGGGATACGGTGACAAAAGCTCGCGGATCTGCTCCTCATAGCCTTCGATATAATCCGCTTCCAGCCCCACCCGCAGCTCAATGCTTCCGCGATAGCGCTCCTTCAGCGTCAAGCATTCCTCCACATAGCGGGGAAGCTCGGAGAGCGGCATGGCCATCTCCGGGTAGTAGCTCTCCGGGTCCACATGAATCAGCGGCAGGTGGTCCGACAATCCAAGCTGCTGCAGGCCAAGCTCAATCCCGCGCTGCACATACTCTTCAAGCTTGCCTACTGCATGGCCGCAGCGTTCATGATGGGTATGGTAGTCAATACGCATGCTGAGGCTCCCTCCTAATCGCGGCGTGGCCGTTCATGGCGGGCGCTAAGCTCATCCATAATTTCATCCAGCGGGAGCTTGCGCTCCTGCAGCAGCACCAGCAGATGGTAGATCAGATCGCTGACCTCAAGG
This sequence comes from Paenibacillus sp. sgz302115, assembly GCF_056120445.1. Lineage (NCBI taxonomy): Bacteria > Bacillati > Bacillota > Bacilli > Caryophanales > Paenibacillaceae > Paenibacillus > Paenibacillus sp. sgz302115. Next base: position 30,052 of record NZ_JBVYOK010000036.1, read on the forward strand.
CGCAGCTCGGCATTATCTTTATTTTTGGCGGCGATGATCGTTTCGGAGGCTTCTTCGCCCACCTTCTTGAGAATCTTATCAACACCTTTGTCGAACAGATAGGTCGTATATGCACCTTCCGGACGCTCGGTTTCACGCTCGGCAATAACCCGCTCCAGTTCGCCTAATACGGCAAAACGTTCACTGTCTGCGGCTTTGGTTCCGCTCACTGCTGGCGGGGTGCTCAGCGGAAGCTCGCGGAAGAAGCAGGAGGTTTCTCCTGTATGGCAAGCCGGTCCTTCCGGCACAACCTTCACCAGCAGCGTATCGCTGTCACAATCATAGTGAATCGAGGTAATCGCCTGGGTGTTGCCCGAGGTTCCCCCTTTATGCCACAGTTCACCGCGCGAGCGGCTCCAGAACCAGGTCTGTCCGCTCTCCAGCGAGAGCTTCAGCGACTCCTTGTTCATATAAGCAAACATCAACACTTCCAGACTGTCCGCATCCTGCACCACGGCAGGCAGCAGTCCGGCTTCATTCCAACGGATGCCATCCAGCACTTCTTGCTGGCTCAAGGCTTTATTTTGCTCATTTTCACTCATCGGATCTCCACCCCTTTTTGCTTCAAATCTGCCTTCAAATCATGAATCGCAATCTCTTTATAGTGAAAAATCGTCGCCGCCAGTCCCGCATCGGCCTTGCCTTCGGTGAACACATCGTAAAAATGCTCCGTCTTCCCCGCTCCCCCGGAAGCAATCACAGGAATGGTGAGCAGGTCGCTGACCGCTGCGGTCAGCTTCAAATCGAAGCCGTCCTTGGTGCCGTCGGCATCCATACTGGTCAGCAGAATCTCGCCCGCCCCCAGACTCTCGGCCTCCTTAGCCCAGGCCAGCGCACGGATACCGGTGGGCTTACGCCCGCCGTGCGTGTATACCTCCCACTCGCCCCATGCCTCATTATATTTGGCATCCATCGCAACCACAATGCACTGGGCGCCGAAACGGCGCGCCCCTTCCAGAATAAGCTGCGGATTGTTGACCGCCGCTGTATTGATGCCGATTTTATCCGCACCGGCGCGCAGGATGCGCTTCATATCCTCTGGCGTGGAGATGCCGCCGCCCACTGTGAAGGGGATGGCGATTTCGCCTGCGGTCTGCCGCACCACCTCAACCATTGTAGCCCGGCCCTCCACGGAGGCGGAAATGTCCAGGAACACAAGCTCATCCGCACCTTCCCGGTCATACAGCGCCGCCAGCTCCACCGGATCGCCGGCATCACGCAGATTCACAAAATTCACGCCTTTAACTACCCTTCCGTCTTTTACATCCAGACAGGGAATGATGCGTTTGGCTAACATGAAATTACCCCTTTCCATGAGTTTTCGAGTGAAAACCTTTTTTCGATCCCGCTAGGGATTTCGATCCCCCTAAATCCCCCTTAGCCAAGGGGGACCCCAAGGGCCCCGGCCCTCTGGACACCCGGATGGCTGGCGTGGGCAGGGGGCTGTATGCTCCTGGGCTGCTGTGTGCTAGGAGCGCTAACCCCTGCGGGGCCGCTTGTAAGGTAGAGCGACTGCAAGGGCAACACCCTAACCTTCGTGTTCCACGGTTGCCCCTGGCGGGTTGGCGGCTTCGCACCGCCTGCAAGAAGATAAACCGCGCAGAGGCGAACTGGATGGCAATAGTTAAACTTCGCAGGGACTACATATATGGCAATAGATAAACCGTGCGTGGGCTACCTATGTAGGCAGTACACTAACATTATCTGCGGCTTGAGCGCAACCTCAACATGACTGTACTTTTTACAACAGATGACCGCCAAATCAACCGAAAACCCGAATCTATTGCACGAATTACAGCAGAAGACGATTCAACGCATAACAACTAGATTTCTATTGCAGAAAGTGCAATCACTTAAAAAGTCTCTATAGTTGACCAACATGACCTTGAGCTCTAATTGCATAACGTGCAGTTATTTGCTCGTTTTTTTGACAATAGAGGCGCTTAAATGTATTTCGTACAATTAAACTTGGGCGTTTTCGTACTAAAGGGCGAAATCCCCATTTATAGCTGTATGAAATGCAATTAAAGAGCATATCCTGCGCTTTAGGCTGAGAATAGTTGTACGAAGTACAGTTAAGCATCTGGATAGTTTCGACCGTATGTACTCCCTACCTAGATCGTTACCCGTTACGTTCGTAAAAGGATGACAGCAATGCATATTGAGCGGTTCATTGAAGATGTCCGCGCAAAATTTCAACGTCCCATACCGGGTTGGTGGATGGCCACAACCTTCCAAAGACTCCATCAGCATGCACCAATGTTCATCTACTCCCAGCCAGCGCAGCACTCGTTACGGTCCAGCTGCTATACGCCGGCGTAACGAATCTTCCCTACTTCCCGCCCAGCGCCCGCAGCGCTTCCACAAGATTAATATTGCCGGTGTACAGCGCTTTGCCGACTATCGCACCGCCAATACCGCTACCGCTATGCGCGCTCAGCCGCAGCAGATCATCCAGACTGGTGACACCACCTGAGGCAATGACTGTTTTGCCGCTGGTAGCGGCCATCGACAGGATACCCTCAATATTCGGCCCCTGCATCATACCGTCGCGGGAAATATCAGTGTAAATGAACGTTTCCGCACCTTTTGCCGCAAGCTCCTTCGCCAGATCCTCGGCGCGCACCTCGGAGGTGTTCAGCCAGCCGTGCGTAGCCACGTATCCATTACGGGCATCAATACCAATGGCGACCTTGTCGCCGTATTTAGCCAGCACCGCCTCTGTGAAGGCATGATCGTTAATGGCGGCTGTGCCAATAATGACCCGGCTGACCCCAAGGCCCAGCAGCTTCTCCACATCGGCAAGTGTGCGCAGCCCGCCTCCAACCTGAACGGGAACACCCGCATTTTTGGCGATAGCGCCTATGATCGCATCATTTACAGGATGGCCGGCCTTCGCTCCGTCCAGGTCCACGAGATGAATAAATTGCCCGCCCTGCTCTTCCCACGATTTGGCTACCGTCAGCGGGCTATCGTTATAGATGGTTTCCTGATTGTAATCACCCTGCTGCAGTCTGACGCATTTTCCATCCCGGATATCAATCGCCGGATATACGATAAAAGAAGACATGTGACGCTCCCCGCTTTCGTTACAATATAGTGATAGCGGGCTTACGCCCGCTCTCCCGTCAGCTCAAGTAGAAACGGCTGCGCCGTTACTTTCTTATATTTTCAAAAAATTGCCCAGCAGTTTGATTCCCAGCTCCCCGCTTTTCTCCGGGTGAAACTGCATGCCGAATACCTGATCCCGGCCAACAATCGACGTTACCGGATGCCCATAATCCGTGACAGCCAGCAGATCGCTCTCTTTTGCCACAGTGGCATGGAAGGAATGGACGAAATAGACATGCCCCTCTTCAAGCCCGGCAAACAGCGGACTCTGCGGCTGGAGGAATTCCAGCCTGTTCCAGCCCATATGCGGCACCTTGTAGCCCTCGCGGGGTTCAAAGCGCACGACCGAGCCGGGAAGAAGATTCAAGCCCTCGTGGGTGCCGTACTCTTCACTGCTGCTGAACAGCAGTTGCATCCCGAGGCATATGCCCAGCAGCGGTTGGCCTGAGGCGGCGGCTTTTTTGACTACAGCATCCAGCCCACTGCTCCGCAGATGCTCCATTGCATCGCCAAACGCACCGACTCCCGGCAAAATGACGCTATCGGCCGACAGAATCTCCCCGGCATCACCCGTCACAAGACTCTTATAACCAAGTCGTTCCACCGCCTTGCTGACACTATGCAGATTGCCCATGCCGTAATCGACGATTGCAACGGTCATCCTACAGCACTCCCTTCGTGGAAGGCACACCCTTTACGCGCGGGTCAATCAGAGTTGCTTCGTCCAGCGCCCGTCCCAGGGCCTTGAATATCGCTTCAATCATGTGGTGCGTATTCGAACCATAATGTACGATCACATGCAGCGTAATCCGGGCTTCGAGCGCAAACTTCCAGAGAAATTCATGCACCAGCTCCGTTGAAAAGCTTCCAACCTGCTGCGATGGATACGTAGCCCGGTATTCAAAATGCGGACGGTTGCTGATGTCAATCACAACCTGAGCCAGCGCCTCGTCCATTGGAATGAAGACATTGGCGTAGCGTTTGATGCCTTTTTTGTCGCCGAGCGCTTCACGCAGTGCCTGTCCGAGACAGATCCCGATATCCTCCACCGTATGGTGGTCGTCAATGTCGATGTCACCCCGAGCCTGCACGGACAAATCAAACTGGCCGTGCTTCGTGAATAAATCCAGCATATGATTCAGAAACGGCACATCCGTCTCCAGCTCCGAAATCCCGCTGCCATCCACGGCCAGGGAGAGCTTAATGTCCGTCTCGTTGGTTTTGCGGCTGAGTCCGGCTTGACGGACTGCCTGAGCCTCATTGTTATTTTCCATTCCCGTCTCCACCCTTCGCTTCGTTCTCTAGTCTGATCTCTATCGCCCGGGCATGACCCTCAAGCCCTTCACGGCGGGCCAGCTCGATAATCGTCGGTCCATCCTTCAGCAGCGCTTCCTTGCTGTAATAGATCAGGCTTGATTTCTTGATGAAATCATCCACATCCACCGGCGACGAGAAACGTGCTGTGCCGTTGGTTGGAATAATATGATTCGGCCCGGCAAAATAATCGCCGACCGGCTCCGAGCTGTACGGCCCCAGGAAGATCGCTCCGGCATTCTCGATGCTGCCGAGCAGGCCCATCGGGTCCGCTGTCACAATCTCCAGATGCTCCGGCGCCAGCCGGTTCACAACGGAGACCCCTTCCTCCAGCGACTCCACAACGATGATCGCGCCGTAGTTGTCCACGGACGCGCGCGCGATAGCCTCGCGCGGAAGCTCCTTAAGCTGCCGCTCCACTTCGGCAGCAACAGCCTCCGCGAGGCGCTGCGATGGCGTGACCAGGATGGCCGAGGCCATCTCGTCGTGCTCGGCCTGCGAGAGCAGGTCGGCCGCGACGCTGGCGGCCTCGGCGGTATCGTCGGCGAGCACGACGATCTCGCTCGGTCCGGCGATGCTGTCGATATCGACAGCGCCGTAGACCTCGCGCTTAGCCAGGGCCACGTAGATGTTCCCTGGCCCGCAGATCTTATCGACCGGCGCGATGGTCGCCGTGCCGAAGGCCAGTGCGGCGATCGCCTGCGCGCCGCCCACGCGGTAAATCTCGTTTACGCCGGCTTCGGCGGCGGCAACGAGAATGTAAGGATCGATGCCCTCCGTGCCGCCAGTCGACGGCGGAGTGACCATCACGATCTCCGGGACACCGGCGATCTGGGCCGGAATAACGTTCATCAGCACCGAGGACGGATATGCCGCCTTGCCGCCGGGAACATAGACGCCCACGCGCTTCAGTGGGCGGATGATCTGGCCGAGGATCGTGCCGTCCGGCTGCAGATCCATCCAGGAATTGCGTTTCTGCCGGGCATGGAAGGCCCGGATATTGGCCGCGGCGGCACGGATCGCCGTAACGAAGGACTCCTCTACCCGGTCGTAGGCGGCCTGAAGCTCTTCCTCCGTCACCCGCAGCTGCGCTGCCGTAAGCGAAGTGCCGTCGAAACGCTCGGTATAGCGGAGAAGCGCCGCGTCGCCTTCTTTTTTGATATCGGCCACAATTTCCTTCACGGCCTTATTCTGCTCCGGCGTTCCGTACTCCACTTCCCGCTGCAGCTTAAACTCCTTGCTAGATTGCACCTTCACCGCTGCTTCCCCCTTTTCCATCCTTAGCGTTTAATTCCCGGTTCCGTAATAACCGCCTGCAGGCGGTCACACAGCTCTTGAATCTCCTCATTCTTCATCCGGTAGCTCACACGGTTCGCCACAAGGCGGCTTGTGATCTCAAAGATGCTCTTCATCTCCACCAGCCCGTTGTCCTTGAGCGTCTGCCCGGTCTCCACCATATCCACGATCCGGTCAGCAAGGCCGATCAGCGGTGCAAGCTCGATGGAGCCGTTCAGCTTCACAACCTCCACCTGCTGACCCTGTTCGCGGAAATACCGCGAGGCCACATTCGGATATTTCGTCGCCACCCGCTGCTGAATACCCGGCTGCCAGTTCGGCAGGCCGATAATCGACATCCGGCAGCGCGCAATCCCCAGATCCAGCAGCTCGTAGACATCACGATTCTCTTCCAGCAGCACATCCTTGCCGACGATTCCGATATCCGCCACGCCATACTCCACATAGGTAGGCACATCGACCGGCTTCGCCAGAATAAATTCCATTCCCGCTTCCGGCAGCGAGACCACCAGCTTCCGCGACTCTTCGCCGTCCGGCGGAATCGGCAGGCCAGCCTGACGGAACAGCTCCGCCGCCTTATTGTAGATCCGCCCTTTCGGCATGGCCACCTTCAGTATCTGCGCCATAGTCATTGCCCCCCGCTCTCTGTTCCGTCCTTGCTTATATCAGTTGAACCAGATACTAGCGTATAAACTTCCGCATACTGAACGCCATCCGCTTCACACTTATCCGCGCCAAGCCGTTCCACAGGCTTAAAATCACCAGGCTCCGCTGCCAGCCGGGTCACAACAACATGACCTTCGGCCCGCAGACGCGAAGCCTCTTCAAGACCTTCTGTACGCCGCCCGGCATCATACTGGATAAGAATCGGCAGCTCTTCCGCTTCCGGCACACCGGATACGCCGTCCAGAATGCGGTTTGTCTTCAAAGAGAAGCCCGTAGAAGGAACAGCCCGCCCGAACTGCTGAAGCAGATTATCGTACCGCCCTCCGCTGCATACCGGGAACCCAAGCTCCGAAGCATAGCCTTCAAAAGTCATGCCCGTATAATACGAGAAGTCACCGATCATCGTCAGATCAATCAGCACATGCCGGGAGACCCCATACGACACCAGCACCTCCCACACCTTGCATAGATGCTCAATGGAGGCACGTGCAAGCGGATGGCTGCTGAGCTCCAGCGCCTGACCGCAGATTTCCTTGCCGCCCCGCAGGCGCAGCAGCCCGTCCAACTCATTCTTCTGCGCCTCGGACAGCTCAAGCCGCCGCAGTGTCTCGCGGAAAGCCACATAATCCCGGTTCAGCAGATGGCTCTTAAGCTCCTCCTGTGCTTCAGGAAGACCAGCTACCGCCTCTTGAAACAGCCCGTCGAGGAAGCCGACATGACCCATCGCGATTTTGAAAGACTTCACACCTGCGGCCTGCAGCGAAGAAATTGCCAGCGCTACAACCTCGGCATCCGCCTCCGGTGAATCGTCACCAACAAGCTCGACCCCAGTCTGGAAGAATTCTGCTTCCCGTCCCGCTTCCTCTTCAATCGCCCGGAATACGTTGGCGTGATAGGACAGGCGTAGCGGCAGCGGCTCATCTTTTAGCAGAGAAGAAACCACACGCGCCACCGGCGCCGTCATCTCCGAGCGCAGCACCAGTGCCTGACCGCGGTTGTTAAGCAATTTATAGAGCTTCTGGTCCGATGTGGAGCTGGCCACGCCGACCGTGTCGTAATATTCCAATGTAGGTGTAATCATCTGCCGGTATCCCCATCGGCTCATGCAATGCAGCACATCATTCTCTATCTTGCGCAGCTTGGCTACTGCACGCGGAAGATAGTCACGCACGCCGGCCGGCTTCTCGAATCCCTTCGGTTTGGACATCTTTACCTAGTCACCTCGCCAGATATCATCAATATTATGAACAAACACTTTACTATGGTACAGTGGTAGCAAATTAAAGTAATGGCAATATCGTATCACGGACTATCCTTTTACGTCAACCAAACCATTGTTATCTTGAGTGATCTCAAGGTTAAAATATACTATAAGATTAAATATACCTTTCTCCATAGCCAACGTACAGCGCTCCCGCATAAATCTAAACCGCTTGCATTTTACTCTTTACTAATTCCTGATTATAGGAGTAAGATTGCCTTTGAACTTTCCAAATAGAAAGAAGGTCTGGATATTGACTGCATCCTATATGATCGGCGTTGATATTGGAACCACAAGCACGAAGGCCGTCCTCTTTGAGAAAAATGGCAAAATCGCTGCTCAAGCGAACCAGGGGTACCCGCTGCACACTCCGTCACCGTCCGTAGCAGAACAGGACCCGGAGCAAATCCTGCAGGCCGTGATACATACCATTGCAAAAGTGATGCAGGACAGCGCAATCCCCCCGGAAGCTCTGCTCTTTCTTTCGTTCAGCTCAGCCATGCACAGTGTGATCGCCGTTGACAGAACTGGCAGCCCTCTTACCGCATGTATTACCTGGGCAGATAACCGCAGCGCCGCCTGCGCCGCCCGCCTGCGAGACGAGCTGGGAGGGCATGAGCTGTACCTGCGGACAGGAACGCCAATCCATCCCATGTCTCCGATTACCAAGCTAATGTGGCTGAGGGAGGAACAGCCGGAGCTTTTCCGGCAGACCCACAAATTCATTTCCATTAAAGAATACATTTTTGCCAAGCTGTTCGGGGAATATGTCATTGACCACTCCATTGCCTCTTCCACAGGCATGTTCAATCTGGAGAATCTCGATTGGGATATGGAAGCTCTGCGCATTGCGGGCATTACTTCGGATCGGCTCTCTAAGCCTGTTCCTACCACACAGATTATGCAGGGACTGCTTCCTGGACTGACAGAGAAGCTGAGGGTACTGCCATCAACCCCCTTTATCGTCGGAGCCAGCGACGGTGTTCTCTCCAATCTTGGCGTTGGCGCCATTCAGCCGGGTGTTGTCGCCGCTACCATCGGAACCAGTGGAGCCATCCGTACAGTGGTTGACCGGCCGCTTACCGATCCGAAAGGCCGGATCTTCTGTTATGCCCTGACAGAGAAGCACTGGGTTATCGGCGGCCCGGTGAACAACGGCGGGATGCTCTTCCGCTGGGTACGGGACGAGTTCGCCGCTTCCGAGGTAGAGACTGCCAAGCGCCTCGGCATTGATCCCTATGAGGTGCTGACACGCATTGCCGAGCAGGTGCCGCCAGGAAGCGGCGGGCTGCTGTTTCATCCCTATCTGACCGGAGAACGTGCGCCGCTGTGGAATCCCGATGCCCGGGGCTCTTTTTTCGGGCTTACGATGAATCATCATAAGGAGCATATGATCCGTTCAGTGCTGGAAGGTGTCATTTTTAACATGTACACTGTGCTGCTGGCTATGGAGGAGCAAATCGGACAGCCCAGCAAAATCCTCGCCACCGGCGGCTTCGCCCGCTCCGCGCTGTGGCGGCAGATGATGGCGGATATTTTCGGCCAGGAGGTTGTCATCCCGGAGAGCTTCGAAAGCTCCTGTCTCGGTGCGGTTGTGCTGGGGCTGTATGCAACCGGACTGACGGACTCCTTGGATATTGTGTTCCAGATGATCGGCTCTACCCATCAGCATCACCCGGTCAAGGAGCATACCAAGGTCTACAAACAACTGCTGCCGATATACATTTCCGTATACCGCAGTCTGGAGGACCAGTATCAAGCCATCGCCGAGTTTCAGCGTGGACAGGCAGACGAATAAGCCGCATTCCAGCATACCCGAAGCCAATTACAGCACAAAGCGCCGACCGTCCGCATCTTGCGGGCCGTTCGGCGCTTTTATAAATTCTAAGTTATGATTTCTCTACGTTTACATGGATGCTTTCACCGGCGGCTTCTGCGGTGCAGAGCCGAACAGAACCCATGCCGGCTTCATATAGCGGAAGAACAGAGCAACTACGAGCCATGAACCCAGCGTAGCTGCCAGCCACCCGCCGGCAATTGCAGCCGTGTACGCGAGGGAGCCCCCGTGGAAGGGCAGCTTTCTATAAAAGTAAAGCACTGCCGGATGCAGCAGATAAATGCCGAATGAACAGGCGCCAACGGAGAGCAGCATTCTCGTCAGCAGGCTGCGTCCGGCACCGTACAGCAGGAAAGACATCTGCAGCAGAACAAGACAGGAGAACAGCGCATGAAGATTGGAGAAGCCTTCGTACCACAGACTGTTGATCACAGCTTTTTTAGTATAACTATTAAACCACAGCTCAACATGAACAATCCCTGCAGCAGCCCATAACAGCCACAGCGCAATCCACCCGGCCCCTTTACCGGAACGCCAGCCTTCGCGGGAAGGAACCAGCCACTTTTTCAAAGAGCGGTAATAGACAGCAATCGCCGCCCCGAGCAGGAAATAAGAGAAATAAGTAATGGCCAGACTTCCCTTGGTCAAATGCCAATAGCCATGATTCGTCATGTATTTATTCAGGACCACGAAGCCCCATTGCAGCAAAAGCCCGATCACCGGGGCCCACGCAGCAAGACGCCGAACCTTTTGCAAGCACCACAATATAAGAGGGAACAGTACATAGAACTGGATAATTATAATGATATAGTAGAGGTGCGTATACGCCGTGCCGGTCAGCAGATATTTGGCGATTTTACGCGCCATCTCATCCGCAGGCATTCCCCAAGTATGGCCGGAGGTCATCTTCAAGATAAAGTACAGTATTGAAAATATAACATAAGGCACCAGAATGTAGAGCAGCCTTCTGCTGTAGAACTTCCCTAGTGTTTTTCCGCTCATCGGACGGTCAATATAGTTATAGAACAACACAAAGCCGCTCAAAAATACAAAGGAAGGCACAGCGAATTGGCTGAACTTGTTAATGAACAGAAACGGATGGAACATCGAGGTGTCCAGTGTTTCTGAGAGTGTGCGTGAAGTGGCATGAATAGCAATTACCGCAAAAATCGCAATCGCCCGAAATATATCAAGCTGCGGAATTCTTTCCTTTTGTCCCATTCAAATTCCTCCTGTTATGCTCCATAGCAGAGGTGCTTGTATCTATATAAGTTCAACTTCAAGTTCTCATATTGGGGTCTGGTCGTAACTGCGGGCAATGTTTGGACTTCCGGCCGCTGCCCGTCTGCAGATTTCTTGATTATTACCGCTCTTAGCGGATGAAATCCGCAGACAAAGGCGAACGCGTTCGCTCCTTCAGTTCCAAACTTCCCCTCCGCACTTCTACCCTTTTTATGTTTTTTTAAGTTCAACCTATCTAATACTCCATTCTCACGTTGCCTGTATTAACCTTTATAAACCCCCTGCTCCTGCCTTTCCTCGCGAGCCTGTCTGCCGCCTCCCCCGGATGTATGGCCGGTCTTCCCCTTCACCGGAGAGCTAAGCGAGCGTGGAATGCTGCCGAAAACAATCCATGACTGACGAAAACGGCGGAACGCAAACTGCGTGATCATCCAGCTCCCGCCCAGCGCGGCCAGCAGCCCTCCGTATATCCAAAACACATATAGCAAGGAATCTGTCCGGAGTATACCCGGAAATTCGCGATACACCGCCAGCAGCAGGGGATGGACCAGATAAATCGCAAATGACAGCTCACCCAGCCGGGTTAAAATAACTACAATTCTCCGGGGCGCACTACGGTAGATGACAAAAGCCGCATACAGCAGCACAAGCGCCGAGAACATCGTATGCACATTCCATAGCAGTTCATACCATAGCGAGTCTATCCAAATACCAAAATGGCGGGCTTTATACCAGAGCTGAACATGCGCAAAGGCTGCCGCTAACCATATTGCAATCAGCAACACTGTAAACCGTCTGTGCTTATCCGACAGCTCACTCCAGGGCTTTATCAGCCAAGGCTTGATCTGCTCATAATGAATAGCAATCCAGGCGCCCATCAAATAATAAGCCAAGTAGGAAATCGCCAAGCTGCCTTTTTCTATGAAATGTAGCTGATATTTATTCCAGAGAACAAATCCCCACTGCAGCGCCAGCCCAAGCGGAAATGCCCACCTTACCCAGACACGGAAGCTTTGCAGCAGCTTCAGCAGCAGCGGAAACAGCAGGTAGAACTGGATGCTGATATATACAAAATACAAATGCGCATAAGCCGAACCCGAGAATAAAGCCCCCATGAAGCTAGACAGATTCTCCCCCGGATGCAGCGTCAACTGGCCGTTCGCATACAAGGTCAGCCCATAGTAGCCTATCGAAGCCAGCAAATAAGGCAGCAAAATATACTTCAGTCTGCGCCTGTAGAAGCTTCCAATTAGGCTGCGGGTAACCGGACGGCTGTAATAGTTATAGAAGAGCACGAAGCTGCTGAGAAAAATAAAAGATGGCGTACCGAATTTAAAAAAGATGTTGATCCAATTTAGCCAGTAATAATAAGGCGAAGCTAGTGCCTGCTCTCCAGCCGCAAACGATGAAGAATGTACATGCAGTACGCCGAGAATCGCCAGGGCGCGGTAAATATCAAGCTGGGGCAGTCTGTCCTGTTTGGCAACATTCACTGTAGGCTTCCTCTTCTCTGCTATGATCGTTCATAGAGACGCTAAGCGGAAATCGGGTGAAGCTGTACATATCAGGAAGTCTGTCTTGGCTGCCGGAATACAATCTGATATTTGCCGACATTGTCTTACGCAGGCTCACGCCTATTATCTAGTATATAGCTTCCTTCCCCTTGCTGAATACTTAAAACTTACTGAGAACTCACCTAATACCTGAAGCCCCGGAACCCAAGCCATGTTTTCAAAAAAAACCCCCGCAGCTCCTGCGCCAATGCGCGCAATATGTAACTGCAGGGTAAGCACATGCTGATCATTATTGTTCCATATGTCCTTCATTTTCCACTGAAGACGGACGCAGCTCCCGCAGCGGGTTGCCCCCGACAAAGGAACCGGCCGCCACATCCTTATGCACTACAGAGCCGGCTGCTACAACTGCCCCATCTCCTATCGTCACACCGGGGAGAATCGTAGTATTGGCGCCGATCAGCACATTTTCACCAATAACTACTTCGCCAAGCCGATACTCTTTGATCAGGTATTCATGGGCGAGAATCGTCGTGTTGTAACCGATCACAGAATTTTCACCGACCGTAATCTTCTCCGGAAAAAACACATCGACCATCGCCATCAGTCCAAATGCCGTATGCTTCCCAACCTTCATGCCAAGGACCCGGCGGTAAATCCAGTTCTTCAGCGGCAGGATCGGACAATAACGGGCAATCTGAATAAAAATAAAATTGCGTACACCCTTCCACGGGCTGACCGTACGGTAAATGTACCAGAGCGAGTTATGCCCTTCCACCGGATAACGGGTTACTTTTCTCACGGCTTATTCGTCCCTTGCTCCACAATCTCATACAAATCCATCATATCGTGGATGATATAGTCCGGCTCATATTTACGGAGTGTTTCTTCGCCTTTAAGCGACCATGCAACTGCTGCCACACGCACACCGGCTGCTTTGGCCGATTGAATATCAACGATACTGTCACCGACCATCAACGTTTTATCAGGATCAACGCCTAAATTACGGATCGCCGTTAGAACCGGCTCCGGGTGAGGCTTCGGCTGAACTACATCATTTACTGTTACAATCGTCTCCATATATTTCAGCAGATCGAACATCTCCAGCGCCCTGACCGTTGTCGGGCGGATCTTAGTCGTCACAATACCCAGTCTGATCCCGCGACGCAACAGTTCCTCCATCGTCTCATTCACATGGGGAAAAGAAGCGATCAGCTCATCATGATGCGCATAATTGTAGGAGCGGTAGGACTGCTCAAGTACGCTGGTATCCTCAAGACCGGAGAACGCAATCATCTGCTGCTGGAGCGTTGTCCCCATATGGGGAATAATCTGCTCCCGGGTTAACGGGGGCAGATTATTCTCCTGCAGTGCATGCATGAACGAGCGGATAATCAGCTCATTGGTATTCACAATTGTTCCATCAAGATCAAACAGCACACATTCTATCATTAGTTCTGCTACTCCTTCGGTACTTCATCCTGGGTCTTCTCCGGCTCTGGCTGTCTAACCTGAGGGGCAGTATTTGGAGCAACCTGCGGCGTATTTGCCGCACTTTCCGGAACTACAGAGTCCGTAGCCACAGCTTTAGTGCTAACAATAGGATCGGAATAATGAGCCTTAGATTGACCGGTCACCCGGCGGATGACGATCAACAGAATAGCGGCTAAGATCAGTAGCAATGCAAGCAGCTGCGAACTGCGAACATTGCCATAAGCCGGATCGAGATAACCTTGCTCAAAGCCCAGCCATTTCATCGGACTCCATAATCCGTTCAGGAACGAGGCCAATCCGCCGCTTCCCTTAAAGGCCAGACTGTCTGTACGCAGCGCTTCAATGAAAAATCGGCCGATGGAATACCAGATGAAATAGGATAGGAATATTTCACCCGAACGGACAAACTTCTGGCGGCGCAGGACCATGAGCAGCAGAATGCCCAAGAGGCTCCAGAGTGATTCATACAGGAAAGTTGGATGATGAAAGGCATCTCCTATATACATCTGGTTCACAATGAAATCAGGGAGATGTAGCTTGTTACGCAGGAATGATTCCTCGACAACGCCGCCGTAGGCCTCCTGGTTAACAAAGTTCCCCCAGCGTCCAATCATCTGTCCTGCGAGCAATCCAGGTGCGCAAATATCAGCAATCCGCCAGAACGAATATCCTTTGTAACGGAAATAGATAATCCCGCAAATAATCGCCCCGATTAGAGCGCCATAGATGGCAATCCCGCCGTTCCAGATCTTGAATACATCTATGAAGTTATCTTTATAATCTTCCCATTTAAAAGCTACAAAATAAATCCGCGCGCCAATAATAGCGGACGGTACGCCAAGCAGCAGCATATCCATGAAGAATTCCTGCGGAATGTTGAAGCGTTTACCCTCTTGGATCGCCAGAAATAATCCGGCCAGTGCGCCAACACCGAGAATTAAGCCATACCAATGCACCGGCAATGACCCGATGGAGAAGACAATCGGATTAATGGCTAATGAAAAAAACATGTTCTCACACTCCTAGTCTAAATCATCCATGTCTTCAGATATGGTAGCAGTAAGCTTATTGGTAAACTGCAAAGCTGCGTTGAAGCCCATCTGCTTCAAGCGGTAGTTCATCGCCGCAACCTCAATAATTACTGCAAGGTTACGTCCAGGTCGTACAGGAATCGTTACAAGCGGCACATCCGTATCAATAATCCGCGTTGTTTCCTCGTCCAGTCCAAGCCGGTCATATTGCTTGTCCTGCTGCCAGGCCTCCAGTCTTACCACCAGCGTAATCCGCTTATGATTACGGATAGCCCCTGCACCAAACAGCGTCATTACATTAATGATCCCGACACCGCGGATTTCCAGCAGGTGGCGGATCAGCTCCGGTGCAGTACCATGCAGCTGATTATCCGAGGTCTGACGGATTTCCACCGCATCATCGGCAATCAAACGGTGTCCGCGTTTCACAAGCTCAAGCGCAGTTTCACTTTTACCGATACCGCTGCTGCCTGTAATCAGCATACCTACGCCGTACACATCACAAAGAACGCCGTGAATTGTCGCTGTAGGCGCTAGCCGTCCTTCCAGAAAACTGGTCAATCTGCTGGAAAATATCGTCGTAGCCATCGAGCTGCGCAGCACAGGCAGCCCTTTTTCGTTGCTTATATCAATAAGCTCCTGTGGCACCTCCAATGCTCTCGTAATAACGATACACGGTGTATTATCATTACAGATCCCGCGAATCCGGCTCTTGCGCTCTCCGTCCGGAAGCATGGAGAAAAAAGCCAGCTCGGTTTTGCCCAGCAGTTGAACACGCTCTTCCGGATAATATTCGAAATAACCGGCCATTTCCAGCCCGGGGCGATTCAGGTCATCCACTGTAATCGGCCGTTTCAAGCCCTCATGTCCGGAAACAACCTCTAATTGAAAATGCTGTACCAATTCCGATACCTTTACCTTCTTAGCCATGTGTGTCCGTCCTTTCGTAACCTGCGGTTTATCCGCTTGCCCGCATTTGGTTAACAACTATTTCCATCCCAGCTGCAGGTAATTCTCCTGCTATCTTAATGGATAACGCCTATGAATGCAATCTTAATACCCGCTCTTTGTCCAGTATGTACACCGAAACAATTAATTTATTTTACTAAAAAAGCCGCCTTTTCAGGCGGCTTTCTTCAATCAAATCTTGCGATCTTATCCGAGCAGAACATTAAGTTCGGATTCTTTATCGAAGATGTGAATTTTATTCATATCAATAGCCAATTTTGGCTTGCTGCCTTCACGGGTAGTAGAACGTCCGTCTACACGGGCAATTACAGTGCTATTGCCAACGCCGCTCAAGTAGAGGAGCATTTCATGACCCAGGTTTTCAGTAACATCAACCATTGAAGTGAAGATTGTGTTCGGCGAAGCTTCCAGGAATACTGGCTCTTCGTGAATATCTTCTGGACGAAGTCCCATTACTACTTCTTTGCCGATGTAGCCTTTGTTGCGCAGCAGTGTTGCTTTGCCGCCTGGAACTTCAACATCAAGGTTATCTGCGCGGAAGCGTACGGCGCCGCCAACTTCAGTCAGGGTACCATTGATAAAGTTCATTGTAGGGGAACCGATAAATCCGGCTACGAACAGGTTAGTTGGCTCATTGTATAGCTCTTCAGGAGAAGCGGCTTGTTGAATGATACCATCATACATAACTACGATACGGTCACCCATCGTCATAGCTTCTGTCTGGTCATGTGTTACATAGATACAAGTGGTTTCAAGACGTTTAACCAGTTTAGTGATTTCAGCGCGCATTTGACCACGGAGTTTAGCATCCAAGTTGGACAGAGGTTCGTCCATCAGGAAGACTTGCGGATCACGGACGATAGCGCGGCCCAGAGCGACACGTTGGCGTTGACCACCGGACAATGCTTTAGGCTTGCGGTCAAGCAAGTGCTCGATGTCGAGAATCTTTGCAGCTTCGCGAACTTTTTTGTCGATTTCTTCTTTTTTCACTTTACGCAGTTTCAAACCAAACGCCATGTTTTGGTATACGCTCATGTGCGGATACAGGGCGTAGGATTGGAATACCATCGCGATATCGCGGTCTTTAGGAGCTACGTCGTTGACTACACGGTCACCAATGTACATTTTACCTTCAGAGATTTCTTCCAGACCGGCGATCATGCGCAGGGTTGTGGATTTACCGCAACCGGAAGGTCCAACCAGTACCAAGAATTCCTTATCTTTAATATCAAGATTGATATCGATTACTGTCGCTTTATCGGAACCCGGGTATTTTTTGAAAATGTGCTCTAAACGTACGCCTGCCATTGTATTTCCCCCTCGAGTCAATTATTGGATTAAAAATAAATCGCTTTCTTATACATTTATCTTACCCCAGAGATGCCATGCTGGCTATTTGTAACGTTCACAAAAAACCTATTTTCTTTTCGTCACTTTATACAATAACATGGCTAACTTCACAATTGCGGCATCTCCGAAGCTCCGAACGTCCGCTCCTGTCTCCTGTTTGATCTTATCCAGCCTGTACAGCAGCGTATTTCGGTGAATATACAGCTTTTTGGCCGTCTCACTGACATTGCAGTCCATCTCAAAAAATGTCTCCAGCGTCATGAGCATCTCTTTATCCGCCAGCACTGAAGTATAGTCCCCGATCTGCGCAAGCAGTTGTCTGCGGCGATCATCCGGTATACTGTTAACCAGACGCTCCATATGGAGTTCCCAAGGCAAATGAATGTAGTCTCCCACCTGGAAAACCCGGCCCAGAATAATCGTTTCCCGCAGCAGAGCCACCGAGCCTGTTAAGCCCTTCACAGGAACGATTGCCGGCGCTACCGCCAGATGGAATACGCCCACCCACTCGCTGGCAATCAGTTCATGCAGTCCCATGCAGGTCTGCGCCAGCAGATCATCAGCACTCTCTTCCTCATCTTCCTTATCATCCCCCCCGGTGAGCAGCTCCTTGCGGGCCAAAATTAACCATTCTTTCTCCTGCAGGGGGATTAGCAGAATTTCATTCTCAAAATAACTACGCAGCAGCTTCATTAGAGAACGGTACGTTACCTGTGGATTATGGACATTTTCGCTGACCAGCAGGAAAGGAATCATTTCCCCGACCAGTCGGCCCTTTAAAGTTATTTCATCAGGGATTTCCGCATCATTCTTCTCCTGCTCCAATTGCGCATTCAGCCAAGTGCTAAGTTGACGAGCCTCAATTTCCCCTTCTTCCTTCAGTCCTGTCGCTTTGAGGGCAACGGCGAAATTTCGCGCTGCGTAATCGACTAAATGCACCTCCATTGAAGACAAGCCTTCTATCTCCAACCAGACTGCCGTTATCCGTCCATCATTTTCATACAAAGGCACCCACAGATGCCCCTCGTGGAACACCGGCTGTTCCTGTTCTTCCACTCCTATGCCAAAAAGGGAAGCTGAATGCTGCCTCCCAAGCTGTTTGATTCCGGTTCTCTTTCCGGTGAGCTGTTCCAATTTTTTACGTAAAAACTCACTATCCATTGTCACCATACTCCACCACTTTTGCTCTTTTTGCCTATTCTATCATATTTCTCGGCAATATGCGTCTTGCGCTCCCTGAGGCATTAACGGTGACTTCTGCAAATGAAGAAAAGCAAAAAAGCCACCACCCGAAGGTGATGACTTTCTGATTGGAATGAGCCATGAAGGACTCGAACCTTCGACACCCTGATTAAAAGTCAGGTGCTCTACCAACTGAGCTAATGGCTCATAAAACTGGTGGAGGCTGATGGATTCGAACCACCGAACACGTACGTGAGCAGATTTACAGTCTGATGCGTTTGGCCACTTCGCTAAGCCTCCATATATGGTGGCGCGGGAGGGAATCGAACCCCCGACACAAGGATTTTCAGTCCTTTGCTCTACCGACTGAGCTACCGAGCCATAAAAACAAACATTAAAAATGGCGGAACCGACGGGATACTCTTCGCTTCGCTACGAGATTGCGATGTATTGCTAACGAAGCTTATGCTCCAACGAACCCAAAATGGATTCTCATCCCTGAAGCAATAAAAAATGGCGGAACCGACGGGATTCGAACCCGCGATCTCCTGCGTGACAGGCAGGCATGTTAGGCCAACTACACCACGGTTCCGCATTTTGTAAAAATGGTGCCGGCGAGAGGACTTGAACCCCCAACCTACTGATTACAAGTCAGTTGCTCTACCAATTGAGCTACACCGGCACAGTGTAAAAAAGTAATCCTAGAAAATACATATGGTGGAGGCTGAGGGGTTCGAACCCCCGACCCTCTGCTTGTAAGGCAGATGCTCTCCCAGCTGAGCTAAGCCTCCGTATGTATGGTAGCGGCAGAGGGGATCGAACCCCCGACCTCACGGGTATGAACCGTACGCTCTAGCCAGCTGAGCTACGCCGCCACATTAATAAGGAAATACATTGGATTTGGAATGGCGGAGAGAGAGGGATTCGAACCCTCGCACCGCTTACGCAGTCTAACCCCTTAGCAGAGGGTCCCCTTATAGCCACTTGGGTATCTCTCCAATAGATCTAGCCATGTAAATCCACACAGGAACTTGATTCCTGAAAACTGAATCCGAAACGAAATCTGCGTTATAGTTGTTTGGATAAGCCCTCGACCGATTAGTATTGGTCAGCTCCACACGTTACCGTGCTTCCACCTCCAACCTATCTACCTCGTCGTCTTCAAGGGGTCTTACATG
>NZ_JBVYOK010000037.1:0-40888 GCF_056120445.1 Paenibacillus sp. sgz302115
GCTTGCCCCGGAAATGAATAAGCAGCTTGGCGCCAAGCAGGCCGAATACAATAAAGAAAAAGAAAAATTCGACAACAAAGTTATGCTCTCCAAAGCCGACAGCCACTCGCAAATCCAGCAGGCGGAAGCCGAAGCCAAGGAACAGCAGCTCAGCCAGCAGGCCGGAGCCAAGGCCGAAGTGGATAACCTAAGAGGCGAGTGGAAAAGTGAACTGGATGCCGCCGAAGCCGACTATGCCGGACAGGCCGGAGCAGCAGCCCAGCAGAAAAAAGGCGAAATCAACACCGTGCGCACCGAAAAAGAACGCGAAGCCCAAAAGCGGCAGTCCGAAGCCGAACAAGAAGCCACGACCGCCTACAGCAAAGCCAAAAAAGAGGCCGACGGAAAACATGAGGAAGAAAAAGCCAAGGAAGAGAAAAAAGGCGGCTTCCTCGGCTGGGTGAAGGACAAGCTCGAAGCGGTGGTCGAAGTTGTCAAAAAAGCGGTCAACTTCATTTTCGAGGGCCTGAGAAAAGCGGTTAAGTTTATTTTTGAAAAAGCCAAACAAGCGGTGCTGGGCATCATCGAGCTGGGCCGCAAGCTGATCACCACCCTGATCCAAGGGCTGGGCACCCTGCTCAAAAAGTTGGTCTCAGTGGTCTTCGCCAAATTCCCGGGCATCGCGGCCAAGATTTGCGGCAAAATTGATGCTGTCGTGAACAAAGCAGTGAAAGTCGTCAACCAGCTCGCGCAGAAGCTCAAAACGAAAGTCACCCAGGTTATGGACTTCCTGGCAACCAAAGTGGATCAGGCCTTGGCTGTCGTGCAGAACTTCTACACCAAATTGATCTCCACCTTGGGCAACCTCCTGATCGCCGTCTTCCTCGACGTCATGGAACGGATCGGGGCGCTCGGCAAGGCGGCGAAACGGTCTTTCAGCCATCTGGAAGGCAAGATGTGGGAATATCTGCTGGGAGTAGACATCTCGAAGCCGCTGGGTGCAGGTGCGGCAGAAGGCGGGGCAGAGCAGGCCCAGGAAGCGGGAGAGCCGCAACCGGAAGAGAAGCTTACCGCAGATGATATCGAAATGGAGTCGGTCGAAGAGGGCGAAATGGACCCTGAGCTGGTCCGTGACATTAACCTCAAGGACGGCGAAACCAAGCAGCTTCCGGGCAGCAGCGACCCGCATACGATGGATAGCATTATGGCGGATTTTGACACGGGAAAAGCGGACCAAAGCCTCGGAGGCAAAATCGCAGATGGCGTATCGCTACGGGCAAACAATGCCAAAATGGTGTTTGACCAGATAAAAACATATGTAATAAAATGGATGAAGAGTAATGGATTGAAGCTTTTGGCGGCGGTCATCGGGATATTGGTTGGCGTCGTTGTTGCAGAAATCGTCACGGGTGGAGCGATCACGGCTGCTCTTCCAGCGATAATCCAGCTAGTCAGCTTGTATCTGCAAGCCGATGCGATTAAATCCGTGGCGCAGACCCTCGCACAGGCCTCCGGCTATATTGGCACCTACCTCAGCCAAGGCTGGCAAAAGCTGATCGAACCGGCGGCAATCGCGCTGGCAACAGCAATGGCGATGGGCTTGGTAGAACTAGCGATGGACCTGGGCTTCAAGGGCCTCGGCAAGGGACTCAAGAAGGCCGGACAAGCCGTGAAGAAAGGCGCAGCGGCAACGGCCAAAGGTGTGAAGGCTGTAGCTGGCGCAGGAGCCAAGGGCATCAAGAGCCTGTTGAAAACCGGAGCGAAGCTGGCCTCCAAGAGCGGCAGCATGATCATCCGAAACGGCAAAATCGTGATCAAGAGCCTGCAAAAAGGGCTCATGAAGGGGGCCAAAAAGCTCCAAGGACTGCTTGGCCGGATTCTTGCGAAGTTCAAGTTCAAGAAGTTCAAGCTGGAGCGCAAGGGGAAGCATATCCGTCTGTACGGTGAGGTTAATCCTTGGGTGCTGTTGATTGACGGTGAAATAGACAACGTTAGCGAACAAAAATTGAAACAGCTTGAGAACGATGGCAAGAAACCGATTACCCTTAGCGATGCGGAGTTAGAAAAACTCAATAAATTAGATAAGGATCAGCGGGCAATTATCTCCAAGAGTGCGGATGGAGATAAGAGTAAGCTTGATTTAGATAGTACTAAGGGGACAGGTGAAGTTCTTGATTCTGTACCTTCAGTAAGAAACGGCGAGTTCAATAAGTGGTTTAATTCTTTGACTCCTGATGAATTTGATAAAGTATGGGCAGACCCTAAATTAAGAGATACCATAGAAGACCGACTCAGACATCCTGGTGGATTACATGAGTGGCATTTGGTGTCAAGAGCTGATGTTTTCAAAAGATGGGGAGTAACAAGTGAACAAATTGCCGATATGCGGACACTTATAAGCGAGACCAAGTTCGTAAATCCCACTGGCAAGCATGGTGGGAAAGGCTCAACAAAAGCACATAATGAATTGTTAGAAATTATTGATTCGTCGACTGATTATGATATGTTTAAAAGAAGATTACAAAATTGGGCGAATTATAGATTTGAAGGTGGGGTAGATGCTCTGCCCGATGGATTAAAACCTTAGAGGGGGCTTAACATGGAAAAGGAAGGATTAGTATCTCTGTGGGTAGGGAGTGTTCGATCTTCCGAGGAACTCGATAGATTACTTGTTGTTTCTTATTCAGATGAAGGAGATTTTATTCCATCTATATTTGCTAAACACTTTGAGATTCGTAGATATGATGATGCGGTAAGAGAAGCAGAATATTATGAAGAAGCAAGTAATGACCTGAATCAATTACTTAAAGGATTTTCTTATGATGATGAAATTGTCCCGAGATTTGATACGCTAGTGCAGGAAGAACTGCCGAATGATATTAATGTAGTAGTTTTACTTTATAACTTTAAGTATACTGGGGAAATTGCTGAAGTTACAATTCAATCCAATTACCTGAGATTCTTAGGTGCGGTAGAATATCAATAATGGGGCTATCCAGTGCCGAATGAGCCCATCATTCAACCAATAACACATATAACCCATGTAATACCCGTATAAAGATTTCTTCATTTCGGTTGTACGCACATCAAATGCTTTAATTTTATAACCTAAATAAAGCTATTCCGTTATATTGAACAGGTCGATTATGGTCAGATACTACCATTATTGACCTGTTTTTTTGTTATGTTCGCTTTTTCAAAATAGCCTTTTGGGAGAAGTGCCCTGCACCGCATCAGGCATTGACGGTGGGTGTCGATGAACTGGCTATGCCAAGCGAGTCTCGACCCGTAAGTCAAAGGAAATCTTGGAACTGGTGAAGAAGGACGGCGAGACGAAGCAAAACTTCCAAGAATACAGGAATTTTCTGATCATAAACATGGTCAAAGACATGCGGAGAAGTCGGAAACTCATTAAACAAATCGAGGAACAACTTCTACAAGTATTGGTAGAGACTGTTTGCAGGCTAGAATCGATGGACAGGATTAAGCAAATCCAAGTGGCTAAGCTGAGGGTAAGACGAAGAAGCAAACCCTCAAATGCGTCATGAGAAGGCTTGTAAACATCATTTACAGCATGATGAAGCATACGAGAAAGTGTCGGGTAGCAACTCTAACCGAGCGCCAAGCAAGCTAATATAATGGCGGTAATTGGTAAAATGTTTATCACCTTCTTTATACCCAAGTTTAAGATTACAACTTAGGGGACGGAGAAACCTCAAAAACCAAAAAAACATCAAGCAGAGAAGAGAAGCACTCCACAATCTGGAAATGGACCTTATTCACGTCTTCAAGATTCCAAGCCTGTAGGTTCTGGGAAGGATTTTACTCCGGCTCAAAAGAGATAATTGAAGAGAATATAAACCGAAAAGGAGAAAAGAATGAAGCCATTGATATTAAATAATCAATTAAATAAAAGCATTTTATGGAACGGTTGTATACTTGCATCTGTAGCACATGCAATAATGGTTGCTCACTATCCTGAATTATCTTACGAGCATTCATGGGATGGAGAGAACTATAGTGTTGTTGATGGTTCGGGAGGAAAAGGGACTATTTCCTTCAAGGATAATTACTTAGTGGGGGCGTTTCGAAATGAGAACATTACTCGAACAGATATCCCTACAGCTATAGATTTTTTTATGGATGCGCCAGAGAAAGTAATTGAGTTAGCTAAGAATGAAACTTTAGAATACCTTCTTGAAGAAGAGGAGGATGGTACGACTTCGCCATCTATCACTACTGCATTTTGGGGTGATAGTGATACTATCACTTCAATTGATAATATCGTAAGAGTAGTGCAATGTGGTGGCTATTTATTAGAAAGGCAGTTTATGGGGAATGACTCTGCAATTGAATCTTGGCGAGATTATTATGAGATGACTTCTGAACAAGTAGACTTATTAAAGTCAATATATGCCAGGAAAGTGAATAATCCCAATAAAAACATCACGTTGACAAAAAGAGAGATTGAAATAATTGGAGCAGAAAGTCCCGAAGGTTTGAGTGAAAGTATGTCTTCGTTCGAGGAAATTGGGGTATATTGGGATGAATAATTCATCATTCACCATAACACATCTAACCCATGTTATACTCGTTTAAAGACTTCTCCATTCTTATTGTACGCACATCAAATGCTTTAATTTTATAACCTAAATAACGCTATTCCTTTACAATAAACAGGTTGATTATGGTTAGATACCACCATGATTGACCTGTTTTTTGTTATATTGGTTTTTCGCAGTTTTTTGAAATCAATCGCAACTAAAAACCGGAGCAAAGCTGGCCTCCAAGAGCGGCAGCATGATCATCCGTAACGGCAGAATCGTGATCAAGAGCCTGCAAAAAGGGTTCATTAAGGGAGTTCAAGTTCAAGAGGTTCGAGTGGGGCAATAATCTATAGTAAATATGGTGTAGAAATTCAACCTGCCGCTGTACAAGGGGGACTTCGCGTTCCATCTGGATTTGGATAGGATTGAATAAGTGGGTTCCTTATCGTGGTTCAAGTCGATTAGATGCATTGAAAGGAGGTTATTTTAATGAGTTCAGAAGAGTTACTTCCTACTAATGAAATAATTGAAGCTGTAATAAAAAATTCGATAGACCCTATTCTTATACAACTAGAAAATGACATTGGAGAACTCAAGTATAGATGTTCTGTTTATGCCGATGATAAGGAAATGAGTACCCAAATATTAGGTTTTAATGGAACGGACATTTCTAATGGGGACTCACAACCAATACGGTTGAGATTCAGACCAGCATATAGCGCTAATCAACTAAAATTTCAAGTCGAAGCCGTATTTTCACAAGATGTTTCGCCTCAAGGAACGGGTTTTTCTGGCTTTTGGACAAAGGGGAAAATTAATACTGATAATTTTGTAGTACAGAAATCACCCTGGGTAGCACAGTATAATGTTTGGAAATGGAGAGGATGGAAACACTAAATCCTTGACAAAGATGCTTAGAACAACTTTCAAAGGCTTATTCCAACTTGAACTATGAGGAGGAATGAGCCTTTAAGTTTTGTAGAATACGCAATCAACATAGAACAAGCCGTCCTATAGTCAGTCGCAAATCTGCGGGATATAATGAAACCAGCTTATGCAGTACAAGATTTCGGCCATTCTTCAGGGGTTGGGGTGGGGACAGTGACAGAATCAGAGCTATCGTTTGATCGTTTTTTTGAAAGTATGGAGTCCCTGGCGGATACCATCAGCGAATCGCTGCAGGCGCAGGTGACGATTGAGGACAGCAATCATCATGTGATCGGCTACAGCTCCCATCAGTTCGAGAGTGATCCGGCGCGAATCTCCACGATAATTGGCAAAAGGGTGCCGAATACGGTTATTATCGGCCTGCGCAAAAAAGGCGTAATGCAGCAGCTCGAGAACACTCCCCACCCGATCCGCATCCCGGCGGTGATGGAGGTGGGGCTTGGGCCGAGGCTGGCGATGTGCATCCGGCATCAGCAGGAGATTCTTGGTTATATCTGGGTTGTGGACAGCGGCGATCTTGCCGAGGGGTATGCGGAGCGCATTGTCGAGAAGGCGGCGGGAATTGTCGGACGTTACCTGCTGAAGCAGCGCGGCTGGAAGACCAAGCAGGAGAAGACTCATGAGGATTTCTTCTGGAAGCTGCTGACCTCACACTATGAAACAGAGCTGCGTATCCGCCAGGAGGCGGAGGCGTTCTCGATTCTGCTGCCGGAGAGCTATTATATCGGGGTGCTGGAGAGTGATAAGAGTATCGACGACCGTTTCCTGCAGAGGTTCCGCCAGATAATGGAGGCGAGTGCCGGGCAGCGGCTGCTGTTTGTGACCGCCGAGCATAACCGGCTGATTGTATTATTCTCCGTCTTGTTTCCGGTGGAGGGAACGGAGCTACTGTCTTCATTCGTGCGCAAGCTGATTCAGCAGATGGACTCAAGCGAAGGCTGCCGGCTTACTGCGGGCTGCAGTCCGGGCTACCGGGAGTACACCTCGGCGGCGGCTGCATACCGCGAAGCGCTCTCGATTCTGGAGATCAAGAAGCTGCTGCCCTATCATGCCCGCCATCTGCTGCTGTATGAGGAAATCGGCTTTTGGGCCTACATTCCGGCCATTATGGAGCAGAAGCGCAGCCGGACGCGCCGTAGCTCGCTGCTCTATCCGCTGAAGGAGCATGACCGCGAGCACAAAAGCGATTTTCTCAAAACCATCGCCGTCTATTTGTCGCTGAACGGCAATCTCAAGGAGTCCGCCGCCTTTCTGCACATCCACACCAACACCCTGATGTACCGGCTGAACCGGATTGCCGAAATTACGGGCAAAAGCCTTAAGGAAACCGACTACCGCACCTCGATCTATCTCGACATTCTGACGGAGGAGACCGCTCAGGTCAACCGCTGGTTTCAGGAGGGATGATTTTACGAAAACTGCTTCGCACCATCCGGAGGCCCGACACGTACAATAACCTAACTATTGTGAAGAAATAATGGAAGGGGAAATGATTAGTGGCCTATGGATATGGTAATCCCAATTCGGGATTTGAGCAGACTATGAGGGAACGGATTATTGACACTGCCAAAGCGATGAATGTCGCCGGCACAGATTTTTCCACGTTTAAGAACTCGCGCTGCAATCCGAAATATTGGATTCGTACCGCTAATGGGGGCTTCCAGCTAAGAAATGATGTTACGCCTTCGGCGGCAATCAAGGATATTTTTGTGAACGGCAAGCTGTATGCCTTTGAATGTGCTATGGCGATGGTCATGATTCTCTACAAGGCGACGATTGATATGATTGGAGAAGAGGCGTTCAACCGGTACTTCACGGGCTTGTTCCTGTGGGACTGGAATTATGACGACAATCTGCGGCTGATCACCACCTTCAGTCAGTCCGAGATGCAGCCGGGAGATATCGTATACTTCAAGAACCCGGATCATGATCCCGACAAGCCGGAATGGCAGGGCGAAAATGCCGTGTTGCTCGGTCCTGACAGCTACTACGGGCACGGGCTGGGAATTAAAAGCGCGCAAGGCATGATTGCTTCACTTAACCGCGAGAGAGTTCCGGGCAGCCGGACTTCGGCTTATCTGACCGATGAAGCGCTCCACCCTGATTTTGCTTATCTGCAGACTCTTTCCAGCCGATCTGTACTGTACCCTAAGGGGGGCAACGGCGCACGGAACACCATATTCTCCAGAATTGGTGTCAATTCCTACATCATTAAGTAGCGGCGTTAACGGTCAGCCGTATCTATTTACTTGCCGGAGCGGTATTTGAGCGGATGCATGCCGACGGTCTTTTTGAAAACAGTGCTGAAATAGTGGGGATTCTCGTAGCCGACGCGCTCGGCAATCTCCATGACCTTCAGGTCTGTGGTCTGCAGCAGCTCTTTGGCTTTGCCGATGCGGATCTTGGTGATATAGTCGGTGATGGTTTCGCCGGTTTCTTTTCTGAAAATAAGACTGATGTAGTTGGGGGTCAGATACACCTCCTCGGCGATCCTTGCGATGGACAGCTCCTGGGCATAGCCCTCCTGAATGATAGCTCTGATTCTGCTGATGGTGCGGCTGTTCTTGTTCGTGTTTTTACCTGCCACATAGGTAGAGAGATCATTAAAAAGAGACAGCATATAAGCCTTAAGCCCGGAGATATTCTTCTGCCCGTACAGCGCATCCATGATGATGGTCCGGTCCTCCAGCACCTCCTCGATATCCTCATCCAGCTCATACAGGGTTCTTGCCGAGGTGAAAATAATCTCAGCGCAGATGCTCTGCACATAACCGATCTGCAGCTTGGGGGCGGCCAGCCGGTCGAACAGCCGCTCCAGCAGCTCCAGGACCTGGCCGGTATGGCCTGCCTTCAGCTCATTCATCAGCCGGGCATGAAATTTGTAGAAAAAAGTGCTCTGCAGCGTCCCCGTCTCAGGCTGGATATCCTTGATATAGAGAATGGAAGCATGGCCGGTATAAAAGGTGTACACCAGCGCGGCCAGCGCATCCTTATAGGAGTCCTCCATTTCGCTCATGCGGGTGCAGGCTCTGCCGATGCCGATGGAGGCGTCCAGCCGCAGATATGTCTTAATGCTCTTCGTGATCTTTTCGCAGAGGCTTGAGATGGCGCTAGTGCCGGGAGAAGCGGGTTCGTCCGGGCGGAAGATCAGAATAAACTCATTCTCGCCGCCGATGAAACAGATTCCGCCGGGAGGGTTCCCGAGGCATTCGGTGATCATATTCTGGATGGCGAAATACAGCAGTTGCTTGTGTTCCTCCGAGAATTTGTCAACTGCGCTCCGGTAATCATCAAGCTGAAGTACACCTGCCGTCAAGATGTCGCCTTGCTTGAAGGGGAGCTGGAAATAGGCGATTTTCTCCCGAAGCTCGCTTTCATCCCGGTACATGCCCGCAATCCAGTTCTGGAGGAATTTCTCGCGGATCAGCGGGATATTGTCCTGAAGCTGCTTCTTCAGTTGCTCGACATTCATCTGGCGCTCTTGTTCCTGGCGGATACGGGTGACAACCTCCTGAAAGACTTCCCGAAGCTCTGGCAATTTCACGGGCTTCAGGATGTATCCCTCGGCATTTACCTTGAGCGCATTCTGGGCATACGAGAAATCCTGTGCCCCGCTGATGACAATAATCTTGGTGGGGCAGTTCCCTTCCTTCAGCTTCTCAGCTACCTCCAGGCCCCCCAGCATAGGCATCATAATATCTGTGAACAGAATGTCCGGCTTAAGCTCCATACATAATTCATAGGCCTCCTGTCCGTCTGCGGCTTCCCCGATGATCTCGATGCCGAACTCCTCCTGCCAGTTGAACACACGGATCAGACTTTTGCGGATGAATGGCTCGTCATCGGCTACGATCATCGTCAACATCTTCCATCACCTCATCCCATGTAGTCACCACCGGAAACCGGATTATGGCCAAGAGGCCGCACCCATCTTCGGCATTGGCATAATAACGAATGCCGTAGGCCTCTCCAAAAAACTGCTGAATTCTCGTATGCACATTGCGGATGCCGTACGACTCTTTGCCCTGCTGCTTATCCGTAAGCAGCAGGTTCAGCTGCTCGGGATCTGCGCCCACCCCATCGTCGAACACCGAAATGCTGAGAATTTCTTGCGAGCATTCCACACGGATGCGGATTTTACCTTTGCCCCGCCGCTTCTGGATGCCGTGGATAAGCGCATTCTCCACCAGCGGCTGCAGGCTCAGCTTCACCACAAGGCATTCCTCCAGCAGCCGGGGGTCAGTCTCCTCCAGCTCATATTCCAGCTTATCCTGGAAGCGGAACTGCTGGATTTGCAGATAGCTGTCCACCTGCCGCAGCTCGTCGCGGAGCGGAATGATATTCCGCCCTTTGCTCAGGCTGTATCTGAAGAAGTCGGACAGCGAGGTTACCATATGGCTGATCTCAGGGATATTGTGATTGATTGCGATCCAGTTGATGGAATCCAGTGTATTGTAGAGAAAATGCGGATTGATCTGGGCCTGGAGCGTTTTGAGCTCGGCTTCTTTTTTGCGCAGCTCGGTGACGTAGAGCTTATCAATCAGCGCTTTGATTTGCTGCAGCAGCTTATTGTAGCGGTTGAACAAGTAGGAGAATTCGTCCTTGCGCCGGTATCGGATTATAATGTTGAAGTTCCCGCTTTCGGCATGCGACATCGACTGGATGAATTTGCGGATAGGCGCCGAAATATTCTCCGACAGCAGCAGGGCCATCATGAGCGAGATCAGCATACAGATGCCGATGGCGATATACATCACGCGCTGGAACGAGGCCAGTTCCCCGTTAAGCTCGCTAACAGGGGAAAAGGACAGGATCGTCCAGCCGGTATCCGGTATCTTGGTGTAGGAGACCAGCATGCTCTCGCCCTGAATGACCTGGCGGAAGGAATGGAGGCCGCTTCTGCCATCGGCAGTGGACTTCATGTGGCTGTAGTACTCTTGTGTGCTGATGTTCTGGCCGACCAGTCCCGTGTCCGGGCTGATCGCGATGGTTCCGGTCTGGTCTGCGATATAAATTCGGCTGCCTGCCGTAGGCTTGTAATGCTCCAGAAGATTGTCGAATTCCGTCACCGGAATGTCGATGGTAAGCAGCCCGACGTAGGGCAACTGGGCATGGCGGATGCCGAATAGGCGTTTTGCAAATTTGAGCGTGAACTTCGAGTCCAGCGAGCTGAGTCCGACCACAGTGAAATCGGACCTGGGCGGAATGCTGAGATACCACGGCTTCAGCGAAATAAGGTCAAGATTGAAGACCCGTCTGGAGAAATTATATTGCGTATATTCCGGGCGGTTCAGCATATAGAGCATAGGTACGAAGCTGCTTCCGGGTGTACCGCTCCCGGGGAAGTTCTCCAGGAGTTTGTTCAGTGCGGCCAGCTCATTAATGATCCCCGTACTGTCCGTAGGGCGGTTGGAAGAGATGAGATCGGCAAATTCGCTATTGAGATACAAGGTGATCATGGAATTATTCGCTGCGGCAAACCGCTGGGCCAGATTGTCCTGAATCAGGTTTAGGTTATTTTCGATGGATGTGTTGACGTTTCGGGTGATAATGTCCGTGGATTTGTTATATACCGTAATGGAGATGATTGTAGTTGGGAGAAGGACAAGGAACAGGAAGTAGAGGATCAGGCGGCTGCGGATACTGAAATTGTACAGGAAGAGGGTTCTGGACAGCGTATCAAACCATTTCTTCATCTGACCCCCCTCTAGCTCTGCGGATAATCTTCGCTTGCCATTTAGCAGGTATTATTGGAAAATATCCATCAATAGATGGTATTCATTGTAAGGCGCGTTAGTTCATGCTGTCAACGCGGGAGGTGAAGGATGAAACGGCTGCTGCTGTACATGATCGGCCTGGCTCTGTGCGGACTTGTAATCTACGCCATAGCCTATGACTGTCCGCTGCTGGTGGAATTTAATGCGGAGCCTGTGCCCAAGGCTGCACCCGCAGTTCAGGTGCGGATTGCGCTGTATGACTGGACGGACAATCTGGAAGTGAAGAACGCGATCCGGCAGTACAACCTGAACAATCCTGACCATATTGAAATTGTAATAATGAATATCCAGGCGGATGCCTATGATGACACGCTCAACATGCTGATGACCTCCGGTCAAGGACCGGATGTGTTCAGTGTGGATAATAGCTGGCTGGCTACCTATGTGAACAAGGGGTATCTTGCCAATCTATACAGTGATCTGTCCCCCGAATATCTGGCCAGATTTCCGCAGTGGGCCAGGGACTACGCGCATAGCCCGCTGTTCAAGGGAGGGCTCTACTTCATCCCCTCAAGTATCGAAACTGTGCGCCTAATTTACAACAAGCAGTTGTTCCGTACTGCCGGTCTGGACCCGGAGCGGCCGCCTGTTACCTTTGCCGAGGTGAAGCGGGCTGCGGGCAAGATCAGCCGGGCCGGGGTTGGCGTGAACAAATACGGGTTCGCGCTTCCGGCTGGCGACAGCCAGGACAGTCTGCAGATCGGCCTGGAGATGTCAGGCACCTACAGCGGGCAATATCTCTATAATTACCGGACTGGAAGGTATGACCTGAGTGTGTATGAGCCGTGGCTGCAACTGATGCTGGACATGAAGAAAGAGGGCAGCCTGTATCCCGGAGAAACGCTGCTTAAGCGGAACAGCGCTCTCAGGCAGTTCGCCGACGGGAATATCGGCATGATGTATGCAACCAGCAAAGATTATGTGAAATTGCAGGAATATATGCCTAAGGATGATTGGGGAGTGGCGCTGCCGCCGGTAAGGGCAGCGTCCGAGAAGGGAGCTGGCGCGCTGATGGTGATTCCGCACTCCCCGCTGGTGGTGAACAGCAGCGCCCCGGATCGCGGGGCGGCAGTGAAGGTATGGAAATTCCTGCAGTCACAGGCCTTCCTGACCATTCTGTTCCAGCAGGCCTTGGCACTGCCGGTGGTGGACGGCATCACGGAGCATCCAAGCCGGGTTCCGGGGCTGGGCCACTTCAAGGAATTCCATCCCACTGCCGCAGAATCAATCTATCCACTCTCTCCGCAGATTATGGACCAATACGACCCCAACACCGTCTCCGTGGAGCCGCGCGATTCGGGTGACCGCTCCCGGATGCAGCTCTATCTGCAGATCCTTTCCGGCGGAATAAGCGTGGGCGCGGGCCTGCGCGCGGAAAGCAACCGGCTCAACCAGATGCTGGACATCGCGGCGACCGGGTATTTTTTTAAGCGTGAGGATTATATTTACCCGGACTTCGATCCGAAGAAGCCCTTGCAGGGGCAGAGTCTAGAGAGCAGGTGAAGGTACGGGGAGAGGGGAAGGAGGCTGGGGTTGGCGAGAATTGGGGCCGGAGAGTGAGGCCTGGGCTGATCCGTGTGCAGAGTGATGGTAGATCGTTCAGGGGGAATCCGGGAGCGAAGGCGCCGGGAGGGGAGTTTGAAGGGCTGGAAGCCGGAAGGCTGGGAAGATAGAAGGTTCAAGGGTCGGAAAGACGGAAGTTCAGAAAGCTAGAAAGGCAGAAGGTCAGAAGGCTAGAAAGTTGAAAGCTAGGGGGCCGGAAAATTGGAAAAGTGAAAGACGGATGTTGGATGAGGCACAAAATTAGGTGGAAAAAGGGAAACTATTCTGGGGGGATCCGTCTCCCGGAAGGGGTTAGATGGAATTTGTCCACCTATTTTGAGTAAATAGAGCGCGTGTGAGTGAATTCGGGCAGATTAGTGATACTTTTTCCTACTAAAAGCTGTTTGGGCAGCAAATTTTCCGGATTAGTGGTACTTTTTCCACTTCGGTTCCCTGTAAAAGTCTCTGCGTGTATCAAATTTATAGTAAGAGGAGCCTCCGCATGTTCGAGACATGCCGCAGGCTCCTTTTTTGTTGATGTTCAGCAGTGGTCGGATTTAGGGGTAACAGCTCTGCGCGGACACAGTTATCTTCTCAAAGGCATATAGGAGGCAGGGTGTAATTCTTCACTTTCGATCACAATGGCAGTTAATCCTGTACTTGTTTTTGTCTCATGCCATTCCCCTTTGCCCCAGAATACGGCATCTCCGGAGTGAACTTTACAATATTCTGTTCCATCGCTTCGGACGTATCCTTCCCCAACCATAATAAGAAGGAGCTGAGGCGTGGTTGCCTGGTGATACCCGATAAGCCCGTTTGCTTCCAAATGCATACATCCAATATGAGTGCTTCTATCCGTCTGAATAATGCGGGACATCACAAACTCGGAATCGAATTTGGTTATCCGTGTGCCAACCGCTTGATTGAAACTGAATAACTCCACGGTGTACCTCCTTTTTGAGTCTGAATCCATCCTGATTATTATACACAACCGTATCCGCGCTGGGCCTCTCCAAACTCTGTAGGATTTCGAACTTTTATTATAGATGGCCTTATTCAGCCTGCGGCGTTCTCCGGCTACACTTAAGACAGGAAAGAGAGAGACTGCTGAAGGATCGGGAGGCGTAAGGGATGATCACTCATGAGAAAAGAAGCTTGCTGAGTATCGGGCAGAGCGCGCAAGTGCGGACGGGCGTGAAAAGAAGCTCCACGCTCAGGCATTTGCTGAAACACAAGGTGCTGCTGCTTATGCTGCTGCCGGGGGTTATTTTCCTGCTTATTAACAACTATTTGCCGATGTTCGGGATCATCATTGCTTTCAAGAATATTAACTATGTGGACGGAATCCTGGGAAGCCCGTGGGTGGGGCTGGATAACTTCAAATTTCTGTTCGCCACGTCGGATGCCTGGATCATCACCCGCAATACGGTGCTGTACAATTTCGTATTCATTATCCTCAATCTGGTAATTGCCGTCTCCATCGCGATTGCCCTGAATGAGCTGAAGAATAAGCTGGCGGCAAAATTTTATCAGAGCATCATGTTCTTCCCGTATTTTCTGTCGATGGTGGTGGTGAGCTACCTCGTGTTCGCTTTTCTGAATGTTGAATACGGTTTCATTAACAAAGGCATCCTGGCGATGTTCGGACTGAATGAGCTGAACTGGTATTCGGAGCCGAAATATTGGCCGTTCATCCTGCCGCTGATTAACCTCTGGAAAGGGGTGGGGTATGGCTGCGTGATCTATCTGGCGGCGATTATCGGCATCGACAATGAGTACTATGAGGCTGCTCTGATCGACGGGGCCAGTAAGTGGCAGCAAATTCTGCATATTACGGTTCCGCTCATCCGTCCGGTTATCATCATTACGACTATTCTCGCTATCGGCGGTATTTTCCGCTCCGACTTCGGGCTGTTCTACCAGACCACGCTGAACTCCGGGGCGCTCTACCCGACCACACTGGTCATTGACACCTACGTCTATAACGCGCTGATCAATATGGGCAACCTGGGTATGTCCGCCGCAGCCGGATTATACCAATCCATCGTCGGCTTCTTCCTCGTCCTCGGCTCGAACTGGATCGTGCGCAAGGTCGACAAGGACCAGGCTGTGTTCTAAAAAAGGTGCAAGTAACGGAGGTGAAGTTTGGAACTGCAGGAGCGGTAGCGTCCGTCTTTGTCTTCGGATTTTATCCGCTAACGCGGTAATAATTCATGAAATCTGAAGACAACAGCGGCCGGAAGTCCAAACATTCACCGCAGTTACGTGCAACACCTTTGTAATGGATTTTGAAGAAGAAGGAGGATGGAACCAGTGACCAACAATGAAATATCCAGGCCGGCCAACATTATACTCCATATTGTTTTTATCATTTTGGCGATCACCTGCCTGCTGCCGATTGTGCTGGTGTTCATGATCTCGATTACCGACTACGATTCCATTGTGCTGAACGGCTATCAATTTTTCCCGGAGAAGTTCAGTTTGGAGGCGTATGCCTATATCTTTAAGGATTACACCGTGATTGCAAAAGCCTACGGCGTGTCCATCTTCGTAACCGTCACCGGCACACTGCTCAGTGTATTTATCTCCTCTCTCTATGCGTATCCGATCTCGCGGGCTGATTTCAGATACAAGGGCTTCTTCGCCTTCCTGATTTTCTTCACGATGCTGTTCGGTGGGGGGCTGGTGCCGTGGTACATGGTCTACACGCAGGTGCTTGATCTGAAAAACTCAATTTGGGCCCTAATCGTTCCGATGCTGCTGTCTCCGTTCAATGTGCTGATTATGAAGACCTATTTCCAGATGAGTGTGCCGCCTGCGCTGATTGAAGCCGCCAAAATTGACGGCGCAGGGGAGCTGCGGACGTTCTTCCGGATTGTGTTCCCGCTGTCCCTGCCGGTGTTCGCCACAATTGGCTTATTTAATACGCTGCATTACTGGAACGATTGGTTCAACAGCATGATTTTTGTGACGGATACGGATCTTTATTCCTTGCAGTACCTGATGTACAAAATGATCTCCCAGGCGGATTACCTGAGCCGCAACGGGGCTTTGATTCAAGGCTCGGCCACCGAGCTGGCCAAACTGCCGGGTGAGACCATCCGCATGGCGATGGCGCTGATTGGCATTGGTCCGATAGTGCTGGCATATCCTTTTTTCCAGCGGTATTTTATCAAAGGCTTGACGCTTGGCTCTATTAAAGGCTAACCTCGGAATTCCGATTAGCATATATTGACCATCAAGGGGAGGAAACAAACTATGGCAGGTAAAAGAGGTACGGGTCTGCTGCTGTCGCTTGTACTACTGATCGGACTATCGCTGAGCGGGTGCGGCGGAAATAACAACAAGGAGGCTGCTCCCACCGGGACAAAAGCAGAAAGCACCACCGCACCGGTCGCCTCGGATAAGGCTGCAGCTACGGAAGCGACGAATAAGCTGGAACAGGTGGAGCTGTCGCTGTATCTGCCCGGCGGACCGGATAAGGATGTGGCCTCTGTCGAACAGGCGATCAACGACTATCTGAAGGATAAGATCAATGCCACGATCAAGATTAACCAACTGAGCTGGGATAAACCGGCAGACAAAGTGAACCTGATGATTCAGTCCGGCGAAGTGTTCGATATGGTGTATACCTGGAACTTCATGACCAATGCCGCCAAAGGCGCGTACCTGCCGCTCGAAGAGCTGCTGGACACCTATGCCAAGGAGACCAAAGCCCAGATTAATCCGGCTTATCTCCAGGCTGCCACCGTTAACGGACATTTGTATGCGGTTCCAACGGAAAAAGAGCTGGGCCAGTCGGTGGGCTTTGCTTTTGACAAGGCGATTGTCGATAAGTATGGGTTCGATGTGAACAGCATCAAGAAGCTTGAGGATATTGAGCCGATGCTGAAGACGATCAAGGAGAAGGAGCCGACGATTACGCCGCTGTTCATGAACCACACGGACAGCCTGAACTGGTTCACGGTGTACCCGGACAGTGAAGACCTCGACGGCAGCAACGAAATTCCGACACTGCTCGATTACAAGACGATGAAGGTTTTTAACGAATATGATACTCCTGAAATTCTGGCACGGCTGAAGCTAATCCGGGAATGGTACAAAGCGGGCTATATTAACAAGAACGGGGCTACCGACAAAACCGAGCTGAAGGACGCAGTAAAAAGCGGCAAGGCCTGGTTCACCTACGGCAATATGAATCCAACCTCCACCAATGACTGGACCCGTCTCGCCGAGAAACCGATGATCATCAAAACCCTGCTGCCGGTACAAGTAAGCACCAAAAGCCTGCAGGGCTCGATGCTCGCCATCTCCAGAACCTCCAAAAATCCCGAGCGGGCCATGATGTTCATGAACCTGATCCACACCGATCCGGTTCTGTATAACCTGCTCACCTTTGGTATTGAAGGCAAACACTACAAGAAAGTGGGTGATAACACGGTGGAGTTCATCCCGGACAGCGGCTACAACTCCGTATCCTCATGGATGATCGGGAATGTGCTGCTCAACTATCTGAACAAGGACGAAGACCCGAAACGGGTGCAGCTCTACACCGACTGGAACAAAAATTCTAAAGTGTCGCCGGTCATCGGATTTGTCTTCGATTCAACGAAAGTGCAGTCGCAGATTGGAGCGCTGATCAACATTACGAAGCAATATAAGAATACCCTGTACTCCGGGGAAAAAGATCCTGAGCCGATCCTGAAGGAAATGAACAGTAAGCTTAAGGCCGCTGGACTGGATGCCGTGATAAGCGAAATTCAGTCGCAAATGGATGCGTTTTTGGCCGCCAAGTAAGTAATTAAAGTATTAGCAGACCCGATATCCGGGTAGATAGCCGCCACCTGCCTCCCTGAGTCGGGCCTGCAATGGCCGCTGCCTGGATGTCGGGTATTCCCATTCGCCAAATTAGCAATTGGGGGCCCTGTTTCTATTCTTATAGAAGAGGGTGTTAATGTGCGAATTCAAAAAAGTACAAGTGTGCTGCTAATCCTGGTGTTAGTGGTGATGTCCTGCCTCATGCCGACTGAACGTATCGTATCGGCCGATCCCCCGGGCGCAGCAGTAGTCAAGCAAATTGCACCATCCGCTGAAGCGCCGGAGCAGGTCTCCAGTCTGGTCTACGGAGAAACGCCATCGCCATCGGTAACAACCGCTACCTATGAGCCGGCGGGCGTGATATGGCAGGTGGGTGAGCCGGATAACAGCTCTGCGGAATTTACAGTGTTCAATAATGTGTATAGCGACCTGTCCCTGCCTATGCCCTCTGACAGTTGGAATACAGTCTCCAAAGGCATGAAGGCGAGTGTGAACGGGAGCGTTTATCTGTCATTTGATTTGGAAGCGGTTCCACAGTATGGGGCGGAATTCAGCATCAAGGTTATCGACGCCAGCACCGCCATTCCCCAGCTTGCTGTATTCACAAACGGCCTCATGAGCGGACTGCTTCAAATTACCGGCCTGAATAACGGGGAGGTCTCCCTGGAGCGTACATGGAGACAAACCTATAGGCTGTATATTCCCAAAGAACAGCTCCATGTCGGTGAAAATCAGCTTCAGCTCGTAGTTGACCGCGGCTTGTACGCGGACCCGGAGTCTCCCGGCTATGACGGAGACCAATATCTATGGTTCGAGTGGGATTATTTCAAGCTGGAGGCTCTGAATCACCAGGCGGAGGAGCCGATACATGGGCGATATGTCCATCTGGGAACGACCCTTGCCGCCTCCACCTTCAAATATGACGAGAACGCGATCCGCCATCTTGCGCCCATGACCAAATGGATGGGTATTGCCTACAGCGGCAACTGGATGCGGACCTCCTTCTGGTCGGATACAAGCGCGGGCTGGGACCCGCAGGGACGGAACTATCTGGCTACGCTGCGTGACCTGAATCTTGAACCGATGATGAATATTATCGGAGGCAACTGGAAGAGCAATGCCGATCTGGTGAACGGAACGGTCAGTGCCGCTCTCAGAAGCAATTATGCCGCATTCGTCAGCAAATTCGGTGACTTGTACCAGTATGCGGAAACGGGCAACGAGCCGGGATTGTTCGGGTGGTCCCAGAAATCTATATTGGCGATTCATGAGCTGATGAATGAAGAGCGGCAGACGAATAGCCAGCCTTATCTGAAAATTGTGGCACCAGGCTGGGCCTATTGGCCGTACAACGGAATCCCCGACGGTTGGGAGCGGGATGCTGCACAACGCGAAGGAATTGAAACGCTTTCAGATATTACGAACGGACACAGCTATGGCGGAACGGGTGTACAGCCGCTACCGGGCGGGAGCCTGTATGAAAATCTGCGGGTCTACGGCGGAGCGGACGAAGGCTTCGGCAAAAAGATGGCAATGAGCGAGACAGGCAGCAATGACAACCATTCCGACAATACGAAATACGGCACGTATGCGTATAGATTCGCTTCCGCTTTTGACCGGGAGCTGCGCGGGGATATCGGCTATGTGGACCATATTATGCAGCATGCAGCCTTCTTCAATGACGGGACTGAGTTCGGATTGTTCGCTTCCGGCATCAACTGGGACACACACCGCTTCGAGGATACGGTGGCGGTTCCCGCGAACAGCAATGAGCAGGGCGAGACGCGGCTGAAGACGTTCCGCAGACTGGCTGCCGCTTATGCCACGCATGGCCGTCCGCTCAGCTACGAGGTGCTGAATCCATCCGACCTGAACGGGAAAAAGGCTTATTTCCGCGCGGTGGACACCTCGGCGCTGGGGACCTCGGCGATAGGGGCTTCTTCAGATAAAATTTTGCTGAATTTCGTGAATTTCGAGACACAGCCGGTGACGATGCAGGTGCGGGTGACGATGCCAAGCAGCGGCCAGTATGCCGGAGAAGTCTTCGGCCCAGGCGATAGCTACGCTACCGCACACTCGAATGTGCAGCTTACGGCGACGCCGGATGTCACGCTTACAGTTACTTTGGGGGCAGGCGAGACCGTTCAGTATATTCTGGATGAGCTGGAGACTGCAGCGCCTACTGTTCCAACAAGTCCTGTGGCGGCGACAGTAAGCCATGAGCAAATCAGGCTGACGTGGGGCGCTTCAACAGACAATGATAGGGTGGTCAGCTACAATGTGTACCGTGATGGCGGAGCGGAGCCGATCATGACGGTTCCGGGACGGATCAACTTTTATAATGACTATACCGTGGCTCCTGAAACGGAATACAGCTACACCGTTCAGGCCGTGGATGATTTCGGCAATGTGTCGCCTTTGACCTCTGCGGTATCAGCGACTACACTGCCTATGCCGATCACGCAGCACGTAGCAGGAGACCCGACCAAATTTGAGGCGGAAGCCACAGCCTTTACCTCGCCGCTAAAGGTCAGCAATAACAGCAGCGCCTCCGGCGGAAAGGTTGTAGAGCAGACGCATGGCGGAGGTCTGACCATACAGGGGTTCTATTCGGAGCATGGCGGAAGCTACACCTTAACTATTGCATACGCTTCCAATCAGGACGCGAAGAAGAATATCCTTGTCAACGGGCAAAAGCAATCTACGGTGAGCCTGCCCACCACCGGAAGCTGGAATGCTAATATTACCGCGAGACAATATGGTATCACGCTCCAGCCAGGCTATAACATGATCACCTTCACCTCTGGCGGGAACGGCGCGAATATTGATTACTTCAAGCTGGTAGAAGGGGCGTATGTACCTGTTTCGTCCTGGTATACTGTGGAGCATGATCATTCTTATATCGACTATACCGGCTTCACAACAGCACCTAACGGAGTTTCTCATGTAACATATGCGCCAGACGCCACGGCTATGTTCAATTTTACCGGAATCGGGGTCCGCTGGAGATCGGATATCAAGAGTAATATGGGCAGTGCGGATGTCTACGTAGATGGGCAATATAAGGAGACAGTGGTCATTCCGCAGGCCGGTCTTGAGGGCGAGAACAGGATCGTCTATGAGCTGACCGGTCTGGAATACGGACTGCACCGGATTGAGATCAGAGACACTGACGGGCTGGTTATGGTACACGGCTTTGAATTCGAGAGCTATGAGCCCATCCTTCCTGCTCCAATGGCAGACATGATCGTTACGGATATCGGCTGGAATATCGTGAACAGCGACGGCACTCCATCTGCCCACAGCACACCGCAACTGGGGGATTCCTTAATCTTCTGGGCCAAGGTCAAAAATATCGGAGTACGCCCAACGCCTCTGAATGCCTCGACCGGACTTGGGCAAATCACCGGCGGCGCCTTCTCCGTCAATGGCGGAGTCGTCTCCTGGTCGGATACGAACAACACGGTCATTCAGCCCGGCGAAGAGATTATGCTGACGGCTAACAGCAGCGCCCAGGGCACGCCCAAGTGGACGGTTCCGACCACCGGCAATTTCACGATCAGCTTCTTCGTAAATGATATCTGGAGGTATCCGGAAATGAACAAGGAGAACAATAAGCTTAGCGAGATGCTGAGTATCAGCTTGTTCTGAGCTGGGGTTGCGGCATATCAGCAAGCAAGTTCTACCCCCCCACCCGCTGTCCGCTGTGGAGTATGGCGGGCGGGGGATTTTCATTGGAGTGTGCGCCCACGATTGCGGGCGCTCCTCCAATCTACTGTATTTCCTGCAACAGAATTTGATTCTAACGCTGCAGAATCGGATTTGATTGCACTTTGTACAGCAGAATGCGGCCTGGGACCTTCTAAAGGGTCGTTTCCAGGAAATCTGCTGCATGAAATACAGTAGATTGATATTTAGAGCAGAGAAATCGAATATCTGCTGCACATTCTGCAATAGATTTAGATTTAGGTGGTGGTAACTGCGGTTGGCTTAACTGCATTGGGCGACTGAACAAGGTATGCAGTTGGGGGCGGTGCCGCGTGCCATTGTATTTGCGGGGCTAAGGGGCAATGCGGCGTACCCTTGTAGTTTGTGATGTTGGGGAGCAGCCGCAGCGTGCCCTTGCAGTTGTAGGTTTGGGGGCAGCGTAGCGTACCCTTGCAGTTTGAGGTGTTGGGTGAACAGCCGCAGCGACCCTTGTATATGTAGGGTTTGGGGGGCAGCGCAGCGTACCCTTGCTTTTATGGCAGGTGGACTACAGCCAAAGTGGCCCCGCAGGGGTAAAGCGCTCTCCGCACACAGCAGCACGGGAGCGCCCACCCTCCGCCCACGCCAGCCTTCCGGGTGTCCAGAGGGCCGGGGCCCTTGGGGTCCCCCTTGGCTAAGGGGGATTTAGGGGGATCGAAATCATTGTAGAATTTCAAACTTCCATTATAGCTGTCTTTATTTAGAGCAGCCGGCGTTTTCGTTACACTGTGTTTAGAAACTATCAGGAGGAATTGTGACCATGCGGAGGCCG
The DNA here is from genome assembly GCF_056120445.1 of Paenibacillus sp. sgz302115. NCBI lineage: Bacteria > Bacillati > Bacillota > Bacilli > Caryophanales > Paenibacillaceae > Paenibacillus > Paenibacillus sp. sgz302115. The sequence continues at coordinate 22,131 of NZ_JBVYOK010000037.1, forward strand.
CTTACGAAGGAAGAGCAGGACTGGGTGGAACGCACACTCGCATCCATGAGCCTGCGGGAGAAGATTGGGCAAACGATGCAGGATCATGCGGGCAGGCTGCCGTTCAAGGGAAATGATGAAGCGGCGCTTGAAGCATATCTGCAGAAATATCCGGTGGGCAGCTTTTTTATCGGCGGGGAAGTGATTCAGAAGGCTGCGGGCAAGGCGGAGGAATACCGGGATTGGACGCGGCTGCTCCAGAAGCTCAGCAAGTATCCGCTCTTGTTCTCCGGCGATTTGGAATTTGGTGCGGGGTCTGCGGTCAAAAGCTTGACCGCTTTTCCGCCGCTGCTAGCGTTGGCTGCTGCCGACGATGAGGCTCTGGCTTACGAATACGGCAAATTTACGGCGCTCGAAGGCCGTGCGGCGGGGTTCACCTGGGCGCTGGCGCCGGGGACGGATCTTTTGCTGAACTGGATGAATCCCGTGATCACTACGCGCTGCCTGGGGGATGATGCCAAGCGGGCGGCACGCCTGGCAGGTGCGGTGATGCGGGGAATGCAGGAGCATGGCCTTGCAGCGTGCGCGAAGCATTTTCCGGGGGATGGGGTAGATTATCGGGATCAGCATATCGTTTCAACCGTGAACAGCCTGTCTGAGGAGGAATGGTTCGCCACTTACGGACAGGTGTCCCGGCAGATGATTGACCAGGGCGTAATGTCGTATATGACCGGGCATATTGCGCTTCCTTGGCTGGAAGGGGATACGTCTGAGAAGAAGCCTGTACCGGCAACAGTGTCGGAGCGCATTACAACGAAGCTACTGCGGGAGAGGATGGGCTTCCAAGGGGTGGTGCTGTCGGATGCGCTGGATATGGGCGGATTTCTGGTTTGGGGCGATTATGAGAAAAGGATGGTGGACTGCTTCAACTGTGGTACGGATGTGCTGCTATGGCCGGGTGTGGAGTATTTCGAGGTCATGGAGAAGGCAGTTGCAGAGGGCACGGTGAGTATGGAACGGCTTGATGCCAGTGTCCGCCGTATTTTGGAGCTGAAAGCCGGACTTGGTCTGCACGACATAGATGAAGAAGGACTCGACCCGCAGGCTGTATCGCTGCTGAACGACAAATTGCCGCCGGAGCTTGATATGGAAGCAAGGGAGCTTAGCCGGACTCTCGCGGAGCGTTGCATCACGCTTGTCCGCAACCGGGGTGAACTGTTGCCTCTGAATCCGCAGACGACCCGCCGGGTACTGGTCATCCTGCTGAACAAGGTCACGGAGGGGCGCAAATATGAGCGGATGAACGTCTTTGTTGATCTTTTGCGGGCGAGAGGGCTTGAGGTGGATATTCTGGATGAATTTGAGCCGCTGAACACACTGCGGAAATGGGAGCTGTCCGGGGTAAGGTGGGATGCTGCTTTTGCACCGTTTTTCCTGCCCCTGCACGGAATGATGAACACGGCCCGTCCGGTGGGCGAGGCTGCCAAAGCCATCTGGGCGATGCAGCAGGCGGAGACGATCAGGCCGATCGGGGTTTCTTTTGCTACGCCGTATTTACTTCAGGATATGCCGTTCCTCGATGCGCTGGTTAATGCTTATTCGCTGCATGAAGAGACGGTGGAGCTTACGGTCAAAGCGCTGTTTGGCGAGATTCCTTTTCAGGGAGTGTCTCCGGTGAAGGCAGACCCGCAGGGGGGTTATCCTGGTACGAGGGGGTATCGGCATTGTGAACACTAGGCGGAAGCTGGAGGAAAGACTGGACCTGCTATTCGAATATATGATCGCCGAGCGGCATCAGGGGAATTGGGGAATGGATATTGACCACTGGGATTGGGTCCCGGGGGTCGGTGTGATTTCTCTGCTGGAATATAGCACAGTCTCCGGGCAGGGAAAGGTGGTAGATTATCTGCTGCAATGGGTGAACCGGAACAAGCACAAGGCCGAAGGGGTAAAAGTGATCAATTCCCTGGCCCCGTTCGCGCTTTTCCCTGAGCTGTACCGCCTGACTGGAGACCCGTGGTTTCTGCAAAAAGCCATGTCTACCGCCGATTGGATGCTAAGCACAGCGCCCAAAACGCGGGAAGGGGCACTTGAGCATACCGTCACCGAAAATGTGGATTTCCCGGAGCAGGTATGGGCGGATACGGTATATATGGCTGTTCTGTTCCTGGCGCGGCTTGCCGGATTAACCGGAGAACGGCAACTGGCGGATGCGGCGCTGGAGCAGACCTTGCTTCACCTGCGGCTGCTGCAGGACCCGGCATCGGGGCTGTTGTTCCACGGCTGGAACAGCCGCGAGGGGAATCATATGTCCGCAGTCCATTGGGCGCGCGCCAATGCCTGGATCACCTTGGCGGTTCCGCAGATTGTAACAGAGCTTCAAGGCGTGGCCGAAGTTCCTGATGAGCTGTACCGCCGGTATGCATTGCTTGCGGCGGGCTTGCAGTCCTGTCAGGCGGAAAACGGAATGTGGCACACGGTACTGGACAGACCTGATTTTGTGCAGGAGACTTCGGGCAGTGCGGGGATCGCCTGCGGCTTCATTAAGGGAGTAAGGTGCGGCATGCTGGAGACTTCATATCTGGACAGTGCCGGACTGGCCGTGGAAGCCATCCTGCCGCTCATTGCGGCGGACGGTGAAGTAAGCGGGGTATCCGGCGGCACTCCGGTAATGCCTTCGGCAGAGGCCTACAATGAAATTACCGTCTACCCTACACTGTATGGGCAGGGACTGGTGATGCAGCTTTTGACGCAGGCACTGGATCTGGATCTGAATCTGAAAGACGGTGACTTGTAGCTTGGAGTTTGGAGCCGCAGTTGAACGGCAAACCCTCCTTCCTGTGGAGTCGCACCCAAGCTCTAGCTGTATTTGATACAACTAAAAAGTTCCATTTGCGCGCTTCTACCGACTTAGTTGCACTCTGTACACTTAAATAGTCTGCAATTCAGTAAAAGAAGGCTATCTGCCAATTTTAACTGTACAAAGTACATTTATCGCTAAAAACACAGGATTTCGCCTCCTCTTAGCTGCAGAAAATACACTTATCGGGTACGCGTTCCACATAAAAAGATTTGGACTCCTTATTGGAAAGGAAGATCATCGTGAAGAAGGCCGCAGAGGGAAGAAAGGCTCTTGAAGCACCTGACGAGGAGAGAACAGCCGGCAAGCATAAAGAAGCCATCGACGAGCAGCGGCTGCTAATCCGTAAAATGCATACGCTGGAGTCCCGCTATGATCCGGAGGTTCGCATGCTGCGCTCGCCGTTCAGCAGCCCGGGGTATCATACCACGCTGCGGGAGGTGGAGTTCATCCATTCCACCCGGGATTCGCTGTCGTATGCGCTCGGGCTGCTGGATACGGAGCTTCCCCAATATGAGCAGCGGGCTTTTGACATTATAGGCCGGGTAATTTCGCTTCAGGACACCGACCGCAGCCATACTACCTTTGGCATCTGGTCCTGGTTCTACGAAGAACCGCTGGAGCAAATGTCGCCTCCTGACTGGAATTGGGCCGATTTCTGCGGCAGCCGGCTGGTTCAGGCCATCACGCGTCACGGACAGCGGTTCCCGGTGGAGCTGCGGCAGCGGGTTATCCACTCCATCAGCTACGCCTGCGAAGCGATTATCAAGCGGAATGTGGGGCCGGATTACACCAATATTGCCATTCTGGGAGCCTTTGTCACTAGGATTGCCGGTGAACAATTGGGGCGGGAGGATTATGCGGACTACGGTCTAGAGCGGTTACAAAAGCTGTACGATTACACGATGCAACGCGGGGCTTTTCAGGAATACAACAGCCCGGTCTACACGTATATTGCCATCCTGGAGCTGTCCAAGCTGCGTGCTGCGACCATAGACGACAGGGTTAGGGAGTTAAGCAACGAGCTGATTGATCTGACCTGGAGAACGGTTGCCGGGTATTATCATCCTGCCACAGCGCAGTGGTCCGGGCCGCATTCCCGTTGTTATCAGACGCTGCTTGGTGATCAGAGTAAGGCTTTTTTGCAGCTGGCGACTAAGGGGCGGGTGAAGTTTTTTGACTGGGAGGAGCTTCCGTACGAAGAAGAATGGTATCGAAGCAGCTTCGAATGTCCACCTGCCTATCTGGACACCTTCACAGTTCCGGGAACGAGGAAAATCAGACAGCTCTATGAAGGGAATGAGGCCGATGGAAGCGGCAAATGGGCGGTTACTTTTATGACGCCGCAGGTGAGCGTGGGATCTTTTACATCGAGCGATTTATGGAATCAGAGAAGGCCGCTGCTGGCATACGTAGATAATAACGGCTTGCCGGCCTATATTCAGCTTCGTTGTCTGCATGACGGCTATGATTACTGCTCGGCCCGCTTCAAAGCGAAGCAGGATCAGGGACATTTGCTGTTCGGCATTGATTTTATCACGAATGGCGGAGATACCCACCCCAATCTGGACCTTACCGGGGGCGCTATCGAAGTTGAAGATTTACGGCTGCGGCTAGAAATTGGCGGCCATCTGGACGGAATTCATGCCGAGTCTTCGGAGGAGGGGACGATCATCCAAATTGGAGAGGTCGAATGTATCCTCACCACATGGATCGCGGCGTTTACAGGGCATTCAGGGGCACAGCGCGACTGGACATGGGAGGTTAAAAAGACTGCGGATCTCCTCCTAGTGGAGCTGATTCTCTATTCCGGGCCGAGGAAAAGGCTTGATTTCACGGCATTGCAGCAAGCGGCAATGGTATTCTCCCTGGACATTCAGCAGGCGCCGGAAGAAGCAGGTCCGCAGCTTGAGCTGACAGATGACGGTAAGCTGCGGGTAAGCGGCAACGGGGAGGAGACGGAAGCCTTTTCGCTCTGTCTGCGCCCTGGTCCGGGGGAGTAGAGTTTTTAGGAAATGGTGCGTTAAGATTTGCAAAAGTACAGCAAAGAGAAGGGCAGGAATATTCCTGCCCTTTAAGGAAATCAAATATGTAGAGCCCTTTTTATTATCTATCATGTCTTGTCAGCATGAATAGTCTATAGTAATTCCAGCTTCTTTATATGCAAGTACAAATATTTGATCGTTTTTCCTTCCAATAGATACTTTCTGAATTTCATTAATATACATTTTCAATTTTTCTTTGTTTATTTGCGGAAACATCTCGTTCAAGTCATCGTCGGTAAATAAAGATTTTAAAAGCGTTATTATTGATAGGTAGATATTCGGATGATGGTACTCAATAATCTCTGCTTCCCTTATAAAATGATCCATATATTTATCAAATTCATAACAGTTTTCCGCTTCTTCCTGCCAACAAAACGGAAACCCACTCCCATCGTACCATTCTAATAACAAACCTATAAAAGCTATTAGGGAACCCGTTCTGTATCTAGAATCCTTATCATCGAAATGCAAATAATATGGATATAGCAATTCATCAGAGCACCATGCAAAATCTATTATTCTGCCCATTTCACGAATTAAGTTAAATAGGTAATCTAGTTTCTTATCTAATACCAGATAATTTTTCATTTTTTCTCCTCAAAGCACTTCAACAAGTCCCCAAACCCGCCCTCACCTAACCCATACATCAGCACGTGGTAGTTACATTAAACAAAATACAGCCTAGTTACATGCTATCGCGCACTCTTGTTACATTATTGGGCTAATTAGTCATGTTTTGTAGATATGGCCCTGCATCTACATCGGAGGTCCAACTACCCGTTGGCGGGTTGTGCTCGCCTGTATGATTTTGGTTACCAACTTGTATAATTATTCCAGTAAATCCGTGCTCCAGTTTTTCTCCTGGATTTTGAAGTCCAACTCGCGGTATTGCCTCGACAATTCGTCTACCTCTTTTTGAAGATCTGCAATCTCAACGGTCGTGTAAAATTTCACTTCTTGCCGGCTGTATCGTTCCTGCTTGATAGAAGCCTCGTTAAGCAATTCATTCAGGATGTTGCGATGCTGCATGATGCGGTCACGTTCCGCCAGTGCTTCTGCCAAGCTCATGCTTGCATCGAACGCGCTTAAAGTATTCGTCTTATTTATCTTCTTCACCCAGACGGCCAAATCCCCGAGCGTCCGCTTCAACTCATCCATCAGTTCAGTTGGCGATTCCGAAGGTTTCTCTCCTTCCTGAACCTTTATGACTCTCCCAAGACGCTGCTTGATCTGTGACACCCTCCGTTGGCAGTCCGCCCGCATTACAAGTGCTTCCGCTAATCTCATCGATAATCCCCCTTGATAGTTGGGTCAAGAAACTTATCTAGCTTTTCTTTATAGACCTCAATTTTATGAAAAGTCTGAAGTCCATTTTCCTTCAATAAATTATTTAACTCCGTTAGGTTGTTAATCAGTTTCTCTGCAATATGTGCAATATTGTTCCTTGAAAAAGTATACTTTTTAACAGCAGATTGTTCTACTTCCCAAATCACAGTTTGTTTCTTATTCAGAACATTAATATAAAATCCTCCGCAACCAAAAATACCACAAGAGCAAGTATACATTGGGAATTTGCCTTGATGGGTAAGTGAAATTTCTAACGTCAGTTTGTCCAAGCTTTTTTCCATCAGAGTCCTTCCACTGTAGTCTCAAAATGAGTTCTCTAGACAAATATAACTTGAAACTAAAAACAAAAAGACTCCGCAATAGCTAAATGAAGCTGCTGCGGAGTCTTTGTCTGCTTAATCTGTTATTTGCGAGCTATTCTACTGCGGGATTGCAATAAAATCGTCCTTGAACCGCTCGTAATCGGCAATCCGGCACTCCAGCTTGAGGCGTGTGCCCTGCTCTTCATAGCTGACCGACTGCACATCGGCGTGCTCATTGAAATAGGAGACCACACTGCCGCGCTCGAATGGAACCAGGATTTCACACTGGATATAATCATTAAAGACATGCTTGCGGATCAGCCCAACCAGCTCGGCAACGCCGATTTTTTGTTTGGCCGAGAGGGTGACGGAATTCTCCTCCACTACCGGGTACGGCAGCTCCGTCAGATCGGCTTTGTTATAGGCATAAAAGGTTGGAATTCCATCGGCGCCCAGCGCCTTCAGGGTTTCTTCCGTTACGGCCATGTGCTGCTTCACCTGCGGATCGGAAATATCGGCGACGTGAATCAGCAGATCGGCCTCCGTCACCTCTTCCAGCGTAGAGCGGAAGGCTTTGACCAGATGATGGGGGAGCTGGCTGACGAAGCCGACAGTGTCGGTCAGCAGGAAGGTTTTATGATCCGGCAGCTCAATGCTGCGCACAGAGGTCTCCAGTGTGGCGAACAGCATATCCTTGGCGAACACCCCTTTGTCAGAGCCGGGATGATAGGTCTCCACCAGTGTATTCATTAAGCTGGACTTGCCGGTATTGGTGTAGCCGACGAGACAGACAACGGGCACCTCATTTTTGTGCCGCTGCTTGCGCTGGATCTGGCGTCTGGCTACCTGGGCCTGCAGCTCAAGCTGCAGCGCCGTGATGCGCTCCTCAATGCGGCGGCGGTCCAGCTCCAGCTTGGTCTCACCGGCGCCACGGTTCTTCAGTCCCGCTCCGCCGCCTTGTCTGCCAAGGGACTCACGCATCCCGGCCAAGCGAGGGAGCATGTATTGAAGCTGGGCGACCTCCACCTGAAGCTGCGCTTCTTTGGTTTTGGCCCGCTCGGCAAAAATATTCAGGATCAAAATCGTCCGGTCAATAACCTGGCGGTCCAAGGATGACTCCAGATTGCGGATCTGGGAAGGGGATAGCTCATCATTAAAAATAATGACTGTAGCGTTAGCCGACTCCATCAGCATCGCCAGCTCCTGGATTTTGCCTGTCCCGATATAATGCGACGGGTTAATCCGGCTGGATTTCTGGCTCAGCTCGCCTACAACCTGAAGGTCGCAGGCAGCGGCCAGGTTGCGCAGCTCCTCCATAGAATACGCGAAATTATTGTCATTCTGCAGTTGAACACCGACGATCACTGCTTTTTGTTGTACAGGTTCCATATATTTATTCAACCTCCGTTATTCAATTTGAACGTAAAAAAGCACAGGCCATCTGCCTGTGCTAACAGTATCAAAGAGGACAACAGAATAGGGCTGCGGGGGCATGCATGCTTATGCCACCTCCGCAGATGCACTTCCATAGCGGCCATGAGACAAAGAACCGTTCGCTGCAAAGACGGAATAGCAGGCTATTCCATCCGCGCTTCGCGGTGGGGCTGTGTCACTTGGGCTATGGAAATGCAGGTTCCGAAAGGCGAACGCCGGCGGAGATATCTGTCCGTCTGGCGCTTGGTTATAGCTATGGGTTGCCTTGAAAATGGATAGACCTATCCTGAGTCCTCTGCACAGGGCAGAGCTTTAGCGCTATAAAATTAGCTTAGCCGCGTAAAGTACGAATCCGGATATAGTCTATCACACGCAACCCTCCGTTCTAAAAAAGTTAAGCCCAGTTTAGCACATTCGCGAGCAGCTGGCAACATGCTCCAATTAAGGAAGGCGATGATTAAGCAGCGGCTGCTGTCATGTCAGCAGCCGCTGTGCAAGTGAGTCGTATCAGTAAAGTTGACGAAGTCAATATCAGCCGACCCATTCCCGCCGCAGTGTGAACAGATCCTTCAGCGCATCGGTGGACAGCTCCGTAATCCAGCCCTCGGAGCTGGAGATGACATCATCGCTGAGCTGCTGCTTGCTCTCCAGCATCTCGTCAATCTTTTCCTCCAAGGTGCCAAGCGAGATGAACTTATGCACCTGCACATCCCGGGTCTGGCCCATGCGGTAAGCGCGGTCCGTGGCCTGATTCTCAACGGCCGGATTCCACCAGCGGTCGAAATGGAAGACATGGTTGGCTGCGGTCAAATTCAGGCCGACTCCGCCCGCTTTCAGTGAAAGGATGAACACATTCGGCTGATCGGACTGCGGCTGACCGGAAGCAAGCGGAGATTCGCCCTCCGGCAGCGGAGGCGCTTGGAACTGCTCGATCATGCGGTCGCGCGCGCTTTTGGGCGTGCTGCCGTTCAGGTACAGCACCGGCTCCAGCAGCTCCTGCGACAATACAGTCTGCAGCATCCTGCCCATGCCGACATATTGGGTGAAGATCAGGCAGCGCTCATTCTCCTCGCGCAGCTCCCGCACCATCGCCAGCAGCCGTTCGAGCTTCGCTGAACGCTCGATTAAGGCTGCGGTATCTATTTGACCATTGGCATCCGGCTCTGGCAAGGCATCCTTCGTCAGCAGCACCGGATGATCGCAGAGCTGCTTGAGGCTGGTCAGGGCAGCCAGAATAGCCCCCTTGCGTTCAATGCCCTCAAGCTTTTGCATCCGCTCCATAAGACTGTTCACGTTCTGGTCATACAGAGCCGCTTGCTCTGCCGTCAGATGAACATAGGTCTTGCTCTCATTCTTGTCGGGCAGGTCGAGCTGAATAGCCGGGTCCTTCTTCTTGCGGCGTAGCATGAACGGCTTGACCATCCGCTGAAGGTCGGCGGTCCGCTTCGCATCCCGCTCCTTCTCTATCGCATTTGCGAACCGGTCCTGAAAGGCTTTGGCACTGCCCAGGTATCCCGGTGTAATAAAATCATAAATGGACCACAGCTCCGACAGCCGGTTCTCAATCGGTGTTCCTGTCAGGGCGATCCGGTGCAGCGCCGGGAAGCTGCGCACCGCCGAGGACTGCTTGGTCCCGGCGTTTTTGATGTTCTGCGCTTCATCGAGGCAAATTGCGGCCCAGGTGAACTGCTTCAGCAGGTCCTGATCGAGCGCCGCCGTGGCGTAGGAGGTCAGGACGACATCGGCCTGTGAAGCGGCGCCGTAGAAGTACCCGGCATCCAGCCGTTTGCTGCCATAATGCAGCATCACCTTCAGGGAAGGAGCGAAGCGCTGCAGCTCTTTTTGCCAGTTGCCGAGCACGGAGGTCGGGCAGATGATCAGTGACGGCCATCCGGGCGGGTCCGTCTGGCGCAGCTTTCCCGCAGCAGGATCGGCTTCGGCCACCGCTTGCTGCTCCTTCAAGTGGAGCAGATAGGCGATGAGCTGCACGGTTTTGCCGAGGCCCATGTCATCGGCAAGCACCGCCCCGAGGCCGAAGCGCCGCAGGAAGGCAAGCCAGGCAAAGCCCTCCTGCTGATAGCTTCTAAGCTCGGCATGCAGTCCAGCAGGTACAGCAGGCTGCGGCCACCGGTCACGCTGGCCAAGCTGGCCGATCAGCGTAACCAGATGCGCGTTCAGTTCGACCTCAAGCCGCACGCGCGCAGCCTGCTCTTCCGCCTGCTCGGCAGCAGCTTCTTCGGCGGCATCGTCCCCGCCGCTGCCGAGCAGATGCAGCTGCAGCACATCCTGGAAGGACAAGCCCTGCGACTTGTCCATGCCTTCCATGGCCCGCTGAATCTGGGCCAGGAGGGCAGGGTCCAGCGGAATCCACTGGCCCCGGAACTTCACGAGCCGCTCGCCGCGCGCGACCAGCTCGGCGAACTCCGCCTCGGAGAGGTCGGCGTCGCCGATGGAGATGCGCCAGTCGAAGTCGACCAGCGCGTCCAGGCCGAACAACGACCGTCCGCGTCCGCCCTCGCCGGAGCTGATCTTGGCGCGCAGGCGCGGTTTCCGGCGGCTGGCGGCCTCCCACCACGCCGGCAGCAGCACCTGCCAGCCGGCCTCCAGGAGGCGCCGGCTGGTAACCGTCAGGAACCGCCACGCGGCCTCGCCGCTCAGCGGTTCCCCAAGCACATCGCGCCCGCGGCCGATGTGCTCTTCGGGCAGGCTGTCCCGTTCGTGGACGTGCTCCGTCCACGGGGCGGGCCAGCGGCCATGCGGCTCTCCGTCGTCCGAGAGCCGCAGCGGGACAAGCGCGGATTCGTCGCGCTTGTCCTGAAGCAGCAGCTGCAGCCGCCAGAAGGACGAGTCCTCGTCCGGCTCCTGCAGCTGCAGCGCGGGGCGGAACGGCGCGCTGTCCGCCTTCCAGCCGATGGACATCAGCCAGGTGTCCGCGTCCATCCCGGCTGCCGAAGCGCCGCCCCCGCTGAACAGCAGCGGGAATTCGCTGCGCAGGTCTCCGGCCTCGGCCTCCGTGCTGTAAAAGCGCTGGAAGACCGCCGCCGAGAAGGCGGCCTGCAGTCCTTCCGCGAGAGCGGGACGTTCCGCCAGTCCCCGCAGCGCTTCTGCAGCATCCGGGCTTCCGCCCGCCGCGCGCTGGAACGCCTGGTCGTCCCACTCCCACTGGAGCTTACCCTCGCGGTAAGCAGAGAAGCTTGGGGCAAACTGCTTCTCTTCCAATAATCCGGCGAGAAGCGGGGCCAGCGAGGTCAGGATCGCAGCATTGCTCTTCCAGTTCCAGCCGACATGCCGGAGTACCCGGAGGTCTCCGAAGAAGGGAATCACCTGGTCGGCGGGCAGGATGACAAGCTCCACGCCATCGGCGTTCTCTGTGGTCAATTCCGTTCCATAGAAGGACTCCTCATGCCAGGCGAACAGCAATTGCTTGAGCTGCACGCCGGGGACATAATCATCCCGCTCATTAATTCCATAGATCAGGGCATCGCCATATTGGCTCAGGAGCAACTGAACGTTAATATTACGTGTATGCATACTCATGGGATCAGATTTCCTTTCCGCAGCTCCTCCTGCAGCGCGCGAAGCCGGCTGTGCCGGGCGGTGAAGGCCTCCAGAAACTCCTCCCACCGCTCCTCGCGTTTTAGTTTCTTGTACAGCTTCGCCAGGCGCTTAAGCAATTTCACGGCGGATTTGTAGCTGTGCCGGTTCTTCTCCAGCACGAAGCGTTCGGCGGCCTGATGGTAGAACGGCAGCAGCAGCTCCGGTGCATTCTTCTCCACCGGCTTCAGGTCGCTAACCCGGAAATCAGCCGGTACTTTGCCTGAGGTCAACTGGTAGTCCATCCATTCCTGCCATTTGCCGTAAGCCAGCAGCTTCTCGTCATAAATCTCCCGCGAGATCGGCAGCATGCCGGCCAGCGTGTCCCACATCCGGGGCTCAAGCTCCGGCAAGCGGCGTATAGCCTCTTCCCAGTACCCGGCATAGCCCTGCAGATTATACAAGCGGCTGTTCAGCAAGGGCCCCACCGCTTCGAGCCAGACCGCAAGCCGTTCCCAATGTCCGGCTTCGGCGAGCGGGGCCAGGAAGCTCATCAGCTCGTCCGGCTGGAGGCCCGGCCGCTCAGCAGCGGCGGCGAGCCGTTCCCGGGCGGCAGGCTCATCGTTCAGATAGAAATAGATCCGGCTCTCCGCGAGCTGCAGCGCCGGACGGGTAACGGCGGCACCAAGTCTGCTGCCGGTCTCCCGGAGCTGCTCCAGCTCTTCCAGATACAGCTCCGTCCCCTGGAGATTCGGGGTAATCCAATTTTGCCAGAGCAGGTTATAACAAAAAGAATAATAAGGCTGTTCCCGCAGACGGTCGCGGGATTCTGTCAGCATCTCAAGCCGCACATGGGCCAGCGTATCCTTGAGGCGCGGCCACTCCTCCGGCGCTGAATCCAGCGGCAGGCTGCGCTTCATAAGGCGTGTTATCGCCTCCTGAAGCTCTGTGACGGCAATAGCAGTGTAATATCCGAGCGAATAGCTCGCAGAGGAGAGGGCTCCTGTGTTATGCAGATTGCCAGGCTTGATTAGGCTGTCCAGGATAAACAGATGGCTATTTAGCTGAAACAGCAGCTCAGCGGCGGGGGAGAGCTGTGCCTTCGCCTGCGCAATAGCGGCGAGCGCCCGGTCAGCATATTGCGGATTGCGTACAGTCTGGGCTAGCGGAGCGGTGAGCAGTGCCATATATTCGCGCCACTGCTCTACGGTTGACCCTGGAATCAGGCCTTCGAGCTTCTTCGCCTGTTCCTTGCGGCTGCCGGAGACACCTGCAGCGGAGGAAGCCTCCAGGGCTGCTGCCTTGTTCCGGCTCGTGACCGCTTTGGCGTTGGCGAGCATATTAACGGACCGCTCCTGCGACTCGGCAACATTCATCAGCACAGCCGCCATATGCTTGCAAGGCCCCTGCACAGGGCAATCGCAATGACTTTCCGTCAAGCTGTCCAGCTCAAGGCTGACGGCATAATCCTCTCTGCCCTCGACAAGCGCCATAATTCTCCGGGACGAGATCATCCGCAGAGATTTTACACGATTTTGCTTATAATATTGAAAACCACGCTTGAGGGTCAAATCATCGAAATAATAAGCCACATCCGAAATGAGCTGTTCCCATTCAGCATCGCTGATCATCATTTTAGACTGCATTTTGGCTGGTCTCCTGTACACAATGTTCTTTTTTGAAGCATTTGAACCTGTTCCCTTCATTATATCATTTAACATGTTCCTGACTGTAAATCTTTAAAATCTTAAAGGGTATGATATGCCCCATATTGAAGTATAAATGAATCATGCTACTCTAGTATCCGTTCAGGCACTAAAAAGCGAGAGCACCATGGAAGGATGAAGCAACGCCAATGCTGCGATTCAAGTTGAAATATTTGCTTAGCAACAAACAAAACCGGCTGATCCTGATGCTGACCGTCAGTGTATCGCTGCTGATTATACTGATCGGACTGTTCTCCTACAGGGAGTACCGGGATGCGCTGGATACCGAGCTGAACACACCGAATATCGAGCTGCTGCAGATCAATCTGGATGTTACCAACCGGGCATTCCGGGAGTCGGACAACAAGGCGGTGGATTTGTCTTTTCACCCGGCCGTTCTGAAATATATCGACGGAGCATCTAGTGACAATGCGGGCATTTCCAGCGAGCCGCAGGACTATCTGAAAACGCTCGCTACCGAGCCGGACATTCATGCCATCAGTGTCATCAAATTCAAGGATCATTCCGTACTGTCGAGCGGTTACGGCTACAAGGCCTCCTGGGAGGAAGCGCCAGAGCATGCCTGGACCGCATGGATTGAAGAAATTAAGGACAAGCCGCTGCTGATCAAGCGAAGAGTCTACACCGGCACCGATCCCCAACTCAGCGGGACAGAGCTGCTCTCGCTCGCACGCCCGATTGTCCGCAGTGGCGAGGTTACAGGAGCCGTGCTGATTGATCTGGATTACGATATGCTGTTCTCCAAAATGTACAGTCACTTATCCAGCTATCAATTTGTGTACAATCTGGAGGGCGAGCTGATCTATCCGAAGCTGAACCTGCCGTTTCCGCTTGCGGAAATGAACGGAATGCTGAAGGACATTGATGTAAGCCCTTTTGCACATGTGAAGATTGAGGGCAAGGCGTATATGGCGAATCAGGCTTTTTCCAATGTGACGGGCTGGCGGCTGGTTTCGCTGGTTCCGATGGAGCAGCTGCTCAAAAATGTGACAACCGCGCGCAATATGATGATCATGCTGTCGCTGATTTCCATCGCAGTAGGCTGCTCAGCTATTTATTACTATAATTTCGCGGCCTTCCGGCCCTTGAAACGGATCAACAAGCTGCTGGCCCCGGATGAGGCGTCAGCTGTTCATGGCAACCTGTATGATCTGGAGCCGGTGATCGGCAAGCTGGTCGGCGATTTCCAGAGCAAGTCGCTGGTCGCGGAGTGGAGTCTGCCTGAACTGCGCTCCAAGTACGTGAATGACCTGATTAGCCGGAGCATGGGCACGCAGGAAATGCGGACCAAATGGGAGCATTACTTTACGGATTGGCAGGAAGGTCCCTTCGAGCTGCTGGTTATATCCATCGACCGCCATTCCCAGTGGGCAGCGGCTTATGTGGAAGAGGACCAGATGCTGCTCAAATATGCAATGAACAACATTGTGCTGGAATACTTCGAGCCATCCTGGAGAGCTGTAACGACCGCCCTGCATAAGGACAGTCTCGCCGTGCTGCTTCAGGTCAAGGATAAGGAAGAACGGGAGCTTCGGGAGGAGGCCGTCAAATTGGTGGGCATCCTGCAGGAAGTATTGAAATTATCGGTGTCCATCGGGATCGGCAGCGAGGCTTCCGGCATCACGCAGGTGGCCCGTTCCTATAATGAATCCGTGCAGGCCTTGTCCTGCCGCTTGTATGAGGGTTATGGCCAGGTTCATGCCTACGCGGAAGTGAAGAGCAAATATACGGAAGGCGGCGGAGCGGCAGATGATGCCTGGCGGCTGGAGGTGCTGCATGCGCTGAAGTCCTCGGATGGCGAGACCGGACTCCAGTGGGTGCGCAGAGGCTCAGCCGAGACCCGCAAAAAAGGCCTCCAGCCGCAAAAAGTATTCCGCGCCATCAATGACTTGCTGGAGGAAATTATGAATGTTGCCGCAGCCGGAGGCTACCCGCTTCCTGCCGAGCTTGCGGATTATACGTGGCATCAGGTTACGACAATGGATTTTAACGAGATAGAAGAGATGCTGTGCAGCATTGTGGTTCATATGGCAAACGAGCTAGGTGCCCACAGGCAGTCCAAAGAATATCTGCTGGTGCAGAATCTGATCCGTTATATGGAGAGCCACTTGCAGGAAAATATCGGCCTTCAGGATATCGCTGCCCATGTTAATCTGGGGGTATCCTCGGTAAGCACCCTTTTCAAAGAAGAGACCGGAACCACCGTCTACGACTATCTGACCAATCTGAGGATTGATAAAGCCTGTGAGCTTCTGCAGGACAGCAGCCTGAGAATTGCCGATATTGCCCTTCAAGTGGGCTATCAGAATGAGAACAGCTTCATCCGGGCCTTCCGCAAAATCAAATCGACTACACCGGGCAAGTTCCGAGAGAGCAGCAAATATTCCAACGAGTATGCAGATCGGCCAAAACCGCGCCATTCCGGCGTTTCTGACGATTCAGAATAAGATTATATGATTGTATGCAGCCCCCCGAATGCGATAAAGTTCTACTTGAGAAAACTTTCACAGCTATGAAATTGCATGGCTGATGCCTAAGGAATCCGGGGGTGAAGCAGCGGGCGGATGGCGGAATTCAGTACTCGGCCTGAGGCTCGATGATCGTTAATTAAGAGAAGAGGGATGCTTTTGAAACGGAGAACAAAAATAGCAATCGGAGCGGCATCGCTGCTGGCTGTGGTGATCCTCCTTCTGATTGGAGGCCGCATGACCGGCGATCGCAGCAGCAAGAATGTAAGCGCTGATTTCCCCAAAAAGCCGATCACATTGCTTGTGCCGTACGCCGCAGGCGGAGGAACCGATACAACCGCGAGAGCGCTCGCCAAAGCGACAGAGAAGGTGCTGGGACAGCCGATTATCGTAGTTAACCGGACAGGCGGCGGAGGTTCCGTCGGACTGATGGAGGGCGCGAATGCCAAGGGTGACGGATATACGGTGATTTTTCTCCCGGCCGAGCTGACCATCCTGCCGCATCTGGGCTTGCTGCCGATTACCTATGAGAAGTTCAAACCCATCGCTCAAACGAATTTTGATCCTTCCGCCATTACCGTTAGGCAGGGAGCGCCGTGGCAAACCGTAAATGAATTTCTCGACTTTGCGAAAGCGCATCCAGGTGAAGTGAAAATGGGAAACGCAGGAACGGGGAGCATTTGGCACTTGGCTGCCGTAACGCTCGAACGGGAAACAGGTGTGAAGTTCGCACATATTCCCTTTGAAGGTGCAGGACCCGCCGTCTCCGCTTTGATGGACGGTTTTGTGGATGCGGTGCCTGTAAGTCCCGCCGAAGTGAAAAAGTATGTGGATGAAGGAAAGCTGCGGACACTGGCGGTCAATGCCGACAAGCGCTCTGAAGCGCTGCCGGGCGTTCCGACTCTGGAGGAGCAAACCGGAATACACGTGAATTTCACCAGTACATGGAGAGGACTTGCCGTACCTAAGGATACACCGGACGCGATTGCGGAAGTGCTCGCCGGAGCTTTTATCAAAGGGAGTGAAGACAGGGCATTTCGGGAGTATATGAAAAACAACGGGCTTGGACTGTTGGTTACCGATGGTAAGACCTTTTCCAGACAATTGAAGGAAAGCGACGATCTGTTCGCCAAAATGATCCCGGAGCTCGGATTGAGCCGCAAGTAACATGAAAGCGTAGTCAAGCGAATTTCCTCAGAGCAAACCGCTCACAGGGCTGTCAACTGTGGTGAAGAGTCGGACTCGCGGGGCTGATTTGCTGCGCCCATTTGAGGAAAAATAATCAATTTATGAAAAATTTTAAGAGAGAAAATGAAGAAGGGTATGATCAATCACATGAAAATCAAACAGACTTTAGACAAGATTCCCGGCGGTATGATGCTGGTTCCACTGTTCCTTGGAGCCATTATTCACACGGCTTTCCCGGATGCAGGCGAATATTTCGGCGGCTTCACCAAAGGCCTGATGACAGGCACTGTACCGATTCTGGCGGTCTGGTTCTTCTGTATGGGCGCAGCTATTGACGTTAGAGCGACCGGAACCGTACTGCGCAAATCCGGCACACTGGTATTGACCAAAATCGCCGTCGCCTGGGTCGTGGCTATGATTGCGATTCAGTTCCTTCCAGAGGGCGGTGTAAAAGGCGGATTTTTCGCCGGATTGTCCGTGCTGGCAATCATTTCTGCGATGGATATGACGAACGGCGGCTTGTACGCTTCCATTATGCAGCAATACGGCACCAAAGAAGAGTCCGGCGCATTCGTATTGATGTCGCTAGAGTCCGGCCCGCTCGTAACCATGCTGATCCTCGGCAGCACCGGTGCAGCCGTGTTCGAACCGCATCTGTTTGTCGGCGCTGTGCTGCCATTCTTGATCGGCTTCCTGCTGGGCAACCTGGACCATGAGCTTCGCGCCTATTTCGGCAAAGCTACGCAGACACTGATTCCATTCTTCGGTTTTGCACTGGGAAGCTCGATTGACCTTGGTGTAATCGTCGATACAGGCCTGCTTGGCATACTGCTCGGTATCGTTGTAATCGTTGTTACAGGTGTGCCGTTGATTCTGGCCGACAAGTACATTGGCCGTGGCGACGGGACTGCCGGGCTTGCCGCTTCCAGTACTGCCGGAGCCGCTGTAGCCAACCCGATGCTGGTAGCCAACATGAAGCCGGAATTCCTTCCCGCTGCACAGTCCGCAACCGCACTGGTAGCCGCATCCGTTATTGTGACCTCTATTCTCGTGCCGATCATTACGGCCTACTATTCCGATTACATGAAGAAGAAAAAAACGCCGGTGGAGGGCGGCTCTGCGGAGCTTGCGGATCAGAAGACTGCGATATAATATATTCGTATAACAACTATATAAGTTAACTTTAGGTTTGCATATTTTGGCCTGGTCGTAACTGCGGGGAATGTTTGGACTTCCTGATTTTAGTCCGCTGGCTGCGGTAGAAATCCAAACATAAAGGCGGACGCTACCGCTCCTACAGTTCCAAACTTCCCCTCCGTCACTTCGGCCCTCTTTATGTTTCCTTTAGTTGATATAGAAATATACAGTTCATATACTTGTCCTTACTATTACTTTGACCCTCCAAACGCCGAGATGGCTTTGTCTGGAGGGTCTTTAGATCGTCAGACTCTAAATGCTAAAGTTCAAACGATACTCCGCCGAACAGATTAGGGCGTGGTTATCACGCTGGAGGCGAATCAGGCCCCACGAACAGAATCCTTCTAACCGGAAGAGTCAGCCCGTTTGTAACGGACTCAGCAGCTCTTATTTCAACTGGAAGTCATTTTTTCGCAAGTGAACGGACTCCAGAGCCGTTATGGGCGGACATTCACCCCAAATATACCTGCCGAAGAAGCAATAAGCGCTTCATGGTCCGTTAGCTCGAATAAATGTATCCTTTTCAGGGGAATAAAGGCTTTACGGTCCGTCCCTCGTATTTAAGGGGTATTCTCACGAATACTCACTCATTCGCAGGATTTCATCGCAATGAAGCGGTGGAGAAGGTTAGTTTGGGGTGGAGAGGGAGCCGCCAGAATGCTAGCGGGCATGCAGGA
>NZ_JBVYOK010000038.1:0-38344 GCF_056120445.1 Paenibacillus sp. sgz302115
AGGAAGGGGGGTCAAGCACTGGCGTAACCCAACCCAACCCAACCCAACCCAACCCAACCCAACCCAACCCAACCCAACCCAACCCAACCCAACCCAACCCAACCCAACCCAACCCAACCCAACCCAACCCAACCCAACCCAACCCAACCTCTCTACTAAAGCTGCGTCAGCTATAGAACCTCCGCGGCAAGAATCGCGGTCAGCTGCTCCTGCAGTGCAGGTACGCCAACACGTCGGGTGAAGGCGTGGAAATTCTCCTGCTCCTCCCGCTGTGCTGAATAGTAGGTGATCAGCTGTTCGAGAACCGGGCCGACCTGGTCGCCCTTCACGCGGCCCTTCAGTGGATGCGCGAATTCAGCCTCAGGGCCGTGGTCTCCACTGCCCAGTGTGCCGCCGACGGCGATGTCGAATGCATCGACCATGCCCTCAGGGGTTTTGATCAGCGTGCCTTGCAGGCCGATATCGGCAACATGCTTTTGTCCGCAGGCATTAGGGCAGCCGATGAAATGGAGGCGCAGCTTTTCATCAAGCTGGACATGTTCGTCCAAGTATTCAGCAACACTGATGGCCCGCTGCTTGGTTTCCACAATGGCCAAGTTGCAGAATTCATTGCCGGTGCAGGCGACGGTGCGGCTGATGAAGTTTTTGGCCGTTGGCGACAGCCGCTGCAGGACCGGTGCTTCCAGAAGGGCTCGGAGCTTCGCATCCGGCACCCCGCTGATGATGATGTTTTGCGTCATGGTGGTACGGAGCTTGCCTTCGCCGCAGGTATCGGCCAGCGCTGCAAGCTGTACCAGTTCATTACTGTTCAGCCGTCCAACCGGAACATTAAGGCCTACGTAGTTAAGACCTTCCTGAGACTGGGGATGAACTCCGTCAAAATAAGCCGCCTGCCAGCCCATCGTCTGATCCTCCCCGCGCGTCGGTAGCTCACCGACCACTTCAATAAGCTTTTCTCTGAATTTCTCCACTCCCCAGTCGGCGACAAGGAATTTCAGACGCGCATGATGGCGTTTCTCGCGGTAGCCGTAATCCCGGAACAGCGTGACCACACCGGCGGCTACCTTAAGCGCCTCTTCCGGCTTCACGAAGACATCCAGCTTTTGCGCCAAATGGGGTTTGGCCGATAGCCCTCCTCCTACCATCAGATGGAAGCCGGGAGTTTCAACGCCATTGATGATTTTTACAGCCGGTGTGTAGGCCAGATCGTTGATTTCCGCCTGTGCATTGTTGTAGCGGTTAGCGGATACGGAAATTTTGAATTTACGCGGAAGATTGGAGAAATCACGGTTCAGCATAAAAAAATCATTCAATTGCTCCACTATATCTGTAGTATCAAACAGTTCGTCCTTGTCGATTCCTGCCAGCGGGTTGCCGACAATGGTCCGCGGACAGTCGCCGCAGGCTTCAAAAGAATACAGCCCGGCAGCTTCCAGGCGCTTGAAGATATCCGGCAGATTCTCAACAGTCAGCCAGTGGAACTGGATAGCCTGGCGCGTAGTGATATCAACCAGATCCCGCCCGTACAATCTAGCGATTTCGGCCAGTGCCCTGGCCTGATCTGTGGTCATAATGCCAGTGTTGATGCGCACACGCATCATGAAATGTCCGTCACGCGGCTTTTGCTGGTATACACCAGCCCACTTGAACAGATCCAGATCATCTGCCGGGATGGAGCCATAGCCCTCCAGGGCATATTTTTCAATAATCGTGCGGATCACATCCAGGCCGTCTTTCTGCAGTTTGACGAATTCGAACTTGTTCAGCTTATCCGGTTCAGCACTCCAATGCGGTTCGTAAGCCATGCTTAGCACCCTCTCTATTTTATTCATATGCCCGATGGTAGCACAGTCCGCCGATGCCTGACAGTGAGGCTTGTAGCAGCCGCTATAACGATAATTTATACAAAAATAAGGTGCTGCTGATAGTTCGGGCAGGCATATACAGAGCATGTCCGCAGTAAGATTCAAAGAGTAGTATTTTCGTTGAATAATTACTAAGCCATCCAAACCGCTGCAAGTAAAATGTCCTTTGACAAAAGAATGCGTTAGCAAATGTCAATGATAGTTATCTCTAACGACCAGCAAATGTTCACACCAAAAAATATTTTCCGTGACAATTACATAATTTTTTAGGGATTTTCTATTGCGTCACTGAAATGGTAGCGATAACATAGAAGAAGATATGGATTAGATGAACTCGCTTGACCACACTTTCGGGGAGGTAATGCCATGCTGCTTGCTGAAGCTGCCGTGCAAGAGCCGTCTAAATTTCATACCTTCGATGTTTTTATGATTTTGTTCACGATCCTGATCCTTATTGGTCTCTTCCGTTTGCTTAGAGCGCCGCAGAAGAACAAATTTGCTATCGCCTTCGGAGTGGTGAGCTTGCTTGTGTTTGCCGTTTCCGACTATGCGATGGTGATGCACTGGTTAAGCTAGTACGCGGTGTATCGTTACTAGGAGCTGTCTCTGAGAAGGCAGGATACAATTGCAGAGCCAGATGTTTTCAAAAGACACCTTTAACCGCCAACGGCGCACCTAAAGGCGTCTTTTTCATTACTCAAGATATTTGTGGAGAGGGCCGGTGAAGGCGATGAAGTGGGGGAGTCGCATGTTTCAAAAGAGCCTTAGCTTGCTGCTGTGCGGAGTGCTGCTGTCAGGAGCGGCGGGCGGAACGCATTCTGCTCTGGCTGTGGCGTTCGCGGAAGGCAGCAAAAGCGCGGCGGCAGATGCAACTAAGGACGGGGCAATTAGGCAAGTTGGCAGTGCTGGAGCAGTCAGCAAAAAGAACGCAGCTGCCACGGCTGACCCCGTGCCGCAGATTATCAAGGAGGTCTCACCGTCTGTGGTGGGCATTATCGGCAAAAATACCGAAAGCCGCAACAGTGGACCGGATGACCGTTACAATCTAACCCACGGCTCCGGTATCATCGTCAAAGCGGACGGTTGGATCATAACCAATGCCCATGTCATGCAAGGATTACAGAACGCCGTTGTTGTGACAGCAGATGCAAAAACCTATAACATAACCGCCTCCTATCTCGATGAGGTCAGCGATCTGGCATTGATCAAAATCAACGCCAAGTCCCTGAAGCCCGCCAAGTTCGCCGGGTCAAAATTTGGCATCCAAGTGGGTGAGAAGGTTATAGCTATTGGAACTCCGGTTTCTTTTTCGCTGCGGAATTCGGCAACGGTAGGAGTGGTAAGCGGACTTAACCGTACGGTAGACGCATCTTACCGGCTGATTCAGAGTGATACGGCGATTAACCCCGGCAACAGCGGCGGGCCGCTGGTTAGCATGAAGGGTGAGGTGCTCGGTGTGAACAGCCTGAAATACGCTGCAGTCGGTGTGGAAAATATGGGCTTCTCCATTCCGGTAGATACGGTACAGTACATCATGGGCCAGCTGCTCAAATACGGTGAAGTTAAGCGCCCTAGTCTGGGGCTGGAGCTGGAGGAGAGCTGGTCCGCCATTGTCGGACTGCCTGCCCAGGACCCGCTGACTGTAACGAAGGTGGTGTCTGCAGAAGCCCAAAAGTCGGGCATCGCCGCTGGCGATGTTCTGTACGCAATTGACGGGCACCGTGTCGCTTCAATGGTGGATATTAACGAATGGTTCAAAAGCTACAAGCCGGGAATGTCAGTAAGGCTGCTGATGCAAAGCGACGGGGATATCGTTACCCGCAAGCTGGTGCTCGGTCAAGGCGATCCCCTAATCGGCGGAGAGGAAGCGGGAGGTGATGAAGATGCTGGCGCACAAGCGGATGAATAACAGACTGCCAAGTGCAGAAGGATGCAAGTCAGGAAGTGTACCTGTATGGCGTGGACTTTACACCTTGCTGGCGGTGTTGCTGTTGTTGACATTACTACCGGTCAAGGAAGTGCAGGCGGCGGAACAAAAGCTCCTGCAGCTCAGCCTCAAGGTCGGCAGTAACGTTGCAATCATTAATGGCGAGAAAATCACGATTCAAAAGCCTTTTGTGGACAACGGAGTGGTCCTGGTACCGCTGGGCGTGTTCAAAAAGGCCTTTGGCAGCACTGTCTCCCTGGATGGGAACGATGTGGTCAAGGTGATGTATGGGCCGCATACCGGAGCGCTGACTATCGGCAGCACTACGGCCTGGAAGGACGGAGTAAAAATCGTGCTTCCCTCTGTACCGCGCATGGTTTCGGGAACGCTGATGGTTCCGCTGCGTTTTGTGGCCGGAGTGCTTGGAGCACGGGTTCAGCCGGACAGCGGCGGCGGGCTGCTGGTGACACTTAAGCCTTCAGTGAATCAAGAAGAGACGGAGGAGAGTGCCGGTATCGACAGTGACGTTGGCAAGACCCGCATAGGCAATAGCTATTATGAGTGGAGCCTAAACTATCCTCCCGGTCTCGTTGTCGGTGACAGCGGCGGCAATGAAAGTGTAGCCACCTTTACGAGCGCAGAAAATCTATATTATCTGGAGATCCATGCTTCGCTGCTGGAGACGGCGTCAGATGCCGAAGGGCTGCTGGATAGATTGGTCCGTGCGGCTGAAGAAGGTGGGGAAACCATACTGGACCGTGAGACCTTTGAAGATGCACCAGTACCCTACGCGCGGATTGTGAGCAAGGATTCCAGCGGTGCTCTGTGGGAGGACAGACAATATTATGCCGGCGGGAGATTATATGAACTGTATTTGACTGACGACAAAGCGGCCAACTATAAGGATCTGAATAAATATGCTCTGCTGCTGAACTCCTTCAAGCCTTCATTCGATGCAAACGATAAAAGCATCCGTGATCTCTCCACCGTGGACAACGGCCTGCGCGTTGGCTACAACGACGATTTTGGCATAACGCTGCAGGTTCCGGCCGATTGGAGCATGGATGACCAGCATCTCTATTACGAGAGCAAGCAAGGAAGCTATCTGCGGGTAAAAGTGTCATCGGCACCGGCTGGCTCAACGCTGGAGAGCTGGAGCAAAGAGCTGGATTCCCAGATACAGGACAGTTATGTAGCGGATGCCTACGTGCTGCATGACAGTGTGCCGGCAAAAATCTCCGGTGAGCCAGTGTTGGTGAAGGAGACGGAGCTTAATTCAGGCAATGGCTGGAGCACGGAGTACCAAGTTCTGCTGCAGAAGGCAGGCTATCGTTACTACGTGGAGTATCTGGCCGCTGCGGGACAGGAGGAGCACAAGGCGGGATTCCAGAAGATTTTGAATACCATAGATATTGATTTCGCCACGATCAAGGAGAACTTCGGTCGTCTGGAGACGGAGGATTATGCGGCGCTCCGCAGCAAGGCCGTAACCAAAAGCTCCAAAGCCTACGGTTACAGCATCGACATTCCGCGGCTGTGGACACCATATCAGGATGCTTTTGAAACCCAGACTGTGGAGTACCGCTTCTCCGGTGGGCGTTTCCTGATCAATGTAAATCCTGAGGGCTCAGTGGAGTACGCCGTGAATTTGCTGCAAAGCTACTACAAGAACAGCAAAAACGACCCCAAGGGCCCACGCGTAATCAGTGTGGAAGAATCCACCTTTGCCGGAGTCCCGGCCACCATACTTACCGTGCAGCAGACCAAAAAAGGCGTTCCCAGCCGGACGCAGCAAATTATTTTTGGTAAAAACGATCTGGTCTACACCCTTACAGTTACACTGAACGACGCTAATGCGACCCCTGCGCAGCAGGCTGCTGTAGAGCAGACGCTGAAGTCTTTCCGGCTGACAAAAGACGCGAAACTGTAATAATAACTATATAAATCCTGGTAAACCGATGGCGCGCAGGTGTGATATTTGATACAATTAATAAGTTAAAAAGCTTTAAATGATCCGCCGGCAAGGCGGTTTGGGAGGATATAAATGAACGAGCAAGGAATACGCAGAGAAGACGTGGAGCTGCTGGCTCCGGCGGGTGACTGGGACTGCATGCGTGCGGCGGTGGCGAATGGGGCGGACGCTGTCTTTTTTGGCGTAGAAAAGTTTAATGCACGGGCGAGAGCCAACAACTTCCGTATGGACGAGCTGTCGGAAATTATGGCGTTCCTGCACAGCTATGGCGTGAAGGGCTTTCTGACCTTTAATATACTGGTGTTTGAGAATGAGCTGGCGGAGGCCAAGGAGCTGATTGACGCTTGTGTTGATGCCGGGGTGGACGCGGTGATTGTGCAGGATTTGGGTCTGGTAAAAATGATCCGCGAGATTTCGCCGGACTTTCCGATCCACGGTTCTACGCAAATGACGATTACTTCACCGGAAGCGGTGGAGTTTACGAAGCCTTGGGGGCTGGAGCGCGTAGTGCTTGGCCGCGAGAATAATCTGAAGCAAATCCGCACGATTGGGGAGCAGGCCCGCCTGCCGATGGAAGTGTTTGTGCACGGTGCGCTGTGTGTCTCCTATTCAGGCCAGTGCCTGACCTCGGAAATGTGGGGCGGACGCTCCGCGAACCGCGGTGAATGCGCTCAAGCCTGCCGTCTGCCGTATGATCTGATGGTGGATGGCGAAGTCAAGCCGATGGGCGATGTGACCTATTTGCTGTCGCCTAAGGATCTCGCAGCGATTGATCTGATGCCGGAGCTGATCGAAGCGGGAGTCACCTCCTTCAAAATCGAAGGCCGCCTCAAAAGCCCTGAGTATGTAGCGAACGTGGTAGGCAAATACCGCAAGGCGATTGACCGGTATTTTGACGGAAATTGGTCCAAAACCTCCAAAGAAGATTTACGCGAACTACAGCAAAGCTTCTCTCGCGGCTTCACGTACGGCTTCCTGGAGGGAACAAACAATAAGAAGCTGGTTGACGGGACCTTCCCGAAAAGCCGGGGTGTATATATGGGAACGGTCGAACAAATTCTCCGCGATGGCGTGGTCTGCCGTATTCATGCTCCGCTTAAGCGGGGAGACGGCATTGTGTTCGACGCCGGCGATCCGACCAAAAAAGAAGAAGGCGGACGCGTCTACGATCTGCGCCGTAAAGGCGTGAAGCTGGAAGGCGAAGCCGGAGAAGGCTGGATTATCGACATTGTGCCGGGGCGTAATGACGTTGACCTGCGCCGCCTGCATGTCGGCGACCGCATCTGGAAGACGAATGACCCTGCGCTCGACAAGGCGCTGCGCCAGACCTATGAGACCGAGAAGCCTTACCGGGTGTTCCCGGTGCATGTGAAGGTGGAGGGCCGCGCCGGCGAGCCGCTGGCCACCTGGTGGACGGACGTGCAGAAGAACGTCACCGTCCGTGTGGATTCGGAGCTGCTGCTGGAGACCGCGCAGAAGCGTCCGATGGATGCCTCCCTGCTGGAAGAGCAATTCGGCCGCCTGGGCGGGACCGTGTTCCAGCTTGAGGCATTAGAGTCGCATCTGGAAGGCGACGTGATCGTGCCTATGCGCGAGCTGAACAGCATCCGCCGCCACGCGGTGGAGCTGCTTGCGGGCGAGCGCCCGAAACCTCCCGTGTACGTGAAACGGGAGGTAGCGGTCTACGGCGGCGCTGCCCGCAGGGGCGCCGCAGGCCCGCGCGGTGAAGCGGTGCTCACCGCGTTGTGCCGCAGCCTGCCGCAGGTGCAGGCTGCCCTCGAAGCCGGCGTAACGAGCATTTACGCCGACTTCGAGTTCATCAAGCAGTTCCCGGCAGCGGTGGACGCTGTACGGGCTGCTGGGGCCAGCATCGCGCTGGCCACGCCACGCATTCATATGCCCGGCGAGAACGGCTACCATGCCAACATCCTGCGCTTGCAGCCGGATGCTGTCCTGGTGCGCAACACAGGCGCGCTTTATTACTACCTGAAGCACCGCATGGAACAGCCGGATGCCGTGCATCCGCGCCTGATCGGCGATTTCTCGCTGAATATCGCCAATCACAGAGCGGTGGATCTATTCCTTGAAGCAGGCTGCGACAGGGTTACGCCATCCTATGACCTGAACATCCAGCAGATGGTTGACCTGCTGGAACGCAGTGATACCTCGCGTATGGAGGTCGTAATCCATCAGCATTTGCCGATGTTCCATACGGAGCATTGCGTGTATTGCACCTTCATGAGCGAAGGCACAGACTATACGAACTGCGGACGTCCTTGTGAGGAGCATCGCGCTTCCCTGCAGGACCGGATTGGCATGGCCCATCCGGTCCGCGTAGACGAAGGCTGCCGCAACACAGTCTACAATGCCGTTGAACAGTCCGGTGCGGAATACCTGAACAATTTCCGCGAGTTGGGCGTTTCCTCATTCCGTGTCGAGTTTCTGGAAGAAACGCCGGAGCAGGTCGCAGAGGTCATCAGCCTTTACAGCCGTGCACTGCGCGGAGAAATTTCCGGCACACAGGTATGGAGAAGCCTGAAGGCCACCAACCAGCTTGGGGTAACACGCGGACAATTAGTAAACGCCAAGTAACCTAAAAAATCAATTCAGGGCCAGTGTGTCAGGAGAGTCTTGCAGATAGAGACAAGCTCCCAGCACATTGGCCCTTTTTTTCCAGCATTCACTAGAGCCTCACTGCCAAAAATCACCCATAACTGCTATAATTAAAGTAATAATGTTATTTTCCTATTAGATCTGAACTAGATTTGAAGAGAAAATTATAGAAGGAGTCATGTTATGAAGATCCGTAAGGCCATTATTCCCGCTGCCGGTCTCGGCACCCGTTTTCTGCCCGCGACCAAAGCAATGCCCAAAGAAATGCTGCCGATAGTAGACAAGCCAACGATCCAATATATTGTTGAAGAGGCTGTTGCTTCCGGCATTGAGGATATCATCATCGTAACGGGGAAAGGCAAACGTGCAATTGAAGACCATTTTGACAATTCGTTTGAGCTGGAGTTTAACTTGGCTGAGAAACAAAAGTGGGGGCTTCTGGAATCTGTCCGTAAATCCTCTGAAATGGCCGACATTCACTACATCCGTCAAAAAGAACCGAGAGGCCTCGGACATGCCATCTGGTGTGCCCGCAAATTCATTGGGGATGAACCGTTTGCTGTATTGCTCGGGGATGATATCGTCCAAGCAGACAAGCCCTGCCTTAAGCAGATGATTGAAGTCTATGAACAATACAAGTCTTCCATTGTCGGCGTTCAGCCTGTGCCTTGGGAAGAGGTCTCGCGGTATGGTCTGGTAGATGGTACGGAACTGGCTGAAAGGGTCTACAAAGCCAACCGTCTGGTGGAAAAGCCGAAGAGAGAAGAGGCTCCGTCCAATCTTGCGATTCTGGGCCGATATATTTTAACTCCGCGTATCTTCGACATGCTTGGTGAACAGCAGGTAGGTGTTGGCGGAGAAATTCAGCTTACGGATGCGATCGCCCATCTAAGCGAAGTGGAGCGAATCATCGCCTATGATTTTGAAGGCAAACGCCATGACGTCGGCGAGAAAATGGGCTTCATCCAGACGACCATCCACTATGCCCTTCAGCATGAAGAGCTCAAAGAAGGCCTGCTCGACTATCTTAAAGAGGTAATAGAGAGCGAAGCTCAGAACCTAGCGAAGTAAATAACTGTTTAAAACAGCTTCGAACACTATTCATTTATCTCACACGCAAAATTGAAATCAATAGCGCCCCGCCGATCCAAGTCAGCTAAGCGCTATTTCAACTTTAGAATATGCATGAATTACACAAAACAGCGGTTCACACAAAAAAACGGGTACAGCCCTTTGTTAAGGGTGCACCCGTTTTTGCTTAACCAAATAAATAGCTGTTTAAGTTGCATAATATAAGTTTCTACAGCAGCGTATGCTTTCCATGGATGGCTTAGCCGACTTTCTGGTATTAGTACTGCGTATTTACAATCTCATCAATCTTGGCTGCTTCCGCAGCGTCCGCTGCAATCAGCTTGTCATAGATCGTTTGATCCTGGGCAAGGTTAGCTTTCTTCAATGCTGCCAGATACCAACGAGCAATCTCGCGGTTAGTGGCATCGCTGTAATCTTCGCTCAGCCCAGTCTTCAAGGTATCCGAGGCTGCCTGGATCTGACCCGCCATCAGCTGGATTTTGCCTGCGTTCAGCGCAATCACCGGAGTGATGGCGAGCGACTGGCTTTTCAGGTCTCCAAGCACCTGATTATAAGCATCAAGGCCGGCATCCAGATACGCTGTTTTACCGTCAACATCCTGCTGCGTAAAAGCTTGCTGAGCCAACTCATAAGAGCGGGCGATCAGCGAACTGTACCAATTCGTATCCCAAAAAGTTCCACTGCTCAAGACGTCAGCATAATTGTTGCTGAGTCCAAGCTTTAAGGTTGCCGCAGCTTCATCATTTTGTCCATTTAGTACCTGCAGTTTAGCGACGTTCAGGGCAATGCTTGGCGTTACCGAGAACGGACGTCCCTGCAACTGCTCTTTAGGCAGAGTTTTCAGATGTTCTACACCGTCAGTCACATGCTTGTATGCATTCAGACCTGTTGTCACGTATTCCTGAGTTTTAGCTTCGTCTTTTTGAGCATTCGCGGCACTTGCCAAAGTCTGGGCACGTCTGATGAGCTCATCGTACCATTTAATATCCCAGTTGAATTTATCGGCGTTATCCCGGTAGATGGCGAAGGCGAGGTCGCCCTGACCCTTCAAATCGTAATATGCAGCCAATTGCTTTAATATATCCTTATTGTAAGGCTCGTCTTTTAGCGCACGAGATAATATACTGAAATCTTCGTTAAGGTATTGCTCATCTTTGGTCTGGCCGTACACCTGCTGATCCATAGAAGAAAGGTAGATGACGGCTTCCGGATGATACGGACGGTCCTTTAAGGTTGCAATCAAAGGCGCTTTAAGCTCCTCATAGGACTGGCTCACACCCATTATTTGTTTGAACTTCATGGCCGAACTGCTGGAGCTGATGGCTGTGATTGAAAGGAACAACATGAAGACCGTGCAAACCGCCAGGACCCCAAGGTAACCGAAACGCATACCTGCTTTATTCCAGTTGAGGCGCAGCGGCTTGCTGTCCATCGTAACGCCCATTCCGGCAAGACCGATAAAGACCAGAATTCCCATAAAAGCGTAGCTCAAGTTAAAGTCCAGTAAGCTGTGGAGAAGAATCGATAAAGCAATGATGTAGAAAATGAATCCATTATGAAAGTCATCTTTGTCTCGTTTGAGATACGCGCGGATATATTTATAGAAGATATAGCCGATAAAGCCCATGAACACAATAAATCCGACAATGCCGACCTCAATCAAATATTGCAGGAAGAAGTTATGCGCCTGACGGCTTGTATACGGGTTGTTCTGGTAGTGCTCATACAGCGAAGCCCAGCCCCCGCCCCCGGCGCCAATAATCGGATAATCCTTAACGACCTTTATGGCATCCTTATAAAAAGTGATCCGCTCCAGTACACTGTGCTGCTTGAAGTTGATGTTCTCCAGACGCGTCTCCATATTGGCAGGCAGAATGCTGCGCACGCTTGTTCCGATCAGCAGAAAAGCGACAATGGCTACCAGCACGACGGACAGCAGCGGAAGCCACATACCCGTAAGCTTGCGGGATTCCCAACCTCCGAGCTTGTTCTGCAGCCAAGGTTCCACAAAACGTTGAACCACCCAGCCAAGTCCGGCAACAACGGCAGAGGCTCCAATCAGATAGGCCCAGCCTTTGAATGCAGCGGCAGAAGTGAAGGCGGTGCTTAGCTCTGTACCGATATTCGTCAGAGGGCTTGCAACCGCCAGGGAAGCAACTCCGGCAATACCAAGGTGGATGATCCAGAGAATCTGCTTAGTAGGCTTCAGGGATAACAGCAGCACGATAAAAACAACAGGCAGCATGACAAGTCCGCCGCGGGACAAGGTTAGCAGCAGGGATACGATGATAGGCACGAGTATAAATCCGTGAGTCAGTGTACCGTACCATTTTTTAGAACGAACCAAAGCAAAAACGGCTACGAATAAAAATGCCATCAGGAAGGCTGCATATGTATTCGCATACTGGAAAACAGATGTAAGCCGCAGACCGTTCGAGTCCGTCATTACCGCATCCAAATATTTTCCGCCGCGCACTGTGCTGGAGAACCATCCGACCAGTGCACCGGCAAATTTCGAGCCGCCCAGCCAGTTCACCAGTCCAAAGCCCACAATGAAATATGCAATCGCCAGTACGGCATTTTGAATGACAACATTTAGTTGCTTTTGCTTCAAGAGATATAACGCTATAATGAATATTGCAATATACATACTCTGAACAAAGAGCATGTTCATCGCCATATAATGCGAAACCGCAGCAAATAGCGACAGCGCATACGTTATGGGCAGCAATATCGCAGCCACAGCCAGCAAGTCACTCTGCTCCTCCAGCTTGAACTTCTTATAGAACAAGCCTATCCAGACTAGCAGCAGCAGGCCGCTGAGCAATGACGCTACATAGATCGGCCTTTCAAAATCAATCTGCTGTCCATTAAACAATCCTACTTGAAACGGGGTCCACACCAAAAACATAATGAAAGCAACAACCAATGCCCACACCGAGCTGGATATCTTTTCAACATTTCTCGACTGAGCAGCATTTTTACCGTATACTGGTTTCGACACGTTTTAATCTCCTTTTCCTGTAGGTACGTCAATATTTTAGCATAACCAGGTACGTCGAGTCAGCACAAATGAATGGAATTGTAATACATATTAATTATAGTACTGAGAGGGGTTTCGTTTTTTTATGAAGGGAATTATTCTAGCCGGGGGTTCAGGAACAAGATTGTATCCCTTGACAATTGCTATATCGAAGCAAATCATTCCAGTTTACGATAAACCAATGATTTATTATCCATTATCAGTATTGATGCTTGCTGGAATACAAGAAATACTGATAATTTCTACACCAAGAGATATTAATGGTTTTAAAGAATTGTTTGGAGATGGCGCACATCTCGGGCTGCAAATCTCATATGCAATTCAAGAAGAACCACGAGGCCTGGCAGAAGCATTTATCATAGGAGAGGACTTTATCGGTGGCGAACCAGTATCCCTAATCTTAGGGGATAATATCTTTTACGGTCAAAGTTTCGGGAGATTCCTCAAAGAAGCTGCAGAATTAAAAACGGGTGGAACCATCTTCGGTTATTTTGTTAAGAATCCAGAAGCTTATGGAGTAATTGAATCAGATGAAAATGGAAAAGTTATTTCCATAGAAGAGAAACCTGCTAATCCTAAGTCCAACTACGCAGTGCCAGGCCTTTATTTTTATGATAATCAAGTTGTGGAAATTGCAAAAAGTATTAAACCCTCTGCAAGAGGAGAGCTTGAGATAACAGAAGTGAATAATGAATATTTACGAAGAGGCATGCTGAACGTCAAACTTTTAGGAAGAGGCATGGCGTGGATGGATACTGGAACACATGATGCTATGCTGGAAGCAAGCAATTTTGTTGAGGCGATACAGAAGCGACAAGGGTTGTACGTGGCGTGTATAGAAGAGATTGCCTTCAAAAAGAAATACATTACAAAAGAGCATTTGTTAGAATTGGCTAAGCCGCTTTTGAAAACCGATTATGGTAAGTATTTGGTAATGGTCGCAGAAGATTTTATATAATTACCGATTTGGTATCAGAACTGAATAATATACACTTTTTATTAGGAGGGCACTATGGGACAATTTCTATTTCACAATACTAATATTGATGGCCTTATGATTATTGAACCGCAAGTATTTGGGGACAGTCGCGGCTATTTTATGGAAACATATAATTATACCGATTTTAAGAATGCAGGTTTGGACATGGTATTCGTTCAAGATAACCAATCCAAGTCCAAAAAAGGGGTACTTCGAGGTCTTCATTTCCAAACTCAGTATCCTCAAGGAAAGCTAGTACGTGTTCTTTCCGGTGAAGTGTTTGATGTTGCTGTAGATTTACGAAAGGACTCTCCCACATATAAACAATGGCAAGGAGTCTTACTATCTGGAGAAAATAAAAAACAATTTTATGTTCCAGAGGGATTCGCTCATGGATTTGTAGTATTATCAGAAGAGGCTGAATTTGTATATAAATGCACAAATTATTATCACCCTGAATATGAGAGTGGTGTTATCTGGAATGATCCGGAACTTAATATTGATTGGAAAATAAATACTAGCGATGTTTTACTGTCTGAGAAGGATAAGAAGCTAAAAACACTAGTGGAGCTAGGGTTGTAAGCGTACGTGATTGTTGAGAATTAAATCTTATAAAAAAACAACCGAATGAGGAGAAAAATGAATGTCTATTGACAATAACATTAAATCAATATTGGTGACAGGCGGTGCAGGTTTTATAGGGAGCAATTTTGTGCTGCACATGATTGCAAAATATCCAAATTACAAAATTATCAATTTAGATGCACTGACTTATGCAGGAAATTTGGATAATCTTAAAAGCATAGAAAAAAATGAGAATCATGTGTTTATTAAGGGAGATATTTGTGATAGTGAGTTGGTTAACAGGATCTTCGAGGAGTATGATCCAACTGCCGTTGTGAATTTTGCAGCAGAGTCGCATGTTGACCGAAGCATTGTTGATCCACAAGTGTTTCTGAGAACAAACATTTTGGGTACACAGACGTTGTTGGATGCCTGCAAAAATCATTGGTCTTCTAAACCTGATACAAAATATGTTCAGGTATCCACAGATGAAGTATATGGATCATTGGGGGAAACGGGGTATTTTGAAGAGACAACTCCTTTAGCGCCTAATAGTCCATATTCTGCAAGTAAGGCATCTGCAGATATGTTTGTCAGAGCATACCATGAGACTTTTGGATTGAATATTTCAATCACAAGATGTTCAAATAATTATGGTCCATATCATTTTCCTGAAAAGTTAATTCCCTTGATCATTTCAAATGCACTTGAAGATAAAGAAATTCCTGTTTACGGCGATGGGATGAATATCCGTGATTGGTTATTTGTTGAGGATCATTGCAGGGCGATTGATTTAGTGCTTCATAATGGTAAGCCTGGAGAAGTTTATAATGTTGGTGGACATAATGAGAAAGCCAATATTGAAATTGTTAATATTGTTCTAGAAGAGCTTAACAAGCCGAAATCCCTTATTAAATATGTAGAGGACAGATTGGGGCATGACAGAAGATATGCGATAGACCCTGCCAAGATTAAAAAAGAATTAGGTTGGGAACCCCAGGTTATGTTTGAAGAAGGGATTCGTATGACTATACGTTGGTACTTGGACAATCAAGAGTGGCTTAATAAAGTGCGCAGTGGAGACTATATGGAATATTACGAAAAGATGTATACAGAAAAATTGTAGTGAAATGATCGCGAGTTTTTAGGAGAATGAATATGAAGGTGTTAATTACTGGTGCAAAAGGGCAGTTGGGGCATGATATCGTCCAATTACTATCAAAACTCGGCATTGAAAATATAGGAACCGATATATCGATGCTTGATTTGACTGAGATGGAGAAGACAACCAAATACATTCGGGAGTATTGTCCCGATATTGTTATTCATTGTGCTGCTTTTACTGATGTCGATAAAGCGGAAATTGAATCAGATAAATGCAGGATGCTAAATGTAACAGTAACTGCGAATATTGCTTCAATTTGTAACGAAATTAACGCAAAGCTTGTATACATTAGTACTGACTATGTTTTTTCTGGAGAGGGCACAACACCGTATGAGACAAACTCCGAGACTCATCCTCTTTCAGTTTATGGGAAAACTAAGTTGGAGGGAGAAAAGGAAATTCAACTGAGGACTGACAAATACTTTATAGTTAGAACTTCTTGGGCATTCGGCACTGGAGGGAAAAATTTTGTGGAAACAATTTACCGCCTAAGCCGCGAGAAATCTACGATAAATGTTGTTTTTGATCAGGTGGGTTCACCTACGTTTACCGAGGATCTTGCTATTCTTATTGTTGAGATGATGCAGTCTGAGAAATACGGGATATATCATGCAACTAACGAGGGATATTGCAGTTGGGCTGAGTTTGCTGTTGAGATTATCAAGCTGACAGGTTCAAACACACATACAAACTTTGTGACTTCAGAAGAATATTTGACAAAAGCTATTCGACCGAAAAACTCAAGGCTATCTAGGACAAGTCTAGATGAAGGTGGTTTCAACCGTCTACCGGTTTGGCAAGATGCTTTAGTTAGATATTTGGAAAAAACCAATTTGTTAAGTCGATGATCGGTTAATTGAGTCAAATAACTATACAGGGACAGGATAAAATGAAATATTTTAATAATTTTTGGAAATACAAAGGACTGATGAGAGAATTTGTAATCAGAGACCTGAAAATTAAATATCGGCGCTCTTTTTTTGGTTATCTGTGGAGTTTATTGAATCCATTGCTTATGATGATCGTTCTGTCAGCCGTGTTTTCAAGCATGTTCAGGTTTGATATTCCTAATTTCCCAATATATTTATTATCAGGACAAATTATCTTTAATTTTTTTTCAGAAGCAACAACTATGTCTATGCATTCTATCCTCTACTCGGGACCATTAATTAAAAAGGTGTATGTTCCCAAATATATTTTTCCTATTTCAAGGATATTATCTTCATTTGTAACATTACTATTCTCCTTAGTTGCAATAATTATTGTTATTATTGCAACCCATGTTAAGATAACACCGCATATCCTGCTTTTTCCGCTGCCCTTGCTGTATATCTTAATTTTTGCGATAGGAATAGGTCTTATACTCTCTGTATTGACTGTTTATTTCCGCGATATGCTGCATCTGTATACAGTACTCTTGTCTGCTTGGACATACCTGACTCCAATTTTTTATCCCGTCAGTGTTGTTCCCGACTATGTTAAATCAATTATATACTCTAATCCTATGTATTATTATGTCGAAGCTTTCCGGGATGTTGTATTGTATAATCGTTTTCCCACGGTACAAACTAATATGATGTGTATCATATTCGCGTTACTTTCTTTATTTATAGGTCTCTTTGTCTTTTACAAAAATCAACATAAATTTGTATTGCATATTTAGTTGAACGGAAGTGTTAGAACTATGCCAGAATATGCTGTAGAAGTATCAGAAGTTTCAATGCGATTTAACTTAGAGAAAGAGATTACAACTAGCTTTAAAGAGTACATGATTAAACTCTTAAAAAAAGATGCTAATCCCAAAGATGATTTTTATGCTCTTCAAAATATTTCTTTTAAGGTGGAAAAGGGCGATTCATTTGCGATTGTCGGTGGCAACGGGTCCGGAAAAAGCACAATGCTTAAACTAATATCAGGCATATTTAAACCTTCTGGTGGAAGTATAAAGGTAGTTGGTAGTATAGCGCCACTAATAGAGCTAGGCGCAGGTTTTGATTATGAACTAACAGCTGCTGAAAATATATTTCTTAATGGTGCTGTATTAGGCTACTCCAGAAAAGAGATGCGAGATAAGTTTGATGAGATTATAGAATTTGCCGAGCTTGAAAGCTTCGTTGATGTTCCTTTGAAGAACTTTTCATCCGGTATGGTAGCACGTTTGGGATTTTCGATTGCAACATTAGTTAAGCCTGAGATATTAATTGTCGACGAAATCCTGTCTGTCGGTGATCAAGCATTTCAGGAAAAATGTGAAAGAAGAATGAATGAAATCACTTCAGGCGGTACTACATTAATTTTAGTTTCACACTCTATTGAACAGGTCAAGAAGGTTTGTAACAATGGGATTTGGATAAAAAAGGGTGAACAAATGATTGTTGGAGAGATTAATGAGGTATGTGACGCCTACCTGCAAGGATAGTTAATTATTACTAGATAGGAAGTGTTAAGTAATGTTAAGAGGGAAAACCGTTCTGGTTACTGGAGCGGGGGGTTATATTGGCCGCCATGTAGTAAAATCTCTATTAGATTTAGGGGTTAATGTTTCTGCTGTAGATTCCAATACTGGTAATATCGATATCCGCGCAAATACTATTGAGTATAACATTTTTTCCGATCAAAGTGACATATATAAAGCGCTGGGAGAACCGGATATTTGTTTACATTTGGCTTGGAGAGATGGCTTTATTCATAATTCAGACGCACATATGCAGTATCTTTTCTCACATTATAAATTCATTAAGAATATGACCGAGGGTGGATTAAAGCATGTGGTTGTTATGGGAACAATGCATGAAGTAGGGTATCATGAAGGCGAAATTGACGAAGATACCCCCACCAATCCTTCTTCTCTATATGGAATAGCCAAAAATAGCCTACGCCAAAGTCTTGAGAGCCTCTTAAAGGATAGTGGTGTTGTTTTTCAATGGCTCCGTGCTTTTTATATTTACGGAGATGATTTGAAGAGTAATTCTATATTCTCTAAAATTATCCAAGCGGTACAGGATGGAAAAGAATATTTTCCATTTACTACTGGACAAAACAAGTACGATTTTATTGCTGTAGATGAGCTTGCAAGGCAAATTGCTCTTAGCTCAATCCAAACAGAAGTAACAGGAATTATAAACTGTTGCTCGGGTACACCTGTATCATTGGGGGATCAGGTTGAGAGATTTATTAAGAAAAATAACTATAATATTAAGCTTCAATATGGCGCTTATCCTGATCGGATTTATGATTCTCCTGCAGTTTGGGGCAGTTCCCGAAAAATAAATAAGATCATTCAAAATTATGAGCAGGCATACAAGTGAGAACATCGCTAATGGGGTTACATAAGAGTTAGAACGGAGGACATCGGGTTGTTATTAACGCATAAAGATGAGATAAAGCGCTTAGGGATTTTCTTTTTTTAT
This sequence comes from Paenibacillus sp. sgz302115, assembly GCF_056120445.1. NCBI lineage: Bacteria > Bacillati > Bacillota > Bacilli > Caryophanales > Paenibacillaceae > Paenibacillus > Paenibacillus sp. sgz302115. The sequence goes on from NZ_JBVYOK010000038.1 coordinate 18,631, forward strand.
GATAAGGAAGGTATTGTCGACGAGTATATTATTTATCTATTGGAACAGATGAAGAAGAGTACTAGTAATCTCTTAGTAGTATGTAATGGTAAATTAACAGCAGAAGATAGGCTCAAATTACTGGCAGTTGCTGACGATGTGTTTGTTAGAGAAAATAAAGGATTCGACGTCTGGGCTTATAAAGAAGGTATGGAATTTTATGGCTGGGATAAATTATCCCTGTTTGATGAAGTTATATTGTTTAACTTTACAATATTCGGTCCACTCTATCCGTTTGAAGAAATGTTTCTTGAAATGGACAATAGGGATTTAGACTTTTGGGGAATAACGAAATACCATGAATACACGGTTGGAGATCCTTTTGGTACTATTAAATATGGTTATATTCCAGAACATATTCAATCTCATTTTATAGCCATTCGAAATGACATGTTGAAGAGCTATGAATTTAAGCGCTATTGGGACAATATGCCTATGGTGAATTCTTATGAAGAAGCTATCGGTTTCCACGAGGCTATATTTACTAAAGATTTTGGTGACAAAGGCTTCCGTTGGGATGTATATGTTAATACAGATGATTTAGAGAAACATGTTCCGCATCCTATATTAATGATGCCCCTCGAGTTAATTAAAAATAGGAAATGTCCAATCATCAAGCGAAGAACTTTTTTCCATCATTACTCTGATTTTATGGCCCATACTAGTGGAGAACCTTCGGTTGAAGCCTATAACTTCCTGAGGACTAATTTGGATTATGATACGAACCTAATTTGGGACAATATTTTGCGAACCTGTAATCAGGCAGATATAAAGCAGGCATTAAATTTCAATTACGTTCTTCCTTCAACAACTAGATTGCCAGGACTACCCTCTGACAGAAGTCCAAAAGTTGCTTTGGTATTCCATATTTATTTCACTGATTTAATAGATTATTGTTTGAATTATGCATTATCCATGCCTCCTGAAGCAGATATCTATGTAACAACAGATACTGAAGAGAAACAAAAAATGATTCAGCAGGCATTCTCTAAATTAGAATGTGCTCGTTTTGAAGTAATCCTTATTCAGAATAGAGGACGGGATGTAGGGGCTTTGTTGGCAGGATGCAAAGATTTCTTGATGGATTATGATTATGTCTGTTTCGCACATGATAAGAAAACTGCACAACTAGAGCCCTATATAAAAGGAGAATCTTTTGCATATAAGTGTTTTGAGAATATTCTAAAGAGTCGAGAGTTTGTAGATAACATTATTACTACTTTTGAAAGTAACCCTCGTTTAGGATTACTATCCCCGCCCCCCCCAAATCATGCTGAATTTTATATTACTATTGGAATGGAATGGAGCATAAATTTCGAAGTCACTAAAAAGCTAGCTGAAAAATTAAAATTGAAAGTTAATATGGCTGAAAATAAAGAGCCGGTTGCTCCGTTAGGTACTATGTTTTGGTTTAGACCGAAGGCTTTAAAAACTTTAATTGAATATGATTGGAAGTATGAAGATTTCCCTAAGGAACCTAATTTATCAGACGGAACACTTCTGCATGCTATTGAACGCATTTATCCATTCGTAGCTCAACATGAGGGTTATTATCCTGCATGGCTACTTAATGATGATTTTGCTAGAATTGAAATTACTAATCTGTATTACATGCTCCGGGAAATAAACATGCAGTATTTTAGTAAATTCGGACCAGCTACTCATTTTGCAGTGGTTACAAATTTGCAGCACAGCATTAGACCTTCCATTAAAGTAAGAATTAAAATGCTTCTAAAAAAACATTTGCCAGTATGGTTGAAAAATATACTGAAAAAGTTTAGGAATTATATCAAGTAAAACTCTAGAACAATGTATTGGGAGATAATTTAGAAGGTTACTAAAGTTCACAAGATCTCCGGGAAGAGGTATGCAATGGTATTTAGTTCCTCCGTTTTTTTATTCTTTTTTTTACCGTTAGTACTGCTGATTTATTATTTATTAAAGGTTGAATATAGAAATATATTTTTGTTGGGTGCAAGTCTCTTTTTCTACGCATGGGGAGAGCCTCGGTTTGTTCTAGTCATTATTCTTTCGATACTAATCAACTATATTTTTGGGTTTCTTATTCATTTATTCCAGGATCGAAGCAGTCTTTGGGGTAGTAGGGTTATGATGCTTATAGGAGTAGTAGCCAACTGTGGACTGCTTTTCTATTATAAATACTTCGATTTTTTTATTTCTAGTGTTAATACAGTTACGGGAATGGACATTGCGTTGAGGCATATTGTTTTGCCTATTGGGATATCTTTTTTCACATTTCAAGGACTATCTTATGTAATTGATGTTTATTTTAAGAAGGTTGAAGTACAAAGGAACATTATAAAATTTGCATTATTTAAATCCTTTTTCCCGCAGTTAATTGCTGGACCGATTGTTAGGTATGTTGATGTTCATGATCAAATTGATAATCGCTCTACTACCGTGGATGATTTTGCTTATGGTGTAAGGCGTTTTGTTATGGGTTTGGGAAAGAAAGTGATTATAGCTAATACTTTAGGACAGATAGCTGATAATATTTTTACACTACCTGCTCATCAAAACTCCTTAACTACCGCATGGATAGGAGCTATCTGCTATACGTTGCAAATATACTTCGATTTCTCTGGCTATTCTGATATGGCTATTGGTCTTGCGAGAATGTTTGGCTTTAAATTCCGTGAGAACTTTGACTTCCCATACATCTCAAAAAGCATAACTGAATTTTGGCGGAGATGGCATATCTCGCTTTCTTCATGGTTTAGAGACTACATCTACATTCCTTTGGGTGGGAACAGGAAAGGCAATGTTTATGTGAATTTGCTTATTGTTTTTATAGTTACAGGACTTTGGCATGGTGCCGCTTGGAACTTTGTAGTATGGGGATTGTGGCATGGTCTATTTACTATATTAGAACGTATGGGAAGGAAAATTAATTTCAAATTCAAAATACCATCGGCAGTTCGGTGGGGATATACAGCTCTAGTAGTCATAGTTGGATGGGTTCTTTTTAGGGCTCCTGATTTAGAGTATGCGTTGAATTATTTAAAAGTAATGTTTGGTCTATTAAAACCTTATGATATGGGCTTTAGTGTAGGCTATTATTTAAGCCCTATGGTTATTACTGTGCTTATATTAGCTTGCATTTCCTCATTACCAATTTCTAAGTATATTAAGGACAATATCGGAGGGTATGAAGAATATAGCACTTTCAGTTTATTACTGCAAAATGTCTACATCGCGGTGCTGTTGGTTATTTGTGTGATGTTCATGGCAACATCGACCTACAATCCGTTTATATACTTCCGGTTTTGAAAGGACTATTCTATGAAGGCATCCAAAACGTTTAGCGTTATAACAACAGTAATGTTCATAGGTATTATTTCTATTCCCTTGATATTTGTTAATAAGAGTTCGGGGAAAGTGTCAGTGGCGGAGAATAGGATGTTGGCAGCATTTCCATCTTTTAAGAGTTCAGACGGTTCTCTGAATAATCATTTTGCAGCAGATTTCGAAAGCTGGTTTAGTGACAACTTTGGATTAAGGGATAAACTTGTAATGGCTAATACCAGTCTTCAATACCGTTTATTCGGTAAGTTGACTAAAACTGATACGATGATAGGCAAAAATGAATGGTTATATTATGTTACACCTGAGATCATTAAAGACTACCAACATTTAAACTTACCGTCTGAAACTGACCTTAAGCTTTGGAGTAATTCGCTGGAGCAAGTAAATTCCTTTTTAAAGTCTAAAGACATACCGTTTATGATGATGATGAATTTAGATAAGAAGACTATCTATCCTGAGAATTACCCGGATACGATTAAAAAGGTAGGTAATGTTTCAAGAACTGATATTCTGCAAGAATACTTGGGCAAACATACAGATTTAGACTTCTTTACACCGAAAGAAACTCTTTTACAAAATAAGTCAAAAGCGACATTGTACTCACCTAGATATGATAATGGTCATTGGAATAACTACGGAGCTTTTTTAGGGTATTTAGAGCTAATGAATAATGTGAAAAAGTATTATCCAAATATTCATTCTTTGAGTTGGGAAGATTTTAATGTGACAACTTATCCTAGAGAGATGAAAATTTATGGAACGATACCTTTTAAAGAAGATGATTATGCATTTAATCCGAAGAAGAGTTTTACAGCGGTCCAACTTACTGGAGAGTTGGATAATATAAATTTAACTTATCCAAACCTAGTGTATTCGTATAAGAATGTTAATTCGAAGGGACCAAAACTACTTTTGCTTGGAGATAGTTATATGTATGGATTTTTGCTGCCTGATTTAGCAGAAAGCTTCTCCGAGCTTACCTTTGTTCATGCAGACAATATAGATAAAGTAAAGATGTTAACAGAATCCTTAAAGCCTGATTTGGTCATTTACGAAAATGCAGAACGAATGTTTGATCATGCAATGAACAGTTTGATCAATACATCCGAGAACTATACCGAATATCACAATTATCAATCTTTGCCTATAGTTGAAAAACCAGTGATGTGGGTTGACTATGTCAACAATGAAACGGTTCAGGAGCAACAGAATGAATTGTTAATAGATCCTTCAAAAAAAGTAACAAGCATATCGGGCTGGGCCATCGATGACCAAGTGAAAAAAACAGCCAGTCAAATCTATTTAAAGGTTGGGGATCAATACTACTCAGGTTTATACGGATTAGAACGGACTAGTGTATCTGGTTTTTTTAACAATGCTGACCTCATCAAAACAGGATTTACCTTTTACGTAAATACTGCTGATCTTGCAAAAAACAGTAAGGTTAGTTTAGTCATTATCTCGCATGATAAGACATATCAATACGCTCCTAAAGAATTCACTGTGAAACTTAAGTGAAAGGTTGACGGTCGTTCGATTTATTCGAATTACCGTCTTTTTGTTGTGTACATTTCTCTCCGCCTTAATAGATTCACCAAAACGGTCCAGCAGAATATCTTATAAAGAAATATTCTTGATTTGCTGTGATTTTACCAAACGGGATGGTGGGCTATGAAACTGCTCGTTACCGGCGGGGCCGGATTTATCGGCAGCAATTTTGTAATGTATATGCTGCAGCAGCACCCGGAGTATAAGATCTTCAACGTGGATGCGTTGACGTATGCTGGAAATCTGGAGAATTTGAAGTCAATCGAGAATCACCCTAACTATACGTTTGCCAAGGCCGACATTACAGATGTGCAGGCGATGGATGCGCTGATCAGCCAGGGGGTTGATGTGGTTGTCAACTTTGCGGCGGAATCGCATGTGGACCGGAGTATTTTGGAGCCGGATGTGTTTGTGAAGACGAATGTGCTGGGTACGCAGGTGCTTTTGGATGCGGCGAAAAAATATAGTGTGAACAAGTTCGTTCAGGTATCCACAGATGAGGTGTACGGAACGCTCGGAGCTACCGGGCTGTTTACCGAAGAAACTCCACTGACTCCGAACAGTCCTTATTCCGCCAGCAAGGCGGGCGGGGATTTGCTGGTACGTGCTTATCATGAGACTTTTGGCTTGCCGGTAAATATAACCCGCTGCTCCAATAACTATGGTCCGTATCAGTTCCCTGAGAAGCTGATTCCGCTGATGATTTCGCGTGCGCTGGCGGATCAGGCGCTGCCGGTATATGGCGATGGAATGAATATCCGTGATTGGCTGTATGTTGAGGATCATTGCAGCGCGATTGATCTGGTTATTCATGAAGGTGTGAATGGCGAGGTATATAACATTGGCGGCAATAATGAGCGCACAAATGTGCATATCGTGAATACGGTGCTGCAGGAGCTGGGCAAGCCGGATTCACTGATAACGTATGTTCAGGATCGTCCGGGTCATGACCGCCGATATGGCATTGATCCCACCAAGATAACAAGAGATCTGGGCTGGAAGCCTAAACATACGTTTGAAACGGGAATTAAGGAAACGATCCAGTGGTATCTGAATAACCGGGAATGGTGGACACGTATTCAATCCGGGGAATACCAACAGTATGCCGCGATCCAATACGGCAGCCGTCTGGGGGATTCTCTGTAATGCCGAAGATGAAGGTGCTTGTTACAGGTTCAGCCGGACAGTTGGGACAGGATTTGGTGCTTTTGCTGCAAGCGCATGGCCATGAGGTGTTGGGCTGTGACCGTCAGGAGATGGACATTACCGACCTGGATCAATGTATAGATATTATTGGCGGGTTCGCACCGGATGCTGTGATTCATTGTGCCGCTCATACAGCAGTAGATGCCGCAGAGACCGACATAGATGCCGCTTATCTGATCAATGCCACCGGAAGCCGGAATGTGGCGCTTGCTGCTGAGAAGGCAGGGGCAAAGCTGGTGTATATCAGTACGGATTATGTTTTTGACGGCTTGGGCACACAGCCATATCATGAATATGATAACACTGATCCTCAGAGTATTTACGGCAAGTCCAAGAGGGCTGGAGAGATTCTGGTCCAGTCTTTGTCCTCTAAGTTCTTCATTGTGCGTACTTCCTGGGTATACGGCAAGTATGGCAATAACTTTGTAAAAACCATGCTGAAGCTGGGGCAGGAGAAGCCGCTGCTCCAGGTAGTAGACGACCAAAAGGGTTCACCGACCTACACCGTTGATTTGGCAAACTTCCTGCTGAAGCTTGTCCAGACGGAGAAATATGGTGTGTACCATGCCTCCAACAGTGAATTTTGTACTTGGTACGAGTTCACGCAGGCGATCTTTGCGGAAGCTGAAGAGATTCTTGGTCTAAAATTCACAGCTAAGCTGGAGCCATGTGCAACCGAGCAGTTTCCTCGTCCGGCACCGCGCCCGCGTTATTCGGTGATGGAGCATCTGGCAATCCGCACTAACGGGTTCCAGGATATACGGCCATGGCGTGAAGGGCTGAAGGACTTTTTGCTTGAGCTGAAATAACTTGAAGACTCCTGAACCGCGACTGGCGGGGCGGGAGTTTTTTGCAAAAGTGGATAGGAACCCGTTATGGGACAGCGTAGCCGCCTGTTCTTGTTTTCGGTATAATAGACAGTATGTTATTAACCAGAATTCGAGGATATAGAGGATACTTATGAATAACAATATCATCAACAAAACGGTCAGTGTACATATTGTTACCTATAACAGCGCAGATGATATAGAAGAATGCCTGACAGCAGTGCTTGCCCAGGATTATCCCATTGAGCGGATCGTTGTTTTAGATAATGCTTCGGCAGATGGCTGCGCGGACAAGGTAAGAGAGTTCTTTCATACAATCCAAACGGAGGAAGCTGCAAGGCAGGAGAAACTTTCTGCACACTCTCCTTCACTGGTTCTATTGGGAAATAAGGTAAATACCGGCTTCGCCCCTGCGCATAACCAGGCGATAGCTGCGACGCAGACAGATTATGTACTGGTACTCAATCCGGACCTGACACTGGAACCTGATTATATCTCCCGCCTGATTGCGCAAATGGAAGCTGATCCCCGAGTCGGCAGTGCTACGGGCAAGCTTTTGTTAAAAGCGGATCACTCACTCGTCGATAGTACGGGACTGTGGATGAACAGGACGCGGCGCGCCTTTGACCGTGGGGCGGGAGAGCCTGCAGCGCAATGGCTGGAATCTGGAACTGTGTTTGGCGTGTCTGGTGCAGCTGCGATGTACTCCCGGCGGATGATTGAGGATGTCTGCGTTGACGGTGAGTTTTTTGACAGTGACTTTTTTGCCTACAAGGAAGATGTGGATGTGGCTTGGAGGGCAAATCTGCTGGGATGGCAGGCCTATTATGATGCAGAAGCAATTGGCTACCATGAACGGGGGTGGAAAACCTCGGGACGGAGCGGCAAGTCAATGTTCATTCGAAGAATTTCTTATATCAACCGTTACAAAATGATCTATAAAAATGAACCTGCCCGCACACTGCTGCCGACCATATTGTATTCCCTGCCCTACGAGGTCGCGGCACACGGATATATGCTCTTAAAGGAACCAAAGCTAATTAAAGCATGGGGCTCATTTTTTGCACAGCGGCGGAATTTGCAGCGAAAACGTAAATACATTCAGGCGAAAGTTAAAAGTATGAAAGGCAGACGAAATTAAGCGCTAAAACCTCCCGAAACGGGCCATGCCTTTCAAGGAGGTTTTTGTGTTATAATGGTTGTCGATAGATTACTATTTTTGTCAGGAGCGTAGTGCAGTGAGTGTAGATGTAAGCATAATAATTCTCAATTACAACACATGCCGCCTGACGATGGATTGTCTAAGGTCGGTATATGATTCGGAAACGAATTTTATCTATGAAATTATTCTAATAGACAATAACTCCCGGGATGACTCGGTAGAGAGAATCAGCAGTGAATTTCCGGATGTGCTGCTGATCGCTAATTCAGAAAATGTTGGGTTTGCCCGTGCCAATAATCAGGGGATGGAAGTTGCTTCAGGGCGATATGTGCTGCTGCTCAATTCGGATACGGTGGTGCGGAAGGATACGCTGGAGACGATGATTTCGTTTATGGACAGCCGGCCGGATCTCGGGGCTTCGGGCTGCAAGGTGATTTTGCCGGATGGTTCGCTAGACAAGGCCTGCAAGAGAGGTTTTCCTACTCCGTCCGCTTCCTTCTATTATGCTTTTGGCTTTAGTAAATTGTTTCCCAGCCGTCCCAGATTTAATGGATATCAGTTAGGGTATCTGGACCCGGATCAGGACTATCCTGTTGATTGTCTGGTTGGGGCGTTTATGCTGCTGCGGCGGGAGACGATTGAGCAGGTCGGAGGGCTGGATGAAGAGTTTTTTATGTATGGTGAGGACCTCGACTGGTGCTTCCGGATCAAAGAGGCCGGCTGGGGGATTTACTATTACCCGCGGACATCCATCGTGCATCTGAAGGGCGGCAGCGCGCGGCGCAGACCGTTCAAGATCGTCTACGAGTTTCATAGAGCGATGATTTTATTTCACCGTAAGCATTATAGCAAGCGATACAATAGTATGATTAATGGAGCGGTATATGCCGGAGTCGGCGTAAAGTTTGTGCTCTCGCTGGTACGCAATGCACTGATTAGTCCACGTAGAGTTCCTTCACCGGCACAGAGTCTTACGTTATCCGGGGAAGCTGGCTCACGAACTGAATCGAAGGCTGAGGTGAGATTATGATTCGCCGAAATCAGAGGTTTTTGACACAGCTCTATATTGTTGCCGACTTTCTGGTAATCCAGATAGCTTTTCTGGCGGCCTGGTGGCTGAAGTTCAAAAGCGGCTGGCTGGAGTCTTACCGGACGCTGCCGGTGGAGTCTTATGCGTATTGGAGCTTTATCTACGGCGGTATAGCTGTGCTGATCGGGATTGTGCTGTCGCTGTATCAGCCGAAGCGCAAGAAGCGTTTTGTCGACGAATTCCTCAAAATCTTTCAGGTCCACCTCATGTCCATCTTTATGCTGCTCGGCTTAATGTACTTCCTGAAGGAGATTGATGTCTCACGGCAATATCTGGCGATTTATATAGCCTTTAATATCCTTTCTATTATGCTCTACCGTTATGTGCTGAAGAAAATGCTGAAGTCTTTTCGTGAAAAAGGCTTCAACCGCCAATTCGTGCTCATTCTGGGTGCCGGTACTTTGGGCAAAAGATTCTACAGCAACCTGGAGCAGTACCCGGAGCTGGGGTATGAAGCTATTGGATTTCTGGACGACTACCATGTGTGGGACGGAGTTGAAGAGCAGCGCTATAAGCCGATTCTTGGCACCGTGGATGAGCTGCCCGGGATGCTGGAGATGCTGCCAGTGGATGAGGTTATTCTTGCTCTCCCGCTGGATGCCCACTCCAAATATCCGGCAATTATTGCCGCCTGCGAAAAGGCCGGAGTACGGACGCTGATTATTCCCGATTTCTTCGACTACCTGCCGGCCCGGCCTTATTTCGATAACTTCGCCGGGATGCCGATGATCAATGTGCGCGACATTCCGCTCGATATGACCGGCAATAAGCTGGCAAAGCGCGTTTTCGATATTATTTTCTCGCTGTTCGCCATTATTATGATGGCACCTGTGATGTTGTGTGTGGCTGTGGGCGTTCGTCTGACCTCTCCCGGCCCGATCATTTTCAAGCAGGAGCGTGTTGGCCTCAACCGGCGCAATTTCATGATGTATAAGTTCCGTTCGATGAAGATGCAGAAGGAAGGCGAGGAAGATACGGGCTGGAGTACGCCAGTGGACCCCCGCCGCACCAAGTTCGGAACGTTTATCCGCAGGACCAGCCTGGATGAGCTGCCGCAATTTTTCAATGTGCTGTTTGGCCAGATGAGTGTTGTAGGCCCGCGGCCGGAGCGTCCCTTTTATGTGGAGCAGTTCCGCGATGAGATTCCGAAATACATGGTAAAACATCATGTGCGTCCGGGAATTACCGGTTGGGCACAGAGCAACGGCCTGCGTGGAGACACCTCCATTGAAGAGCGGATCAAACATGATATTTTCTACATTGAGAATTGGTCGCTGCTGTTCGATATCCGGATTATTTTTAAGACCATTCGCAACGGATTCAAAAATGCATATTAATATCAAATTGCCCTTATAGATCTCCTGCAGAAACGGCTGCTGCCATCCTTGAGTTTGAGGAAGACATAGCCGTTTCTTCTTTTTTATATCCCGTACGCAGGGGCTTCGTTTAGTTACAAAAAAAGGCGAAAAAATGTTCGCATTTTTCTCCACATTAAATTGACACCCCCCTTAGTGCTGGCATAGACTAGAGTTACAGCTTTTGCGGAAGCGGGAGTGTCTATATAAGTTGAACTGAAAAAATATAACAAGGGTAGAAGTGCGGAGGGGAAGTTTGGAACTGTAGGAGCGAATGCGTCCGCCTTTATATTTGGATTTCTACCGCGCCCAGCGGTTTCAATCAGGAAATCCAAATATAACAGCGGCCGGAAGTCCAAACATTCCCCCGTAGTTACGGCCGGACCCCAATATAAAAGTCTAAAGTTAAACTTATATAGCTATATGAATTTTGAGGATGGACGAGGATGAATGAAATGCGGCAAATGATCAAGTCGTGGCGGCATGTATTTAAGCTGGACCCGGACCGTGAGCTTGGAGAGACAGAGCTGGAAGCTATCTGCACATCGGGAACCGATGCGATACTGGTTGGCGGCTCCACAGGCGTGACTTATCAGAATACGGCCGCTCTATTGTCCAGAGTACGCCGGTATGAGCTGCCTTGTGCGCTGGAGGTCTCGGATCTTGAGGCGGCTGTGCCTGGATTTGATCTATATATGATTCCTATGGTGCTGAATACGCCTGATACCGCGTGGCTTCACGGTCATCACCGCCGGGCGATAGAACGCTATGGAAGCCTTATCCCGTGGGAGCTGCTGCTCACAGAGGGATATATTGTGCTGAACGGTGATTCCTCTGTAGCCCGTCTTACAGGGGCGGACAGCTCGCTTAGCGCAGAGGCCGCTGCGGCTTATGCTCAGATTGCGGACAAGCTGATGAGCCTGCCGATTGTATACCTGGAGTATAGCGGAACTTTTGGCGATATGGAGACGGTGAGGACGGTACGGGAGATGATGGAGCACAGTCAGCTTTTTTATGGCGGGGGAATAACCGGTGAAGCAGAAGCCGGGCAGGCCGCTGCTCTGTGTGATACAGTGGTGGTCGGCAATATTATTTACCGGGACGTACAGGCGGCACTGCTCACGGTACAGGCTGTAAAGAACACGCCGCAGATTGATTTGGAGTAGTGGTTATCAGCAGAACTACTTTTATGATACACAAGCTTATAATTGGAAAGGAGCATGTCACACATGCAACTTGTTAATATACAGGATGCCGTAAGCCGGCTTAATCCGCCCCAGCGACAGGCTGTGGAAACTACTGAAGGCCCTTTATTGATTATGGCGGGAGCGGGCAGCGGCAAGACGCGCGTGCTTACCCACCGCATTGCCTGGCTGATTGCGAACCGCAAGGCGCCGCCTTGGGCGATTCTGGCGATTACCTTTACCAATAAGGCCGCCCGGGAAATGCAGGAACGTGTCTCCAGGCTGGTTGGGCCGGAGGGCCGGGATATTTGGGTATCCACCTTCCACTCGATGAGTGTGCGGATTCTGCGCAAGGATATCGAGCGGATCGGCTTCACCTCTAACTTTTCGATTCTGGATTCCACGGACCAGTTGTCCGTTATCCGTAATTGCATGAAGGATTTGAATATTGATACGAAAAAGTTTGAGCCTAAGGCTGTACAGGCCATGATCAGCGCCGCCAAGAATGAACTGGTTACACCTGCGCAATATGAGCAGAAGATCGGCGATTATATGGAAGGTCTCGTAGCCAAGGTATATACGATGTACCAGAAGCGCCTCAAGAGCAACAACTCGCTGGACTTTGACGATTTGATTATGAAGACGATTGAATTGTTCAAGGAAGTGCCGGAGGTGCTGGATTTCTATCAGAAGAAATTTAAGTACATTCATGTGGACGAGTATCAGGACACCAACAGAGCACAGTATATGCTCTGCCGAATGCTGGCGGACAGCCATCACCGCATTTGCGTGGTCGGCGACAGCGACCAGTCGATCTACCGCTGGCGCGGAGCGGACATTACGAACATTCTGAATTTTGAAGAGGATTACCCGGAAGCCAAGACGATTCTGCTGGAGCAGAACTACCGTTCCACCTCCAATATTCTGAATGCGGCCAACGGCGTGATCGCGCTGAATACGGGACGGAAGCCGAAGAAACTGTGGACGGATTCGGCGGAGGGCGAGAAGATCAAGGTGTTCCGTGGCGACTCTGAGCATGATGAGGGTTACTTTGTTACCGGAGAGATCAGCAAAAATGTCAAGCAGGGACAGTCCTATCAGAATCATGCCATTCTGTACCGTACCAATGCCCAGTCGCGTGTAATAGAAGAAATTCTGATTAAGTCGGATATTCCCTACCAGATCGTTGGGGGGATCAAGTTCTATGACCGTAAAGAAATCAAGGATCTGCTGGCTTATCTGCGCCTGTTGTCCAATCCCGATGATGATATCAGCTTAACGCGGATTATCAACGTTCCAAAGCGTGGGATAGGGGATACGACGGTTGGGAAGCTGGCAGATGCTGCAACTGCGCAGGGAGTTTCGATTTTCCGGGCGCTGCAGACGGTGGATGATCTGGGGTTTGCCGGACGGACACGCAACACGCTGGTGGAGTTCTACGATATGATTGAGGCGCTCCACCGGATGGTCGAATTTTTGTCGGTGACGGAGCTGACAGAGAAGATTCTGGAGCTGTCCCAGTACCGTCTAGAGCTGCAGAATGAGAACACACTGGAATCGCGCGCCCGTCTGGAAAATATCGACGAATTCCTGTCTGTAACAATGGAATTCGAGAAGAACAATGAGGATAAGTCGCTGGTTTCCTTCCTCACCGACCTGGCGCTGATTGCAGACATCGACAGTATGAATGATGATGAAGAAGAGCGCAGCGACGCCGTAGTGCTGATGACAATGCACAGCGCCAAGGGGCTGGAGTTCCCGACAGTCTTTATTATCGGGATGGAAGAGGGCGTATTCCCGCACAGCCGCGCCTTCCAGGACAATGATGAGCTGGAAGAAGAGCGGCGGCTGGCGTATGTTGGCATTACCCGTGCGGAGAAGCAACTGTATCTCAGTTGTGCACGGATGCGCACGCTGTTCGGGCGCACGACGGCAAATCCGCCGTCGCGCTTCCTGGAGGAGATTCCGGAGGAGCTGAAGGAAGATACCGGAGGGGCTTCGGACCGCTTCCGGCGCGGCGCGGAGGCAGGCGGTGCCTATGGCGGCCGCGGCTTTGGCGGAGGCGGCCGGGGGAACTTCGGCAGCCGCAGCGGCGCTGCCGGGAATGCGCCGGCAGGCGGCGGAAGCGCCGGCTTCGGCGGCAGTACGGCGTCCGCGGCAGCCGGTACGGGCCGCGTGAGCGTCACTACCGGAGGCGCGCGGAGCGCTCCGGGGGCTTCGTCGCCCGGCGACTTCAAGGCGGGCGACAAGGTCTCTCACGGCAAATGGGGCATCGGCACCATTGTGTCCGTGAAGGGCAGCGGCAACGATACGGAGCTGCAGATCGCTTTTCCGGCGCCGGTTGGCGTGAAGCGGCTGCTGGCAGGCTTTGCGCCGATAACCAAGGTCGAATAATTCGGCTGCGATTAACGCTTGAGTTTTTGGACCACGCTAACCGTAGGAAACCTATTTGACGGAGGGATAAGCCCGAATGGATGTTATGCACACAATGGAAGAGCTCGTTGCCGAACTGAACCAATATAATTATCACTACTATACGCTGGATGCACCGCAGATCAGCGACAAAGAATATGACGTGCTCTACGATAAGCTTGTGGCTCTGGAGGCGGAGAGCGGGATTGTTTTGCCCCATTCTCCCACCCAGCGTGTAGGAGGAGACCTGCTCAAAGGCTTCACGCCGCACCGGCATCTTGCCCCGCTGTGGAGTCTGGACAAAGCGCAGAATATTGAACAATTGCGCAGTTGGAATGCGCGGGTGCTGAAGCTGGTCAATGACTACAATACCAAGAATCCTGACAATCCTCTGCCGGAGCCCTGCTACGCGGTAGAACTGAAGTTTGACGGGCTGACCCTGAACCTGACCTATCGCGACGGAGCGCTGGTACAGGCAGCGACACGGGGCAATGGTGTGACAGGCGAAGGTATCCTGGCGCAAGTGAAGACGATAAAATCCGTTCCTTTAACTATTCCATTTACGGAAGGGCTTATTGAAGTACAGGGTGAAGGAATCATGAACTTGTCTGTGCTGGCGGACTATAACACTAAAGCTGCAGAACCGCTGAAGAATGCCCGCAACGCGGCGGCGGGAGCACTGCGCAACCTGAATCCCAAGACGACGGCTGAACGGCGGCTGAATGCTTTCTTTTATAATGTTGGCTATGCGGAAGGAGTGCAGTTCGCCGACCATCAGGAGATGATGGATTTTCTGCGGAACAACCGCTTTAAGGTCAATCCGTATCTTACCTACTTCGATAAGTTCGACGATGTTACCGAGCAACTGGCAGAGATTGAAGAGAGCCGCTCCGGCCTCGACTATCTGATTGACGGTGCGGTTATCAAGGTGACTGACTTCCGTATCCGCGAAGTGCTGGGTTATACAGATAAGTTTCCGCGCTGGGCAGTAGCTTATAAATTCGAGGCAGAAGAGACAACAACCATTCTGGAATCTGTCAGTTGGAATGTAGGCCGTACAGGCAAAGTTACTCCTCTGGCCCGTGTAGAGGCAGTAGAACTGGCCGGAGTTACCGTCCAGAACTGTACGCTGAACAACGTGGGAGATATTGAACGCAAGAATCTCAAGCATGCCCTGGGTACACGGGTGTTCATCCGCCGTTCCAATGACGTCATTCCGGAAATTCTTGGCAAAGTGACCGAAGAGAGCGACGGCGGGGAGATTGTTTTCCCGGACAATTGTCCAGCCTGCGGTTCCCCATTGGAAATGCGGGGAGCGCACCTCTTCTGCAACAATAAGCTGAACTGCAAGCCGCAGATTATCGGGCGGATTACGCACTTCGCTTCCCGTGATGCAATGGATATTGAGACCTTTAGCGACAAAACAGCCGGACAACTGCATGAAGAGCTGAATGTGCGTGAACCGGCAGATTTATATGAGCTAACCTCTGAGCAGCTTGTCCAGTTGGAGCGTTTCGGAGAGAAGAAGGCGGAAAATTTGCTTAAGGCGCTCGAAGAGAGCAAAGGGCGGGATCTCGCTTCCTTCCTGTTTGCCCTTGGTATTCCGAACACCGGTAAAGCAACCACCAAAATGCTGGCGGATCACTACCGCAGCCTGGAAGCCGTGATGAACGCAAGCGCCGAGGATTTGTCGGGTCTGCCGGACATCGGGGGCATTGTAGCTGAGAGCATTGTAAGCTTCTTTGCAGATCCTTATGTGGTTAACAGCATTAACCGTTTGCTTGCATTGGGTGTGCAGGCGAAGGCGCCGGAAGCTCCGCGTCAGATCAATACCAATTCCTTCTTCAGCGGCAAAACAGTAGTGCTGACCGGCTCACTGCAGAAGCTCACCCGCGAGGAAGCGGCGGAACGCCTGGAGGCGCTGGGCGCCAAAGTCTCCGGCAGTGTCTCCAAAAAAACTGACCTGGTAATCGCTGGTGAGAAGGCCGGCAGCAAGCTGGCCAAAGCGCAACAGCTTGGCATCCAGGTGATTGAGGATGAAGACGAACTGATTCGTCTGTTGGAGAGCTAGACATACTGTGGTGAAAGACCCTGATTCAGACTTTCACCTGACATACGCACTACAAAGCCCGTCCCCTGTTAAATCAGGAGGACGGGCTTTTTTTCGAGGATTAAAGCAGCTTCAGTCAATCACATGCGCTGGGCATTCGGCAGCCAGGCATTCTTGTCATACCCGCGCTCTTCCCAATAGCCGATATGGTCGCCTTCAATCAGTTCAATCCGGTTTAGCCATTTGACCGATTTATAAGCATACATTTGCGGAGTAATGAGACGCACGGGTCCGCCAAGCTGGTTCGGAATAGGCTTGCCGTCATGCAGAACGGCGACCATCACATCCTTCATTTTGGCTTGCGCAAGTGTCAACGAATCGGTGTAAACACCATCTCCGGAATACAGCTTGACCGTCTTTGCCTGATCCTGTACACCGGCCATTTCGAGCAGCTTGGAGAGGGGGAGGCCCTCCCAGGTGTTTTTATATACAGACCAGCCGGTGACGCAGTGAAAATCACTGACCTGCACCTCGCGCTGCAGCTTGACGAATTCTTCCCAGGTCCAGGTGAACTTTCTATCGACCAGACCATCAATGGTGAAGGACCAATTGGAATTATCGAACGCGGGGATATCCGTTACGGTATAGACGCGGAAGCTGCCTTCTGCGCCACCGCCAATCGGGGGCGCTGAATCCGCAAGCGGCACAGGATCGGGAACGAGGGTATTGGCATTGCTCGCTGCATACTCAGCGGCTCCGGGGAGCTGCAATGATTTTCCGATCCAGCGCACAAAGGTTGGACCGAGCGTTATCGCCAGACCCGCGCCGACCGTTGCTTTAATAAATCCACGGCGTGTATACAGCGGCTGAGGCTGGTTTGAAGATACTGTTTTTTGCGGGACTCCTGTATCCTTATATTCTCCATCGGACGCCGTCTCCGGTACGACAGAGCGCTTCTTGGGTTCTTTCAGCCATTTGACCCGGGTAATGGAGTGATAGATGATGACCGGAAGCCCAATCCAGGTTAGAAGATCATGCACAAAAAGTGCTGCATTAGCCGCTCGCGGCCCGGCAAGCCTGAACTGCCAGAGTACAACGCCGGATATAATCCAACCGATCAGCAAGGCTAGCACGAAAATTACATTGGCCTTCTGTGAATTCTTCCCTTTCAGCCTTTTCCAATGCTTGGCGGCCAGAAGCAAGTAATAGATTACCGGAACGAGCAGCATTAGCCCAAAAGCGATATGCGCCCATTTCAGCCATACTCTTCCCTCGCCGAGCAGCTCCCGCCAGAAGCCTCCAACCAGCAATAATCCGCTAACCGCAAGGAACAACACCAACCACGCATTCCACATGTGAATAGAGACAAGCTTTTTTCCATACCCTTTACGCAGAGCCGTCAATGCTTTTTTCAACGCTGTCCCTCCTCTAACCCTTGAGCTATGAAGAATCATTCAACTTTTAACTAATTGTACCGCAAAAACTGGCTGTTGAGTGATTCCCGGGTTGCCAGAGTTTATTCAGCCGCCCATTCCTCCAGCTTTTTATCACCGGGGAGCAGCAGAGCGAGCAAGCCCAACAGAGGCAGAAAACCGCATGCAACAAATACCGTCGTAATGCCGATCCGGTCAATAAGCTCGCCAATCACCACAGAGCCGATACCGCCTAGTCCAAAGGCAAGTCCTGTAATCAGCCCCGAGACCGTTCCGATATTCCCCGGATACAGCATTTGCGCATAAATAACAGTGACCGAGAAGCTGGACAGCAGCACGAATCCCGAGATCACCAGCAGAACAACCGCCCAAGTCTGATTTACATAAGGCAGCGCCAACGCAAAAGGCACAGTTCCCACCATAGAGATTAAAATGAGATTACGCCGTCCGAAGCGGTCAGCAAGTGGTCCCCCGAAAAAGGTACCAACGGCTCCAGCCGCCAAATACATAAAAATGTAGATTTGAGCATTATCCAGTGTCATTCCATAATTCTTCATTAAGTAGAAGGAATAGTACCCGCCAATCGAGGCGCCGTACCAAGAGCGTACGAACACTAGGAACACCAGAATTATCGTAGCGGTCAAAATATTTTTTCTCCGTACTGGATCAATCGCGCGGGCCGCCGAATTTTTGCGGAAGGTGTATCCTGCATTCAGCATTTGTCTATACCAGCTAGCGACATAAGCTTGAACAGCAACCCCTGCAGCGGCAATGATCGTGAAACCGAGCGCGCCCATCTGCCCGAAAGGAATGAACACCCATTTCATCAGCAGCGGCCCCAAGGACTGTCCGGCATTGCCGCCAACCTGAAAGATCGATTGTGACAACCCTTTGCGCTGACCGGCAGCCATATGAGCCACGCGCATACCTTCCGGGTGAAATGCCGCCGACCCAAACCCTACAAGCATAACTGAGAAAAGCACCAGCACATAATTTCCGGCAAAAGCGAGCAGGAATACGCCGGCCAAGGTACAGCACATCCCAATCGGTAAAAGAATGGGTCGCGGTTTACGGTCAGCAGCGTAGCCGATCACAGGCTGAATCACTGAAGAGGTTATATTGAGAGCAAAAGCAATCCAGCCTACCTGCGCATAAGAGAGCAGCATATTATCTTTTAGAATAGGGAACATTGCCGGAATAAGCGCTTGAATGGAATCATTAAATAGATGAACAAAGCTTACAGCCAATAAGATTCGGTAAATGGTAGCCTGCTGCACATGGCGCTGCTCCTGTTCCTCAATTCTTCCTGATAGAGAGGCTGGGGTGGAATTGTTATTCATTTGAGCTCCTTTCCGTGACGGTCGTTAATGTGAATTCCTGGGTAATTCTGATAAACCCTATTGTAGCCACAACTGATGCATCATGGGAATCAATTTGTGCTCGATTGGTGCTATTTATGCGCTAACTTATTTTTTTTATAAAAAAGGGTTGCGAAGATCCAGCACGCATGATATATTATCTCTTGTGCTTATGAGGCATCGACGCCGAACGATAAAGCGAAGAAGAAATAAGTTGACAAGAAACGACAAAGCATGATATGATCTAATTCCTGCGCAAGACACATAATGTTGATTGCCGGGAGCAAGTTCTTTGAAAACTGAACAAATGGAACGCGTTAATTTTTAAAAGATTCATATAATGAATCGTCAGTTTCAAAATGAGCGAATCGCTCTTTTCAATAACCTTATTGGAGAGTTTGATCCTGGCTCAGGACGAACGCTGGCGGCGTGCCTAATACATGCAAGTCGAGCGGAGCTTATCCTTCGGGGTAAGCTTAGCGGCGGACGGGTGAGTAACACGTAGGCAATCTACCCTGTAGACTGGGATAACTACCGGAAACGGTAGCTAATACCAGATAATTCCTTTCTTCACCTGAAGGAAGGATGAAAGGCGGAGCAATCTGCTACTAGAGGATGGGCCTGCGGCGCATTAGCTAGTTGGTGGGGTAACGGCCCACCAAGGCGACGATGCGTAGCCGACCTGAGAGGGTGAACGGCCACACTGGGACTGAGACACGGCCC
>NZ_JBVYOK010000039.1:0-37104 GCF_056120445.1 Paenibacillus sp. sgz302115
CGGATTCACCAACACGACCTCGATCCCTTGCTGAAGCAGCCAATTCGCGAGGTTAAACCAGTAATGACCGGTGGGCTCCAGGCCGATGAGAAGGGACGTCAGTCCATACTTCATTTGAGCTTCGTTTACCCAGCGCAAAAGCTTCTCAAAGCCGTACAGCGTGTTAGAGAAAGACAGGTGACGGGGAGTGAGCGAACGTCCGCGAAAATCGGTGATCTGTGCGGCGTGTGCATCTTTAGCAATGTCGATCCCAACCACTGCATGCTGCATGGTAATTCGTTCAATGCGTTGATTCATTGTCTCGTTTCGGGTAGACTTCATAGTAAGCGCCTCCTGATGGGTTTTTAGGACTCCGATCCCTTACACCCCCATCATACGAGGCGCCCTTGTTTTTGTCTAAGTCGAAAACTTAGCGAATACAGGAATGTTTAGCTCGGCAAAATGTATCCTTTTCAGGATAATAAAGGCCTTACGGTCCATTAGGAACAGGAGGATTGATACGACACATTTGGTTTTAAGTCCTTGTGAAGTGATCAGAAAAGACGACTGAAACAGTCGTCTAGTAGAATTTCATGATGCCTAATAGTATAGGCATATCTAACTCAAATGAAAATTTTGATGTGATTACACTCCTACCAAGTCTCCTTCAGCTCCAGAAAATGCGAGATTTCACCTATCCTCCCTGTATTCGCTATACCAAGCAGCCCTCCAGCGAGTGTCATAAGTCCCCTCTTTCAAATAGGTAAACGTTACGCCGTTTTGTCTCAGAGTTGATAAATGTCTGACCAGCTTTAAATCCTCAATAACCCAGAGCATACCACCCTGGTACCTTAGATCCAGAAATTTGAGGCCTTGAGCTTCCAAATACCCCGTCAAACTAAAGACGGATGCTTTCGAAGTCTCCTGTCCCCCATCATTCCGGGAATCACTCCAGTAATGCACTTCCATCCCGGCAGCTGTTTCCATCACGGAAAGCTCCTGTTCAAAGGCAGCTTCCCTTTCTTCTTCTGCATTCCGCATTTCTTCAGTCCAATAGTAGGTCAGATTCGGCTCTAGACTAATTTCCCTAAAGAAGAATTCCACAGCGTCCTCTTCTTCTGACTGAACGACCTTTAATAGTTCTTCTATGTTCTCCGTTGGAATGGAAACTTCGGGAGTTAGCTCCTTTTCATGCTCCTGCCATTCTTGTCTAATTCGTGCCGCCCTAATTACTACTGTATCTTTAAGTGAATTTGCCTTAGATGCTCCCTCGTTCTTGCCCTTTTTCTGCAGGTGCAGCTCACGAGGAATATTCAATTCTTCTAACTTTCGGAACAATGGCAACAGTGCCCTTTCCGGCTGCCGGAAGAATTCACCTCCTCTGATCCGCACGAAGGTCCAACCCAGTCTCTCCAGTATCGCTTGCCTGTCCATATCTTCCTTCAGTTTTTCCACTGGATGCCATCTATCCCCATCGCATTCAACAGCCAGCCGTTTGCCGCCTCCTTCAATGACCAAATCAATCCGGTAGGCTCCCACTTTCCATTGGGGCAGTACTCTGTAGCCTTCCTGCAATACACGACGCATAACCCGTCGCTCGAACTCGGATTCAAGTGCAGATTCGTGCTGCTTCAAGGCTTCATCAGCAGCATAAGGATTCCGGATATACTCAATTAATCGTTTCCGCAGATCCCCTTCTTTAAGCTGAGTTGAGGTATCGAGCGAATGAACCAGCCACAACTGGTCACGGGCTCGACTGACGGCAACATTATAGCGTTTTTTCGTTCGATTTCCAGGATCTGAAATAAGACGTAGGGGCACAGATTCTTCTGATGCATCAACCATAGACAGAAAAATAACGTCTCGTTCATCACCTTGGAACTGAGCTGAATTACCGCAGCGTATTTTTCGCCTCTTGTATTCCGTTGCGGGTATATACTTTTGTAAATATTGGTCAATAAAAATAGCTTGCTCTTCCCCAAGCAGGGTAATTACCCCAAAGGTAGCGTTTTTATACTCTTCCTGCTCAATAGCGGAGAGTATAAGCGAAGCGACAGCCTCTGCTTCTGCCTCATTACGTTTGTTTTCCCTGCTTCCTTTCTCTACGCGGTACTCAATAGTGTAAGGCTTCGTTTCCACCCCACTTGCATCTCTAAGTGGTAGAATTGAACCATTATAGGACAAGCTGTTACTGAATTGGATAATCGGTTCTACACAGCGAAAATGTTCCCTAAGCTGAGTCATTCCCGCAAAGGAGGTTTTGGCCAGATCATAAATAGAAGTACTCCCATCATACAGAGCAGCATTTGGGATATCTTCCAGATAGGTCTCCATCAACCTTCTCGTTTCTTCCATCCGCTGTCCTATTGCCTCAGGACTTACTTGTTCATCATCACCCACAACCACAATTTGTGTACCTAAATAAAGCGCCGTCAGTGCCATAATATCCGCCTGGCTGGCTTCATCCACAATAACTACATCAAAGTGGTTCTCGGAAGGATTGAAACTGTCCACCACTCTGTAAGTAGGCATTATCCAAACCGGAACAGCAGTCTGGCAGATTGGCATAAGCTTACGAGCCTCAGCAAGAAGATGGGGTGCCGATTTTCCGGTCCGCTTCCCTGCTTTTTTCATTAAAAGCTTCCAACCATGGAGAGCATTTTGCTGCTTAAGTGTAGTCTTCCGGGCGAGCGCGAGCCAAGACTTTTTCTCGACCAGTTGGAGAGTAACGGCTTTAAATTGTTTGCGAATTTCCGCTAATTCTTCTTGGAGCGATTGAGTAGAGATAGCCGCTCTTTGATCTAGTTCCATGTCTAATTGTTTAAGCAGCCAGCTCTCTTTAGCATCACTTGGAGCCTGGATTTCACCATGAACTCCTTGTCTAAACCTGACCGCCTGCACCCAATCGGGAGCACTTTCCTCTAACCGCTGCAACCATTCTTGTCTCTGCTGAATTAAAGTACTTTTTCTCCATAATTGCTCTAAGGCACGATAAGCTTGTTCATACATTTGCTGATTGAGCTTCACAATGCTTTCATATAGTCGATTAGATAACATCGAACGGGAATCTGCGAGAGATTGAACCGTTTGCCCCAATTCCTGGATACGATGATCGACTATCTTCCATCTCTCTGCATGAATATATGAATCTACGATTTCTGGAAGCTCTAGTTCTATCAATTGCTGAAGATGAAGCCACTCGGCATGCTTGCCTATTGGGAGCGACCTGGATTTAAACAGATTGCTCCATTCAAGCCCTTCTTTTTCCAAAAGCTCTATCAGAGGATTCAAGCTTGATTGTCTCCAGTCCAACAGGCCACGGATTTCCGTCTGAATATTCTCCAAATACTCTTCAGGTTGCGACCCGAATTCGGTAAGATCATAACCGCCTCTATCGGTAACCTGTCGTTTCCAGCGAGTTATCGATTTAGTACGTTGGTTTTGGTAAGCAATGACCGCCAACAGAGCATCAAGATAAGCAACATCCAACTCTTTACCGGACGGTAATATGAGTTCACATACCTTTTTCCACTGTCGTTTAAGCAATAGTTGAAACGAATTTAGTTTCCCTCCACTTTCTAAGTGCTGCTTTATTTCATTCAGAACAGGGAGTAGAGGCTGCAAATCACTATCGTTCAAATGTTCAAATCCATATTTGTATCTGGCTGATCTTGCTGTACGGTATAACACTAACCAGTCCTCTACCTCAGTCAGCAATTCAAACCAGTCGTTCCTTTCATTCTCCTTGGCAAAGATTAATTCCAGCTTCCAATCGTCTTGGTTGCTTATGAGCATCGTTTGACGCAGTTGCACAAGGACAGTATGCAGCTTATTCGGCTGTACTTCCATGTTAGTTGTTGTCCAGTAAGGCAGATGTTTATTTTTATCTGTATTTGACAGCTTCTGATGTTCTTGGATAAGTAGATTAAATTCTTCAGGGGTAATGAGCATTTCTGTTTTAATAGACAGGTATTGGAATTCACTCTCGTCCTCTGTAGTAATCTCTCCTGAGCTGATATATAGGCTATTCAATTCGGAAGGAGTAAGTGGAAGCGCATGGCCTGCGACAATCCTCCCGGGAATTAAATCCAGCGTTTCCTGTCCTGCAGAGATCATTTTCGCCGCTTTGGAAGGATCATATTCAGAACCCCATAATACAATCGGCCGATAGTCGCTCTCTCTGGAGATTCGTAAACTATGGTTAATTGCTTTGATCTGCTCCAAAATAGAATTGCGTTTGGCGGCCAGCACCGCTATGTCTTGTTCCGTCTGCTCCAACGACATCGAGCTCAATGTCGATGTAATGATGTCAATGGAGTTCTCCAGTTGCTTCTGTCCGCTGACATCATCCAATACACTAACGCACAGGTTTTGAAGCGGGCCAGCTACTTTATCCCGAAGAACGCTCAGTGCTCTGGAGGTATGGCTGGTTACGAGCACACTTTTTCCTTCAGCCAGAAAATGACCGAGCAGGTTGGCAATGGTATGTGTCTTCCCTGTACCCGGCGGCCCCTGTACCAGAACTGAACCAAACCGTCCCAGCTTCAGCGCAATATCCAATTGCTCCGAGTTTGCCTCCTTGGTGAATAAGATCTCCTCGTTCTCTCCATTAACATTCAGATTAGAATAAGAGAAAGCATTTTCACCCTGGGGTGCAGTTCCAACATCAATTCCCGTAACTCTGGATATTGCCTGTGGTAGATCTTCTCTTTCATTCAAATCCTTAATAATTTCTTCAATCGCATGATCGAAACCGGCGGTACGCTTGCGAAGAAAAATCACAGGTTCTCTCCGAATGTACACTGCCTTCTTCTCCTGAATAAAAGCTGCTGCTTCACTTCCATAAGGCACAAAGACCGCTTTAGCAGACAAGTAGCTTGACACCTTTTTCAAATAATTATCCGTCCGATCATATCCCAGAGGTGAACAAGGCACCTCCAATAAATCATCAGTACATTTTTTTATGGATTGTGAACTAACCTCTAGCGTATCCCTGAATAAGGCACTATGAAACTTAGGCTCTTCTTCAGAAGTAACAATAGTGAATTCGGGTATATCGGGATTAAATAACAATTGTACTTTCTGTATCAGAACCGGGTGGTGAATGGTCTCCGGCTGGAGCTCCCAATCTAATATCCCATCACCAATCATCAGCTCCACAGAATCTCTTTCTCGATCAATCCATGAATAGAGCTTGTACAAATCCTCAAATAGCTTAATAGTTCGTCGTACCGGCCATTCACTCTTTGTCCACACATCACGTTCCTCAATCCATTTCTCCCAGATTTGCACTCTTTCTTCATCCTGATCGAAATGCTCCTGATATGCTTCATATCCCTCGGAGTCCTCTTGCTCACGGTAGCTTACTAGACTTTCAACTCTATCCGGTTGTGTCTGAATTTTCTCCCAATCCGGTTTCAGCCAGCGCTTCAGTAACTCAGGTGGCTTCGGGCAAGGGGTTGGATCAGGTCTCCTAACCGTTAGCAGAACATCAGAAATCAGCTCCTCTGTACGCTCAGAAGGGCTTGTTTCACCAATAAAATCACAGATAACATTAGGGTTAACCGGTAAATCTGAAAAAGATAGCGACCATAAATGTCCGGAAATCCTTTTGATTACCGGCTGTTTCAGTTGATGCATAGCCTGCAGATAGGAAAACACTTGAATAAGCTTCTGTTTAGCAGTGCTGCGCTGATTCTCGCTGGTTTCCATAAAAGTCCTTCCTTCTTCCTTTTGCGACAAAAGTCCTGATTATGAACCTATTATAATATAAATTAATGTATTAAAATACCAATCAATTAGTCAATCCTTTCGAATCAACCCTACAACTTTACTAAGTGGTATTATCGGATCATGATACACAATAAAAGATTTAGAAAACCGGTCAAGGTAGAATTTCTCATGCAACTTTGGTGTGAGAATGATTAGCTTGCTCTGAAGCTCCCCCCATAAAAATCGAATACTTTCAGCTTGCGCTGCTCATCCAGAGCGCTGTCGAATTCGTCTGATCCTGCGCAAAGGACAGATCCTTTAAGGCATATCCTCATCTCTTCCTGACGTCCCAGCTCTACATAATTCTAAAGGTAAAGAAATAAACGTTAACCCTTCCGGTATTGTATACGTTCAGCAGTTATTCCATCCCGATGAAAGCGTGGATCCTTCATAATCCATCCCTCATTCAGCCATTCGAAAGCCTGAGATTCATACTCGAGAATTGCCCTCTTGCCAGGTTATAGAGCTGTCCGGAATACCGCCTGCTTACAGCAAATGAGCATCCTGTTTTACCGAGATTATCCCCATCTTGCGTAGGGTACGCGCTGTCCACTTGACGATGACAAGATCCAAAACACCAGACTTAGACGTATCCAAACCAGTGAACTCCAATTTTTCGCCGCTTTTCGAATTAAATTGTCATCCACAGTGATTAAATCCCTCACATTATTCATTTCACCAAAACATATTTACAGTTACATACATTATAGCAAAAAATAAACAATCGATAGTAGAATCTTATTTTTACAGTATACTTAATCAATGATTCTATAGCTTGTCAGGGACCGTACGTTTGTCAATAAAAACAAAAAACCTGATTCCTCCATGTGTTAAACACATGGAGGAATCAGGTTATATGCCATTCAACTGATTTTGAATAGGATTGACCCAAGCCGGTAAGTTGGGGTGTTGATACTTTAGTTTACCATTATTGGATTCAAGAACGATCTGTCCATCTAAAGCACTGTTATCAATAACAATTAAGTCATTCAACAGATCTAAATGCTCAAGCAGATTCTGCATAGATGATTCATGACGATGCAAAATATCCTTGGTAGGAATATGATGTCCTCCATTACGAACCCGGCTGGCAACACGCTCAATATTCAAATTCGGATCTCCGAGGCCAACATAAAACATTGTAATTTCAAACTGCTTAAGTTTGGCTTCCTTCATGAGGCGAATCGCGTATCCACCGGACAAGGTCGTTTCAACCGAAAAATCCCGGTGATTGTTTATGCACTCACGAGCTAAATGGATGGCTTCTTTCCCGGCGGATACCCGTGCCGTTTCAGGTTGTATAGGATTGATCCGCCGGGCTAAGGCATCTGGATCAATATTGACACTGACCCCTATTCGATCAATGATCAAATTTCGAATTGTACTTTTACCACTGCCATTGTTACCTGCAAAAACAAACATCGTTGCTTTCGGTTCAGACATATCCCGGCTTACCTTCCGCTAGAATTTCTTGGATTCCATCAGAATGTTCTTTTACTAATTTGCCCATCTTGTCTTTATAGACAACATAAGTTCCGTTTGCCTTCGCGTCCAGCTTTGCACGCTCTCCCGTTAACTTAATGAGCTTCCTTAAATCATTGTTGGCTTCCATACTTGAACACCTCATTTCTTTCAGAATACCATTATAAAAGGATATTTGCACTTATACGAGTTCTCATCAAGCCCTTATCTATTATACAGCCAAAAAACACTAAGCTAAAAGGCAGGTTATTTGGAGAATAGGTAGGAATCATACGGGCCTAAAAAAGGAATCACTACAGTCACAACCGTTCCCGCCCCGATCTCTGATTGAATCTGCAGCTCCGCCATATCGCCGTACATCAATTTCAGGCGCTTTTTGATATTTCTCAGCCCAATGCCTCCGGCATCATGGATCAGCAGAGCTTCGATGTGCGCTTTGGACATCCCGACTCCGTTATCCGAGACCGAGAAATACAGCCGCTCCCCGGCTTTTCGCCCGGAAATCATAATCTGTCCGTCATTCTCAACCGCCTCCATGCTATGGATAATTGCATTCTCAACAATAGGCTGCAGGAATAGCTTGGGAACAACGGTCCCGGGAGGCATATCCTCCACATCATATTGGATCTGCAAAACTCCAGCATAACGTTTCTCCATAATATGCGTGTAGCTCTTCAGCCAGTTCAGATCATCCTCCAGCAGCACATCCTCCTGTCCGTTGTTGACGGTGTACTGGAGCATGGTGGAGAGGCTGACAATCATTTGACTGATTTCATTTTCGTCCCGCTCCAGAGCCATCCAATTGATGATGTTAAGCGTGTTGTAGAGGAAGTGGGGATTTAGCTGGAGGTTGAGCGCCAGCATCTCTGCTTCTTTTTCGCGTCTGGTGCTTTTGTAATTTTCCTCTATCAGCTCAAGAATCCGCTCATTCATCTGATTGTAACGCTTGACGAGAATGCGAAATTCCAATTGCGACTGGTCGGGAAGCTTGGTGGAAAAGTCACCGGCTCCGGTTAATTGAATCGCCGCCATGATCTTTTTGATCGGCCTCGTCAGGTGGCTGGAAATCACATAAGAAATGGCGACCGACAACAGAAGCAGCACCAGCGTAACCAACAGATCTGTATAGCTGACGGTGGGCAGGTTGCGGAGCAACTGGCGGTATGGAACAACGTATACGGTTACCCAGCCGGTAATGGCGGAAGAAGCATAACCAATCAATACATCCTCCTTGCCCGCCTTGACGAGTGAAGTGCCGGAAGCAGACTTAAATTGATGCTGATGCCACATGTTCTCATCCGTCATGCCGAGCAATGAGTTGTCCGGGTGGGTCACGATCTGCCCCTCCCTGGATACGACATAGAAATAGGACCCCTGCACTGCAGCCGTCGGGGCCATAAATTGCCGGTAATACTCCTCGTTAAAATTAATCAGCAATACAGGCCGCTCCACCTCCTGAGGCCAGCTTCGACTCATGCCGTCTATAATCGGAGAGATATTGAGCAGCCGTCCTGTAGAGAAAACCATACGGAATCTGGTGTCCATTCCGCCAAGCTCCGGCTGGCCGAATATTCTTGTCCAGTCGTATGTGGGGAACCACAGCAGGCTTCCATTTGCCTCCACTATCTTTTGGTAAATATAGGAGTGTGAGAACCCGAGCGGGGGGACAGATACAAAGAGAGAATTGGTAGTGTACGCCGGAGCCCCTCCTCCGAAGCTATAGTAGCTGGTAACGAGCTGTACCGTATAGAAATCCTGCTCATTGCGGAAGTACTTGTTCAGAATTTCCGTGGCCTTGCGGTCCATTTTCAACAGTTCATAATCACTTTGCGGCCGCTGCCGGTTAAACAGAGTGAACAAATCCGGGTCGGAAATGAGGTCGATGGTTCTGGATTCGATATTGTTCAGCATCAGGTCGCTGATCTCGGTTTTCTTCCTTACGATCTCCAGGATGCTGTCTTCAGCGTTGCTGACAATGATGTTTGAGCTTGTCTTATAGTTGATAACGGCGTTAGTCACCGAAGGAATCGAAATCAGCAGGACAAAACAGAGAATCAGCTTTGTTCTCAGCTTCATGTTTTTCCACGAATTACGCACTGCACTGTTCAATAATCGGTATCCGGCCATAATTCCTCCTAAGGAAGCCCGGAAAGGCAAGGTCACTAATGGACACTTCCTTCCAGGCTCTGTATATCCGTCCGAGCAGATTATATAAGTTGAACTTTAGATTTTCATATTGGGGTTTGGTCGTAACTGCGGGGAATGTTTGGACTTCCGGCCGCTGTTGTCTGCAGATTTCTTGATTGTTACCGCTCTTCGCGGTTGAAATCCGCAGACAAAGGCGGACGCGTTCGCTCCTCCAGTTCCAAACTTCCCCTCCGCACTCCTACCTTTTTTATGATTTTTTAGTTCAACTGATATTGCTTTCACTCCTGCTTCGGCTCAAGGAGCGGTATTCTTCGGGCGTGAGGCCTGTTTCTTTCTTGAATACACGGTTGAAGTACTTCACATCATGATACCCAAGCTGTTCAGCGACCCGGTACACCTTCGCATTTGAACCTCTCAGCAATTCTTTGGCTTTCAGCAGCCTGAGTCTGGTCACATATTGATTGAAGGTCATATGGAGCCGGCTTTTGAAATACTGGCAGAAATAACTGGAGCTGAAATGAAACATGGCCGCAACCGTTTCCTGGGACAGGTCTTCCATGTAGTGGCTGTCGATATAATCAAGACACCGGGACATTACGCCATCCTTCCGTTCCCGCTTTGCTTCTGCCACACTGCGGGCGATCTTCTCCAAAAGCCCGGTAGCGGACGCAATCAGCTCCGGGTAGCTGCTTATGCCATCTGCGAAGCAGGAAGCCTGCTGCAGCAGACTTCCCCTCACATCCTCCCGTAAGCCCTCCAGGTCATAGATCACCTGGAACAGAAGCTGCCTGACTTCCCGCAGCAGCTCCTCCGGCATTGGCGGGGCCGCTTCTCCCAGCATTCGGGAGACCGCTCCCTCTGCTGCGGATTCAAGCCCGGCAATTCCATCCCAGCAAGCGACCGCTTCGCATAACATGCCTGCAATCCGCGAGTCGGAGGCCAGCAGCCGCCCGGCATCCAGTCCGCCTTCCGCAGCCCAATATACCCGCTGCTCACCCGGCTGTGCATAGAAGCGGCGCTTGGCCGCATACCGGGCTTCGGCATAAGCTCTCGCGGCATCTGCAATCAAATGCTCTGAAGGGGTGCTGATCCCCACGGTCAGCCCAAGCTGCGCAAGCCTCTGAAGCATAGCTCCGTCAGGTTGTACACTGCTCGCCACAACCAGCAGGCCCTGTTCAAGGCGGGAGGCAAATCCCGTACTCAGACCATACGGGCGCAAGAAATTCATAACCTCATCGGTTGAAATTCCCCCTTCCGTACAGACCACCAGCAGGCTACCGCTGCCGCCGAATCCGAGGATACTTTGGATTTCCGCTTTGTCATCTGCCGTAAGGTGATCTCCTTCGAGCCATCTGTTCAGGAGCCGATGACGGTATGCCGGCTCCACAGCATCCAGTCTGACCGCAAGCCGCTCATATTTCTGCAGGGTGGCGTACTCTTGCTCCAGACTTTTTTCCGTCTTCTCCAGCACCGAAATGAACTTGAGCGGATCAAGCGGCTTCAGCATATATTCGAAGGAACCGAGACTCATCGCCTTTTGCGCATATTCGAAATGGCTGTACCCGCTTAAATAAATGACCCGTCGCGGAGTGGACTGGGGAGCAAGCTGCTCCAGGAAATGCAGTCCGTCCATGAGCGGCATCCTGATGTCGGTGATGATGATCTGGAAGCTGCGGGTGCTGCATTTATCGGCAGCCTCCCGGCCATTCCTTGCTGTGACAATGCCGTATTCCGGGCGCAAGCGGCGCAGCATACCGGACAGCCCGGACAGGTGCGCCGGTTCATCATCCACCAGCAAAATATCGTACAAGCTGCTCACCCCTTATCAGCCTTTGATCCCGGTCATCGCAATACCTTCAATGAAATGCCGCTGCGCAATCAGAAAAATTACCAGCGAAGGGATAACAATTACCGTCGTCGCCGCCATCATCAGATTCCACTGGGCCGAATAGGAGCCTTGGAATAACGTCAGTCCCTGCATTAACGTGTAATTTTTCTCGGAAGTGATAAACGCCAGCGGACCCAGATAATCATTCCAATTTGCCAAAAAAGTCAGCAGGCCAATCACAATCATCGCCTGTTTCGCAAGCGGAACTATAATCCTCCAATAAATCCGAATATGTCCGGCTCCGTCCACCTTGGCCGCTTCGTCAAGCTCGCGCGGAATGCCCAGGAAGAACTGCCTCAGCAGAAAAATATTGAACACCCCTCCGCCGAACCATGCGGGTGCTACCAGCGGAACGAAGGTATCCGTCAAGTGGAGCGCGTTCCAGAACACATATTGCGGAATCATGACTACGAAGAAGGGAATCATTAGTCCGGTCAAAATAACCCCGAACACCTTGTCTCGCCCTTTCCAGTCAATACGTGAAAAGCTGTAGGCACATAATGAGCTGGAGAGCAGCACGCCCACGATAGCAAGTGACGTAATCACTACACTGTTGACAAAGAAACGGCCAAACGGGTAGGCGTCCAGCGCCGTGCGGAAATTATCCCAGTTGAATACCTTCGGAATCAGTCCCGGCGGAATCTGATACAGTTCCCCCATATCAATCAGTGACGTACGAACCATCCAAAAGATAGGAAACAGGCAAAACAAGCTCCCCAAAACAAGCAGCAGATATATGACGATTTTGCTAATCAACGATTGCCGTTTCACTGCCGTTCCCCCTTTCCTTCGTAATAAACCAACGATTTGGAGAAGAAGAAGATCAGAGCTGTAAACAGCGCAATCACCAGAAATAGCAGCACGGAAATCGCACTGGCACTGCCCATCCGGGAGGACTTGAACCCTTCATTGAACAGGTACAGCACATAAAAAAGGCTTTTATTATTCGGCCCGCCCTGAGTCATTACCGAAGGCTGGACGAAAGCCTGAAACCCGTTGATAAACGCAATAACCGTGTTGAAAAAGATAATCGAAGAAGTCATTGGAATGGTAATATAAATCAGCTTATGCAGCCGGTTGCCGCCGTCGATCTCGATCGCTTCATACAACTGGGAAGGGATTCCCTGAAGCCCGGCCAGAAAAATCACGATGGTATTTCCCAGTGTCCAGAAGCTGAACAGGATCAAGGTCGGAACTACCGAGCCTGTGTCTCCCAGCCATTGTGAAGTGGGCAGGTGCAGCCGCTCCAGCAAGTAATTAACGATGCCGAAATCCGGCTGCAGCAGCCACATCCACACCATTGAAGAAGCGGCTAACGGAATAATGACCGGCAGATAGAACACTCCGCGGAAAAAAGCTCTGCCCACAATTTTCTGATTCAGCAGCAGCGCAGCAAAAAAGGAGATTGCAATGCCCAGCGGCACACTGACAAAAACATAGTAGAAGGTGGCCTTGACCGCAGGATAAAAGAAAGGATCAGCACCGGTAAAAAGTGTCTTATAATTGTCGATGCCAATCCATTCCGGCACCATCCC
Organism: Paenibacillus sp. sgz302115; assembly: GCF_056120445.1. NCBI lineage: Bacteria > Bacillati > Bacillota > Bacilli > Caryophanales > Paenibacillaceae > Paenibacillus > Paenibacillus sp. sgz302115. The sequence goes on from NZ_JBVYOK010000039.1 coordinate 12,805, forward strand.
TACACTATAGTTGGTAAAGCTGAGATATATGCTTGCGGCAATCGGAACAAGCACGAACAGCAGGTATCCCGCCAGTAGCGGCGAAGCAAACAGAAGGCCGTAACGCAGCTCCTTGGCCGCCCGCTGCCTGCTGCCGGAGCGCCTGAGGGGCTTACGGGTCTGCGCCGAATTCGTTATTGGATCAAGGAGTGACATCATAGCGTCCTTTGATTTCCGGCTGGATCTTCGGCTCCAGCTCCTTCATCGCTTCCAGGGCGGTTTTCCGGCCAAGCCACACCTCATCCATGCCGGAGAAAGTAATCGCATTGACTTTGGAGAAATTTTTAATGTAGTATGAGCCATTTGGAACTCCGTTCTTCAGCAGATTGTTCATCATCGCATCCTTGAAGCCGGAGGGGTGAGCCGGATTATTCTCTGCCCACTTCGCCACAAGCGCAGGATCGGTATACCATTTGGTCATCGTAGGCATCCACAATCCGCCTTTATACAGATCAATGGCGCCTTCCGGGTTCTCCAGAAATTTCGTCAGCAGCCAGGCTTCCTTAAGATGCTTGCTTGACTTATAAATGACGGAAGCCCCGCTGATGCCCATAGGAACGCTGCGTTTCATCTTCGGAAGCACACCTATGTCATAGTTGACTTTTGCCGCACCGAGATCGAGATTGATCCATTGCCCGTGCATCGACATGGCTGCCAGCTTCGATTGCAGCGCAACCGCCTGGGAAGGGATGGATTTCATCTGCACCGGCGAAGGAGCTACATGATGCACATTGATCAAATCCGCCAGGCGCTGGATCGCTTCCGCTGCTTCCGGCTGGCTGAACCCGAATTTGCCGTCTTTGGTCACCCATTCCCCTTCATTGTTAATGACTGTCGCATGGACAGGTCCATGCCAGGTCTCGAAGGAAACACCATATTGCTTAATATTATTCGGGTCAAAACCGGGATCGCTGGCATTTTTCCCATTCTTATCGAGAGTCAGCTTCTTCGCCACTTCAACAAATTCATCCCAGCTCCAGGCCTGTTCCGGCTTGGCTGGGGGATAATCCACCTTGGCTGCATCGAAGAGGTCCTTGTTGTAGAATAAACCGAAGGTCTCACCCGCCGTACTGATTCCATAGGCAAAATCCTCCGAGGACTTGAACCAGATATAATCCAGAAAATCACTGCGCTTCAGCTCTTTATCGTTATCCAGCAGCTCGAACATATTGACGAACTTGCCGTCCTTCTGCCACGGGTCTGCCAGCTCGCCATGCATATACCCCAGATCCGGCGCTTCATTGCCGGCCACCATAGCTGTAATCTTGGCATCATAATCCGCCTCCGGGATATGGATCGCATCCACTTTAATGTTCGGGTATTTGTCCGTAAAAGCTTTGGTTGCCTTCTCAATCGCCGCCTTCTCCTGCGGACTGCCCCAGAACGTAAATTTCAGCGTTACAGGCTCCTGTGATTGTTCTGCGCCTCCTTGATCGCTTCCCGTTTTTGCCGGTTCGGCCTCTTTATTGCCACCGGAGTTTGAACACCCCGCCAGCAGAGTTCCCACCAGCAAAATGCCTGTTAACAGCCAATATCGTGCTTTTCCCTGCCCTTTTGCTTTGCGCTTCATCATAACCCTCCCTAAAAGGTTTGTAGTATTCGGTTCCTGCTTTCATCATAGGGAATGCGCTTACAAACATAAATTCCAAATTTTTAATAATGGTGGATTATTTTATTGTATACAAATAGAGGGTTACACTTAAGAGTAAGGAACTTTATATTAAATTAAATCAAGGAGGCTTCGTTAAATGAAAAAGAAATGTTATTTTTCTTTTTTCCTCATATTTAATTTGTTGTTATTCAACTTTAACAGCTTCATCTTTGCTGATTCATTTGCGCCGGCTCCGAGTGACCAGATTAAAGCAGCTATACAAAATGAATTCAAATTGAAGTATATGGATTCGTTGAGTGCAGTGAAATCAGAATACGGGCTCGAAGAAAAAGATAACTTTGAGAATGCACAATTAAGTTCAGGAACGGCTTATTACAAAATATCTGATGATGCTAATAGCAGCGAGTTAGTTTTTGCAGGTTATATTTTTTCCATAAAACTGAATAACGTAGCTGTTGGAACAATTTATGCAAACAATGATTCAGGTTCGTGGGAGATATTCAACATTTCGAATAATGTGAATTATGAGCAGCCATTGTTAGCCTCACAATCCTCCCTTAAAGACGGAGAAGATGTGAAACTAGTTAGTGATGTTAGATATGGTATAAATGTTTTGTACATCAACGGGATAACAGGGGAACGAATAATAGATCTGAACAGCAGCAACGCTAAATCAAGTAGCCTCCGCGCAGAGAATACAATATCGAAATTAGTTTTTGATGAAAAAATAAAAAGCATTAAGGAAAAACGGGCTGCTTCGCCTGCTAAAGGCGGCCTCCTGCAAATGGGGTCGGGTCAAGTTGATTTCACTAAATCCGAGGATTCCTCTAACAACAACCTTCCAGTAATTTTATTGATTTGTGGTGTTATCTTAATGATCCCTGTCTTATTTATCTTAAGAAAAAAGGAAGATGCCCGATCCTAGAGACCTGCATCCTCCTTCATTACGTTAAGCCTACAATCCTGAGTCTATATAAGTTGAACTATAGATTTTCATGTTGGGGTCTAGTCGTCACTGCGGGGAATGTTTGGACTTCCGGCCGCTGTTGTCTGCAGATTTCTTCAATTGTACCGCTGTTCGCGGTTGAAATCCGCAGACAAAGGCGGACGCTACCGCTCCTCCAGTTCCAAACTTCCCCTCCGTCACTTTACCCGTTTTATGTTTTTTAGTTCAACTGATCTAGTCTACAGCATGTAAAAAATTATAAATGGCCTGGGTGGTCTGGGCCCGGGACACCAGTCCCTGCGGATCGAACCGCCCGTTCCCCAGCCCTTGCATAATGCCGGAAGCCAGTGCTTGCTCCACCTGCACTTTTGCCCAGACGGAGATTTGGCCCGCATCGTTTATACCCTGTAAGTCCCCAGCAGCGGCACTGTTCCCCTGCTTGTATTGGTATGCCTTGACGAGCAGCACCGCCATTTGCTCACGGGTGATTTTGGCGCTTGGGGCAAACGATGTTTTCGTTACCCCTTGAATCAACCCGGCATTGTAGGCTGCTGCTACGGATTCGGCATACCAGCTGCCGTCAGTTACGTCCTGGAACGGAAGCTTGGCTCCTGTACTCTTCAGGTCAAGCGCTCTGACCAGCATAGCGGTAAATTCCGCCCTTGTTGTGGTTTCGGCAGGGGCAAACAAACTATCCGTCTTGCCTGTAGCCACATGTTTTGCGGTCAGTGATTGCAATGCGGCAAATGCCCAATAGCCCGCAGGGACATCCGTAAATGTCTTCTCATAGGACAACACGCCATAGGTACTGAAATGATTCAGCATAATGACAGCCTTCTTGCCCGCCTTATCCAGCTTGCCTCCCACATAACTCCACTGTGAGGTCTGTTCGTTCTTCAGATATACGCCGAGCAGCTCTTCATTAACCGCTGAACTGGAGTATGGAAGCTCGGCGCGGACCGCCTGCGTAAAGGCGGACAGGGATAATTCCGTTCCGTCTGCCTTGCGCAGCACCAGCCCGAATTCATAGGCCGTCCCTTGCGCTCGGTAGATACCGCCGCCATTCCCGGCCGGAATCCCCCCGCTTGCAGCAGGAGCCAGCTTAACGACAAGGGCCGCTCCGCTGCGCTCAGCCTCCGGCAGCTTAAGTCCAAGCTCGCCCAGCACGGATGCCGGAATCGTCAGGGAAGCTCCTTTATCCCGGATCACAAGCGTTCTTGTACCCAGCAGCGTTCCGGCGTTCACCGGCAGCGAGGCCCCGGTCTGGCCTTCACCCAGCGTAATCTCCACGGATGCTGCCTGCGGCTGTGCAGTGAAGGCATCCGCGCCAACTGATTTGATCCCCGGTACTTGTGTTGGTGCTGGTGTCGATGCTGCTGGAGGCACCGGCGTTGGTGTCGGTACTGGCGTCGGTGTTGGTGACGGCGTAGGCGTTGGTGTCGGCGCTGTGCCGGTTACGGTCACAATGGCCTTGGCCAGCAAATCCGTACCTTCCGCCACGCCGGTCACGGTGAAGCTTCCGGCGTTCGCATACTGCTGCGGTGCAATCGTCTGCCAGACGACCGGAACTGCGAGCGTTGACGCGTCACTGTACACCGCCGTTACCACCGAAGGCAAGAGTGGTGCTTTGCCGGCAGTTGTTGTAACCTTCACTTCCTGAAGGCTGACAATTACAGGCGCCTGTGAATCAAACACAGACACCTTCGCCACTGCGGGCAGCTCTGTACCACCAGCCGCGCCGGTTACGGTGAATGCTCCCGGCACTGCGTACAGCTTAGGGTCGATTTCTTGCCAGATAACAGAGGTCTCACCAAGCGTATTGTCGGAGTACGTTGCCTGCACTACCGTAGGAAGCATAGGAGGAGTTCCCGCAGGAGTGCTGACGTGCACCTCCTGCAGCGCTACGATTGTCCGTTCCCCGGCTTTCGTTACGGTTACCGATGCTGTGGCAGGCAAAGCTGTGCCCTCCACTTGTCCGTGTACCGCAAACTCCCCAAGCTGTGCGTAGGCATCCGCCGGTATGCTGTTCCAACTCACTTCGGCTGTTCCTTCGCTCCCGTTCTCGTACACCACCCGTACTGAATCCGGCAGGACAGGAGCTACTTTCGCAGCCGTCTTCACGCTAATCGGCTGCACACTCTGGATATCCTTATCCTCATACAACGCTTTTACCTGCGCAGCGCTCATTGCACCGTTGTAGATCCGGAAATCGTCCAGCCCGGCATTGAGCTGCGCCCCGTTGCCATATCCGGAGACCCCGATTCTCTTCACATCATTCGTAGCTGTAATGGACCCCGGAGTGCCATCCATGTCAACCTGCTGGGCGGCACCGTTTCTGTAGATCACACCGGTCTTGGTTGCCGCATCAAACGTAAAGACGACATTCGTCCATTCATTCAGCGGCAGGAAGTCCTCCGGCGACTGCTTCACATAGAAGCCGTTCGCTCCGTCCACGTACACGATGCTGGAGTTCCCGTTGTAGGTGACAAAAAATCCGTTGCCGGCATAGTTGCCCTCCGGCTTGAACCATAGCAGCACATTTTCCTTGTCATTCATGGCTCCGGTGCGTTTGATCCAGTAGGACAGCGTCATGCTGCCTGGCTGGAGAGCCTTATCAGTACCGGCGGATATATAATTGCCGCTTGTTCCGCTAAAGGTAAGCGATCCGTTCTTGTGTCCTTCCGCCTCCCATTTCAGAGCGCCTTGAATCGTTCCGTTATGTCCGCTTCCCGAGGCATCGGCAACCGTGGTTCCCTGTCCTTCGTCGAAGTTATAGCGAAGCGCAAGCTCTGGGAAAGGGGCGATAACCCGCTTGGTCACAGTAACTTTTGCCTGAACCGCCGTTTGCGTTCCTGTCACCACTCCGTTCACGGTAAATGTGGAGCCTTCCTGGTCGTACAGTGCAGGATCAACCGCGCTCCACTGCACGGACACAACCGTCTGGGTTCCATCTTCCAAGGTTGCACTTACCGTAGAAGGAAGCTTCGGCGCCTGACGGGCCGGTGTCGTAAGCTCCAGCTTCTCTACAGAGACAATGTTGCCTGAAGGTGCAAGAAGCGCCGTAATTTCGCTTGGACTAAGCGCTTTGCTGTAAATACGGAAATCGTCGATCACTCCGTCAAAATACGGATCTGCGAACTGTGATTTGCCGATGTAGTTGTTTTTGGTCTTGCCGAGACTGGAGGGCTTCAGGGTCATATGATCGTTTCTGCCTGCTTCCACCCCATCAATGTACAAAATCCCGAGGGAGCCGGACAACGTCACAGCCACATGCTTCCATTCTCCGGCAGGAAGGGCCGGAGCGTCGATGGTCTGCTCCTGGCCAGGGGCATTTCCGCCTACTGAAATGCCAAACCGGGTGATGGAGCCTGCCTTCGGCGACAGGAACATATAGGTGCTTGTGCCGGTGCCGAAATCGAAAATCCGCGAATACGTTCCGACGCTGTCCATCTTCACCCAAGTCGACACCGTAATCTCATCCGCACGGCTCAGCAAGCCTTCGGGCATTTTCACATAGGCATCCTGGCCGCTCAGCTCAAGCGCATGGTTGAGCTTGCCCGGAAGCCAGGAGGCAGCCCCAAGCACATTGCCGTCATTGCCGCTTCCCGAATGATCGGCAGCCACCTTGCCTGAAGTCTCATCGAAGTTGTAGTGCACAAGCAGCTCCGGCAGAGGCGGCGGAGCCACAGCGACCACCGTAACCGTATCGCTGTTCTCAAGCTCCGAATCGCTTGCAGTCAGCTTGAATATATAAGTCCCCGGCTTCGTTGCAGTGAATGAGGTCTGCAGCGATTTACTGCTGCCGAACACGACCTCACCGCCTGCCGGCCCGGATACAAGAGTCCATTCCGAGGTCAGACTTCCCTGCGGCAGGCCATCGTCTTTCGCTGTGCCGCGTAGAATGGCATCATCCACCTGCAGCGTGTAGGTGAAATCCGCTCCCGCGTTAACAGCAGGGGCCTTATTGTCATCCGGCTCCGTCGCGCTCAGCTCTACCGTGTAGGCAACAGCCGGTCCGGCTTCAACCGTCAGCTTCGCTTCACCGCCGAACGCATTCAATTTGCCTACAGGCGCACCGTCGACTCGGATGAGGTAGGCTCCTTTGGCCAGGCCGTTCAGGGTAAGCGTCGTTTCATGTGCGTAGCCCGGCGTCAAATTGCGCTGGCTGAATTTGGCATAATCCTTACTTTTGGACAATCTGGCCGCAGTAAACTGATCCTTGTCCAGCTCCGTGTAGAGCTTCTCAGTAATGAGATTGATCCGTTTGAAGAGGCCGTCCTTAGGCGTAATATCGTAATATACATCATCCGTTACGGAGACATCCGCTCCATAGCCTGTTACCCCGAAGATAGGGTCCACGGCAATGTCGGCGCTGAGAATCTGCAGCGCACCGAACAGCCCCAGATCGGCTTCGCCGGTCATGCCCTTCCAGCCGTTCAGCAGCGGAACGTTCCGGCCGCCGCCGGTTCCATTGGTCCCGTTATTGCCCTTCTCCGCCTGGTACGTCCAGGCTGCGGCCCCATAATTCGCAGGATCATCGCTGATCTGCCCGGAGTTGATTGCACTGAGATTTGCCAGCTTCGCCGCGTAGGACAACCGCTGCTGTTCCTCACGGCCGGTGGCGTTCCCGTTCTGAATCCAGTCATCCATCGCATAGCCGGCCAGCGATGCGCTGTACTGGAAGTTCCACCAGTTCTCTCCCGTAATGGTCACCGGATCGGCGTAGTAGTACCATACAGGCATATGCCCCCGGGAGGCCCTTGTCTTGGAATTGATTTTACCCATCATTTCCTGCGCTTTGGCTTTTTCCGCGTCGTTTGTGCTTTGCATTTTGGCCAAAGTATAAACGGCTTCTTCCCCAGTGTTGTCATAGCTGTATTCCGAGCCGTAAGGATATTTGTTGTTCTTGAAATTGTTATATTTGCGGAGCATCTTGGCCCGGACATCATTCGCTTCGTCCATGTAGCCCTCTTTTTCAAGCGCTTGAATAATATCCGGTGTGGTCAGCTCGCCCATGAGTCCAGTCTCCCAGTTGTAGGAAACGGGGCCTTCGTACAGCGCCTTCAGGATATTATAAGCCCGCAGCAAATAGGTTTCCTTGGGATGCTTGTAGGAGACCAGCCCGGGGTAATTGGCGGCGATTTTGTACATGCTGAAATAGGTGTTGTAGATATGCGGATAGGCGTATCCGCGGTAGGTCGGGGTCGTATTCGGCTCCGCCATCAGAAAGTCGTGAATCAGATAATCCTCATGATGGCCGTTCATCAGATTCGTCCAGATCGCCGTTTCCAGGTATTCATCCACTGCGGTAATTTCCGAGGCCACAGGACTCAGGGCATTTTTCTCGGCTAAAAACTGTCCGTGTGTCAGCCCCCAGTCATCTCCCCAGCCCCAGTAGCCGCTGAAGCTGTTCCGCTTGGATTTCGTGTTCATCATCCAGTCGTCGAACACCTTGTCCCGTATGTCGCCGGGAAGGTTCCACTGCGTGCTTTTAACCATAAATTCCGCATGATCCTCCAGCGCCCGGTCAACCGCATCAATGCCATAGAACTGCAGCACGGTTTTGAGACCGCTTCCATATTGGACCGTAACATTTTGCGGCCCCAGCTTGGTCAGGCTGAACTCGTAAATGTTGTGATCTCCGCTCTTTTGCTCAAGCAGCGGGATATCCGTCCCGTCGTCCAGCTTCACGCTGTGAATGTCCGCCTTGGTGTGCAGGTCGAACTTGGCCTTCTGGTTGCTTGGTACGATCATTCCGGGAACAACGGTGACATCAATTGCCCCTGCCTCATACAGCTTATCCTTGGCCTCCTGCTCATTCGCTACGGCAAAAAATTTAAACCCGTAGGTCTTGCCCTCTCCCGGAGCCAGTGTCAGGCTTGTATTCGGCAAATATCCCCGGTTCGTCGATTTAATAACATTCGAATGGATGTAAAAGACATTGAGGCCCTCAATCCATTTTCCCTCATTGTCTGGGTTCCAGGCCCACTTGCTGCCCGGGTGCTCTTCATTGCGCCAGCGGTCCTGATACTCAAACCCTGCGCCAGTAGCAGCATCCGGCATGAGCAGCAGATAGGAGCCAATCCCGCTGGGTCTGCCGGCTGTAATATAAGAACTGTTATTGCCGACAAAAGAGTGGGTCACCACCCGGGTCTCGTAGATGGCGTCACCGTAAGTCCACTGTTCGTTAAAAGGTAGCGGAAGACCGATATCGCCGAATTCGAGCGTTTTTCCGCTGGTGTTGGAGATTTGAATATCCCATTGCAGATATCCGTCCGGCATCATGGTATACGTCTCAACCAGCTTGAAATTACGTACACCCGCCGTATTCGCAGAGTTCTCATAAGTGACTGTTACTTTGCTGCCGTCCTTCTCAATGCTCCGGACATCCCCCGATTGATTGGTGGATGCCTTGATCCACTCTCCGCCGTCCAGACGGTAGGTGAAAACCAGCTCGCCGAGCCACTGATGATCAGCAGTATCCTGCTCGGGCGATACCGTTTTGTTCATTACATACTCGGTCGGGAACGCGTCTCCCTTGATTTTCAACGATGAAATTTCACCGGATTGACCGGTTTCAATAATCAGCTTGTCGCTTGTTAACTCATACGCTCCGGCCTTGGATGGAAGAAGAATAACGGATAACACCGCCAGCGTCCAGAAGACAGCCCCTGTCAGTATCCTTGTGTGCTTGAATCGTGGCTGATCCCCATCAGAAGACTTGAATATCATGCTTAAATCATCCCCTTCGTTGTTAGGTTGTGGACATCTTTGCTCTGTCACGGATCATGTTAAGAACGGCGTCACCCCCTCTCCGGGAAGAGTGGAATTTCATATTCCAGCCTCCCGGAGCACTATATAAGTTGAACTATAGATTTTCATATTGGGGTCTGGTCGTAACTGCGGGGAATGTTTGGACTTCCGGCCGCTGTTGTCTGCAGATTTCTTGATTTATACCGCTTTTCGCGGTGGAAATCCGCAGACAGCCCATGCTTACGATGCTAGCTTTCCTACGGAAAGCTCTCAGGCGGACGCTTTCGCTCCGTAAGTATCCAAACTTCCCCTCCGTCACTTCCGCCCTTTTTATATTTTCTTTAGTTCGACTTATATAGATGTCATTTACCAAAACCACTAATTACAGTTGTTATGCGTATTATTCCCTATGCTCTTCTCCAACCCAGACGGACATTTCGCCATCTCCGCGGTTGGCCCAAGTGAAATACGGAATGAATTTCAGCTCCAGCTTCCGGCTGCTCCAGGTTGAGCCGCTAGCGTACAGTTCCTCACCCCAGCCTGCTTCCGGCTGGATTCGCTCCCCGGAGACAAGTATCGTCTTAATGCCCTTAGGGAAGCCGGGCTCCTCCGCAAGCGTATATTCACCTTCAGAAGGCAGACGAAGCTGGTACAGTCTTTTACCGTTATCGGCTTCCTCCAGACAATAGACGAAAGGACCGCGCTGCAGAGCCACCTTGGAAAAGGTCTGGCGGATATGCGGGTGCCCCTTGACCCGCGTTACCGGCATGGCAAAACACAGCTCAACAGTGTCGCCGGATGACCACTCGCGGGTCAGGTGAATATACCCGTCCGCATTCCCTGCGTGATGAGTCGCGGACTCACCGTTCATGCTTACCTGGACCTCCCGGCACCAATCCGGCAGCCGCAGCGCAACCGTAAACTTCCCGACACGCTCCGGCTTTACCACCAGGCGGACCTTTCCATCCGAGGTATAGCTGGAGAACTGCTCGACAGCTACCGGCACGCCGCCCACAACCATTTCGGTGCGGCCCCCGATATAAAGCTCGACATATAAGGTATCGCCTTGGGCGGAATAGATGTAATCTCCGAGCGAGGCCAGCAGCCGGGAAACGTTCGGCGGGCAGCAGGCGCAGGTGAACCAGCCTTGGCGCACTGCTTTTACATGATTGTAGTTCTTGTTCTTGCCCAGCACTTCCGGGTACACCTCAAGCGGATTCACATAGAAGAACTTGGTTCCATCCAGGGACATTCCGCTGATTACCGTATTGTAGAGCGCCCGCTCCATAACATCCGCATATTTGCTGTTGTGTTCAAGTGCCAGCATACGCCGTGCAAAAAAGATCAGCCCAACGGAAGCGCAGGTTTCCGCATAAGCCAGGTCTGGGGGCAAATCATAATCAGCCGTGAAGGATTCTCCCTGCTCCATAGACCCGATGCCGCCCGTGATATACATCCGCTTGTTAACGATGTTCTCCCACAGCTTCTTACAGGCCGTCAGCATTGCTTCATCCCCGGTCTCAAGGGCGATGTCGGCCATCGCCGTGCACATATAGACCAATCGAACGGCATGCCCCTCCGCAGTAGTCTGCTCTCTGACAGACAAATGGGATTGGCTGTACTGATGGTCATGCACCATAGAGAGCTGCGGAAAATGCAGCGTACGGCCCCGCTTTTCCCATTCCTGTTCGAAATAATGCGGCTGGCTTCCGCGCTGGTCCAGGAAATAACGGCTTAGCTGCAGATACTTCTCTTCGCCTGTGGCGTGGAACAATTTCACAAGCGCCAGTTCAATCTCCTGATGCCCGTCATAGCCCTGCAGCTTGCCGGGTTCCGTCCCGAAGACGTCAGCAATATAATCCGCATACCGGCTGGCCAAATCCAGCAGCTTTCTTTTTCCGGTGGCTCTGTAATAGGCTGTTGCCGCTTCGATTAAATGTCCGGCGCAATACAGCTCATGGCATTCGGCCAGATTGCTCCACTCTTTGCCCGGCTCCTTCAGCATAAAGTAAGTATTCAGATAGCCGTCATCCCGCTGAGCCTCAGCGAGCAGATCAATAACTTCATCCGCTATCTCCTCAAGTGCCGGATCACGCGCAGTTTCCAGTAAGTAGGCTACGGCTTCAAGCCATTTGCTGACATCGCTGTCCTGGAACACCATGCCATAGAACTCGCCTTCCTCCCGGCCTGCAGCAATCTTGAAATTACGAATCGCATGGCTGGGCTCAGCGCCGTCAATCCGGTCATTCAGCGCCTCCCATTGATACGGAACCATGACCTCGCGGACCAGACGGATATATTCCGACCAGAAGGGATCATCAATCTGAACCCTGCCGCGGGCCGGTGTGATATTATCATTCATTTATGGAACTCTCCTCTCATCTCTGTGATCATCCCTTGATTCCGCCAACCGTCAAGCCTTCCATGAAGAAACGCTGGAAAAATAAGAACAGAACCAAAATAGGCAAAATGGCCAGCACAGCTCCCGCAATCAGCGCTTCATAATTATTGCCGAGCGGAGAGACAAAGGAAGCCAGCCCGATCGGCAGTGTGAACTGCTCTGTCGTGCGCAGCACAATCAGCGGCCACAGGAAGTTGTTCCAGCTGTTCATGGCCTGCAGAATCGTAATGGCTCCGAAGGCCGGGGCCATGAGCGGCACCATGATTTTGAAGAAAATCCCGTATTCCGAGCAGCCGTCGATTCGGCCGGCATCCATGAAATCCTTGGGCAGACCCAGTGCAAACTGGCGGAAGAAGAAAATCGGCAGCGGCGAGACGATAAAGGGCAGAATGACACCCCAGATCGTATTGATCAGCTTCAGGGAGATCATTAATTTGTAGAGCGGCAGCAGAATGATCTCCACAGGGATCATCATCACAACGAGCACCAGGGTAAAGATCAGATTCCGGCCTTTAAAACGGTACATTCCCAGCCCATAGCCAACCATTGAAGAAAACAGCAGACTAAGCAAAGTGAACAGCGTGGTAATGAGCAGACTGTTCTTGTACCAGCCAAAATAGTTGCCCGCTGCCCCTTTACCGGAAAAGATGCTATGGTAATTATCCAGACTCATCAAACTGAAATCCAGCCGGACATTCAGGCCGTATCTGAACAATTCCGTAGCCGGCTTCAGGGAAGCCAGGAACAGGGCATATAGCGGAAACAGCATCAAAACCGCAAGAATAACAAATAGGATCAGGAGCAGCAAGGAGGATAAGGTGAATTTGGATCTCACTTTGGTCTGCATAGCTTAGTCCTCCTTCTTGAACATGCCGGTGAGTGTCAATTGCAGCAGGCTGACCAGTAAGGTTATGCCCAGCAAGGTGATGCCGATGGCCGAACCAAACCCGAGATTGAAATATTGGAAGCCCTGCTGATAGATGTAGCCGACAATGGTTAATCCGATGTTCTGTGGTGAAGGCTTGCCTGCCCATAGCATATAGCTCTCGGTGAACATGGCATAACCGCCATATATAGTGATCGTCACGACATAAATCGTGATCGGCTTCAGCAGCGGAACGGTGATCTTGATTAATTTCCGAAAAGCGCCAGCCCCATCAATTTCAGCCGCTTCGTACAGTTCGCTTGGAATGCTCTGCAGAGCAGACAGGAAGTATAAAATATTGATGCCTATCCATCTCCAGCCGGCGAGCACAAGCAAGGCGAACATCCCCAGGCTTGAGCTATAAAGCCAGCGCTGACTGGATATCCCGAAGAGATGCAGCACCGAATTCATTAAAGCCCCGTCCAGCTCGCCAAAAATCAGGCGGAACACAACACCCGCTACAACCACGGAGGTAAGCGCCGGAATAAACAAGGTGGATCTGAAAAAATTGCTCCAGGGCATTTTTTTCGAATTAAGCAGTACAGCCAGAACCATTGGCACCGGGATCAGCAACAGCAGCGTCCAGATCGTATAACGGCTGCTGTTGTAGAGCGCTGTGCCGAAATCTTCATTCCACAGTCCCCTGTAATTATCGAGCCCTGTAAACGAGACATCTCCGGGGAGCACCTCCTGAAAGCTCATTACCCCCGCATTAATCAGCGGATAAGCGAAGAAGACGGCGAATGACAGCAGAAATGGTAAAACGAACACATAAGGTGCCAATTTTTGCGAATTTCCCAGCTGGTAGCTCCTTTTAGGGCTTTTGGTCAATTCTCTTTCTATCTGCATAACCAAACCTCCACTCTTTTTTGCCGTAAATATTTGCGGTAAAACTATGGCTGCAAAGGGGGAAGAATATCCCCCCTCCACAGCTTGTTTGCGCTTTCATGCATGCGGAATGAATTATTTCAAGCTGGCCTGCACTTCTTTCAGAACCTGTGCCGGGTCCTTCATGTCGATGAAGATTTGCGGCATCGCCTTGTTGCGGATTGCATCGAACACTTCCGGCGATTTCTCGCGGATATGAACCGGAGCGATTTCATCCTTAACGCTGAGCAGTGTATCGAAGATATCTGTGCCGAAATAATCGGTGAATTTGTTCGATTCCTTCATGGCCGGATCGCTCCATACATCCGTGCGGATCGGGTCGAAGCCAAGCTGCTTCCAGATCTGCAGATTGCCTTCCTTGGACAATTTGGCGTAGGCCAGGAATTCCTTGATCAGATCAGGGTTCTTCGCCTGATTGGTAATGGAGGTAGCGGTTCCGCCCATACCGGCGGAGCGGTTGCCGCCTTCTTCCCAAGCCGGCATCGGACGGATGATGATTTTGCCTTTGAGATCCGGCATATGATCAGTGAAGCGGTTCATGAACCAGAAAGGCATGAAGACCGAAGCTGCACTGCCCGAATCCATATAGCCGAAGTATTCCTCAGTATCATGGCCTGCGCCCGGAGCGACAGCAGCCACACCTTCCTTCACCATCTTCTGGAAGAATTCCATGGTCTTCACATTAACCGGCGTATCTACAGTAACATTACCGTTCTCATCCACCTGGTCAGAGCCCTGCTGACTGATCGCCGGCCACCAGGACCAGTTGCCGTTGCCTTCGAACGTGATCATCGGTTTGCCTGTTTTATCAAGCACCTGCTTGCCTACCGTCTCAAAATCGGCCCAAGTCTTAATATTGTCCGGGTTCACTCCCGCCTTATCGAGCATTTCCTTGTTGTAGTACATAACGGTTGCGCCTACATGGTAATCAATGCCATAATATGTTTTGTCTTTGCTGTAAATCTCAACTCTGGACTTTACAATGTTGCCAAGCTCAGGCTCTACAATGTCGTTCAAGGATACGAGCTGCGGCGTTCCCTTCATAAAGTTCGGAAACTTGCTCTGCTCGATATCGACCAGATCCGGTGCGCCTACACCTGATTGCAGGGCAACCAGCAGCTTGGTGTGCATGTCGTCATAAGGTATGGTTGTTGCTTCCAGCGCAATGGCCTTGTCCGGGTGGCTTTCGTTCCAGCTTGCCGCCATGCTCTCATAGAACTTCTGATGCGCGTCCACAAAGGTCCAGAAGACCACTTTTTGCGCTTCGGCAGCAGGTTTTGCCGTTTCACTGCCTTCTGTTGCCTTGCTTCCGCTGTTGTTTGTTGCCGGCTGATTGGACGGGGATGTCTCTTTATTCCCGTTTCCACCGCAACCGCTGAGCCCCATGACCAGAATCAACAATAATACCGTCGTGCACAGAAATGCTTTTTTCATTCAGCTTCCTCCTTGAACGATATATACTTAGCCCTTTTGCGGGGTTAAGCCAGACCCGAAAACCGGTTTCTTTTTTAAGCTTTTCAACTTTTCAGAAAGCGCTTTATTTATAATAATACATGTTGTATCATGAAAAAAAACACAAAATTTCAACCTTATTTTTAACCATTTCAACCTGCTTGGAGGTATGTAAAATGAACTCGCCCATTCTTCATTTTATCTCACCGCCCATTCCTTACTTCGTAGATTGCGGACATGCCACATATACCGCGGGAGATTACCACATCAACCGTAACTGTATCGGTGTCTTCGATTTGATCGTTGTGCTCAAGGGCACACTTCCGGTCGGTGAAGACGGCAAGCAGTGGGAGCTGCATGAGGGTGAAATCCTTATTCTCCGCCCGGACGGCCATCATTACGGCTCCGCTCCCTGCACCGGGGACACGAAGATCATCTGGATTCATTTTCAGACCTTTGGAAGCTGGAAGGAATGCGCGAGCATGGATGAATGTCTGGACAATCAAGGCACTCTAATTGAAAGCCATAAGCAAAACGCCTACCTCAACCATGCCGATGTCTGCTCCATTTACATTCCCAAGCATATGCAAATTACGGGGAAGGCAATGGAGGTGCTGGACCTGTTTTTTGAACAGGAGCATGAGCCGCAGTCCCTGCGCAACTGGAAACGCCAGGCGTCCTTCCAATCCTTCCTCCAGCACCTGGACCGTGACCTTGCCTCCCCCTCCGATGCTACCGCCATTCAGCTTGCCGAGAAGGTGGAGCTGTTCATCCGCCATAACTATACCCGGGACATCAACAATCCCCTGCTCCAAAAGGAACTCAACTATCATCCGAACTATTTGGCCAAAAGCATGCTGAAGGCCTACGGCATGACGCCTATGGCATATTTGCAAAACTACCGTGTCGAACAGTCCAAGCGCCTGCTTCTGCAGACCTCCTGGTCCGTTACCCGGATCGCCGAGGAGGTCGGGTTTCACCACGTCTCCCATTTCTCCTCATGCTTCTCCAAGAAAGAGGGGCTGTCTCCCTCCGGCTTCCGCAGTAAATTTATTCAGAAGCGTTAGGCGAGGAGATAGGGGATACAAAAGGAAATCAAGCGATGGATTTTTATGCGGAAGGACAGTCCTTTGTGATGTCCTGTAAAGTTGCACTCCTTGGCAACTTCGTCCATGTACGCATTGGCGGCTTTGGTGTTTTTAACAAACTAGAAGTAGTTGTACTACATGCAATACCTTTTCTTGTTCAGTTATGCCGCCCTCGGCGGCTGTGTTGTAGGGAAGGCGGCTAGCCCAAGACGTTACATCATCCGTTCTATATCAACTGGTCGTCACCAGATTGTTCGTTCATTGTAACCATCGAGGCAAGTAGCCAGTTCGTTGCGGACAATTTGCAGATAAGTCCTGACAATATTAATGGTCGGGCTACGCCTACTAGGAGTTGCGAAAATCTTCTATTCCTCTTTCGGGGCGGCGTATTCTACAGTTGCATAGCATCTTCAAAATCCTGTGAGAAAGCGAACATAACAAAAAACAGGTCAATCATGGTGCTATCTAACCATAATCGACCTGTTCAATGTAACGGGATAGCGTTATTTGGGTTATAAAATTAAAGCATTTGATGTGCGTACAAACAAAATGGAGAAATCTTCATACAGGCATTACATTGGTTACACGTGTTTTTGGTTGAATGATAGATTCATTCGGTACTGGGTAGCCCCAACCAAAAAAATTGAAAGACACAAAGTCTTATACCAATTCTTCAAAACAACATAACATGTTCAATATTAAGTATTAAGCCTGTTCCTATTTACTATTTTTGATGTGAGTTTTTTCTGGATACACCCCGACTCGTGGTAAAACCCTCTCCATAAAATTCTCTTCCCAAAATTGTTTTTGTTCTAAACCGCCTATATTAATTCCTGTAAATTGTGGATCTATAAATAAATCCTGCCCATTTATTAATTTGATATGTAAAACATCACATATCAGTGCATTTTCTAAATTCTCCAAGTTAAAAAAAACCATATTATCTACGTAATTTTCTGCTAAAGGGTTGGTAAATATAACGTCACCAACCTTAGCCCTGCTAGGAATCACATCTTCAATATCATTCTCATATCTAAGAGAATCTACTATTGTAATATGGAGCTTCCCGTAACCGTCTACCGCCTCAATTTGGATAAATTGCTCACCAAACTCTAAATATAAAAAATTCGTATTAGAAATGAATTCAGCAATTCCATCTTCCTCTATGTGTACAACACCAGTTAAATGAATCTCATCTATTTTATTTCTTATTAGTCCTTTGAATTTCTCTAACATTTCTAATACCTCCATTTTTATGGAATAAACATTATATTCAAATCCATTGCTTTACCTTGCTCAAGTAGCGTAACCCATTCACCATTTGATTTTGTTACTACTGTCAAACCTTTTCCTCTATATATATTAAGTATCCCCGAGTCCCTGTTTATCGTACCCTTACCCACAAATTCAAATGTTCCATTTTTAATATTATCTGATATATCCTGTAAAAATTTTGGTCCATCTGCTTCAAGTTTAGGATATTTTTTACCAAGTGCCTTTTCTAAAAGAGTTTTATGATTAAGAAAATGCTTTTTGAAGTTATTACCGCCTGTAATAACTAAAACATCTCCACCTTCACCCGTCCCCTCAGCAGCGCCCCCTTCTTTATCCAAGTAAGGTTCAACCACTGTCAACGCAGGAACTAATGTTTCAAGTTGTTCATTTGCTACTTGCTCTATTTTTTTAGATTCAACTGTTTTAAGCTTGCCTGCAAGTTCCTTGGTAGATTTATCTAGTTCTTGATTATCCTCACTTTCAGAATTCGCTACAACATCACTCGATTCCTCTACGATCCTCGATACTCTTTTTGGTTTCTCACTAGCCATCATCACCACATGTCCGCTGCCACTCTTTTCGACCCAGAGCTTATGGCTTTCTTTGCCGATTTTGAAATTGACCAGCAGGCCGGAAATGGCATTCTTGAGCTTGCCGGTTCCGGCCACCGCGAGGTTGACTCCGGACTTCAACAGCTGCTTGCCGAAGGCTAACAGGCGGGAGTGAACGCCTCCCTTAACCGTGCCGAGAAAACCACTGCTGTCTTCTTTTTTGGCAGCACCTGCTTTTCCGCCGGCTTTTTGCTCTTCTTTTTGGCCTGGGCTGTCTTTGCTGCCTCCGCCTGAGGTCCCGGACAGATTTGCCAGCAGCTTCGTGCCGTTGCCGAAGACACTACTCGCCTGCGATTCAGCATCATCGACAAGAGACGTCGCTCCGCTGGTGGCTTCGTCGATCATTCCACCTACCTTTTCCACAGGTCCCTGAAGCGGCTGCATCAGGCCCTGGACCGGGCCGGACGCTGCGATCTTGTTGATCAGTTTGTCCGCGAAAGGAATATGCTGGCGAATCAGGTCAACCAGCGATTGTCCTGCCACAGCTTCAATCCCCTTAAACACGGCTTTAATCAGTGCTGACGGCGGATTGGTGATGATAAAATTCAGCACCATATCCACGCCTTTGTTGGCCAGGACCGTCATGAGCTGGGCTGGTTTCCCGAGCAGCAGCACCTTTGCTTTAATCCCGCTGGCGGCTTCGGTTACCTTCTCCCGAATTCCCCTAAAAAAGCCTCCGGCTGCTTCCTTAAGCTTGCCTGCCCCCTCATTAAGGGCCTCAGCAGGATTCTTCACGACCTCCAGCGCCTGAACAGCACCGGCATATGCCATACTGAAAGGATTAAACCACGATTTGTCCGATATGTTGATAGCCGGAAGAGCCTTATTGATGGCCCCGGCAACCTTGCCTACAGTCTTTTGCAGAATTCCGAACACTCCCTCAAGGAGCTGCAGCACCTTCATCAGCCCTTTTTCCTGGCCTCCGCTTTTCGGAGCCTTGCCAGCGTCCTTGTCCTTCTCCTTATCGTCCTCTTGGCCCGTCTGCAGCGGCTGAAGTTCACCGAACAGCCCCTTGACCAGAAAACCGCCCATTCCCGACGGATTCAGGAACTGCTTCACATTCTGCACTTTGAAATTCCGCAAGGTGTTGACTACAGTCATGACCGAGTTCGCCTGACGCAGAAGCTTAGGGAGTGTCGATGTCAGCCAAATACCAATTTGCACCAAAATACTGCCTCCGCCTGTCGCAAAAGCGGCAGCAATTTCAGCAGAAATTTGTGCAATCTCCAGGAATTTGCCGAAATTCACTTTAAAGTCGCCGTTCAGGAATTTCCCGATTCCCGACAATATGCCGTTATACAGCGACTGGACACCGGCGAACAGCTTATCCACCGTTTTCCCCATGAAATTCAGGGCGGTGCTAACTCCCTTCTTCAGGAGGCTTGCAGCAGCATTGACGGCTTGAACAGCCTTATTCACCGCACGGTCGATCCAGCCGTTGATCTTCTTGGCAATGCCCGGAAAACGGGCGAATATTTTATTGGCTAAGCCCTTCAGTACGTTCCCAAATCCTTTAATGGCGCTGACAATCAGCTTCCGGCCTGCTTCAATCAGCCCCACAACGGCTTGCTTGGCTTTATCAAAAATGGTTTTGACTGCCTTTCGCAGCTGGGTGAAGAGGAAGTTCATGCCTTTTTGAATGGCTTCCCCGACCTGCCTTCCTTTTTCCTTGAACCATTCCCAGGGGTTTTTAGCTTTTTTCTTTGTTTGCTCGCCTTCGTTTTCACCTTCCTTTTGCTTCTCCTCTGCCTGGGTCTTCGTAGACTTATATTCCTGCCGGGATTCGCTTTCCGCTTCGGACAGCTTTTTCTTGACCTCGCCTTCCTTCTCATCCTTGATCCCGCTAATCTCCTTGTTCTTCTCTGCTGCGGCTGTACCCGCTTCACGGTCAAACTCCCCGCTGGTGGCCTTGATCTCTTCCTGCCACTGGCTCCGGTACCCCGAGACCTCATCTCTGGCTGCAGCCTGTTCGCTTCGCTGCTTCTCTGAAGCTTCAGTTTTCAGCCGTTCCACTTCGGCCTTTGTATCCCTTTTGGCAGTTGTGAGTCCGCTGTCAAACGGTTCCTTCCCTTTCTGATACTCCGCCTGGCTATTCTCCATGTAGGTCTGAAGCGGCCCCTCCAGCTGAGGGTTGAGGTAGCCGGCAACATCGGGCGGGATCACACCAGTGGATTTTAATTGAAAAGCTGGCGGAGCCACGGAGCGGATTGTATACCCGGATTTGAGGATGGCATCGTCCGGCTTGGGCAGGATCCGGTCCTCTCCGAAATCCTGCCGGGTCTGCTCCAGCTCGGAGTCCTGTACAGTCTGCATATGCTGCGCGGCCTCTGCCTGATAGCTCTCCACCTGAGAAGGGTCCGCTTCACCCGTCAGACCAATCTCCGGCGGATTTGCTGCATACCGGCTTGCTTCCGCCATAATCTGGTCAGGATCTGCCTCCTCCGGGCTTTGAGGGAAGCTGGCCATCCCCGCCGAGGTATCCCCGCCTTTTTTCCCGCTCTGAAAAGCGGGCAGCTCTGAAACCGGCACCGGACTGGCCGCTGCCCGCTTCGCAGAATCAGCAGCTTCAGTACCCTTGCCGGGTGCGATTCCGGTCGGTGCCGGAATTGCAGGCAGCGCCTTCTCGGCCTGCTGCCGTTGCTGCTCCAGCGCTCCCCCCGAGACATTTACCGCTTGAGTGTAAGCTTCCACGATTTCTGACGGAGCAAATCTGCTGAGCTGCCGGATCACACTGCCCGGATTATCGCCTTTAATAATTACAACAGGAGCTTTTGCTGGTGCCTTTCTGGCTTGCAGCGGCAGGTTAGCGGACATCGGACCAGAAGCAGGAGACTTAGACCCAAGCGGAGCTGGCTTGGCTGAGGTCTTTCCATCCGGCTTGGTTTCTTGCTTCGCACCTGACCTGACTTCCGCCTTTGCTCCTGCTTTGCCTTCTGGCTTCGCACCTGACTTGGCCTCCGCCTGAGCTTCCAATTTACCTTCTAACTTGGCATCTGCGGTTGCCTCCGCTTTTCTTTTTACTTGAGCTTCTGCTTTAACCATCGCAGGCTTGTCCTCAGACTTTTGTTCCCGCCCGGTTCCGGGTTGAGATGCTTTTCTGGTGGCACGGATTACCTGAACTGAAGCCGGTTTATCTGTGAGTGGCGATAGCTTACCTTCAACACCCTTTTTAGATCCTATTGCAGCTTTGTTGTCTTTTTCAGTTTCTGGGCTGGTCTTTTCAGCCTTTTCAGGTTTTGCAGCTTGCGCTGAAACTGGCCGGGCCGAATCCTCTGACTGAAGTGTTGGCGGTGACGCTTGCGGTATTGAGGAGTCGCGTGAAGCGGCAGATAAGTTCTGAGATTCTTTCGGTGCTGTACCCGAGTTTGTGTCCTTTGGCTCTGGCTTTTTCTTATTCCGCTTGCCTTGGTCAAGCAGCATAAGAGCGCTCCGGAGGCCAATAGCACCCGTAAGCATAGCGAACTCACCGGAAGTTACCGTTTCCGGGGCAGTTAAGAGGCGGTTGGTCAGCCGTTTCAGCTCAAGCGGTGTTCGCAGCTGTGGCTTAAGAGCTGCTTTGTCTGTGAGCGGGGCTTGTGCAGAACTCCTTTTAGTCTCTGCCTGCTGCTCCGCCGGCTTGTGTACAGCAATCTTGCTTGGCATAGAGGCTCACTCCCTGAATATTCCGTATACAAGTAATGGTAATTTCAGGAGCTTACTCACAGCCGTTTTTATAAATTTTCTTTAAAAAAAACGGCTTCACCGTCCTTCACTGGACAATGTAACCGTTTTAGACTTCAGCACTTAAATTATCAAAGAAGCCGCTTCTCAGCGGCTTTATACTCGTCTTTAAGCTGCCTCTGAGACAGACTTGAAAACCCGTCTAGAGGAACTGAAATTGGACTCCATTAAACGAAGTGATGTAAAAGATATTCTCGAACAAAAAAAGAAGAAAATGAGTTAACTGCAGCTTTCTTAGAACGAGTCCCTTCTGCCGAAACGGTGGAAGGGACTTTTGCTATGTATCGGCAAAAGCCCCATTCGAAGTACCGTATCATTCAGATCATTATCCTCAGCGTAATCCCAGCCTTTATCGCCGACGAGGCCATGTTCAGCATGTGTGCTAAACACGCCGCAGGCGGATTACATTCCAGGACAGCTTGCTTAGCTGCGCAGTCAGCAGCCCGTCCGACACCTGCGCATCGCCCTTGCTGTACGGCTGCACTGTATTCGGTGAGGCTGCGGTATTGACCGCCTTCACATCTTCATGCTCCAGCACAATGTGCTCCGCCACCCGGTAGTCCTGGAAGCCGCGCACATCACATTCCAGCACCAGCTTCTGCTCCAGGCTCCGGTTAAGTGCAAACACCACCAGTTCCTCATTCGCTGCATTAAATACAACCGCCGAATCCAGCAGGGGCACATCGGTATAATCCTTGCTGTCGTATAACGGAGAGGAGATGACCGGGCGCAGCACAGTTCCCCTTCCATACAGCGAGGCATGCAAATAAGGATAAAAGATCGTCTGCCTCCAAGCGGCGCCCCCGTTCTCGGTCATAATCGGCGCAATTGCATTGACCAGCTGGGCCAGACAGGCGATTTTGACGCGGTCGGCATGATTGAGCAGCGTGATCAGCATGCTGCCGACCATCAGCGCATCCTCAAAGGTATAACGGTCCTCAAGCTGCGCCGGTGCGAACTGCCACGGCGTGATTTCCTTATCGGTCTCCAGCGTATGGAACCACACGTTCCATTCATCAAAAGAGAGATTTAATGTCTTTTTGCTGCGCTTCTTCGCCTTGATGAAATCGCAGACGGCGACTATCTCCTTAATGAACAGATCCATATCCAGCGATTTCGCCAGATAGTTGGCCGTATCGTTCTCCGCGTTGCCGTAATACGTATGCAGCGACAGATAATCCACCTGCTCATACGTATGATCCAGCACCTCCGCCTCCCACTGCGCATAGGTTGGCATGGAGCGGAATGAACTTCCGCAGGCCACCAGCTCAATCGACGGATCAACAAGCCGCATTGCTTTAGCGGTCTCGCTGGCAAGCCGGCCATATTCCGCCGCTGTCTTCTGCCCGATCTGCCAAGGGCCGTCCATTTCATTGCCAAGGCACCATGTCTTGATGCCATGAGGCTCCGCATAGCCGTGCGATTTACGCAGATCACTGTAATAGCTGCCGCCGGGATGGTTGCAATATTCCAGCAGATTGCGTGCCGCATCCACGCCTCTTGTGCCCAAATTAACCGCCATCATCACCTCGGCCTGCTGCTCCCGCGCCCAGCGGATAAATTCATTGGTTCCTACTTCATTCGGCTCAACTGTTCTCCAGGCCAGCTCCAGTCTTTTTGGCCGGTCAGCAACCGGTCCTACACCATCCTCCCAATTGTAACCGGATACAAAATTTCCGCCGGGATAACGTATCATAGGTACTCCGATTTCCCGGATCAGCCCGGCCACATCTTTACGGAAGCCGTATTCATCGGCCTGCGGATGCCCCGGCTCGTAAATCCCCCCATAGACAGCCCGTCCGAGATGTTCGATGAAAGAACTGTAAAGACGGGGATCAACCTCAGCCAGGGTATACTCCTTATCTACAGTCATTTTAGCTTGCAAAAAGTTAGTCATAACCATCCTCCTGTTTTCACATTTTCAACTTGCTCTGCTATATAAGCTGAACTTCAGATTTTCATAATGGAGCTGGTCGTGACTACGGGGAATGTTTGGACTTCCGGCCGCTGCCCGTCTTCAAATTTCTTGATTTATATCGCTCCTAGCAGATGAAATTTGAAGACAAAGGCGGACGCTATCGCTCCTACAGTTCCAAACTTCCCCTCCGCACTTTCCCCCTTAATATATTTTTAAGTACATCTTATATAGCTATATATAGCTATTTTAGCGGTTTACTGCGGCTAATTATATTGATGAATTGAATGTAATTTTATATATTTTCAACCTTTATTCTGCAGGTGAATGCGGTATATGTATCCCAAAAACCCCCCGCGCAGAGCTTGCGATAGACAAGCAATGAACAGGGGCAGAACAATCGCTTAAGAAATGAACTAAAGTAGGGAAAGCAAGATGAACCGTAAGGTGAGGTTAGGGGGAACAGCTGGAAATAACGGCAGTAATGCCGTTGTTGAAGCAGGATTGGGAGAAACGACTGGAAATAAAAGCAATAACGGCTAGGCCCCCTAATTCCGGAGTCTGCCCTATCAAAACTTAAGTTCTTGTAGGATTGCTCTTTCTTTCAAAGTGTAAGGTGAAAAAGACTGCGGTCCTCTAGCTTCATGACCCACTGAGAAAAGATCAGCGGGGGCT
>NZ_JBVYOK010000040.1:0-33939 GCF_056120445.1 Paenibacillus sp. sgz302115
GGCCGTGCTTTTGCCCCCGGCTTCCTTCAGATTCCACCTCGCGATGGACACCCTTGCCCTTGGCTAACGGTAGGCGCTTGCCAGCCCCCGCTCGGGACTTTCACCCTAGAGATGACGCCCATGCTGGGCGTACGCAAAAAAGCAGCAAGTCTAAGGTAAGACTCACTGCTTCTCCTTTAAAAGATTTTTGAAGGTCAATAACCCACCGTAAACCTGGCCCGGCTGAAGTTCCCCTCTTCCATCTCATCAATGACAGCCACGGCAAAATCCTCGACGCTGATGCTGCTCTCGCCGTATTCATCCACAACCAGCCGGTCCAGGCCGATGCGGAACTGCCCGGTCCGGCGGCCAGGCCGGATCACTGCAGGCGGACTGATGTACGTATAGTCCAGAGCAGAGCCCCGATATATTTCATAGGCATGTCCGTGCGCTGCGGCCAGCGGCCGGAATTTCTCGGGGAAATCCGGCGTGTCCATCAGCCACTCACCCGACTCCGTCTTCAAGCTGCCTGCTCCGCCAATAACGAGCAGCCGCGCAAGTCCTGCTTCCTGCAGTCCTTCCAGCAGACTCTCTGCCGCGCGGAGCAGGTCATCCTCCCGCCCGGCAGCCGGCCCGAACGCGCTGATTACCTCTTCATGCCCTCGCACAGCCGCCGCTACCTGCGCCGGATCCAGAATATCGGCGGTTGCGACCTGCAAACGCTCATGCTGGAGCTGCAGTGAAGCCGGATTGCGGACAACTGCGGTGACCTCATGTTTTCTTTTTAACGCTTCCTGTACAATAGCTCTGCCAATCGTTCCCGTAGCTCCAAACACTACAACATCCATATTTAATCCCTCACTTTTTATATGTACACATGGACTTCCTCAATTAACGCGGCAGGAACATTCCCTGCGAATTGGGCATTACCGGCTGGAAGCCATACTGCGCATAGAGTCTGGAGGCTTCGCCGTCAGCAATAAGACTGACATAAGCTCTCTCCGGCACCGTATCCAGAAAGCTCCTGATTTCCTGCATAATAATCTTCCCCAGCCCGCGCCCTTGGCAGGAAGGTTTAACGGCGATATCCGTCACCTGAAAGAAGCAGCCTCCATCCCCGATCACGCGTCCAATGCCTACAAGCGAGCCCTCTTCGTAAAGCGTCACCGCAAAAGATGACCTGGGCAGCCCAATTTCTGCTCCTTCGGCACTCATCGGACTCAGCCCGGCCTCCTCCCGCAGCGCCAAATACTGCTCTACCGTCGGCCGTTCATGGCGGATCTCCAGCTTATCTATCATTTCCTCATCCCTTCTCCCTCAGTATCTCCAGCCGTCTTGCTTGTATTAACTGTTACCAATAATATATGACCACACCTTGCCAAGCAAGGAGCGCCCCGGCAGTGCCCGGCGTATACTGAACTTGGAACATTATCTGCTGCCGGACGTACAACAACTTAGAGATATCGACAATATTATACTGAAGGGTTGGGTGAAGTACACATGTCTCCAATAGGGAAGCTTTTCAAATGGGGAACCTTTGCTTATGAGGCTTTTCTCGCAATCCCGTTTCTCGGGGGAGCCTTTGTTGTAGCCAATGCCTGGGTGCCGCTGGGTGTAGCCTTCCTGCTGCACATCGTTGCAGTCGTAATATTGATAGGGGAACGCGGGAGTGTTATCGGCAATATTGTCGGGATCATCACCTCGATAGTCGCTTTAATTCCAGTGGTCGGCTGGATTATGCATACTCTTACTGCGATCATATTGCTCGTGGAGGGATTGGCCGATTCGCGGCGCAGACCGCGCTACTAGAAGGGATGCATAGGCTGCATACCGGGTGGTACAAAAGAAAGAGACCTTCAGACGAAAACGAATGAAGGTCTTTCTTTATGCAAAAAAAGAACTATTTATATAAGTGGCAATACGCTTCATCCCCGTCCCGCAGAACGGACATCGGTCCGCCGGCCTCCGGCCTCTCCGCTATAGCGTGCATTTGCAGTGGTGTTCTCAAAGCGTTTGCGCTCCGTCCGCTCCATCTGTACAATTTGTCCTTCATGTACGACGATGTGGAGGGAACCAAATTCCATATTGTCCAGAAGCTCCGCAATCCGTGTAAGCCATACCTCATCCACCTTCAGTGGCTTAGCCATTCTCCAGCCTCCCTTTCCCCGGACAGGGGATGATCTACACCTGAATCCCGTAATCACCAACCCGTATACTATGATTTAAAATAGCACGGAAGCAAAAGAGCTGTCAATGCGCATTTTTGCGTGTCAGCCAGCTTTTCAAGAGCATCGTAACCAGCGCCAGCAGAAGCAGCAATGAGGCTACGGCGAAGGAAGCGGAAAACTGATATTCATTGTACAAAATCTCAACATGCAGCGGCAGCGTGTTCGTCTCACCGCGAATGTGCCCGGAGACTACAGATACCGCGCCGAACTCTCCCATCGCCCGCGCATTGCACAGAATGATTCCGTACAGCAGGCCCCATTTGATATTAGGCAGCGTTACGCGCCAGAAAATCTGCCAGCCATGCGCACCGAGCGTTACCGCCGCTTCCTCCTCCTGCGTGCCCTGATCCTCCATCAGCGGAATTAGCTCACGGGCAACAAACGGGAAGGTTACGAACAAGGTGGCGAGTATAATACCCGGAAGGGCAAAGACAATTTTGATGTCATGGTCGCTGAGCCAGGACCCAAACCAGCCGTTCGAGCCGAACACAAGCACAAAGATTAGCCCCCCGATGACCGGAGATACGGCAAAGGGCAGATCAATCAGCGTAATGAGAAACCCTTTCCCGCGAAACCAGAATTTGGTCACCGCCCAGGCTGCCATTACCCCGAACAGCGTATTCAACGGAACAGTGACCGCTGCAACCAGAAGCGTCAGCCGGAGGGCGGAAGCGGCATCAGGGTCGGTCAATGCGGCCAAAAAAACATCCCAGCCCTTCTTCAGCGCCTCTGTCAGCACAACGAGCAGCGGCAGGGCAATCAGCCAGAACAGCACCAGCCCGGCGGCGGTAATCAGCACCCATTTAACGGCCCCGGATTCGGCCGTTGCGGGTGAAGCCTCGCTCTTCTGCGGCCTGGGAGCAAACATCGGGACAGTACCCGCCATGATTTTCCCCTCCTGAAAGTTAACTGTACTTCATACAACTAAAAGGCCATCAATTGAAGCTAAAACAGTTTTAAATGTACTCCTTACATCTAAAAACTTGTTATTTCGGTAAAAGTAAGCTATCCGCCATTTTTAAGTGTACACACTGCAATTAGCGCGAAAAATACGATCTGACGCATCCTTTTAATTGTAGCAAATACAACTATACTGTTCGAGCTATGCTCCCCTTACCGCGAAGCCTTGCGGGCCCAGCGCTGCAGCGTGTTGATGACAAGCAGCAGCAGAAAAGAGATCAGCAGAAGCAGCACCGCAACCGCAGTAGCCCCGGCATAGTCGAACTGCTCCAGCTTGGACATGATGAGCAGCGGAGCGATTTCTGTCCGCATCGGCATGTTGCCGGAAATGAACACAACGGAGCCATATTCCCCAATGCCCCGGGCGAACGCCAGCGCGAATCCGGTAAGCAGCGGAGGAATCAGCTCGGGAAGCACGATGCTGCGGAAGGTTCTAAGGCGACCCGCCCCTAGCGTTGCTGCGGCTTCCTCCATGTTACGGTCCAGCTCCTCCAGCACGGGCTGAACGGTGCGGACCACAAAGGGGATGCCGATGAACATCAGCGCGAGTGTTATGCCGAGCGGCGTGAAGGCGATTTTTAGCCCCAGCGGCTCCAGCAGAGAACCGATCCAGCCATTCTGGGAATAGAGCGCCGTCAGGGAGACACCCGCGACAGCCGTCGGCAGGGCAAACGGGAGGTCGATCAGCGCGTCAAATACCCTTTTGCCCGGAAACTCATAACGCACTAGCACCCAGGCCAGCAGCAGCCCCAGAAATGCATCCGCCAGAGCAGCCGCTGCCGCTGTGCTCAAGCTGACACGGTAGGAGGCCAGAACCCGCGCGTCTGTAGCAATATCCCAGAATTTGGCCCAGCTCAGCCCTGTCGAATTGAACAGCAGCGCCGACAGCGGCAGCAGTACAACAAGACTCAGATACAGCACACTGTAACCCATCGTAAGCCCAAAGCCCGGCAGCACCCTGCGCCGCCGCACTGCAACCGTAGTGGTGACACTCATAGATTCAATCATCCCTTTCCCGCCTTCGGCCTATAGGCCGATCAGCTTCCCTGCACGGGCCATCTCGCCCTGTTCCCCCCGGTTCCCCTCATGAGCCCGGCTTATTTAGCTCCAGGCACATAAATCTTGTCGAAGATCCCGCCGTCGTTGAAATGCTTCTCCTGTGCTTCTTTCCAGGTTCCGAATTTATCCGCGAGTGTGAACAGCTTGATGTCCGGAAATTTATCCTTGTATTGCTCTTTCACACTTTCCAGCGTTGGACGGTAGTAGTTCTCTGCAGCGATTTTTTGTCCCTCTTCCGTGTACAGATATTTCAGATAAGCCTCCGCAACCTCGCGTGTTCCTCTTTTATCCACAACTTTATCGACCACAGCAACCGGCGGTTCAGCCAAAATGCTCTCTGATGGGTTGACGATTTCAAATTTGTCCGGGCCCAGCTCCTTGATGGACAGATAGGCCTCGTTCTCCCAAGCGATCAGCACATCGCCGATTCCCCGCTCCACAAAGGTTGTCGTTGCCCCGCGCGCCCCGGTATCCAGCACCGGCACATGCTTGAACAGCTCCTGCACAAATTCCTGGGCCTTGGCTTCATCATTGTTGTTGTGGTCAAGGGCGTAACCCCAGGCCGCCAGGTAGTTCCAGCGGGCGCCGCCGGAGGTTTTCGGATTTGGAGTGATGACCTCTACGCCCTCTTTTAACAGATCCGGCCAGTCCTTGATGCCTTTCGGGTTGCCTTTGCGCACAAGGAACACAATGGTCGATGTGTACGGTGAGCTGTTATGCTCAAATTTGCTTTGCCAGCCTTCATTGATCAGCCCCTTATTCTTCAAAGCATCAATGTCGTAACCAAGAGCAAGTGTCACAACGTCGGCCTCCAGCCCCTCTTGCACCGCGCGGCTTTGTGCGCCGGAACCGCCGTGGGATTGCTTAATCGTTACCTTCTGGCCAGTTTCTTTCTCCCAATAGGCAGAGAACGCCTTGTTATAATTCTCGTACAGCTCGCGTGTGGGGTCATAGGATACGTTCAGCAGCTCTACCGGATCTTTTGCCGGGGCCTTCGTGGCTTCGGCGGTTGCCGCCGCATTGCTTGCTTTCGGTGCATCTGTGGCCGCTGCCGCTCCATTGCCTGCATTACTGTTGTTTCCGCAAGCTGTAAGCCCTGCCGTCAGCATTAATGTGAACCCGGCGATGAGCCCCTTCTTGATCCCTTTTTTCATCACACATCACTCCCCTTGTTTTCTCTTATTTCATTCATGATTTCAAAAAAATGACGGAGGAATGCCCCCTATGGCAGGTCAAACCGGTCCTTGGACACGTGTCTGCGAGCCTGATGCGGGCGTTCCTCCGTCTGTACGGTAAGAACTTTTATTTAATTATTCCTACCCGTTTAGTAGGTTTATACAGACATAATACTGAAAGCTCTCCTCACTGTCAAATCTTTTTTTCAAAATAAAAGAAAGTCGCGGACGCCTAGCCCAAGGGCTATGGCAGACTGCGCTCCATCACCATCCGTGGTTATCAGAAACTGCTCGTAAGAGGGTGAGAACATACGGACGCTTCATGGAATATTTTAGGTAGATTTGCTCATGGAAAAATGGTACATTATTTTGGTATTCATAGCGCAGAGTATCCGTGTTCGATATGTGTTATTGGGATAACGCGCAATTCGGGATTTACGTTTAGGCTCACATTTTTTTATTGGGAGATGGTACAGGCATGGACAAGAATTCTGTTTATAGAACAAACGTTATAGGTGCCGGCGAGGTTGGTAGCGCTATCACGGTCGACATGGACAAGAGCTCTATACATAAAACAAACAGCATCTTTTGGGATACAAAAGGAAATGACGTCTTAGGAGCAACCGCGCTTCCTCTATATGGAGCATTTGTCTCCG
The DNA here is from genome assembly GCF_056120445.1 of Paenibacillus sp. sgz302115. Taxonomy (NCBI): domain Bacteria; kingdom Bacillati; phylum Bacillota; class Bacilli; order Caryophanales; family Paenibacillaceae; genus Paenibacillus; species Paenibacillus sp. sgz302115. The sequence continues at coordinate 6,058 of NZ_JBVYOK010000040.1, forward strand.
AAGAAAAATGCCAGCTTTTTGGCGATGTCTCTGGAAAAAAGGTGCTGGAAATCGGCTGTGGAAGCGGTCAATCCCTGCAATATCTGGGGGAACGCCAAGCATCTGAACTATGGGGTACAGATATATCAGAAAAACAAATCGAAAAGACAACACAGCTTCTGACGTCGAACGGTCTTTCCGCACAATTGATCTGTTCTCCCATGGAAGAAGAATGCGGGATACCGGAGGATTATTTCGACTTCGTGTATTCGGTTTATGCCATAGGCTGGACCACCGACCTTGAGGGGACTTTTAGCCGGATCGCTTCTTACCTGAAAAAAGACGGCGCCTTTATTTTCAGTTGGTCTCATCCTATACACAAATGTGTTGTTGCAGAAAATGATATGCTTGCTTTTAAAAAATGCTATTTTGACGAATCCTGGTATTCGGTATCACTTGGTGACAGTACGCTAACATTATCGGACCGTAAACTATCAACCTATGTGAATGCGCTCTCGAAAGCGGGATTTGTAATTGAGCAAATGATTGAGCAATCTGATGACGAAATTATGCAATCGCAGAACAGTGAGTTTGCAAAAAAGGCAAAGATGCTCCCTGTTACTTTTGTAATTAAAGCAAGAAAGCTATAAAGTAATTCATACTTCAAATATACTTTTTAAAATCAAATCTGCGCATTCCTCGGAAGTGTTCAAATGTGTGTTGATCGTACAATTATACCGGATATCTTTTGCCATGATTTTGTGTTGCCCATCCGATTGGTCTTCAGTTCTATTTCCTCGTGCAATATTTCTCTGACGGCAAATGTTTAATGGGCAAAACACTTCAACAATGTATAATGGGTACCCGGTAAATATATCCTTCACTTGTTCATAATGTGGTTCCAACCCAGGTCTGTCTACCATAATGCCATCAATTAGCACATTTTTACCATGGTCAGAAAATAATTTAGCTGTATGATACATCAAAATAATGGCTTCACTTAAATACTTCCAATAATCTTCACGAAGATAACGTTCACCTATCATTTCTTCAAAAAGATCATTAGCAACAACGTAGAAAAATTCATGAGACTTTAACTGTATTGCATCTACTATTGATGTTTTCCCAGAACTCGTAACACCGTTTAAAAATACGATTCTACCTTTGCTCATCCTGTTAATGCCCCTTTTAGATAAATTAATTCCATTTTAACACTCATATCTGTAAGGCTGGTAAGAAAACACAACTATACTTGAACTATACTGCCCGCTTACACAACGCGGCTGCCGATTCATACCGGCAGCCGCGTCTATAACTTTAAACAAGCTAGCTTTGATTCATGAACATGATTGTGGAAATGCCATTTTTTCGATGCGGATCAGGCACTTTTAACATGCCGATGTCGACTAAATGTTTGAGTACGAAGGCACGTATTGTTCCCGACGCCATGCAGTTCTGTGACCAGTAACGCACATATTTATGCGCATGATCTGGTTGTCCATCGAGTTTCACATGATAAACAGCTTGATCCAATTTCGTGGCAGCTTCTTTGATTCGTTCGGACGGTTGCGGGATCGCCGCATGCAGACGTTCTCCTGTTTGCTTATCCTTGCAATAAACAATGTTAACTTCAAGGTCAGATTCCTTTCGCAGCAAATATTGTTTGTCGAAAAGACGGCGATAGGCGTCAATGTTCACATCGTTTTGCGGTAAATCTCCATTGATCACATGCATCAGACTGATGAAATCCGAACTCAGATTATCTCGCCAACTGCCCTGTCTGCCGCACCACCACGTATCGACCTGCCATGCCTTTAGTGCATGCTCATCGGAATCCCGATTCATATCGCCACAATAATAATATTGTTTAAGATCAAAACTGACGTCAAACTCTCTGTGGATCGTTGCATGAGCGGCGTAATGACCGCCATCTTTGCGGCTGACGGAAACCTCTTCATGGCTAACTCCATTGAGCTCTTTGAAGCTCAATTGATTACCAGCATACGGAATGAGGCTCCACAACAATATATTGACATCGCCACCTGGAATGTAGACACCCGTCTCTTGGAACACTTCACCCATCGAGAAAAACGTCTTGAAATAATGCTCTACGGCAATCTCCGCATATTCTCTGAACAATGGGTACAGTACCTCGCTTTTCATTGGAGACGGATCTTCGATGTACATATTGGTACGATACTTTCCACCCGGTAGTTTATCCATGAACCCGTATTCTTCCAGTGATTCAATTTCATCCTCGATATATACAGGTGAAATGCCCAGTTCTTCGGCGATTTCATTAACCGTGAGCGGCTTGTGGTAAGCTGAGAAAGCGATGTTTTGTCTGATCGCCGTCGCTAAAAAGTCGGCGGTGTCGCCTTTGCTTCCAGGGGATCCACTATGCCCGAAACCTGTCATGCGGATCGGATTGATGCCGAGATTACCCATTGATCGAATTGTGTTCATCTTGTGTTTCAGCTCCTTTTTCGCTTCGAATAAGTGCCATTTGACCGTGCCGCTAGAAAGACCCATTTCAGCCGCGATTTCGCTAATTTTCATTCCACCGTAATAGTACTTGACAACGATTCCCCGTTGCTGGTGAGATAAAAAAGCAATTTCCCGCCGCAATGCACCAGCCGTTTCTTGACGGATGATCTCGTCGAAGCCCTCGTCTCTGGACACCACCTCATTGTCAACAATCGGCATCTGGTTGGAAGCTTTCACTTTCTCGCCTATGAATTTCGCCCACACATAATGCGCAATCTTGAAGACGTAGCTATTCAGATCCAGTAACTCTGTCTTTTTGAGAAGCGCTTGGTATACTTCCAGCGTAATTCTTCCCGCCAGCTCCTCGGCTTCGGCGATTTTTCCCGTTTTATTCAAAGCAAAACCATATAGCGGTTTGATGTAATCCTTGATGACACGGTCAGCATGTTGTTTATTCATGTTCAAAAAGCTCCTTCTTATCGGACGGCACTTAAATATATACTGCAGCGAAAACGAAAAAGGTTGGGTAGTTCAGGAAAACTTTTTGTTTTGGACGTACCCTTGTAACAACTATGTATCTAATAACTTCCTGAGAAATGATTGGATCAACATTAAGATCACTCCATCTTCTGCCCTATAATTGAGCAAAGGCTGCTGGATGGATCCGCGGCAGCCTGGTCTTGGAATTATTGATGGAACTACAACTCGTTATTTCTCCCAAAGCTCGACCAGCCGGCCTTCAGGATCTTCAATCCAAATAAACTTTCCAAATTCACTAATCTCTTTGTTCTTTGCAAGAGGTACACCAATCTGTTCAAGATGCTTAATAGTCTCGTCTAGATTATATACTTCGAAATTCAACATCACTTGTTGCTCTGCTGGAAAATAATTGTCATCCTCGGCAAAGAAAGAAAGGATAGTCTCATTTCCTGCTTGGGGTTTTATCACAGTCCCATTCCAATTATCTATTTCAATCTCCAACACTTCACTGTACCATTTTTTTATAACTTCAAGGCTCTTAGTTCTCCAAAATATTCCCCCAAAACCTTTTATCATAATTCTCTAACTCCTGTCTGTCATCAAATTTGAGTTCCTTTTTCAATTATCCTGCCCATTAACCTAACAACACATCGTTAGTCTATTACTTAATTTACCCAGTCTACAACTTAATTTTTCCGCGCCGGACGCACCAGCAAATGACGGCTGTTCCTGCAAGACCCACTTGTTATTAAGCCCGTAAAGTAATATTATTGCTTCATCTTATAGGTTAAGAAGAAATAACTGTAAATGTCAGGGGAAGAACGATCATGGGAATGGAACTGGAGTACGCTCCCGCGCCGCAGCGCCGAAGGCTGCATAAGCGCATCCTGGGAGTGCTCGCGAGGCGCATCCGGGAAACGTACCGATATGACACACAGATATGGAGGACGGCGCTCTCCGGTCCTTGGATATTATGCTTTTTGGCTTTTACAGCAGTCGTTCTGGGCATCCCGACCGGATTCGGAACAGCCGCAGATATCCTCCTGGCTACCGTAGCCGCGACCATCGTGCTGGCGCTCGCCGGCAATATTCTGGCCGTATTGCTGTCCTTAATCGGACTACGTATCCCGCGCCTGTATGCAGGCTCTTTACTGAGCGCTCTCGGCATCATTCTATTTATCTTGTATTACGCCGATTTGGAGCTTGAAGCTGCAGCGGCTGTAGCCGTGCTCGCCGCCGTGCTTGGAGGGCTTGGCGGACTGGCGGTTGGACTTCTGCGCAGCCGTAGGGTTGCGTCAGGGCTGCTGCTGGCAGCACTCGTCATTGCTTCTCCGCTAGCTTTCTCTATCCAGGGCAATGGCGATTCAGTGCCGGAAGGGCTTGCAGACAGCGGAAAAACCTCCTCCATACACGCCGCGAATCCCGGAGAACCGGGAGACTACGCCTATTACAGCTTTACTTACGGCAGCGGCCAGGATCTGCATCGTAAAGAGTACAGGTCTGGAGCGAGCCTTATTTCTTCGGCGGTAGATGCTTCCGCCTACATTACAAGCTGGCCCAAGCTGCGAACCGTATTCTGGGGCTTCGATTATAGTGCGCTTCCTTTAAATGCCCGGGTCTGGATGCCGGAAGGAGATGGCCCCTATCCGCTTGTGCTAATGGTGCATGGCAATCATATGATGGAGGACTATTCAGAGGGAGGTTATGCCTACCTGGGCGAACAGCTCGCCAGCCGGGGATTTATTGCCGTCTCCCTGGATGAGAACTTTCTGAACTATTCGGCCTGGTCCGGCATCCCGGATAACGACTTCAAGGTACGAACCTGGATGATTCTGAAGCATCTGCAGCAAATTGGTCTATTCGCGGAGCAATCCGGCAGCCCGTTCTACCACAAGGTTGATTATGAACGAACCGCCCTGCTGGGCCACAGCCGCGGCGGGCAAGCCGTTGCTATGGCCGCCGATGCCGGACGCTGGTTCAAGAACGACCCCGCGCTTGCCGCAACCAAGCAGTTCCACGTCACCTCAGTCATCGCCCTTGCTCCTACGGATAAGGCCATTGATGAACAGCAGGCCCGTCTGGTTGACGTCAATTACCTGACCCTGCAGGGTGCGCGCGATGGCGATGTGCATGACTTTTACGGCGACCGACAGTATATCCGTTCTACCTATACAAGCGGTACATCCGCGTTTAAAAGCTCTCTGTATATCGCCGACGCCAATCACAGCCAGTTCAACACCGATTGGGGACTGTATGACCAGACGTTTCCGGCAGGCTTATTCTTAAGCCGCTCGGATATTATGGATGGAGATGAGCAGAGACAGATCGCCAAGGTATATGTTTCCGCCTTTCTGGAGGCAACGCTGCAGGGGAAGGGAGAATACCGGGAGCTGTTCCGCGATTACCGCAGCGGATTGCAATGGCTGCCGGATACCGCCTACTATAGCCGGTTCCAGAGCGGTGATTATATCCCTGTAGCTACCTTCGACGAAGACCGCAACAGGAACACGGCGACAGGTGGAACTGCAGAAGCAGAAGGAGTCACCTGGGTTGAAGAGGTTGCCAAGGACCGGGAGTCCAAAAGCAAAGCTACCCACGGCATCCTGCTCAAGCGAACTGCCGAAGAGGGGAAGGAAGCCTTTTACCGCATCAAGCTGAAAGACAGCGTGCCCCGCGATCTTGCCCTTTCAGAAGCTGAAGGCCTAACGTTCTCAATGGCTAACAGGAATGCCGATGACAATGAGGATACTGACATTGACGATGAGGAATATCCCTCTGTATCTCCTGATGTAGAGGTTGAGCTTACAGACAGCAATGATGTTACGGCGCTTTTATCACTGGATGAGGTGATGGATATTCTGCCGCTGCCGCAGACCCGGTTCACCCTGATCCCTTGGCTGGAGGAGCGGGTAAGCGACGGTAAATACGGAGAACTTTCGGAAGCGGTATTCCAGACCTACGAGCTGCCTTTCGAGCGTTTTCTTGAAGAGGAGCCGGAGCTTGAACCGGATAAGCTAACGGAAATCACCTTTTATTTGCAGCAAGCGGGCGACCAAATCATGCTGGACGATATCGGCTTCTACGGTAAAGCCATCGGAAGTGAAGATTTAGAGCTATATTAATTGAACTATTGAAAATATAAAAGGGAGAAGTGACGGAGGGGAAGTTTGGATACTTACGGAGCGAACGCGTCCGCCTGAGAGCTTTCCGTAGGAAAGCTGGCATCGTAAGCATAAGCTGTCTGCGGATTTCAACCGCGAAGAGCGGTATAAATCAAGAAATCTGCAGACAACAGCGGCCGAAAGTCCAAACATTCCCCGCAGTTACGACCAGATCCCAATATAAAAATCTATTCTAAACCGCCATTATACAGCATTATTATAAAAGTGCCTCCCTCTCCGCTGCGAATTGAGCGAAATGGGAGGCACTTCTTTTTTCTTATATCTTCACACAGCCTTCAGGCAGACCGGTGACGGAACCGCCAGCTCATTCCCTGTAGGAATCAGCCTGCCGTTCTCGCTGTCGATTCTAAAGGAAACAATGTTATCGCTGTTCTGGTTGGCTGCGAGCAGCATCCCGCCGATAATGGCGAAATTCCGCGGCGTGCGGCCCCCGGACATCACCCAATCGACCGGCTTCAGCAGGCCGGTGGATGCCTCAATATGGAACAGCGCAATACTGTCATGCCCGCGGTTGGAGGCATACAGAAAACGGCCGCATGGAGAGACATGGATGTCGGCAGCGGTATCATCGCTTCCTGCCGCATATTGGCCAGGCAGTGAACTGAGGTTCTGCAGGATCTCCAGATTTCCAGCCTGCTCATCATTCGCGAACACAGTGATCGTGCTGTTCAGCTCATTTATCAGATAGAGCCATTGCCCCGACGGATGGCAGGCCAAATGACGCGGCCCTGATCCTGGCGGCAGCGGCACTTCGCGGTGAGGGATCAGCCTGCCGTCCTGAACACGGTAGAACACAATCTGATCCAGGCCAAGATCGCAGACCAGCACCCGCTCTCCGCTGCTGTCTGGAATAACGGAGTGGGGATGCGGCGCTTCCTGCCGGTCCTCGCGGATTCCCGAGCCTTCATGCTGCACCTGGGAGGACATCTCCTGAAGTGAACCGTCGGCATTTACCGGGAACACATTGACATTGCCCCCCATATAATTGGCGACGAATATGTACTCCCCCTGCGGAGAGATAGAAACGTAGCACGGGGCGCCCCCATGTGTCTGTCTGCTGCCAAGCGGACGCAGAGCTTTGCTGCCTGGCTCAATGGCAAAGGCATGGATCTCGCCTTCATCCTTCTCACTCACAGCATACAGCACGCTTCCCGGGCTGTTCACAGCCAGATAAGACGGATTCTCAATGCCCTTCGTACTGTTCAGTACTCTCATTTCCCCTGTATCCTTGTTCAAAGCGGCGAGCAGAATCGAATTTTTGTCTGCGGTATTGTAGGTCCCCACATAGAACAGTACTTCATTATGCTGATGCATGGCAGCGGCTCCTTTTATTGTATATTAGCGGGTCGTCCTGCAGCACCCGTACATTTTTCACTATAACACACTGAAATTATGAATATCAGACTGCAGACAATATTGTACTCTGGTTGAAGCATCAGGCATAAGGTTAATAATAACCATCAGAGATAATAAACACAAAGGAGCTGAAGCGAATATGAGTTTATTATGGATGTTGATTGTAGGCGGCGTAATTGGCTGGCTGGCAGGCCTGATTATGGGCAAGGATATTCCGGGCGGAGTCATCGGCAACATTATCGCCGGTATTCTCGGTTCATGGCTCGGCGGCATGCTGCTGGGAAACTGGGGACCCAAGGTCAGCGATTTCTACGTCTTCCCTTCGCTAATTGGGGCTATCGTTCTGATCTTTATCATCAGCCTGATTCTCCGTTCGGTCGGTGGACGCAGCCGTTCTTAGACGGTTCAGCCTATAAAATATTCATCAACCCGCCAAGCTCCTCCACGGCGGGTTGATGTGCGTTTTCCAGCGTTACAAGAAGCCGGATCGCTGAATTATGGCGAAAACCGTTCAATGTTTTGCCTTTCTTTTTCTGCTATAATGGAAAAATAAGTGACGCAAATCACAGAAAGGAAAGTGAATCATGGCGAATATCAACCCTTCGTTTCTGCATATCGGTTCCACTATTGGGGCTATTTTTATGGCGCTGATGGTTATTTTCATTCGACTCAAGGCAAGCTCACGTCCCGTGACGATCCGCAAAATATGGATTCCCCCGCTCGGCATGTCTACAGGCTTTGCCATGTTCGTTGTACCTGAAGTCAGACTTCCCTGGTGGTGGGCGGCTGCGGCTTTCCTGATCGGCTGGTTTATTTTTGCGTATCCGCTGATGCGCAGCACGAAATTTGAAGAACGGAACGGGCAAATTTATGCCCAGCGCTCTAAAAGCTTTGCCTTCATCCTGCTCGGGCTGCTGCTGATCCGCACCGTGCTGCATGAATTTATCAACCAGTATGTCACCATTCCGCAGTCAGGCGGCTTATTCTTCATCCTGGCCTTCGGCATGATTCTGCACTGGAGGTTATTCATGTATAAGCGCTACACCCTTATGGCTTCGCCGCAGGCGACCTTGTCCCAGCCCCGGGGGTAACTACGGACATGAACACTCATGTGCGTCATACAGAAGAGCATTTGAGACCTTCGCAGGTGCCTGAATGCTCTTTTTATAATGCCGTGCCCGTCCCCCAGCTACTCCTTTTTGCCCGCTCTGCATACAATATTAGAGAACCAGCCCAGCTATTTCTAACTTCCCATGTCATTTGTGACAGAATTCGAACAGAACAATAGCCTTTTTTTGCTCCTCATGTCAGGTAACTTGCGATGAGATCAGTTAGAATATAAGCATACTTAACCACAGGCTTCCACATAGAGTTCTCTTGGAGGCACAGGCTGGGTATTACTTTTAGAGAGTGAGGACAAGGTAATTGAAAAGTAAATCAAGAAAAGTGGCGATTGTCGGCTCAGGTATGGTCGGCTCCAGTTGTGCCTATTCTATGGTCAATCAGGCCATATGCGACGAAATCATGATGATTGACCGCACCTATGACCGTGCTATGGCACAAGCGCTTGATCTCTCGCACTGCATGGATTTCTCCGGAACACGCACCAAGGTATATGCCGGCACCGCGAGCGATTGCGCAGGAATGGATGTTGTCATTCTGACAGCGGGCGCCAATCCCAAGCCGGGACAGAGCAGACTGGACGTTCTGGATGCTGCTGCAGTTATAACCAAAGATATCATTACGGAAATTATGGCCGGCGGATTCGATGGCATCTTCGTGGTCGCCGCCAACCCTGTTGATATTGTCACCTATATGGTATGGAAAATCTCCGGCTTGCCGCGCCACAGAGTCATCGGCACCGGAACCTCCATCGACTCCGCGCGCCTGAAAACGCTGCTGTCGGAGGTATTCACGATAGATCCCCGCAGCGTCAACGGCTACGCGCTGGGTGAGCATGGCGAATCGCAATTTGTCGCCTGGTCCCATGTCACCATCGGCGGCAAGCCGATTCTGCAGATTATGGAGCAGCACCGCGAGCGGTTCAGCACGCTCGATCTGGAGGATATCGCCCGCAAGACCAAGGACGCCGGATGGGAAATCTTCACACGCAAAGGCTCAACCCATTTCGGCATTGGGAGCGCACTGGCCTTCATTACCCGCTCCATTCTGAATGATGAGCACAAGATTATTGCAGTCTCATCCATCCTGGACGGCGAATATGGGCAAAGGGGCGTATGTATCGGAGCTCCGGCCATCATCGGCAGCGGCGGCATTCAGGAGCTGCTGGAGCTGAACCTGAACGCCGAGGAAACTGCCAAGCTGGATGCCTCCTGCAACATTATCCGCCGCGGTATAGACAGCCTTCGCCTTGAGGAGAAGGTATAACCTCAGACAGAAACACCCCTCTATTCTTCGCGCTGATGCGCGTGAAATAGAGGGGTGTTTTTTTATGCCACTAAGTGAATTAACGGAATTTCTCGATCTCGCCTTTCAGGGTGGACATCATATCATTCAGAGATTGTGCCGAGGTTACGACCTTCTTCATCAGCTCCATCTGATCACCGGAAGCTTCGGATACCATGTTGGCATTGTCGGCTGAATCCTTGGCAATCGTCAGCATATCAGTTACTGAGGCTGTAATCTCTTCCGTTCCGGCAGACATCTCTTCGTTGATCGCGGAGACGTCCTGAATTTGCATGGAAACCTCGCGTATCGAAGTACGGATATGATCAAAGGAAACTCCGACCTTCTTCATTTTGTCCATTCCGTCGCTGATTTCAGCAATACTCTTTTCCATAGATACCGCCGCATTGGTTGTGGAGGCTTGAATTTCTTTGATCAGCTCCACAATATGCACGATGGACGTATTGGTCCGCTCCGCCAGCTTCTTCACTTCATTCGCCACGACCCCGAAGCCCCGGCCATGCTCGCCTGCTCTGGCAGCCTCAATGGAAGCATTAAGCGACAGCAGCCCGGTCTGGTTGGAAATCTCCGAAATTACGTCGACAATCTGTCCGATTTGAGCCGATTGATGCGTAAGTGTGCCGATCAGCTCCGCGGTCTGGCCCGCAGTCGTGCTGATGACCGTCATCTGCTCAAGCGTTGATTGAATTTCGAGATAACCGTTGTCGACCTCCGCGCTGACCGTCTCTGCCTGGTCGGACACATTCACAGAGGATTCCGCAATTCTCTGCAGTCCTACGGCCATCTCTTCCGTTGCCCGCGCCGACTGCTCTGAGCTTTTGAATTGTTCGCCCATGCCTTGCGCCACCTCTTCGATCACGGTTGCAATTTCCGCAGAGGTAGCGGAGGATTCATTGGCGTATTCCAGCAGGCCTTCAGCGGAGCTGGCTACCTGCAGCACGGTCTCGTCGATTGTGCCGACAATGCCGGATAGGGAGGTAATCATATCATTGATGCTCTCGCTCATTTGGCCGATTTCGTCTCCTGAGCGGACAGCAACTCTCTCACTCAGATGGCCTGCGGCCACTCTTTTCATTACATTGGAAACCGCCACAAGCGGCTTAACCGCCAAACGGGTAAGGTACAGGGAAATAATGATAACAAGCAGAATGATACCGATGATAAAGAAAGTTGCCAGGTTCTGAGCGGAATTCACCTTGGCGAAAATCTCGCTTTTCGGAACGGTAATCAGCAGCTTCCAATCCGTATCCGGGATCGTCTTAAAGTATGTAATGACTTCCTTTCCATCTTCGCCCTTGTAGGTTTCAGATCCGCTTTCCTTGCCCAGTATGGCTTTGACTGCCGCCTTCAATTCCGGCTCCTTGGCATAATCGGCCATATTTTTGCCGATCCGGCTCTTATCCGAATAGGCATAATAATCGCCTTTACCCGAGACCACATAGCCGTATCCTGAGTCAGCAACATGGATGTTCTTCGCCATTTCCATCAGAATATCCGGCGTAACCGAAAAGGCGATCCCCCCGGAAAATTGCTTCTGCTTATCCACGACAGGAACAAGAATCGGGATGATGTACTTTTTCAGCGGCTCCAGATAAGACATGTCGGCAACAGCCGGCTTCAGGGTTTCTTTGGCTTTCAGAAAATATGCAGATGACCCCATGTCAGCCGTCAGATCCATCGCATTGGTCAGCTTGCCATCTTTATTAATTACGCTGTAGCCTTCGGATTGCTTATCGCTCTCCTCCAGTACCTTAACGACCGGAAAAATGCTCTTCGGCTGGGTAGTGTCAAACTCCGGATGCTGGGTGATAAGCTCCTGCACGGCCGAGGTTCTGGTCTGCAGCCACTCATCAATCCTTGTGGTGTTCATATCCAGGATTTTCTGCGCCAATTCCTCACTGTCCGACCTTGTCACACCGCCGAAGTACTGCATAAAAAAGATCGTCGCCCCCAGCAATGGCACAATGGAAATGGCAAGGATTACAAGCGACCATTTGGTTTGCACGGATGCTGATTTTCTTCCTTTTGCTTTCATTTTCACAACTTCAGGCAATTCTGTCTTGTCCACCTTATTTCCTCCCAGCAAAGCTAAATATGAGCTTCCATATGCTGTAAATCTATAGTGTTATATCGGCAAGAACAGACAATGGAAATTATATTATTCATATAATATTCAAAAAAAATAAGCCTCAAGACCCACTTTTTGGGAGCCAGAGGCTTATTTTTTCGTATATTTTGCGGAAAGTATTTGCAGTTTCCTTACTTTAGTCTACTTTTGGCACCTGCAAAGCCCGGACACTATTCAGTACCGCAAGCACAGTTACACCCACATCCGAGAAAACAGCTTCCCACATTGTGGCGATTCCGAAAGCGCCCAGCCCCAGGAAGATAGCCTTCACTGCCAGGGCGAAAATAATATTCTGCCAGACGATTACCCGCGTGCGCTTGGCAATTCCGATGGCTGTAGCAATTTTCGAAGGCTCGTCGGTCATAATTACAATATCTGCTGCTTCAATAGCCGCATCCGAGCCCAGTCCGCCCATGGCAATGCCGACATCCGCTCTGGCCAGCACCGGTGTATCATTAATGCCGTCGCCGACAAAAATGATTTTTTCCCGCTGTGATTTCTCGCGCTCCAGCTTCTCAATAGCCTCCACCTTGTGCTGGGGAAGCAGCTCAGCTTGAACCTCCGTAATGCCCAGCTCCTGCCCAACCGCTTCCGCAACTGCTTCCGCATCCCCGGTCAGCATCACTGTTTTATGAATGCCGAGCCGTCCAAGGGCCTGAACCGCCTGAAGTGAATCCTCTTTCACTTCATCGGCAATTACCAGATAACCGGCATACCGCTTATCTATAGCGACATGAACCACTGTTCCGCTCTGGTCCGGCGTCCGGCTGGCAATGCCTTCACGCTCCATCAGCCGCGCATTCCCGGCCAGTACAGATTTGCCTTCTACTGTAACCGCGATGCCGTGGCCGGAAATTTCGTTATAGTCCGAGACAGCTTCGGCGGAAATCTCTTCACCGTAGGCCGCCCGGATAGATTCGGCAATCGGATGGCTGGAATGACTCTCCGCATAGGCAGCCGTCCGCAGAAGCTCGCTCTCCTGGATTCCTTGGGAAGGATAGATGCCTGTTACTTTGAACTGGCCTTTGGTCAAGGTTCCTGTCTTATCGAACACAACAACCTTTACATCGTTGAGCGCTTCAAGGAAGTTGCTGCCTTTGACGAGAATACCGCTCTTGGAAGCTGCGCCGATACCGCCGAAGAAGCCGAGCGGAATCGAAACGACAAGCGCACAAGGGCAGGAGATTACGAGAAATACCAGAGCACGGTAGATCCAGTCCGAGAAGGTCGCACCGCTGATCACGAGCGGCGGAATAACGGCCAGCAGCAGCGCGGTAATGACCACTACAGGCGTATAGCCTCTGGCGAACTTGGTAATGAAGTTCTCGGTTTTCGCTTTATTGTTAGAGGCGTTCTGCACCAGCTCCAGAATTTTGGAGACTGCCGATTCTCCGAAGGTCTGGGTAACCTCAATCGTAACTACACCATTGCGGTTAATAAACCCGCTTAGCACCTTACTGCCCGGCTCAGAGGAGCGCGGCACCGATTCCCCGGTAAGCGCCGAGGTATCCATCATCGCGCTGCCCTCTACAATCGTTCCGTCAAGCGGAACCTTCTCGCCCGGTCTGACCACAATGTAATCGCCAATCTCCACTTCTTCCGGCGAGACCCGTCTCAGGTTCCCGCCTTCCTTCAGATAGGCGAATTCAGGGCGAATGTCCATCAGCGCCGTGATGGAGCGGCGCGAACGGTTGACGGCCATCCCCTGGAACAGCTCACCGATCTGATAGAACAGCATAACGGCGACGCCTTCCGGGTACTCCCCAATGGCAAACGCCCCTATCGTCGCCAGCGCCATCAGGAAGTTCTCATCAAAAACCTGCCCCCGGACAATATTTCGTGCCGCCGACCAGACCACTTCGCCGCCGACAACCAGGTAGGCGGCCAGGAAGATCAGCAGCTCCGTGATCCCGCTGACCGGCAGGAACATTCCGGCTGCAGCAAGGATCGCCCCGCCGCCCAGGCGCAGCAGAATACTCCGCGTCTCGCCTTCTCCATGCTCATGGCTGTGGCCATGAGCGTCGCCGTGGCTGTGGCTATCGGCTGCGCCATGACTGTGCGCATGGGCTTCGTGGCTATGTGCGTGGCTGTGCGCTTCATGGCTATGTTCATGGCTGTGTGCGTGGCCATGGGTATCATGGCTGTCACCACCGGCCATATGCTCATGTTCCACATGAAGGTGAACCTGATCTGCTCCTCCCTCAGTCTGCACACTTCTGCGCACACCTCTAGCCTTGGCTTTGACTTCCTTGAGCTTCACATGCGGCTCCAGCTTCGTAACGATCTGCTGCGCTTCTTCCGATATGGCTTCGGCATCGGCCGCCGCCGTCTCCAGCGTCATCATCTTCATGGCAAAGTTCACGGAACAGGACGATACTCCCTCAATCTTCTTGACCTTATTTTCAATTTTCATGGCGCAATTGGCACAATCCAGCCCTTCGAGCACCCACTGGCGCTTGACATTCCCTTGAACCGCATTCAAATGACTCATCTCCCTTGGATAATCCTATATATGAGTATTTGTTCATATGTTTACTTACACACATTATATGCCCCTCATTCTCAGAGTGTCAATGCATAGATTGCATAGTTTTTCCCTTTTTTCTCAATTATAAAAATAAGAATGAGCACTTGTAATTTGTTCTCATCCCGGATAATATTAATATATGAGCAGTCATTCATATGTTTACTTGGGAAGGGGCCATTCAAATGAATAATCAAAAGCATCCAGGGCCAAAAAGCCTCGAACAGCATGATCATCAAGGTCATACACACGATCATACAGATCATGATCACAAGCACGGAGATATACATAATCATGGGCACAGCCACTCCGGCCACTCGCACTCTCATTCACACTCACACGCGCCAAATAACAAAAAAGGCCTGCTGATCGCCTTAATCATTACCGGGGGCATCATGTTCCTTGAGTTCTTCGGAGGACTTATCACAGACAGTCTGGCCTTGCTCTCCGACTCGGGGCATATGCTGAGTGACACGGCTGCGCTGGCCTTAAGTCTCATCGCCATGATTTTTGCCGTCAGACCGCCATCCTCGAAGAATTCTTACGGCTTCCACCGGTTCGAAGTTATGGCTGCGCTATTTAACGGCGTGACCCTGTTTGTTATTGCCGGATTCATTATCTGGGAAGCATACCAGCGCTTCTTCGCCCCACCGGTGGTCGCCAGCGGCACAATGATGATTATAGCTTCCATCGGACTGCTGGCTAATCTGATTAGCGCATGGTCTTTGATGCGAAAAAGCGATACAAAAGACAATCTCAACGTCCGCAGCGCCTATCTGCACATTATCGGGGACGCCCTGGGCTCAGTCGGAGCACTGCTGGCCGGGCTGATTATGAACCTGTTCTCCTGGTATATCGCCGATCCGATCATCAGTGTGCTTGTAGCTCTGCTCATCCTTAGAGGTGCGTGGGGCGTCTTGAAGCAAGCCTTTCATATTCTGATGGAGGGAACGCCTTCCTCTGTGAACACCAATGAGGTTAAGGAGGCTCTAATGGAGATTAACGGAGTGATTGATGTCCACGACCTGCATGCATGGACCATTACTTCGGGACTGGACGCGCTCAGCGGTCATGTGCTGATTGAGGATCATGCGGACCCCCACAGCATTCTCCAGCAGGCCATCACTCTCGTAGAGGAAAAGTTCAACATTCAGCATGCCACGCTGCAGATTGAGAATTCCACGTTACGTCACGGTGAGCTGCGGGTGTAATTTCGAGCCGGATGCGATTTATGTAAAAAAAAGAGGCTGTCCCCTAAGCAGATTTTGAACTGCAAAGGGGACAGCCTCTTGCATTTAACGGCATTTCTGCCGTTGTTTCTGCCACTCCCGGCCTCGGCGTGCCCAACAACGGCATTTCTGCCGTTATTTCTGCCACTTCCGGCATCGGCGTGCCCAACAACGGCATTTCTGCCGTTGTTTCTGCCACTCCCGGCATCGGCGTGCCCAACAACGGCATTTCTGCCGTTATTCCAACACCCTTAGCCGCTCACGCCCTTCCCGACACAGCTATTCGTGCCGGATATGCTCATGCGTCTGCAGAAAAATCTGCTCCACATGTGCATCGTTCAGCGAATAATACACCGTCTTGCCTTCCTTGCGGCGCTTGACGATCCGCAAATTGCGCAGATAGCGGAGCTGGTGGGATACCGCCGACTGCCCCATGTCGAGAATGGTCGACAAATCGTGCACACACAGCTCTCTTTGCGATAAAGCATAAATCAGCCGCACCCTTGTCGGGTCGCCTAGAGCCTTGAACATCTCCGCCATTTTATCCGTTGTCCCGCGGTCCGGCAGGATCAACGCCATAGATTCCGGTCCCAGCTCCGAACCGTTGCATGTGTTGTCGCATTCTTCGAGTGCTGCTGGCTCCATGCTCTCGCCCTCCTCCATATACTCATCACGGTTTTACCGATAGTTAATAGTATCTTCTACGATTAATTATAGCAAAACTTCACCCGATGTCCATGAAGGGGACCGAAGCTGGAAAGACTTGCAGGCGGTAAAGGGTCAGGATCACACTGCCTTGCGCAAAAAGGAGAACAGACCTGCCGCCATAAAGATAATCTGACTGCCGGATACGACAAGCAGCAGACTTTCTATAGGCAAATTAAAGGCCCCATATTTCTCTCCTCCAAATCCAAAAGGAGACATTGCCAGCGCCGGCTGAACCCAGGGATAATACGGTCCGTAAGTGGACGAATTGGCGATCAGCATATTGGGTATGGTCAAGCTCACATTCAGCGCCAGCGGAGCGCCAAAGCTGCTCCAGCTCAGCGATACTGCGAGCTGCAATGCAGCCAGCGGCAGGCAGGCGAACCAGCCGCCGAATACGCTGGACAAGATCATCGTCCAAGGTACAGGCCCGTCAACGCCGCGCACCACGCCTATGCCGAGCAGTGCCGCAAGGAACAGCAACTGCACAGCGGCCAGCAACCCCATAACCATAGTATATTTTGCAAAATATACGGAAGAGCGCGTCACGGGCAGCGAGAGCAGCATTTTCCAGCCGCCGTCAGCATGCTCGGCCCGGCAGATCAGTGCCGCGAAAATGCCCGACAGTATCGGAAGAAAAAGAATAGCATGAACCATTGACATGACACTAAGCAGCACCTGCCAGGTGATACGCTCCCCAAACTCCTCCATATTGGCGAGTCCACCGATGAGCAGGGCGATCACAGGACTGCCTACGACCAACAGCCACACGAAGGATTTGGATATCTTCAGTCTTTCTGCGGACAGGACCCTCAAGAAGATTCTCATGATCAATTCACATCCTTTCGCGCGAAATGCAGGGCTCCCGGCAGCAAGAGCAGCAGTCCCAGCAACAGCCCCGCCCCGCTAAACAACCAGGGCCGGGAAGCGCTCCAGGCCAAAGTAGGCCAAGTCAAGGGAACCCATTCGGACAGAAATGCCGTGAAAAAACTCGCCAGCGATAGGGTAATGCCACACGAAACAGGCAGGGTCTGATTGCGGCTGGACAAGGAGAGCCATAGCTGCAAGGAGATCACAGGCAGCGCCGCAGCATAGGAAGCGAACCCGATTTGCATCACCTTCGCATAGGGAACCGGCTGATCGCCGAAGCCGAGCAGATATCCTAAACCTACCGTGCCCACTGACAGCAGCAGGCAGGAGACAGCGACAAGCAGCAGACACAGCAGCAGCTTGGACATAAATACGGCGGTCCGGGAGATGGGCAGCGCCAGCAGCTGCTTCCATGAACTCGTCTGATGCTCCACATTCGCCATTAGCGAGCAGATCAGCGTACCGCCCAGATAGAGCGCCACCGGCACGAAATTGGCGATATTATCAAGCAGTCCTCCCCATAGATCAGACTGGTATTGCTTCGTCAGATAATCCAAACGGATTCCGAAGTTTAGCCCCTGCATGGCAATCAGTCCAATCGGGCCGAGGAAGACAAGGAACCATAGCCCTTTGCCGCGGATTTTCAGCCAATCCGCTGAGGACGACCGCCACATCATGATGACTGCCCTCCTTCAACCACCTGCAGGAAGAACTCTTCGAGTGATTGTCTGCGTTCCTCCACCCGGTAGATCGCATGGCCGTTCTCGACCAGCTCCTTGACTAACAGCGCCACCCGAGCATCGCTCATCCGGGGCAGTGTCAAACGTCCTTCCTGGAGCGTTCCTCCGCAGCCCCGCCGGATAGCCAGAGCCAGCGCCTCTTCCGGCTCGGACACGGCAAGGCGGAGATCACCGGCCGCCTGCTGCTGCAGGTGGGCAATCGTATCCTGATAGACCATCCGCCCCGAACGGATAATGCCGACGGTTCCCGCCATTTGCTCAATTTCGCTCAGCAGATGGCTGGATACAAGGACGGTAATCCCTTCTTCCTCAGGGAGCCGCTTGATCAGCGAGCGGATCTCCTGGATACCCGACGGGTCAAGGCCGTTGGTAGGCTCGTCGAGAATCAGCAGCTCCGGTCTGCCCAACAGCGCAGCGGCAATGCCAAGCCGCTGCTTCATGCCGAGAGAGAAGCCCTTTACGGGCCGCTTTTCTTCCCCTGTTAGGGAAACGATGTCCAGCACTTCAGCTATACGTGACTTAGGTACGTCAAGAATGCGGCGGAGGGCTTCCAGATTGTCCAGGGCACTTAGATGGCCGTAATAGGACGGCGATTCCACCAAAGACCCCACCTTGCGCAGAATTTGCAGCTTATTCCGCCGAAGCTCCTGCCCAAAAATTTCAATGCTTCCCGAGGTTGGCTTAATCAGTCCCAGCAGCATGCGGATTGTCGTAGTTTTGCCTGCGCCGTTTGGCCCCAGGAAGCCGTAGATTTCCCCTTTGCTTATGTTCAGGTTCAGATGCTCCACCGCAGCCCGTCCGCGGTATTCCTTCAATAAATCCCTTGTTTCGATCACTGTTTCCTTCATTCTCTTCACCTCGGTAACCAGCATAACGTCCCGAGGTTAAAAGCACGGCGGCAGCAAGTTTAAGTTTTGTTTAAATTTTCTTGCGCCAGGCTTAGAATTACGATGCTGGTGCCTTGCCTGGTGCTGTCCACCTTCCAATCCAGCTTCATCCGCTTGAGCAGCAGATCGACGATGGACAAACCCAGACCCGCTCCTTTAGAGTCGCTGGCACTGCCAATTCCGCTGCCGTGGTCGCTGATGACAATCACCGGCTCGCCGTCCCGGACCTCCGCTGCCACGCGGACATAGAGGCCGCTCCGTGCGTGGCGGACAATATTTTGAAACAGATTATCCAGAATGCGGCGGAACCAGCTCTCATCCACTATCCAATAGAGCGGTTCACCTTCCAGGTCAATTTCAATCTGAAAGCCTTCCTTCTCCCACAGCGGATACCAGGCCGCAGCACTCTCCCGCAGCATTCTCAGCACATCCTTGCGCTCGAGATTCAGCTTCATTCGTCCGCTGCTTAGCAGGTTGTAGGACAGCAGATTTTCGATCAGCCCGCCAAGACTCTCGATCCGTTCATCCATCAGCTTCAGCGATTCCTGTCCCCGGGGCGTCAGCGTTTCCTTGCCCAGCACATGAAGATGGCTGCGGATCACGGTAAGGGGAGTGCGCAGATCATGCGACAAATCGGATACGAGACGCTTGCGCAGCCCTTCCTCTTCCGCCTCTCGTGCACGGCTGGCGGCAAGCTCGGTGACCATCGTATTAAAGGCCTCCTCCAGACGGCCAATCTCATCAGGCTTCCCCAGAGCAATGGACTCAGGCAATCCCGCTTCTCCCGTGAAGGCCATAGCCGTCTCCAGACGCAGCAGCCTTTTGCGGATTTGGACAAAGAACAGCAACGATACAATGATGAAGCCAATAAAAAATGTAGCCATAACTACCGTGTACCATGAATCAAGCCCTGCAAAAGAGGTCTGCTCCTTGATGACGGCAGGAATTTGCATCACCATGTAGCCTTCTCCGGCTTCCGCACGGTCTCCCACAAAAGCGACAATGGCGAGCGGCTGCAGATCCTGGCTCTTTTTCATGAAGGAAATCGCCTCTGCAGCGGTCCACTGTGAAGGGATGGAGTACCGTTCATTTTGTTTCCAAAGCTTCGGCTCAGCAGAATCCAGCGACAGCCGGGTACGCCCATCTCCATCTACCCAGAACATCGAAGCCAGGTTGTAGGTTACCTTTAACTCTCGCAGCCGCGCGTTAATCACCTCAGCAGGCTCGCCAAGAAGTCCCGCCGCTTCCTTATGCCAAATATTTTCCAGCACTAAAATGTCTTCATACGGGGCATATTCCTCCGGAGGTTTCTCCCCGGCCATGTTATTGAAGAAGCCATACAATCCTATGGTCAACGGAAGTACAATGGGAATAAACAGCAGCGCAGCCATGATGATCAGCAGGTAACGTGAGAGGAGCGAGCTGTGGAGCTTGCGAAAACGGCCCATTCCCCTCATGCTCTTACCCTGTAGCCGATCCCCCGGACCGTCTCAATGATCTCCGGCGCGGCCGGATCAAGCTCCAGCTTCTCGCGCAGGTAACGGATATGCACCATGAGCGTCTTATCACCCTCTATATAACTTTCTCCCCAGACGGCCTCGTAGATCTGCTCCTTCGTCAAAATCTGGCCGAGATGGCGCAGCAAATAGGAGAAAATTTGAAACTGCTTGCCGGTCAGCAAAATTTCCTTGCCGGTGGCTGCCTCTATAATCCGGTTGTCTCCTTCGTATACCATGAGGTGCTTCAGCGCCAGCGGCACAGTCGTGGCTGCTCCCGTCCGTCTTAACAACACCTCAATCCGCGCGGCCAGCTCATCGGGGTGAAACGGCTTCGTTAAATAATCATCGGCGAACTCCAGGCCCTGAAGCTTATCATCAATTGAGGTCCGGGCGGAGAGCATCAGAATGGGGAGATTCGGATAGGTCCGCTTTAGCCGCTGCCCGACGGTGAAGCCATCCAGACCCGGCAGCATCACATCAAGAATCGCAAGCTGGCAGCCCGCCGCAGCTTCTACCGCCCCCTCTCCGCTCTCCAGCCAGCGGACGGCATATTCCCGCTCACGCAGATCCGCAGAGACAGCGCTGCCAATCTCCCGGTCGTCTTCAACATACAGCAATGTAACGCTCATCAGCCTCAATCCTTTCTGTGCAAAAGTATAGCATGATTTCCCATAATTACGGATAAGACAAGCTGCCTCATTATAAAATTGCAAAAAACCAGCAAAGCTCCAGATTACTTGGAGACTTGCTGGTTTCTGTTTTCGTTCTGTTGGGCTACATACAATGGTTCAAGATTACTTAAAATGATCTTGCTGAAAAGCTGTATGAATAATCCCAACCACCATCACCATCATTAGAAACGATTTTTGCCTTGTACTCCCCTTCCTTTAGAGAGTTATTATCCTTATTAAGTTCTATTAGTACCTGATAATCTGGCCTGGACGTGGTATCCCCAGACGCAATTTGGTTGCCCTTCGGATCATAAATAACAAGCTTCATCCCTTTTTGATTATCGTCCCCCAACCAGAAACGAAGATTAGATCCATCACTGTATGAATAATCAAAATAAATGCTGATTTCTCCATTCTTCGGAAGAATGCCACCCTGATTCTTGGTATCCATAGGGCTAATAATTCCACTTTGGGGAGCGTTTACATTTTGAGCTTGAGCAAATGCAGCACTTGTTGGCACTGCGAGTAAAGCCAGAGCCGTTGAAAGAATTAAGATTGTCTTTTTCATTCTACTACTCTCCTTTTTGTTTTTAGTATAAAAAACCATAAAAATACAACAACATAAACATTATACTAAATAATCCCATTATTTTCAATAATATTGGATAAAATTGACTCAGGTTCATTTCAACGAGAAAAAGACCATCTCAAACCCTAAGGTTCAAGATGGCCCTGTTCCGCCTTCAATGCTTATTTTCCGGAGAGTGCCGCCGAGCGCTGCCAAACCCCGCTTTCCTTGTTTTTGCCCAGATACTCTATCCGTGTCGGCGTAAGCTCAAGAATCACATAATCGGGATCATCCGGCCCTTTGAACCACTTTTCCAGCTCTTTATTCCATACTTTAGAACGCAGGCCTTCATCCTTGGTAACGTCAGCCGTGGCCTCAATCTCCAGCACATCCTTGCCGCCGCCCTGCTCATATCCAAGCAGCAGAAAAGCATGCGGGTTATCCTTCAGCTCCTCTACCTTATGCGTCTTGCGGCTCGTTGCCAAGTAGATCTGAAGCCCCTCGTGAAAAACCGCCATATAGCGCACCTTAGGTTTGTTGCCGGCTTCTATCGTTCCGAAGGAACCGAACTTATTGTCATCCAGCGCTTTGATGATTGCCTGCTCCAGCTCTCTGTTGTCCATTGACGAAAAAGCTCCTTTCTAATACCGGTTTGATTTTTCGCTAAAATTTGCGTCAGGTTAGTGTACCCTTTCTGAAGGTATTGAATTCCGGTCCCTGCCATTTGGAGGTCCGCTACTGGACAATTCTGAAGGAGACAGTCTATAATACACCGTAAGAACACAGCAATGCCCATAACTTCATAGTACCAGGGGTGCTGGAATTGGCCGGCTGAGATTGTATCCCTCAAAGATACTGACCCTTATACCTGATCTGGATAATGCCAGCGTAGGAATCGTCACCTGCTTACTGCCGCTCGCGGCCTATAGCGAACCCACCTTACGTTACATTGGCGTCCCGGTCTCCGGGGCGCTTTTTTGGTATGAACATCATCAGAAATTGGAAGACTGAGGCTAGCTGGAAGGAGAGAAGAGAAGAAATGGGAGTCAAAAAAGCACTAATGCTCTGCATCAGCTGCATGCTGGTCATCGTCATGGCCGGCTGCGGCAGCAACAACGGTAATGCCGGCGGCAACGCCGCTCCTTCGTCCGGGAACGGAACCGCCGCCCCTGAAGCAACGGCTGCAGGCACGGAAGCCCCCAAGGAGCTGACCAAAATCAAGGTCGCGCTCGACTGGACGCCGAATACGAACCATACCGGCCTCTATGCGGCTAAAGAGCTGGGATATTACAAGGAAGAAGGCCTGGACGTAGAAATTGTGCAGCCAGGATCGGCGGGAGCCGATACGATGGTGACATCAGGCGAAGCCGCTTTTGGCATCAGTGCCCAGGAGGCGCTCACGCTGGCCCGTCTGCAGGGTGTGCCGCTTGTATCTATCGCCGCAATCATTCAGCATAATACCTCAGGCTTTGCCGCGCCGAAGGACCGCAATATCAAGACGCCGAAGGATTTCGAAGGCAAAACCTACGGCGGCTGGGGCTCACCTGCTGAAGAAGCGGCAATGAAGGCGATTATGGACCCCGAAGGCGGAGATGTCAAAAAGGTGAAGCTGGTCAATATCGGCGAAGCCGACTTCTTCACTGCCGTGAAGCGGGACATTGATTTCGCCTGGATTTTCTACGCATGGACCGGCATTGAAGCCGAGCTGCGCGGGGAACCGCTGGATATGCTGTATTTGAAGGATTACGCACCACAACTGGATTACTACACCCCGGTACTTACCACAAGCGAGAAGGAAATTGCCGAGCACCCCGAAGTGGTGAAGGCTTTCCTTGCGGCTACGTCGAAAGGATATCAATACGCGATTGACAAGCCGGAGGAGGCTGCCGCTATTTTGTCCAAAGCCGTGCCTGATCTTGATCCCAAGCTGGTTCTGGCCAGCCAGAAATGGCTCAGTCCGAAATACAAGGACGATGCCGCCCGTTGGGGCGAGCAGAAAACCGAAATCTGGCAGAATTATGCCGACTGGATGTACGGACTGAAGCTGCTGGATAAGCCGCTGGACGCCGCTTCTGCGTTCACGAATGATTTTTTACCGGAAGGCAAGTAGGCTATAACCCTATAATATAATTCCAAAATCGAAAGGATCTGATCCGCATGGCAAACACACTGCTCAGCATTCAAGTCATTCCCAAAACTCCGAACAACGAGGACTCTATCCCTTATGTGGACAAGGCCATTGAAGTTATTCAGCAATCCGGCGTCAAACACCAGGTGAACCCGCTTGAGACAACAATGGAGGGTGAACTGGAAGAGCTGCTTGAAGTGGTCCGCCAAATGCACCACGCACTCATTGAATCCGGCAGCCCCAGCGTCATCTCACAGATCAAGATCGCCCATAATCCCAGCGGAATCAGCATGGACAAGCTGACGGAAAAATACCGGCCGTGAGAGCCTATTGGAAGCAGATCTGGCCGCCCCTTGTGGCGGTCATCTTGTTTTTGGGGGCTTGGCAATTGGCGGTTTCGGTGCTGCATGTTCCTTCCTGGATGCTGCCGAGTCCCGGTGACATCGCCCGCGAATCCCGGGGCAACGCCTCCGGTATCTGGGCACATACGGCTGCTACGCTTCGGCTGACCTTGATCGGATTTCCGATTGGTACAGGCGTAGGTTTGATTATAGCTCTGCTGCTGCATCTGGTGCCTTGGCTGAAGCGGGCGCTGTATCCTCTGCTGATTCTCAGCCAGAACGTCCCTTCCATTGCGCTTGGACCGCTGCTGATTATCTGGTTCGGCTTCGGATTACTGCCCAAAATTGTCCTGATTACCCTCGTCTGCTTTTTCCCGGTAGCCGTCGCCGCAATGGGCGGGCTGACACAGAGCGACCGGATCATGATGAACTATATGAAAATGGCCGGGGCCAGCAAGTGGCAGATTTTCGCCAAGCTTGAGTTTCCCGGTTCTCTGCCTTCCCTGTTCTCCGGCCTGAAAATCTCCGCAACTTACGCGGTAATGGGCGCAGTGGTCGCCGAATGGATTGGCGCTGACAAAGGGATCGGCTATTACATGCTGCTACAGAAGGCCTCCTACCGGACAGACCGGATGTTCGTTGCCATCGCTATTATTGTGCTGTTGAGTCTGGTGCTGTTCGCCATTATCGCGCTGCTGGAGAAATGGCTGGTGCGCTGGAAGCCGCGGAAGAACTTATAATTTAACTAATTACTGAATGAGTCGCTAAATGACTGAACAAACGCCGCTATTGTGATAGCAGCTTAAGAGCTGAGGGCGTATGAGAAAGGAGGATGCTACGGATGCCTCATATCACGGATTCTAACCGAACAGGTTCGGGAAAAGGCTCAGGGCTTGAAGCTCCGACTTCCGGGGAGCAAGCGGCTAGAGCTGGGGATCAGACTCCAAGCGCCCGCATTGCGGGAGGGATGGCTGCGGGCGCTCAGATCACTGGCAGTCACGCTGGGGAAGGGCTGGCTGCGGGTGCTCAGACTACTGGCAGTTACGCGGAGGAAGACCTGGCTGCGGGCACTCAGACTACTGCTAGTTACGCGGTGGAAGACCTGGCTGCGGGTGCCAGAACTGCCGGGAAGCCCGCAGGGGAAGACCAAAGTGCGCCGCCAGCACTCGAAGTTAGCGGGGTCTCCAAAACCTTCTCCCACCGCCGCCGCGAGACACGTGTGCTGGATAATGTATCCTTGACGGTTGCGCCGCAGGAATTTGTCTCCATTGTCGGGCCTTCCGGCTGCGGCAAAAGCACACTGTTCCATATTATCGGCGGCCTGGAGCTGCCCGATGCCGGAACAGTTAGCATGAACGGCAAGCCGGTAACCGGCAAGCGCGGCGAGATCAGCTATATGCCGCAGCAGCCCGCGCTTTTCCCGTGGCGGACGATTGAGGACAACGTCCTGCTCGCAGGCGAGCTGAAAGGCGCGCCGCGAGCCGAGGCGCGGGAGGCCGCCCGCCAATGGCTGGCCAGGGTCGGCCTAAGCGGGTTCGAGCGGGCTTACCCGCATATGCTGTCAGGCGGCATGCAGCAGCGGGCCGCCTTCCTGCGGGCGCTGCTCGCGCCGCAGGAGCTGATGCTGCTGGATGAGCCGTTCAGCGCGCTGGATGCGCTGACGCGCAGCGAAATGCAGCGCTGGCTGCTGGAGCTGTGGGAGGAGAACCGCCGTTCCGTGCTGTTCATTACCCACAGCATCGAGGAGGCGCTGCTCCTCTCCAGCCGCATTTACGTCTTCTCCGGACGTCCAGGCTCCGTCCTGCACACCGTCGATGTCCCTTTCCCGCGTCCGCGCCGCGAGGAAATCACCGACTCGCCCGAGTTCCTGCAGCTCAAGCGCCAGCTCTCGCAGTGGATGCGCGAGGAGCAGGCGAAAGCTGCGAAGTAATCTTACAGGGTCAGCCTGCGGCTGACCCTGTTTGAAGTGCAGCCAGCTTCAATGAATAAGCCCGGCCCCCCAATTAATCAGGGTGGCCGGGCTTATTTTGTGCGTTACGCAGGAGGAAAGGATTAGTAGGAATAATCCCCGACTATTCTGCACAGAAACGATCCCGGGATGGCCGAAACTCGCTGGAACAACAGCAGAAATGCCGTTGTTAGGACCGCCGATGCCGGAAGTGGCGGAAATAACGGCAGAAATACCGTTGTTGGAGACGCGATGGCCGAGACCCGCTGGAACAACAGCAAATATGCCGTTGTTAGGACCGGGATGGCCGAGACTCGCTAGAACAACAGCAGAATCGGCTAGGCCCCCTAATTCCGGAGTCTGCCCTATCAAAACTTAAGTTCTTGTAGGATTGCTCTTTCTTTCAAAGTGTAAGGTGAAAAAGACTGCGGTCCTCTAGCTTCATGACCCACTGAGAAAAGATCAGCGGGGGCTTACGTTTCAGACTGCCATGCAAACGGCGGTGGTTGTAGAAGTCCATATACCGATCCACGGAGGCGTAGGCCTCCTCAAACGTGTCATAGTCGTTCTTGCTAAACAGATCACGCTCCATCAAGCTGTGAAAGGATTCAATATAGGCATTCATGTTTGGTGTTTTCGGCGGGATCCGCTCATGCTCCAGGGACCATTGTTCACAAGCCTCGCCAAACTTGTGGCTAAGAAACTGCGGACCGTTATCGGTTCGGATCACCGGCTTGTGCTGTCCTTCGCTTAAACGACGCTGCAGAGCGAGGTCTACCGTTTCTACCACTGCTGTGGCGTTACAGGAGGATCCTCGGTAATACCCTACAATGACTCGGTCAAACACATCAATCACGCTCAGGACGAAGAAAAAGCGGTCTTTGCCCGTTACGTAGCCGTACTTAATATCCATCTGCCAAAGCTGATTCGGACCTGTCACCTTACGGTTTCGCGCCAACCGCCGGGGATACCGTGGTTTAAGCGGGCGCTGTTTGTGCAAAATGCCGAGTTCCTTACAGAGCCGGTAAGTCTTCTTTTTGTCCAGGATAAGCCCTTGCCGGTCCCGTAAGCACTGGGTCAGCATCTTGTAGCCGTAGCCATTTTCTTCGCCTTCCACGAGATTCATGAGCCACTCCTGGATCTGTCCGTCACTGACCTTCTCCCCGGAACATGTAAAGGAATACCCGGGGCGAGGACGACCGGTTTGCAGAGGCTTGGCGCCAGATGGGGCCTGTGGATCACGCCGCGCTTTGCGCTCATAGTAGGTGGAAGAGGCGATATCCAGAATACGTAGGACCGTCACTATTTTTTGTCCCTGCTTAATGAATCGGTCCGCGATCTCGAGTTTGTCAGATAAGCAGGGTTCTGTTTTTTTAACAATTCACGCAGGATCTCGATTTCGAGTTCTTTCTCGCCCAGGAGTTTCACCGCATTTTGGTACTTATCTTCAACTTCCTGCAGACGCTTCATCTCGACCAGGTGTTCATCGGTGGCGGGGATGTCGATGTCCTGAATCTCATCACGGTACAGACGAATCCAGGTGCGTATCGTTTCGGGGTGTAGCTCATACCGCCGGGCTAACACCCCCACCTTGATCCCAGAGAGTGCTTCTTTCACAATCTCGAGTCGGATTTCCTCATAGGCTTTTCTCTTCTTCATGAAACTCGCCTCCCTCTTCTTTCAGTGTAATAAATTGGGGGGCAACTCTCCAGTTTCATTAGGGGGCCTAGGAG
>NZ_JBVYOK010000041.1:0-29664 GCF_056120445.1 Paenibacillus sp. sgz302115
GTTTTCAAAAGAGCGAACACCTGTTTTGATTATATCAGATCAAACCATGTAGGACAATTAAGCTGTCCAAAGACAGCCCTTGTCCTAAGCCGATTCATCCCATGCCTGAAGACGTTGGGCTTTCTCGGCTATATACTGTAATGAAGTCGGGCGTAACCGGCTTTTCAGAAGAAGAATTGAGTCAACAAGAAATCAAAACGTTTGAAGCTTATCTATTCCATGCAATTAGGAATGAAAACGGAAAGATAGTTTATAAGGAGCCGCCAATAAACTATAAAACGTTCTACACCTATCAAATAAGAACAAGAGAAATGGACTTTTATATACTATTTATCCTTAAGAACATCCGAACAAAAAATGATTAAATACTGGAATCTAAAAACAATCGGTGAAGCTATATTTAACTATTGGGACTGAGTGGTCCCGGTTATGGATTAATTCTACCTCTGCGGCTCGTCTGGTGAAATATTCTTTTATGGTGTACCTTATAGGTAAGGAGTGGTGCAGTACATGAAAAAAAGACAAACGCCTCTGCTCGTAGCGGCTTCGATCCTGCTGATTATTATCAGCAGCCTGATCCGGCCGGAAGGCTCAACCTGGCTTGGTGCGCTGCAGACGTTACTGCTGGGTGTCGGATTATTGGGCTGCTGCATGGCCTTCCTGAGATTTACTAAGGGCGGTAAGGGCAAGCGCTGAGACGAAATAGAGAGAGCTGCGGCATTCTGCCGCAGCTCTTTGCCTGCTGTTAAGGAAACTATGATTTTCGTCTGTTGATGTAACCTTGAAAAGATGAATGTGTGCCTTAACAACGGCAGAAATGCTGCTGTTGAAGTGCAGATGGCTGGTTTGTTCAGGAACAACGGCAGGAAATACCGTTGTTAAGACGCAGATGGCCGACTTGTTCAGAAACAACGGCAGAAATACCGTTGTTAAGGCACAGGTGGCTAATTAGTTCATATGCTTACGCTCCTCACCCGGCGGTTAAGCTGGATTTCGGCAGCAAGCCCTCCTGTGCTGCCATTTGCTCGCGCACCTGTCTGAGCTGTGCCTTAAGGGCAGGCACACTCCGCTGGAGAATGGCGCTGATTTCGGGCAGGGTGAGCTTAAGGCCGTAGCGTAGCGCTTGAACAAGCCGGTTTTCCCAGGACAACACATTTGCATAGCAGGGCTTGTGGGCTTGTGCAAGCCGGGAGCATTGCTGAATGCATTCACGGAAAGCGTCATGGGAGAAGGCAAGCGGGTCTAAACGCTTTTGCAGGTAAGACTCATAGAGCGCCGCGAAGGTCTTCACTACAGCCTCCTCCGCCTCGGGTCCTTGCCCGAGCAGCAGGCTGCTGAGTGCATAGACACTCCTGTTGTATTTCTGAACATACTTCGTGTATCCGGCTACGGCAGCCGGCTGATGCGATAAGGGGTCAGGCATAATCTCACGGTCCTCTCTGAATATAAAATCTATAATATCGAGTAATAAGCGATGGATTTGTCAATAAGCTCCGCCGTGTCCAGCTCTGGCCAGCTTCGCTGGTACAGCAGGCTTCCCGAAGGCTTATAATATATCCGCCCCGCACTTGAGCCGTTGCCTGCGGCAGCTGTATGAAGCCGCGAGTCTGTCTGGATATGGGCAGACAGCACTTTTCCCTGCAGCTTTGCTTTTAAATCGAGCAGGGCTGTCTGTACCATCTCCCGCTGTGTCTGTTCCCATTCCGGGCTCAGGCGGCGGACGATCTCGA
Source organism: Paenibacillus sp. sgz302115 (assembly GCF_056120445.1). NCBI lineage: Bacteria > Bacillati > Bacillota > Bacilli > Caryophanales > Paenibacillaceae > Paenibacillus > Paenibacillus sp. sgz302115. Next base: position 1,731 of record NZ_JBVYOK010000041.1, read on the forward strand.
TGGCTTCATCAAGCCGGCAATGCCGGATGGTGCGCAGGTAGCTGCTCCATTTCATCAAGTCAAATTCCGTATCATCTGCGCATAATATGCCTTGGGCCAGGCTGCAGCCTGCCTTGCAGGTAAGCCTCAGAATGCCGAAGCGGGAGTTCCCGGACGATTCCGGGCCGCAAAAGGCAGGCCAAGGAGCATTGAATACAAACACCTCAATACGTGACAGCCTGCGCTGCTCCATTTCAGCTTTCCTCCTCGAAATTCCTTAAGTCTCAAACCATTGTATCCTCCAAATCAGCTTATGCGGGTACAACAAAAAACCGCAGCAGAGGAGGACCTCTGCTGCGGCTCCGGTACAGGCTTAAATAAGCCTGGCGCAAAAGCGTGGCGGATCAGGATCTCTCTCTTTACGCTTACGAGGTTAGCTGTCGGATTCGGACGGTGAGAGTCGCCCTACCCTGTGAGACCGCATTTGTGCAGTCTCCTTAGGATTCACCCCAAGTAGGCTTTTCGCCTGGTGGTTCCCCCGTTTCCTGCTTGGCAGGAATTCAGCGTTTATGTAACTTTTCATGAATTACTTTCAAAACGAATCATACTACTTCGGGCAGGTCTTTGTAAAAAAGGAAAAGGGAGGGCAGCGGCAAGCTTTCATTGAATTGCGGGGATTGGGTGAAATTAATTGGCTAAAAGCATATATGTTGACGTTTATCGGCCCGTTATCTCGCTCGCACGCTGTTTTTCATTTTTAGGGGAAAGGGGGGTTAGAAATCATTGATTCTTTGTGTAAAAATGGATCGACAAAGTTTGCCGGGTACTTGCATATGGGTTCTTAGACGAGAAAAATCAGCGCTATAGTGATTGAACGTGATAAGGATATGTGACCGTGGAATAGATAAGTGTACTTGCTGCAGTTAAAGCGGTGCTCAAATCCGTGTTTTAGAAGATAAATGTATTCTGTGCAGTTAAAAATAGGGGAAACTCTTCATTTACAGAATTGGTGCCGATTTAAGTGTACAGACTGCAATTACAGCGGTTGAAACGCAAAAAAATGAAGTTTTAGTTGTACCAAGTACAGTTAGAGCCTAAAAAAAGGTATTCAGGCACAGATAGCTGTTCCTGGATACCTTTTTCTAAAATTTGTATAAAATTCTGCCGGCACTGCTGGCCCAGGGTGGGCTCTATCGCCTTATTTCGCGGCTGCTTCGATCAGCACTTTAAGCTTTGGGAGGTTGAAGCCTTTGACGGCATGTTCTCCCGATACAGTAACAGGAACGCCCATGAAACCAAGCTGCTCTACTTCCTCCTGATAGGCTGTACTCGTCATAACATCTCTAACCTCAAAAGGAACGCCCTGTTCCGTCAGCAGTTGCTTCACCTGGTTGCAATCACTGCAGTTCGCAGTGGAGTAAACGATAACGGATTCGCTCATTGGTTCACAGCTTCCTTGATGGCGCCCTGGGTGATTTTCCAGTGGGAGGTATTCCAGCGGACTTCGCTGTCTTCCAGCAGGAAAATTTGCGGAGATTCATGCTTGATGCCAAAATCCTCAGCAATCTGGTTCGAGACCGGACGGTCCTCAATCACATGAACCACGGCTGCCGGAGTGCCAGAGTCCTGGACGTAGGCTTGAAATTCCTCATTTGCTTTGGCGCTGATCGGGCAGGTAGTGCTATGTTTGAAGAGCAGCTTCTTGCCGGGCTGTTCCACGTATTGATGCAGTTCATCCAGGGTATGGATTTGTTGAATGGACATCGGGATCACCTTCCTGAGTATGATATCCCTGATTGTAACATAGTTCAAAATTAAATCAAAAGGGAGCTTAAGCAGTCTTGTCCGGGAAAATACAGTCCTGTACAGGACATTGTAAAAATATAGGCGCCATGCTAAGGTGAAGGGAATGCGGGCAGTGCTTGTTACTTATACCTCAGGAGAGGGAGTGTCCATTTCATGATAAGAATTGCATGTGTTACCGGTGCTGACCGTGGACTCGGATTCTTCCTTGTACGCTGGCTCCTTGAGAATAAATATACGGTTTTTGCCGGTAAATATATGGCGGAGCCCGGAGAGCTTGCAGCGCTGAAAGAACAATACCCGGAGCGCCTGAAGCTGATCCCGCTTGATATCGGCAGCAGCGAAAGTGTGAAAAGCGCGGCACGCAGCATTGCCGGCAGCACCGGGCATGTGGATCTGATTATCAACAATGCCGGTATTATTCAAAGCGCGGATGATGCCACGATACTCGTTGATATGGATGACGCCTCAATGGCCCATTTATATAATGTAAATACGCTCGGCGCTTTACGGGTCAGCAACGCCTTAATGGGCCTGCTGCTGCAGGGCAAGCAAAAACTAATTGTGAATATATCCTCCGAAGCCGGCAGCATCAGCCGTAATCGGCGGATTAATATGTACGGATATTGCATGTCCAAAGCAGCGCTTAATATGCAATCCTCCCTCATGCACAACCATCTGCGGGTGATGGGCGGCCAAGTCATGGTCTTTCATCCCGGCTGGCTGCAGTCCTATATGAGCGGCGAGAAGGATGAGGGAGCCCCGATACCTCCGGAAGAGTCCGCCCGCAAAATTATGAATATTGTGCAGGAGCACAAGAAATACATAGGCGAGGAGCCGGCTTATCTCGATCTTGACGGAAATCCCTGGCCCTGGTAGTATAGTTTTTTCGAAAAGACCTAAAACTCCAACCATAGCCCAAGGCTGCGGTTGGAGTTTTTTGTGGTGCGCCCGGCATGGCGATAACCCGGCGGTGAAGGCACGCAAGCTATGGGAACTGTAGCTGCTATCCGGGTGTTTTGAATTTTTTTAGGCTTCTTTGGCCTTGATCTTTCTTACCTTTGCTGCGGTCTGCGTTTCGGGCTGCTTCCCGCTGTTATCCTGCCGGGTGTTTTGGATGAACAGGGAGAGCAGCAGTCCGGCAATGCTGATGCCGATGATGACGAGATAGGCATCATTGATACCCTGGATGGAAGCCTCCATGATCAGATGCTCCTTCGTTGCGCTGCCCGCAGTATTGGCGGCTGCAAGGCTCGTCATATGGGCGGTGGTACGGTTCGTCATAACGGTTACCAGCAGTGAGGTGCCTACCGCGCCGGCCACTTGCTTAACGGTATTGGAGATGGCTGTGCCGTGGGCGTTCAGCTTGGCCGGCAACTGGTTCAGGCCTGCGGTCTGTACCGGCATGAGGATCATAGCCATCCCGATCCGGCGGCCGGTGGACATAAGAACGAGATAGAGATAACCGGTTGAATCCGTCAGGTTGGTGAAGCTGAAGGTTGTTGCGATCATAATCAGCAGACCAAGGATGGACAGCCATTTGGCTCCGAACTTGTCGAACAGCTTGCCGGTAATCGGCATCAGAAAGCCCATAACGAATGAGCCGGGCAGCAGCAGCAAGCCGGATTCCATCGCCGAATAGCCGCGGGCGTTCTGCAGGTACAGGGGAAGCAGGATCATATCCGCGTACATAACAATCGTAACGGCGACATTGATGACAGTCGTCAAGGAGAACATGTTGTACTTGAAGGCCCGCAGGTCGAGGAGCGGATTTTGTGAAACCAATTGTTTCCAGGTAAACAAGGCCAGCATAACAACGCCTGCGCCAAGCGGCCAGAGCACTTCCGCGCTGGACCATCCGTCCACACCAGCCCGGCTGAAGCCATACAGCAAAGCGCCGAAGCCGATGGTAGACAGGATTACGCTGATTACATCAATTTTGGGCCGGGAGCGTTCGGTTACATTCTTCAGGAAGATGAATCCGCTGATGATTACAAGGACTGTGATCGGAAGCATGCCATAGAACATCGCCTGCCAACTGTAGTGCTCCAGGACGTATCCGGCGAGTGTCGGCCCCACCGCAGGGGCGAATATGACGGCCAATCCAACCGTACCCATAGCGGCTCCTCTTTTTTCGGGAGGGAAAAGGGTTAAGATCACATTGGTCAGCAGCGGCATAATAATCCCTGCTCCGACTGCCTGAATCAAGCGTCCGCTCAGCAGAACGTGGAAGTTGCCCGCCACAGCGGAGAGAATGGTACCGATCAGGAAAATGATCATCGAAGTCTGAAATAGCTGCCGTGTGCTGAACCGGTTCATCAGATAAGCTGTTATCGGAATCAACACACCGTTGATAAGCATATAGCCTGTTGTAAGCCACTGGGCAGTCGATGCCGAAATATTGAAATCCCCCATTAACTCCGGCAACGCAACACTCATTACCGTCTGGTTCAGCGTCGCAAGAAAAGCGCCCAGTATCATGATGAATACGATAGGTCCTTTTCTTATGGAACTGAGGTTTACTGCTGTTGTTTTACTCACTGCACTCCATCCTTTCAATTGTTCTGGTCTATTAGCTGCTGGATACAATTTGCCTTAGAAATGTTGCTGACTTATGTTTCTCTTGTTAACGAAATGTTAATTGTAAGAGGAGACTTCCCGTTGTCTGGGGGCTTTAACAATTCTTAAACAACTGTAAAAGATAATAGAGCAGCAATGAGATGTGCAGATTGGAAGAGGAAACTAACAGGCCGCTGGGGGGAATGTGTAATGAATGAAAGCTTTATGAAGACAAATGCAGAAAAGGTCAACAAGATTGTCACAACAATTCTCTGGCTCACATTTATCGGATTTGGCTACGCTTTTATCCAAGGGGAGGTTAGGGCCGAGGTGGTTTTTTCCCTGTTGCTGGAGCTGCTGTTGGCCACCTGGTTCATTTATGTGAAGAAATTTCAGATTCGGGGTATGGTCTTTATCGTGCTCGCCACCTTGACCTGTACCGTGCCGTACATAGAATTGCCTATCGCCGGGATGTTGATCATTACTGTGCTCTGTATCGTTTCCCTGTACCTGAACAAAGGCCTGCTCTACGGTTTTGGCGCAATGTACAACGTTGCCTATATTGTGATCTACTACTCTAACCATAAGCAATTTGATACGAACTTTTACTCGACTATAGGGTTCATTGAGCTGACGATCGTGGCCTTATATTTCGTATGTAAACGAAGCGCGGATTTGATCGAATTATCCGTCCGCAAAGAAGCAGAGGCCAAGGAACTGCTCGGGGCGATGGATAAAATGGTCAGTGTCATTCACGACAATACGTCCGCGCTGAATGCCGATATCGCCAATTGCAATAATGACATCGGGGTGCTCAAAAATATCAGCGATGCCATAACGGCGAATATCCAGGAAGTGGCGTCAGGGATTGTGGATCAGTCGGAGAGCATTGCCGAAATCAACGACAAGATGAATGAGACCGACGGGAAGATGGCTCAAATCAATGAGCTGTCCCACAGCCTGGCCGAAACCTCGGAAAAGACCGGTCAAATTGTCCGCCAAAGCTCGGAGAGAATCCAGCAAATGGGCAAACAAATGGATATTATCAACTCGGCGGTAACGGATTCCATGACCACTGTCGAAGAGCTCAACCATAGCATGGATGATGTCAATAACTTCCTGGCGGCGATCAACCAGATTTCCGACCAGACCAATCTGCTCGCCCTGAATGCCAGCATAGAAGCCGCAAGGGCAGGAGAAGCCGGAGCGGGGTTTGCGGTGGTAGCGAACGAGATTCAGAAGCTGGCCCGGCAATGCTTGAACACCGTCAAACAAATCGACGAGATCATTCATAATATCAAGACAAAAACGCGGCTTGTGGTTGAAACATCAAATAACGGCAGCGAGGCGGTAAAAGAAGGGGAAGCAATCACCAGACAGGTGCTTGAGAGCTTCGGCGACATCAGCACGATCTTCCAGCGTGTCGACCGGTATATTGCCAGCAAATTGGATATGACGGACCATATCAGTCTGATCTTTACGCAAGTGCGTGACCAGGTGGAGCTTATCACGGGTATTTCCCAGAAGCACGCGGCGGCAACGGAAGAGATGCTGGCAACGACCCACGAGCAGGAAAATAATATTGATATCATCTATAAATCTATCGGCAGCATTAACAACTCTAGTATCAGCCTGCAGGAGTTGATTGAGACGAAGCCGGGACAAGCTTAAGCCAGGCTAGCCATGCTTGAAGTATTCTTTGAAGATGAGATAGCCAAGAAACAGGATAATAAGCTGGCTGAGCATGCTTTTCTCACTCCTTATCCGAGGCTAGGCCTCATGAAATGATTGCAGTCCATCGCCGGTATTCTCTGAGAATTTCTCCGGCGGTGGATTCTTCTTTTTGAGCAGCATGTAAATCCCCATGAGGATAAATACAACGCTGCAGCCCATTCCCAGCAAGGCGCTCGAACTTATGGCATGGCTGGAATCGTCTTCCAGCATAAGCAAGGTATATTGGGTCACCACAATGGAAACCATCGCGTCTGTAAAGCTGATCATTTTGAGGGTTGAAACAATCGGGCCTTTGAGATGCCGGTTGGTCAGGGTTCCATAAATGGCAGTACTAAGCTTGGTGAAAGCGACGGTTGCTACCAGATAAACGATATTTCCTTGGAAAACGATAGCGTCTCCGTAAAAATACATTCTCAGGCAGACCAGCAAATAAGAGATTCCCAGAAGACAAAGGAAGATGCCGCTTCGCTGATAGACGGCAAATTCCAGCGTATATCTCAGCCTGGGATCTTGTAGGTTTTTGGCTCTGGTATATTTATAAAGCGCGTGCCCTCTTGCGGCGCAGAGAATCAGGTAATACGCCGCATTGGTCATGAGCCAGCCGGAAAGGAGATACATCCCGAGGATCAGCTTGCCGACGCCGATCAGGGCATTGATTGCAAGTGAAGCTGTGTTTGTTATTGCTGCCCGGTCTTGATAGTCTGCCAGGTATCGGCCAAGTAAATCTTTGATAGATAGCTCTCCTTTCTCACATGTGCTGTCTTGCTGCGGGCAAGTTAACGGGTCAGCAGGCCGTTGGCCTTCTCACACACCTCGTAGATTTCGTCATATTTCTGATCAATCAGAGGCGACACCTTGGCGGTCTTTTTCCTGCGGATGCTGCAGTAGGTGAAGTAAGGGAGGACCCAGCCGGCGAAGCCGGGGATAGCGAGAATGATGGACAGCGCAAGCATGTCATCCAGATAAGCAAACACAGAGCCGGCCATAAACGCCGTTCCGGCAACACCGATAATGTAGGCAACAGCAGAGGAGAGTAGGCCCTTGGAGCGTTCCAGCATATCAATTTCCGACACACAGGCGTCGAATTGGCGCTGCAGGCGGGTCAGTTCGGTTTTATTGCGGATTTTACGGTCGCGTTTGAATTTCATAGTGATAGAGCCAACGCTCTGAATAGGGGTTGAGGTTCCCTCTAGCGACCAGCCAAAATTGCTATAGCCGTCAGCGTACACCGCCTCCATAGTGCGTTTTACCGTAACGTCCTTGTACTCGTAGCCTTTAAAATTTGCTTCGTTCTTCGTAATCTCACCCATAATGGCCTTATCTCCTTCAGGTTGATATTTATCAAATGAACCGTATGCGGGAATCATTGACGTCAATCATAGTACCCTGATGATATTTATGAATTGCTTGTAAAATGTTAGAAAAATGTTAATCGAAGTATGCTGCCGTAAAAGAAAAAGCAGTCCGATTCCGGCTGTGCCGCATTCAGACTGCTCTATCTTAAATTCCGGTTTTCAGTTTGACGGTAAATGTCGTACCCTTGTCCGGTTCGCTTTTCACAGAAATGGCTCCGTCCACCAGCTCAATGACCCGCAGGCAAAGCGCAAGCCCCAGGCCGTTGCCCTCTCCGGAATGGGAGGTATCGCCCTGATAGAACTTATCGAATATATGCTTCAGTGTCTCCTCGTCCATGCCGCAGCCGGTGTCCGATACCATTACCGTAATCGAGTCTTCATCCGAAGTCTGCGTTAACGTGATTTTTCCGCCGGGAGGGGTGAATTTCAGCGCATTGGAAAAGAGGTTATGCCAGATGATCTCCAGCATGCTCTCCTCGGCATAGATAATGGCGCGGTCCTCCAGATCGGCCACAAATTCGATGTTTTTTTCCTCCCATAAATTCTCGAAAGAAAGCGCGCAGTCGCACAACTGCCTGCATACATCGTAAGGCTCGAAGGCGCGGTGAATCTCCTGATTCTCCAGCTTGTTTAGCTTCAGAATGTTGCTCACCAGGGTCGTCAATTTTTGCGAGGCCGAGATGATGGTGTCCGTATAATCCTTGCGGAGCTTCGGCGGCAAATCATCCTTTTGCAGCGCTACCGCGTAGCTCTGGATGACGGACAGGGGCGTCTTGATCTCGTGCGACACATTGGAGATAAAATCATTCTTCAGCGTCTCGATGCTCCCCAGTTCCTCTACCATCTTGTTGAAATCGTCGAACATCACGTCTACATAGTCCCGCTTGTCAGCTCTGTGCATCGGTTCCAGATAGACGGAGAAATCGCCTTCCGCCACCTGCTTCGCCGCCTCGCTGAGCTTTTGCATCGGCTTATCGAAGGTTTTGTACTTTTGCCGCGCGGTAATGAGACAGAAGATCGCGGTCACAATCGTCCAGTACCCCAGCATGCCAAAGATATACGGAGTCGGGACGCTTCTGGCCGGAACATAGGCTTCGTAGATCATCGCTTGCCCTGCGGTCAGCACGGACAGGACAATATAGATCCACATAAATTCTTTCCAGGAGAAGCGCTTCGATCTCATTTGGATTTTTTTTCGTTCCGGTTTGCTCATTTCAGCACTGCCTTGTAGCCAAGCCCATGCACCGTCACGATCCTGAAATCCTCACAGGCGGAGAACTTATCCCGCAGCTTGGCAATATACACATCCACGGCGCGCAGGCTGGTCTCGCTGTCGATGCCCCAGAACTCGTCCATAAGCTGCGCTCTGGAATAGGTATGCTTGGGGTAGGAGAGCATTTTGTAGAGAATGTTGAATTCCCGGACCGTCACCGGAATTTCATTACCGTTCAAGGTTGCGGTCATTTCGTCTCCGTCCATCACAAGACCGCCTACCGTCAGCCTCCGTTCATGGGCGATATTCGCCCGCCGCAGCAGCGCGCCGACACGCAGCACCATTTCGTCCATATTGACCGGCTTAACCATGTAATCGTCAATTCCAGCCCGAAACCCTTTTTGCTTCGAGGAAATATCGTCACGGGCCGTAATGAACAGAATCGGAATCGTCTTGTTGACCGCCCTTACCGTCTCCGCGAATTCAAAGCCGTCAATCTCAGGCATCATGACATCCGAGATGATGAGGTCATACAGCGTGTTATACATCAGATCATAGGCCTCGCGCGGGTTCAAGCAGCCTTTCGCGTCATAGCCGTTGTTGCACAGATAGGTGCAGAAAATTTGATTGAGCTTAATGTCGTCTTCCACAACAAGTATATTAAGCATAGAGACATCCTTTCACGGGGAAATAACATGATTATATCAGTAATATGTTAAAAAAATATTGCGGCGCTAAGGAACAGACTGATGAAAAGCCGTTTATGGCCTAAGCCTGTGCACAGCCGCAGAAAAGTGTTGACCCTTACACTGGTGTCAGGGTTTATACTAAGGGCAGACCATTTCTCATGAACCCCGGGGAGAATGCCATGAAGATAGGTGAGCTTGCAGCCAAGACGGGCGTCAGCGTCCGTTCTTTGCGATATTATGAGCGTCAGGGATTGATCGCCCCGCTCCGTCAGGCTAACGGATACCGCGAGTATTCGCCGCTGGCTGTGGAGACGGTGGAGACGATCAAGCTTTATTTGAATCTGGGCTTGTCGACAGAGGAGATTGCCGGATTCTTGAATTGTGTGCTGAAGAATAAAGAGGCCTTCTGTGCGGAGGTGATGCCGCTGTACCGCAGCAAGCTGGAGGATATTGAGCGCCAGCTCGTACAGCTGAACCAGATCAAGCTGAATCTGCAGCAGCGGATTGCTTCTATACAGCAGGAGCAGAGCGAATCAGAATAAGCATAATGTGTACAGATACACTAGGAGGTAATCGTGATGGCGATAATAAATGCGGAGAATGCCGATACGCTGCGTACGCAGTTACGCGGGGGAGGTACAGTGCTGGTTGATTATGGAGCACCGTGGTGTCCGCCTTGCAGAACGCTGCTGCCTATTCTGGAGGAGCTGGATGAGGAGTATGGAAGGGATGTTACTATACTGAAAGTGAATTGTGACGAGCTGCCGGAGCTTGCGGCCGAAGCCGGAGTGATGGGTATGCCTACTGTGGTCGTATACAGCGGAGGCCAGCCGATGGAGAAGCTGGTTGGCTTGCGGCCGAAATCGGTCTATCAGGGTGTGCTGAACAGGCTGGCCGCTGCAGTACCGGGCAACTGAAAAAGGCAGGAGGGCGCATGATTTACATGCGTCCCCTGCCTTTTAATATGGCATATTATAAGTGATGGGGCGGCTTCGTTTTCTCGCTGAAGGGAATAACCTCGTTGTGGTGCAGCGCTTCCAATACTTCAGCTCTGAGGCTGTCTGTGAATTCATCCCACACCCTTCTGCTAACACCCAGTTCATCGGGGGTAGCGGAGCTGAGCACTTCCAGCCATATCCGTCTATCATTAATGCAGCCTAGCTGTTCCTGAATGCCCTTGTAGATTTCTTCATCGGCATGGAACTTCTGGTTAAGCGCAAAGGCAGCGGCACTCGCGGTATAGCGGAGCTCCTTGGCGGCGATACGCAGCTCATGAAGCGCGTCGAAGGCAGCGGCGGATTCGGCCTCGTGACCTTTGAACAGGGTCTTGCAGGTCTTTTTCTTCTGCTCAAAAGCGACTTCCAGCTCGCGCATGACGACATTCGCATCTCTTTTAGCAGCAAGCTGCTCCAGTTCTCCGCTTAAGAAAGCCTCCCATTGTCTGTTCAGACTCTTGCCGGTAAGCTTGGGCAGCTTGTCTGCCAGCTTCCTGCGGTACGTCTTCCGCTCACCCTTTTGTTGCTCAATCACTGCCTTCAGCAGCTCAGCGGTTTCATTTGCGCCGGCTTCTTTCGCCTGCTTGCGTTTATCCTTGAAGGCTTCTATAAGCACATCCGCGTCTCTGACCTTGCCGAGTCTTTTCTGAGCCTGCTTGAGTGTGCCGTACAGCTCATCTGTGACGGAGTGACCGGGATCGAGAATGGACAGCAGCGTCAGCAGCTTGCGGTTGTTCACCCTGGCCTGATGGACATCCTCACTGTCAAAATCCCGCAGCACTTTCTTGCAGTAATCCTGATAGTCGGTGTACAGCCTGTTCAGCGCCTGCTCCCATTGTCTGGTCTTGCTGATTTGCCGTTCCTTCGCTAGTTGTAGGGTAGTCATGCGGCATCACTCCACTCTTGTAGGTTGTGTAAGCATGAGCTTCAGCGCAAAGCTTGTCGAAATGAATCATCTTCTTATACCCTAAGAATAACGGTATCCTGCTGCTATTTCAATTGCCTGATTCAGCGGCCGCTTCGCGGCCGGGCAGCGATCGGTTACAATGAGAGTATTGCCGGAATAATGGAATATTACAGGGTAACGGATACCCGGGCGTTAATTGGTATGACAGCATATGACCTTATTCGCCCGTATCCGCGAAAGCCGGTAGTCAGTGGAGAAATTGGAGGTTTTATCTATGAGCAGCGGACCAGCGGACAGCCGGGAGCAGGCAGGAGGGAGCAGCCTTCCTCCGGTTATGGCGCTTTTTGAACACTTGAATGAAACGGAAAAACTGCAGGCTGCCGGAGCTGCCAGGGACACAGCGGCAGTAGATGGGGACGGGGCGGTAAAGGATGCGGCAATTGCCGGAGATATGCTGCTTCCGTTCGCTTTTGAGGAGACGCTGTGCCGGGATATCGGAGCGGGCGCGGTTCCTCCGTCTGTACATCTGTGGAGCCATCCCGGCGGCGTGGCGCTAGGCCTGCGGGACAGCAAGCTGCCCCGGGCGGGTGAGGCGATGGACAGGCTTGAACGGCAGGGCTTCCGCACGGCGGTCCGGCATTCCGGCGGCGCTGCGGTGCCGCTGGATGCCGGGGTCGTCAATGTGTCGCTGATTCTTCCGAAGCCTGCGGGCAAGCTGGACTTTCACGATGATTTCCGGCTGCTGGCTTCGCTCATCGCCGAAGCCGTTGCGATAAGCCATCCGCAGGCAGCTTCGCGGATCAGAGCGGGAGAAGTCGCCGGCTCGTATTGCCCCGGCGACTTCGATCTCGCCATCGGCGGCCGCAAATTCTGCGGCATCGCCCAGCGGCGGCAGAGCAACGCGTACTTTGTGCACGCGTTCGTGATCGTCTCCGGCTCCGGACGGGAGCGCGGAGAATTGATCCGCGGCTTCTACGAGATCGCCGCGGGCGGTGATGGTTCGCTGACGTATCCGCGCGTCAGCCCGGAGACCCTGGCCGCGCTCGAAGAGCTTGGCGGCCCGGCTTCGGCGGCGATGTTCGCCGAAGGATTCCGCCAGGCGCTGACCCGGCGCGGCGTCAGCCTTCAGCCCGCCGCCCTGCTGCGGCAGGCGGCGGGCTATGATCTCCAGTACGGCGATCCTCGCGTACTGGAGGCCGCGCGGGTGCTGCGGGAGCGCTACGCCCGCTAGCCTTCCCGGGGCGGTTGCGCCAGGCAACCGGCCCCGTTCGTCCAAGCCGGGTGAAACGGAGTAAGACAGGCAAGACGAAGGGCGCCGCGATTCTGCTGGCTTCAGCAGGTGCGGTGTCTTTTTCTGTCTGGTGATTTTCCGCCGCTTGTGGATAAGATGTGTATAAAGCTGGGGATAAGCCGCTTGTGGCCCCAATTTCCGCTGGGAGAATTTGATCTGCTTTGCGGAAATGACTGAGGAGGTTATGTTGCCCGGAGTGAAGTGGAAAAAGTGAGCTTAAATGTGCTAAAAAGCGCTCAGTAGCGGTGTTAGTGGAAAAAGTATACTTAAATGTGCTCAAAATCGTTTCGCAGCGGTGTTAGTGGGAATAAGTAAACTTAATTGAGGCGATTTCAACAGGAATGCTGCGAATCCGCCGGATTAGGTTGACTTTTTCCCACAAGCGTTTGCTTTGAAGCGAGGGGGACAAAATTAAGTTGCCTTTTTCCACCTGGGTTAATCCCCGTTGTTTTGTCCCCACAGCCCAAGGTGGCTCAAGCACTCCAGCAATTCCCGAACTTAAACCGGCTGCACTGTCCAGTTAAGGACGGCGCAGCCGGTTTGTTCTTGTTATAATTCTCGCCTAGTAGATCGTCAGACTCTAAGTGTTGGAGTTCAAACGATACTCCTCCGAACAGATTAGGGCTTGGAGATCACGCTGCAGGCGTATCAGGCCCCGCGAACAGAATCATCTTCTGATAGCCACAGATTTAGAATTGAGTCTGTACTAGTGTGGATAAGTTGTGCATAAAGTTGGGGATAAGCTGCTTTGGTTGTAACATAGAAAGATGAATTTGTGACTAACAATGGCAGAAATGCCGTTGTTGAGGTGCGCTTGGTCGATTTGTTCTGAAACAACAGCAAAAAAATGCCGTTGTAGGAGCGCGCCCAGCCGGTTTGTTCAGAAACAACGGCAAAAATACCGTTGTAGAAGCGCGCCCAGCCGATCTGGTCAGAAACAACAGCAAAAATGCCGTTGTTGGAGCTCCCCTGGCCGGTTTGCTCATTAACAACGGCAAAAATACCGTTGTTGAGGCCCGCCCCGCCGATCTGGTCAGAAACAACGGCAAAAATGCCGTTGTTGGGCACCCCCTGCCGTTGTTGACCCTCGCCCCGCGGCCTATGAAAGTACATCCATCTTTTCAACAGCTACCGGTACAGCTCCGGCCTCCGGTCGGAGAAGATGGGAATCTGTTGGCGCACCTCCCGCACTTTGGACAGATGGATATCGCCGCTGACAATTTCCTCGCCTTCAGACGCTTCACAGACAATCTCGCCCCAAGGATCAATAATCATCGAATGTCCGGCGAAGGTGTTCGCGGGATCAACGCCCGCACGGTTGCAGGCCACGACATAACATTGATTTTCAATCGCCCGGCTGATCAGCAGCGCCCGCCAGTGAGACAAGCGCGGCAGCGGCCATTCCGCACTGATGAACAGAATCTCGGCTCCGAGCGCAGTGTGGGCGCGGACCCATTCGGGAAAACGGATATCGTAGCAGATCAATCCGGCGCATGACGCCCCATCCAGAGAGAAAAGCCCTTTGGCTGCTCCCGGCTGCAGATACAGATGCTCATCCATCAGCCGGAACAGATGCAGCTTGCTGTACTCTCCGGCGAGCTCTCCGCTGCGGTTGAAGACATACATACTATTGGTAATGCCGCTGTCTTGCCGGCTTGCGACGGAGCCGCCCACAATATGGATGCCTAGCTCGCGGGCCAGGCCGGACAGCAGAGCCTTCGCAGTGTTCCCCTCAGGATCGGCAATCTCCGTAAGCCGGGTTAGGTCATAGCCGGTTGTCCACAGCTCAGGAAGGATGATAACCTCCGCACCTTCAGCCGCTGCCGCCCGAATTTGGCGTTCTGCCGAAGCATAATTCGCCTGGGGATTGCCGAATGCTATATCGAGCTGAATCAGGGATATTTTCATGAAGAAAGGCCTCCTCGTAGAAGAAAACTGTACTTTGATTGTATGGGGAAGCGGGCCTGCAAGCAAGAAAAACAGGTAACGCAGAAATAATAGTTGACGGGTCAATGATGTGGGTGTACACTGATGAATGTCAAAAAGGTTTTGCACAATATATTTGCGTTAGGGGGTTAATTTTGACTGGACATCTGCCTGAGGAAGAACGTGTCTTTGAACTGCTGCAGGGGCTGAACAAAGCGGTCACGCCGAAATTTGAGCGCTGTGCCGGCATAAGTCCCACACGTCTACGTCTGCTCCATGAGCTGTTTCAGGTTGACGAGATCAGCCAGATTGCGCTGCAAAAGCAGGTTGACATCGACGCAGCAGCCGTCACCCGCCACCTCAAGAGTCTGGAGGATACCGGCATGATCTCCCGCCGCAACAATCCTGCCGACAACAGAGTTACTCTTGTCTCGCTGACCGGACAGGGCCGGGAGAAAATACGGTCTTACCGGGAAGAGAAGAGCCGTTTCATCAGCAGCTTGCTAAGCGGCTTCGACGAACATGAGCGCATAACGCTCGCAGATATGCTTGCCCGCCTGCAGCACAATATCAATCTGCTGTAGCTATAAACTATAATCTATAATCCAACTATAAAGGAGCTTATTTTTACAATGAACACTACCAAAACCAATGATTTCACAAGTATTATCACAGGCCGCCGTTCCATCCGCAAATATGATACATCCGTCAAAATCAGCAAAGAGGAAATGACCGAGATTCTTACTGAAGCCACGCTGGCTCCTTCCTCGGTGAACATGCAGCCTTGGCGGTTCCTGGTGATTGAAAGTGCAGAAGGCAAAGCCAAGCTGGCGCCTATCGCCAAATTCAACCAGCAACAGGTAGAAACCTCCTCAGCGATGATTGCCGTGTTCGGGGATATGAACAACTTCGACAATGCCGAAGAAATTTACGGTACGGCTGTTAAGCGCGGACTGATGCCTGTAGAGGTAAAAGAAAGACAGCTCGCCGCCCTGACTGCTCATTTCTCGGTTCTGCCTGCTGATGTGAACAGAGAAACGATTATGATCGACGGAGGTCTTGTCTCCATGCAGCTGATGCTGGCCGCCCGTGCCCACGGCTACGATACCAACGCTATCGGCGGCTTTGAGAAAGACAAGATTGCCGAAGTTTTCGGCATGGACAAGGACCGTTATATCCCGGTAATGCTGATCTCCATCGGTAAAGCCGCAGAAGAAGGCTATGCTTCCGTACGCCTGCCGATTGATGCCATTGCACAGTGGAAATAAGCTATAATAAGCTAACAAACCTAAGTGTATGCTTCCGAAGCGGGTTTTGTCGCAGTGTATTCTAGGAAGTAACGCTAACAAAACTTTTAGGAGGAACCGACCATGATTATTATTCATGCCTTAATGCAAGTCAATCCTGACCGTGAGGAGCAGTTTCTGGCCGAAGCCAAGACGCTGCTCGCCGCTACCCATAAGGAAGAAGGCAATCTTTCTTACGAGCTGTACAAGCATGCTGAACAGGAAAATGCCTATATCATGGTAGAAACCTGGCGCGATATGGAGGCCGTATCCAGCCACAATACAAGCCCGCATTTTACCGGCTTTGCGGGGAAAGCGGGAGAATTCCTGACAGCTCCGCTGGACGTTAAGGTCTACAACGGTGAACTGCTCAGCAAATAATTTATGCCGGAGAGGGTGACTCCTGCCAGTGAACATTTTCGAGCCTTCCGCATTGCTCCAAGCGTTGCCCAAGCAGTTTTTTGCCGCGCTTGTCGGGAGAGCCGCCCTTGCCTCGGCAGCGGGTCATGATGTGATCAATCTCGGCCAGGGCAATCCCGATATGCCTACACCCGAGCACATAGTCCAGGCTCTGCAAGCGGCAGCGGCGAACCCTTTGAATCACAAATACCCTCCGTTTCGCGGTCACAGCTATCTGAAGGAAGCTGTAGCCGCGTTCTACGAGCGGGAGTATGGCGTGGCACTGGAGCCGGAACGTGAAGTTGCCATTCTGTTCGGCGGCAAAACCGGACTGGTAGAAGTGGTGCAATGCCTCCTGAACCCCGGAGATACGGCGCTTGTGCCTGACCCCGGCTATCCCGATTACTGGTCGGGCATCGAGCTGGCCCGGGCGGTCATGGAGATGATGCCGCTGACTGCGGCGAACGGCTTCCTGCCCGACTACGGGAGCATAAGCCCTGAAGCCGCGGCAGCAGCCAAGCTGATGTTCCTCAATTACCCGAACAACCCGACCGGCGCAGTGGCAACGGAAGGGTTCTTCCGTGAGACGGTGCAGTTCGCGGAGAAACACAACATTTGCGTGGTGCATGACTTTGCTTATGCCGCAATCGGCTATGAAGGCCAGCGGCCGCTGAGCTATCTTCAGACACCGGGAGCGAAGGACACGGGGATTGAAATCCACACCTTGTCCAAAACCTATAACATGGCCGGCTGGCGTGTGGCTTTTGCCGTAGGAAACCCAAGTGTGATCGAGAGCTTGAACCTGCTCCAGGACCACATGTATGTCAGCTTGTTCGGTGCGGTCCAGGAAGCGGCCGCGGCGGCTTTGCTTGGTCCGCAGACCTGCGTTCAGGAGAATGTGGCCCGCTATGAAGCGCGGCGGAATATCCTGATCGGCGGTTTGCGTGAGCTTGGCTGGAAGGTTGAAGCTCCGGGCGGGTCTTTTTTCGCCTGGCTGCCGGTTCCCGAAGGTTACACTTCACAGAGCTTTGCCGATTTGCTGCTGGATGAGGCGCATGTGGTCGTCGCTCCCGGCATTGGCTTTGGAGCCTATGGCGAAGGTTATGTGCGGGTAGGACTGGTGAGCAGCGAAGAACGGCTGGCGGAAGCGGTGAAGCGGATTGCCGGTCTGAAGCTGTTTGCGTGAACTTAAGTCCATAAAGGATTTATGCCATAAATTATTATTATTTTCTCGCTGAATTGCACAGGGGGAGTTTCGAGAGCCGAAGGGCGCTTGAAGCTTCCCCTGTTTGCTCTGTGCCGCCGCCCGGAAGTATACTTGATCGCGTAACCGGGCTAGTAGCGTGTATAATATGCAGTAAACTTAAGCAGATGGGGCAGAGCGATGAATATTGAGATTACTGGTATAGGTCGGAAAAAGGATGAAGTGCGCTTTGGGACAGACTTTGGCGAAGGCAAAGGAATCTGGTGCGGCGCTCCGGTGAAGCCGGGCGACAAGTGTACGGCAGAATTCGAGCTTCCCGCATTGTTCATGCGCTGGGTGGATATTGTACCTGCAAGCGGAGGTGAGTATGGGATACGGACCGAGGAGAACGATGTTATCCTGACCGGAGTGCTGGAGAACATCGAGGAAGACGGAACCGGCTACCTGCGGCTGGGTGAGGATTTGATTATGCTAGAATGCCTCGGTGAACCGATGGCGCTGGGCGGTTTTGTGGAGATCAGGACGAAGGAAATCCGCATGTATCCGGCGCTCTAGCCCGAATAAATTCCCCGGCGGCATAGCCACTCTTGACTAAATAGGCTAAGATAAACAATAAACAAGAAGTAAGCTATGAGGAGCAGAGGTTCAATGAACAGCGAAATTCAGCAATTCAAGACGGAATTTTTCAAGGCGCTGGCTCATCCGATGCGGATTCGTATTCTGGAGCTGCTGAGCGAAGGTGAGAAGAATGTGAACGAGCTGCAGGCCATTCTGGGGTCCGAAGGGTCTGCCGTCTCCCAGCAGCTTGCCGTGCTCCGCGCCAAAAATGTGGTAGCCAGTGTAAAAGAAGGCACTACGGTAATCTACTCGCTGCGTGATCCCCTGATCAAAGACCTGCTGGCGGTAGCCAAGCAAATATTCGACAACCACCTGGTGAACGCCATCTCCATTCTGGAAGGTATCCGCAGCGAATGACCCCGGGTCTCCCGGGGCAGATTACCTGATTACCCGTTGACAAGAGCGGTTTGCAGGAGTAATGTTGCTCTTATATTCAAATAATCAGATATTTAGAGAAAAGAAGGTTAAAGGATGATAGGGTGGGGCCGTTTTAAAGGCTACAATATTGCTGCGCTGCGCAAGGATCTCATTTCAGGGTTAATCGTCGGCGTTATTGCCATCCCGCTGGGGATGGCATTTGCTATTGCTTCCGGTGTAAAGCCGGAGTACGGAATTTATACAACCATAGTCGCAGGGATTCTGATTTCCTTGTTCGGCGGTTCAAAGTTTCAGATTGGCGGACCTACGGGTGCGTTTATTCCTATTTTGTTCGCCATTGGCATGCAGTACGGCTATGAGAACCTGCTGCTCGCCGGAATGATGGCCGGGGTCATTCTGGTTATTATGGGGCTGCTCCGGCTGGGTGTGCTAATCAAGTTCATCCCCAAGCCTGTGACCATCGGCTTTACGGCGGGGATAGCCGTCATTATTTTCACCGGGCAAATCGCGAACTTCCTCGGCCTGAAAGGTATCAAGCGGCATGAGAGCTTTGTGGATAATATGAAGGAGATCGGCCTGCATATCTCGACCATTAATTTGTACAGTGTTCTGACGGCTGTAATTTGTCTGGCTGTTCTTGTGCTTGGGATGCGTTTTGCGCCGAGAGTACCGGGAGCACTGGTTGGGCTGCTCTGTGCAACAATTATTGCGGCGCTGTTCTTCAGCGGTAAGGTGACCACAATCGGTTCCGCCTACGGAGACATTCCGAACACGCTGCCGAGCTTCCACTTCCCGGTCATTAGCTGGGAGAGGATACAGCTGCTGATTCGTCCAGCCTTTGTTATCGCCATGCTGGGCGCGATTGAGTCGCTGCTGTCTGCTGTTGTTGCCGACGGAATGTCGGGCAGCCGCCACGACAGTAACCGCGAGCTGATCGGGCAGGGGGTTGCCAATATTGCCGCGCCGCTGTTCGGCGGGATTCCGGCTACCGGAGCGATTGCCAGAACCGCTACCAACATTAAGAGCGGAGCCGTTTCCCCTTTATCGGGCGTGATTCACGGCGTTGTGGTCTTTCTGATTCTTTTGTTGTTCGCCCCGTATGCATCGAGTATTCCGCTGGCGGCAATGGCGCCGATTCTGATGGTGGTTGCCTGGAATATGAGCGAACGCAAGGAATTTCTGCATCTGCTCAAGCTTAAGACCGGGGATTCCCTGGTGCTGTTCATTACTTTTCTGCTGACGGTTTTTGCCGATTTGACGCTGGCGGTGGAGGTTGGCCTTGTGCTGGCGGTGGTGCTGTTCGTCAAACGGATGGGCGAGGTTCATATGGTGTCCAAGGTGCTGCCTGATCCTTCTTCTGTAAAGGTGGAGGCGCATATGGTCACGGATAGCCATGATTGTCCGCAAATTGGTATATATAGTGTGGAGGGGCCGCTTTTCTTCGGGGCTGCTTACCGTTTCGATGATACGATGCCGGGTCTTGGACCGGACCAGCCGAAGGTGATTCTGCTGCGCATGGGTAAGGTGCCCTTCATTGATACTACCGGCGAAGCTAATCTGGCGGCACTGGTGAAGGAGCTGCATGAGGATGGCGGGAAATTGATGATTTCCGGCATTCAATCCCAGCCGCTGGAGCTGCTCAAGAAGACTGGGCTGTATGAGCGGATCGGGGCAACGCAGTTCTATGCGCATACGGGGGAAGCGATCAATGATGCGCTGAAGCTGATCAACTACAATAAATGTCTGGGCTGCCGGCATGCGGCCTTCAGGGAATGCGCAGCGTTCTCCGGACTGGATGAAGCGGCTGGACGCAGCACGTTCAAAGGCCGCGCGCCTGCAGTAGCCCGTAAACTGAGCGGAGAAGTATAGACACTGGAAGCTGTGCGGCCATCGAATTTTTTTTACATTAGTGTTTAATAGGAACAGCAATCTTAAGCCCGGGCGCTCAGTCGTCCGGGTTTTTATTGTGTCATATTTGTACAAGGCACGTAAATATTTGTACAATTACAGGAAGCCTGTACCGAATTCTTACGGATAAGGAGATTATACACTTATGAAGGAATTGAACTATTCCAGAGTATTTCTGCTTTTGGCAGGACTGACTCTGGCAACGCTCGCGGTCTACAGCGTAGTGTCGCAGCGGACGGATGACTATTTCAAGTTCTTGATCTGGAATCTGTTTCTGGCCTGGCTTCCGTTTGTATTCTCTATGGCGGCCCATGAGCTGGATAAGAGGAAAATCGGCGGACTGCTGGTGTTTCCGCTTGGCATAGCCTGGCTGCTGTTTTTTCCGAACGCGCCTTACATTATGACTGATCTGGTACATTTGATGATGCGCAAAAATCTGTATTTTACCGGGGGAACCGTTCAGAGCCGCTTCTGGTATGATCTGGTCATGCTGCTGTTGTTCACCTGGAGCGGCTGGCTGACGGGCTTCTTCTCCCTCTACCAGTTCCAAGCGGTCATTTACCGCAAAAGCAATCTGCTGCTCTCATGGATCTTCGTGCTGTTTGCCTGTGCCCTAGGGGGCTATGGCGTATTGCTTGGCCGGGTCTACCGGCTGAACAGCTGGGATGTGCTCACCGACCGGCATCAGCTATACCAGCTCGTTATGGACAGCCTGAACCGGCAGTCTGTCTTCTTCAGCCTGTTCATTGCCTGTGTGCTGCTGGCTATTTATGCGACGATGTACTGCCTGCTGAATGTGCTGGGCAAAGGGGGCGGACGCGCCTATTCCGGAGGCGGAAGAAAATAATCTTCATCTGGCTCGGGGTGGTGAAGATAGCGCTGAAGGTCAATCACGCCTTTGTCATCAAAAACGATCCCCTCGCCCAGCAAAAATAGCTGCTGCAGTGAGCTGGATTCATCATCGGTCAGCGCGATTCGCCCCTCAGCATTCACAACTCTGTGCCACGGCAGCTTGTATTTGCGGCTCATGGAATGGAGAATGCGGACGACCTGTCTGGCTGCCCGGGGACTTCCTGCCGCGCGGGCAATGCCTCCATAGGTCATGACGCTGCCTTCAGGAATTGAACGGATAACGGCGATAACTTTTTCTGTAAATGGTGTCATAACGGGCTCCTTTATTGCAAAGAAACAGGTGTAACTGTAGCTTATACAACTAAATTATATCAACTGGAATACATGTTTTCTATTAGGGTATAGGATTATTCCGGAAAGGCTCGTGAAATTGCTTAGGAAGCAATTTACGGGCCTTTTTCTTGTAATACAGCAGCTAAATTATGGCGAATAGGAGTTAGGGAGTCGGGGGATAATCAGATCAAAAGTAATGTGTCAGGAGTGACTGCTGTGAGCAACACAGATGCTGCCCCAAACGGCGGACAGGCCGCCGGACAAATCTC
The DNA here is from genome assembly GCF_056120445.1 of Paenibacillus sp. sgz302115. Lineage (NCBI taxonomy): Bacteria > Bacillati > Bacillota > Bacilli > Caryophanales > Paenibacillaceae > Paenibacillus > Paenibacillus sp. sgz302115. The sequence continues at coordinate 23,429 of NZ_JBVYOK010000041.1, forward strand.
CTCTTCCCAGCCGCTTAGTCCCTCGCTCGATGACACAGTGGCTCTGTTTCGGCAGATCTTCAGCGGCGACGGGACCCTGATCATAAGGGTGATTGAAAATAAGCATGGCACACCTGTACGCTGCGGCTTAATCTACGTGGACGGAATGATCAATAGAGAGCTTATACAGAACGGTATTACAAGGCCGGTGATGTCCTATGAATTCACGGAAGAGGACAGCTGTAATCCAGCCGAACTGATGGAGAAAATCCGTGCCGAAATTATTACCGTCAGTGACATTATAGTCTCCACTAAGCTTGACGAATTAGTCGGAGCCGTTGCAGGCGGCAGAACGCTGTTTTTACTGGACGGTTACGCCGGAGCGCTGAACATAAATGCTCAAGGCTGGGAGACCCGGGCCATAGAAGAGCCTGATACTGAAAAAGCAATCCGGGGTCCGAGAGAAGGCTTTACAGAGTCACTGCTCATTAACCTGACGATGATCCGCCGTAAAGTACTGAATCCCGATCTGAAGTTTGTTTTTAGTGAAGTTGGAACCCGCTCTAAGACAAAGACCTGTATCTGTTATATGGAGGGCCTGGCCTCGCCGGATATTCTCAAGGAACTTCAGGATCGGCTGGCGAAGGTGGAAATCGACCATCTTTTGGACAGCGGCTATCTTGCGGAACTGATCCGCGACGAGCCCTATTCGCCATTCGAGATGATCGGCAGCACTGAACGGCCCGATTCTGTGGTCAGCAAAATTATGGAGGGGAGAGTTGCCCTGCTGATTGAGGGCAGCCCGTTTGCGCTAACACTGCCCTATGTGTTTGTGGAGAATTTTCAAGCCAGCGAGGATTATTATATTAACTATTATTTCGCCTCCTTCAACCGGCTGCTGCGGGTACTGGGAGCCATCCTGTCGGTCAGCATTCCTGCGGTCTATGTAGCGCTGGTTACTTACAACCAGGAGATGGTCCCGACACCGCTTCTGTCCAGTATTGCCACTGCGAGGTTTACGGTTCCTTTTCCCACTGTGGTTGAGGCTCTGATTATGCTGACCATATTTGAAGTTCTGCGTGAAGCGGGGGCGAGAATTCCGTCCTCTATCGGGCAGGCAGTCAGCATAGTGGGAGCGCTGGTGCTCGGGCAGGCTGCTGTGGATGCGCGTATAGTCAGTGCGCCGATGGTTATCGTCGTAGGTCTTACCGGCATCACAACCTTGCTGAATCCAAGGCTTACCGGTCCATTGATCATAGTGCGGCTGGGACTGCTGCTCTGTGTCTTCTTCCTCGGGATATACGGATATTTCTTTGGACTGCTCGGCCTGGTAATTCATCTGATGAGCCTTCGCTCCTTCGGGGTTCCCTACATGCTTAGTGTAGGATCAATCCGGCCGGAGGATATTAAGGATACTGCCATCCGCGCCCCTTGGTGGGATATGTATCTGCGTCCGGCGATAATCGGTGTGCGCAATATAAAGCGGAAGCCGGTCAAGAAGGTTAGAAGGCCATGAGGCCAGTGCGGAGGCTGTTGTCAGCGCTGCTCAGCATAGTGCTCCTGCCCGGCATTAGCGGCTGCTGGGATTACGTCGAGGTTGATGATATGTCCATAGTGGCCGGCGTGGCCATCGACAAAAGCCAAACCAAAGGCAAGATGCTGCTAACGGCAGAGATGCTCGACACCAAGGGAGGGCTTGACAAGAATCAGCCGGGCTTCAAAATGCTCAGTCTTTCGGGCGGGACGATGTTCGAAATTGTCCGCAACATGATCTCCATGACCGGCAAGAAGCTGTTCTGGAGCCATGCCAAGGTGATTATCGTCAGTGAGGAAATTGCGAGAGAAGGCATAATTAAAGCGATTGACTGGTACAGCAGAGATACAGAAACAAGATCAGATGTATTTATATTTGTGTCAAATGAGAAGACCGCGAGTGAAATCCTGCATCTGAACAGTGTCACAGATTCCATCCTGTCGTTTGATTTAGCGCAAATGATGAGCGATGAGAAGTTCACCAGCACAGCCCCGGTTGTGGAAATATGGGATTTCCTCGACAAGCTGGAGACTTCGGGGAACCATGCGATAGCACCGCTGATCCATATCCATGAGAGTAACGGGAAAAAAATTGAGCGTGTAGACGGGTGTGCCATCTTTTCAAAGGACAAGCTGGTGGGCAAATTGAACGGTGATGAGACCAAAAGTATGATGTTTGCCAAAAATGATATCAAAGGAGGCGTGCTGGATGTGGCTGACGTTCAGGGAGTTCCCACCTACTCATTGGAGATATTATCAAACAGGACTAAGGTGAAGCCGAAGCTGACAGACGGCAAGCTTAAGCTGCAGATCAAGACGGTGACGCATACAAATCTCGATGAAGTGATGACCTCTGAAAACTTCTCTGAGAATAAAAATATAACAGCCATTGAGAAACGCGCCGGCGAGAAATTGCAAAAGGAGATACGCTCTGTCATCCGGGGGGTTCAGATGAAATATCATGCTGATATTTTTGGCTTTGGAGAAATCATTCATGAGCGTATGCCGGAGACCTGGGCCAAGCTGCAGAACAACTGGAATGAGGAATTCACTGATCTGGATGTCGAAGTAAGCTCAAAGGTCATTATTGAGAGCAGCGCTAAAACCTCACGTTCCATCAGGTTAGGTGATTAGGATGGTCATTTACCTTGTGCTCATTTATGCCTTTGTCGTTGTAGTTGATCCCTACGGACTGCTGAAGCAAGGGGGAAAACGGGATTTCTATGTGTGCTCTGTGCTCTGCCTTGTGTCCTTTTCCCTGGCGTTTGCCTTGTCCATGCATTGGGAGATTCCAAGTCCTTCGCCGCCGATTGTTAATTGGGTTAAAAAGCTATTCTAAGCCAGCGTTTCTGGAAGGGTGAGGGCAGATGAGCAAGGAAAATATACCGGCAGGACAGGCCATAAGTATATGCGTTCTGTTTATTATCGGCAGTTCTCTGTTCATGGGGGTCTCGGGGCAATCGGGGAATAGTAGCTGGATTGCTCTGATATTTGCCATTGTGCTGGCAGTCCCCCTTATGCTCATCTATGCACGGCTTCATAAGCTATTCCCTGGCGAGGATCTGTACGACATGCTGATTGAGGTGTTCGGAGCCATCTTAGGCAGGGTGCTCTCCTGTCTGTACATATGGTATGCCCTTCATTTGGGTGCGCTGGTGCTGCGGAATTTCGGCGAATTCAGCAAGACAGTGGCCCTAACCACAACGCCTATGCTTGTCCCGATGTTGGTGATCGGTCTGCTCTGTATTTGGGTTGTGAAGGCGGGACTTGAGGTGCTCGGGAGAAGCGCCAAGTTCCTGCTGCTGTTTACTGTCATCGTGCTTGTATTACTAGAGCTGCTGTCTATCCCTAAATTTCATTATCATCATTTATTGCCGGTTCTGGACAGTTCGTGGGGGCTTGTGGCTACGGATACTATCGGTACGTTCACCTTTCCTTTTGCGGAGGTTGTGATCTTCCTGGGTGCATTTAGTGTGCTGCCCAAAAAAGTGTCCGCCAAGCGGGTTATGGTAAGTAGTGTGCTGCTTGCGGGAGTCATTATTATTTTCGTTACCTTTCGCAATTTGCTGGTGCTGGGCCCGGATATTTTATCAAGTCTGTATTTCCCTTCGTATGTAGCTGTCAGCAGGATCAATATAGGCGATTTCCTGACGAGAATTGAAGGTTCGTCGGCGATTTTATTTGTCACGGCACTTTTTGTGAAGGTGAGCTTATGTCTGTATGTAACCTGCAATGGAGTAGCCAAAGTGTTCAAGCTGAGCAGCTACCGCTCTGTAGTACTGCAGATGGGCCTGATTATGGTCTATTTGTCGGATTTCATCTACGAGAATATTATGCAAATGGAATATTTTGCCTACCATATCTATAAGATTTACGCTCTTCCGTTTCAGTTGGTTATTCCTGTGTTATTATGGATCACCGCAGAAATTCAGGCTCGAAGCGCCAAGCGGACGGCTCCACAGCAATAGGCCTGCTTACCGCTAACTCAGCTTTCCGTGGTATGATCGGGGGGGATGAGTCAGGAACGAGCATCATGATACCGGGAAAATATACAGCAAGGAGATGATTGTTATGATTCTGGAAGCAGCCATGCTTCAGGTGAAGCCGGGGCTCACCAGCCAGTTTGAACAGAGCTTTAAGGAAGCGTCCGTGCTGATTGCTTCCATTGAGGGGTATTTAGGCCATGAGCTACAGCATTGTCTTGAGGACGATCATAAATACCTGCTGCTGGTAAAATGGCGCAATCTTGAGGATCACACCGTAGGATTCAGAGAATCCAGCCAATATCAGGAATGGAAGGCGCTTTTGCATCATTACTACAGCCCGTTCCCGGTAGTGGAGCATTTCACTAGTATCAATCTGGAGTAGATGGGGGAAGTAGCGTGCAGGGGAAAAGAATTGGAGAAGGCAGAACCGCTGAGGTGTGGGAGCATGGAACCGGGGCGATTCTGAAGCTGTACCGGGATAATATTCCCGGGCATCATGTGGAACATGAATATGAGATCAGCAAATTTGTGTATGAGCATAATGTCCAGACCCCGCAGCCCATGGAGCTTATTACATCAGAGGGCCGCAAAGGCATTGTATTCCAGCAGATTCATGGCCGGTCTATGCTTAAGCTGATTAGCGAGAAGCCGTGGAAGCTTGGCGGGTATGCCCGGCAGATGGCGGCACTTCATTATGAGCTGCATAAGCTTGAAGGCCCGGAAGGATTGGGACGGCAGAAGGAAGCTCTGCACAAAACCATTATTGCCGCACCCATGCTCACGCTGGAGGAGAAAACGGCTGTGCTGGGTGAGCTGGAGAAGCTGCCTGAGGGAGAGCGGCTGCTGCATGGTGATTTCCACCCCGACAATGTGCTAATGGGTGAGCAAGTCTGGATCATCGACTGGATGACAGGAATTTCCGGCAATCCTGCCGGGGATGCGGCACGAACCGTGGTGATGCTCAGTATGGGAGCCGTCCCGCCGGGGGCATCCTGGTTAACCAGGATGATGATAGCTTTTATGAGGCAAAGGCTCACTAAAGGATACATTCGGGAATACCTCAAATTATCGGGCTGCTCATATGCCGAGATCAATGCCTGGGTGCTGCCGGTCGCAGCGGCAAGGCTGGTGGAAGGGATTCCGTCTGCGGAAAAAGAGCAGCTTGTCCGTGAGATCCGCAGACGTCTGCGTTCTATATAAGTTGAACTAAAGAAAATATAGAAAGGGCAGAAGTGACGGAGGGGAAGTTTGGAACTGGAGGAGCGGTAGCGACCGCCTTTGTCCGCGGATTTCAACCGTGAACAACGGTATAAATTGAAGAAATCTGTAGACAACAGCGGCCGGAAGTCCAAACATTCCCCGTAGTTACGACCAGACCCAATATGAAAATCTATAGTTCAACTTATATATTTCTATCTCTTAATATAGTTAAGGAAAGAAGGTACGCTATGAATACTTATATTGCGCTGCTGAAGGGCATCAACGTTGGCGGCAACAAAATCATCAAAATGCAGGCGCTGAAAGCCATGTTCGAGTCGCTCGGATATGACCGGGTCCGAACCTATATCCAGAGCGGAAATGTGGTGTTTGAGAGTGGGGAAAGCGATAGCGATATGCTTGCGGATACGATTAGTGCGAAGATTATTGAAACGTTCGGGTTCGATGTTTCCGTGCTGATCCGCACTCTGGAGCAACTGGAAGCGGTTATTGCAGGCAATCCGTTTGAGATTTTCGAGCAAGAGGATTATAAGCGGCTATATGTTTCTTTTCTGGAAAAAGAGCCTTCGGAGGAGTCGCTGGAGCAGCTTCGCCCTTATACAGATGGTGCGGACAAGCTTCGTGTTGTTGGCAGAGAAATGTACACCCTGTATGAAGTGAGCGTAAGCCAGTCCCCGCTGTTCAAGGTTCCGATGGAGAAGCTGCTGGGCACGTCCATCACCGCACGCAACTGGAATACGGTGAATAAACTGGCTGCGCTGGGCCGGAGTGAATAGCCGAAATAACTGTATCACATACCTAGTAACTCTGTTTTAAACAGCATTTGAATTTCAGTAACGAACTCGGAGGCGTCCTGCGTAATTCCATAATCTATATAATTGAGCCTCCAACACGGCAAAAGCCGTGGGATTCCTAGCTAGTTAACGCACGCAAGCCATTTCTGTTTTGTGCAGACTGCTAAGTCAAGAGCTAGCTCATTAGCTCGTCCTGGATCAGAGCCTATAGCTATCCAGGCTGATT
>NZ_JBVYOK010000042.1:0-24905 GCF_056120445.1 Paenibacillus sp. sgz302115
TTCTTTATTGTATTCGGCCTGCTTGGCGCCAAGCTGCTTATTCATTTCCGGGGCAAGCGTCTTGTTGAGGCCTGCGGTCATCTCTCCTGGAATCGCCAGACCCGGCAGCTTTTTGGCGGTGGGAGTGTTGCCGCCTTGTAGTTCTGCGTTGGCCTTCAGGGTGGTGCCATCCGGCTCGGGATAGATGTCATTTTCACCGAACGGGTTGTTGATCTGACCCATCTCCGCTTGCTTCGCTGCGCCTACTTGCTGCGAGGCTTCCTGGCTGAAGCCCTCCACTTGAGAGGGATCGGCTTCGCCTGTCATGCTGATGCCTGGCGGCTGGGCTGCGGCGGAACGGATTTCACTCATAATGGCTTCGGGATTTCCCTCCGGGCCGGAGGAGCCGATGTTCATGCGTTCGAGGTTCCCCGGAGCTGCTGCTCCCCCGGACCGCTCGCTCTTATAGCTCTCAGGAGCAGTGTGCTTCAGCGGCACCGGCTTTCGCCGGGCTTGTATTACCTTCCCCTTGAGTCCGGTCGGTGTGGGGATCGCCGGGAGCGACTGCTTGGTCTTTTGCTTCTGCTTCTCAAAAGCTCCTGCGGAAACCTCTACAGCCTGGGCATACGCGTCGCCCATCTGGGTAGGCTGAACCTGGGTGAGCTGATCCAGGATTTGCCCCGGTTCTTCACCGCGGATGTTGACCTTCTTGGCTTTGGCAGGGGCTTCCTTGCCGTCCCCGGCTATAGCGCCGAGGGCATCCCCCAGCGAAGGCTCCTTGGGCACGGCTTTTTCACCTTTCTCGGCCTTCTCCGAGGCGCCCTTAGCGTTCTTAGCACCCTTAGTGTCCTTACTTCCTTTGCCTTCCTTGCTGCCCTCGCCGTCCCCATCCTTGGCTTCCTTGGTGCCTTTGCTGCTCTTAGCTTCCTTCGCTTCCTTGTTTCCCTTTGCATCCTCGCCAGCCTTGCCGTCCTTAGTGTCCGCTGGCTGCGAATCAGCCTGCTCTGCCGCCGATTCCTTTTCGCTGCCTTTCGCACTTGAAGCGGCTCCCGCTTCATTCTTCTGCTGAGCCGCTGCAGCTTTACCTTCTCCACCCGTTTGACCAGCAGCCGAATCCCTGGTGCCTTCCTCACTTCCAGGTGAAGCTTTTCCGGTTACAGAGTTTTCCAGCATATTCCTCTTTAGAAAGCCCTTTACTCCTCCGCTTGGCTTCGCCTTCTGAATCGGCTGCTGCTCAAGAATAGAGCTGCTCTGTTTCACCGCCGCCTGTGCCATACCCTGGCTCTGTCCCTGCTTCTGAGCCTCACTTGCCGGCTCCACCTTTACCACCGGCGTCTCTTCTACCTGTGCAGGTTGTACAGGTTGTACAAGCTCTGCAGCCTGAGTCCCCTGACTCTCGATAGCCTTATCCAGACCTTCCGGCCCCTTCCCCTCCGGCTTCCCGTCTGCCCCGTTATCCGTCTTCTCCTCTTTCTTGCTGTCCTTTTTCAGCTCGGATAACAACTTAACAACGGCGCGGTTGCCCAGGGTCCGCTGGAGTGCCATCTGATCCTCCCGCGTCAACGAAGCCGGATTCTGGCGGATACGGCGGATAATCTCCACCGGGTCCGGCTGCCGCGCAGCGGCCGGTTTCGTGTATGTCAGTTGCGTTCTGTATGGTTTATGGTTAACGGAAGTGCTCTCTTTTTCCTTGCTCACGGTTGCATGTGTCTGCAAGCCGGTTCCCCCCTCTGTAAAAATCAGTCCTATAGAAGATGTAAATTCTATGGCGCTTTTTACAGCCGGGATTATTAATAATTCTATTCACTGTTTATTCCAATCTACACTATTGATCGTTGGTATATTATAGAATAATATTACATCTATACAGCAAAATTATAATTTTTGGAACTCAGTTAGGTGGTGTATTCATGGTCCCTACCACAGCTACGATTCGCGATTCATTGTCGATGTATCTGTCGCAGCAGGGGATGTCCATTCATCAATTTGCCGGACAAGCCGGAATTAATTCAGGAACGCTCAGCCGGGTGCTTAAAGGTCAGCAGCCGATTGCCATGAACCATCTGGAGCGGATTACCAAGGGAATGGGTCTACCGGAGGATCATTTCTACAGCTTATACGTGGACGAATGCTTCTATCATTCGGCACCGACTTGGCGGCGATTACGGCCGTTTCTTTTGCGTTCAGCAGAGCTGGGCCGCCTCGATTGCGTTGAGCAGGTCGTTCAAAATCTGCTTGAGAATCTGACCTATGCCCCCATGCTGTTCGAAGTGGCTGAGGGTCTGTTTCAGGACGGGCAGTGGCAGGCTGCGGCGTTATTATATAAGAATGTGAGCGCCAGTGAAAAATATCAGAATTCCGAACGGCTGGCGGTATGTCAGTTCCGTTTGTTTCGGATTGCCCTTGGGGATGACCAGACCCAGAATCTGCAGGCTGCACTCCTCTTTGAGTGTTATCTGGACCGGCTGGATGAAGCGGATCAGTTGGATGGATTGAATCATTTGATGAATGTTTATTATTCCCTTCACAAATGGGATAAAGTGGACGAGCTGGCACAGGAATTGATCCGGCTTGCTACTCTTCGCTATAACCTTCAGCGGCACTCGAGCCGCAAGCAGAACAACGATAAAAAACCGGCGAAACCACTTTACCGCTATATCCTATATTCTTATTTAATGCGTGCAAGTGTCTGCGAGGAGTATCAGGATTACAAGTCAGCATTGAAATTCGTGGCCCTCTACATGGATACAAGCTGGATACAAGAAGATGATGAGAATGCCAAGAGAGCTGTAGCTCAGTTCCAAGAGTGGGGGACTGCAAACACTATGCTCTATCAATTAATGTCAGGACAACATGAAGTACTGCCGGAATATGTAGAGCATATCTCCCCTCAAAGTGACGAGGTATTTATTGCCTTATATAATATCATCATATCGGCTAACCACTATGATTGGAATGTCGATCACATTCTGGAACGGTTTGCTGCCTATATCCCCTATAGGACGAATTTCACAGAATTTGGCCAATACAATCAGCAGATTGTAGCAGACCAATACGCCAGATTTCTTGCTGAATTAGCCATTTATTATATACATAATAAGCAGAATGAAGGAATCAGCCTCATTATGCAAATTTTCACATCATCCCCTATAATTAATAGTAGTGAAAGTATCATAAGCAAATGTGTTGATCTACTTGAACAACATTTAATTAGCAGTTTACTGAAGGCCAATACGCCAGATTCCTTACCGAACTGGCAAACAACCACTTACATCATTAACACAATGAGGGGATTAGTTAAAACTTTAAGAGTAACATGATACAGTGACATCATAACCTCTATCCACAGACCAACCGACGTTCCTGGTGTATCGGGAGCGTCTTTCTTTTTTTACAGCACTTATCCCCAAAGTTATACACATGCTATCCACAACAGCCCCTGCCCCAGTTCACTGTTTCTACTAATCTTGAACTATTGACCATTGGAATATTATAACATATTATTACATCTATAAAACAAAACTATAATTCTTGGTATTCAGTTAGGTGGTGTATTCATGGTCCCTACTACAGCTACGATTCGCGATTCTTTGGCAATGCATCTGTCGCAGCAGGGGATGTCCATTAATCAATTTTCCGGACAGTCCGGGATTAATTCAGGAACGCTCAGCCGGATACTTAATGATCAGCAGCCGATTGCCATGAACCATCTGGAGCGGATAACCAAGGGGATGGGGCTGCCGGAGGACCATTTCTACAGCTTATACGTGGACGAATGCTTCTATTATTCGTCACCAACTTGGCGGCGGTTACGGCCGTTTCTTTTGCGTTCAGCAGAGCTGGGCCGCCTTGATTGCGTTGAACAGGTCGTTCATAATCTGCTCGAAAACCTGATTTATGCCCCCATGCTGTTCGAAGTGGCCGAGGGCCTGTTTCATGACGGGCAATGGCAGGCTGCGGCGTTATTATATAAGAATGTGAGCGCCAGCGAGAAATATCAGAATTCCGAACGGCTGGCGGTATGCCAGTTCCGTTTGTTTCGGATCGCCCTGGGTGACGATCAGACCCAAAATTTGCAGGCGGCCCTTCTCTTCGAATGTTACCTGGACCGGCTGGATGAAGCGGATCAATTGGATGGTTTGAAACATTTGGCCCATGTCTATGCTTCAATGCATCGGTGGCATAAGGTGGATGAACTCGCGAAGGAGATGCTGCGATTAGCAACTATTCGTTATAATCTCCAGTGCCAGTCGAACCGTAGAGAGAGTAACGAGAAAACTCCCGAGAAACCCCTTTATTTCTATATTCTATATGCACAGCTTATTCGTTCAACTGTGTGTGAGGAATTTGGAGACTACAAATCGGCATTAGATTGGGTGTCTCTCTATATGGACGGAAGCTGGATACAGGAAGACACTGAAGAAGTGAAGCGAACTGTAGCTCAGTTTCAGGAGTGGGGCAACGCGAACAGTCTGCTCTATCGAGTGTTGGCAGGACAGTATGAGGCACTCCCTGAATATGTCGAATATATCTCCCTCCGAACAGATGAGATATTTATAGCTTTATACAATATTATCTTGTCGGCTAACCGCTATGATTGGAATGTTGATTACATTCTGGAGCGGTTTTCTTCCTACATCCCCTATCGAACAAATCTTGCGGAGTTTGGCATTCTTCACAATCAACAGATCATTGCTGACCAATATGCCAGATTCCTTGCTGAACTAGCATCCTATTATTTACATAACCAGCGTAACCAAGGAATTCTGTTCATCCTGCAAAGTTTGGAATCATCTGCTAGAATCAATAGTGAAAGCACTGTCATCAAATGTGTCGATCTGTTTGAACAGCATCGGCATCAGGCAGATGAAGAAGAGAAAAAACAATACAAACTTCTGATTAGAGAGGTGCAGGACTCACATGAAAAGAAAATTCATCATTCTTCTAGCTTCCTTTAGTCTGGCTGTTGCAATTATTATACCTGTAGGTACTATTGACTCCGTAGCAAACAGTAGTACTCAAATGTTGGTTCAAACCATGGGGCACGGTTTTGGTGATGGTTGAAGCTTACTGTGCAGCAATGACTTAATTTCAAGTCCTTTCATTGCCCTTCGTTTTCATTGAAATTCGCAAACCAACCAAACGACGTTCCCGGTATACTGGGAGCGTCTTTCTTTTTGTGCACCTCTTATCCCCAAAGTTATGCACATATTATCCACAACAGAGGGAAATATAACTCCCTTAAAACACAAAAACAGCCCAGCGATTACTCGCCGGACTGCCATTTCCCCCACTGCTCTTCCTTCGCTTCTTTGCTCTATATCAGTGAGAACTCCCGCCCGACTGCTTGCTCTACCGCAAAGTACTCTTCCCCAAGGGCCTCTGCCACGGCTTTGCAGGTGATTTTGCCGCCCGCTACGTTAACACCGCTCTTGAGGCCGGCATCCTCTTTAATCGCTTTGAACACACCTTTATTGGCAATTTGCAGCGCATAAGGAACCGTTACGTTGGTTAACGCGATGGTCGATGTTTTGGCTACCGCACCCGGCATATTCGCTACCGAGTAATGAAGTACGCCATACTTTTCAAACACCGGATTGTCATGTGTCGTTACCCGGTCGATCGTTTCAACAATACCGCCTTGGTCAATCGCCACGTCTACAATTACGGAGCCGGGTTTCATAGTTTTGACCATTGCTTCGGTCACCAGCTTCGGCGCTTTCGCACCCGGGATCAGTACTGCGCCCACCAGCAGGTCAGCTTCGGCAACGGCTTTGGCAATGTTGTACGGATTGGAGATTAGGGTATTAATCTGTGCGCCAAAAATATCATCAAGCTGGCGGAGTCTGTCCGCGCTCAGGTCAACAATCGTCACCTCTGCCCCGAGGCCGATGGCCATCTTGGCTGCGTTAGTACCGACTACACCGCCGCCGATAATGCTGACCTTGCCTCTGCTGACGCCGGGAACACCGGAGAGCAGAATGCCTTGGCCGCCATAGTTCTTTTGCAGGAATTGCGCGCCAAGCTGCACGGACATCCGTCCGGCCACTTCGCTCATTGGCGTCAACAGCGGCAGCGTGCGTTCATGGACAACCGTTTCATAGCCGATGGCGAACACGCCTTTATTTTTCAATGCCGCAGCAAGGGCTGGCTCTGGAGCTAGATGCAGATAAGTGAAGAGGATCAGACCGGGACGGAAGTAGCCATATTCGCTTTCCAGTGGCTCTTTCACCTTCATGACCATTTCAGCGGCGGCCCATACGGCTGCTGCTTCGGCAATCAGCTCTGCTCCGGCGGCGGCATACTCTTCATTCAGGAATCCGCTGCCTACTCCGGCTCCGGCTTCCACCAGCACTTTATGTCCTTCGGCTACAAGGCTTACAACTCCGGCTGGTGTGATGGCAACACGGTTTTCGTTGTTTTTGATTTCCTTGGGTACTCCAATGATCATTGTTATCGCTCCCGTCTTGTAGATTTCTCTTATGTAAAGAATGATAACATATGAATCCCTTTTGCATTTTGGTGAAAAAGAAAAACTTTATCTACCATGATTGTGTTTTAACACAATGGAGGGGGAGGAAACTCTATGATCCGGCGCGCAAAGCGTTGGTATATCTAACAATTTCACAATCAGGCACGCCCAAAAAAGACACCGTCGCCGGTGTCTCTCCTTCAAAAGCCAATTAATGAGGTTACGGGACTGCTTCCGCACCCTTGCTGAACAAACGCCCTCTTTTCAAACATATACGTTATGTTTCATGACACAAACTACTTAAAGAGCACCGAAAGCACGGTTTTCAACACAACATTAACACCTTGCTCACACTCTTCGTAAGAGGTCAGTTCCTCCTCGCAGTGACTTTTACCGTTCACGCTGGGCACAAAAATCATGGCCGACGGCAGAAAACTTGCGACGAACTGGGCGTCATGCCCTGCTCCGCTGGCGATTTTTTTGCTGCTGTAGCCCAAATGATGCGCCGCCTGCTCCACGAGTGCGCAGATTTTGGGATCGAACCACACCGTATCGCGGCCCCACAGCTTGGTTTTTGACACCGTACAGCCCTCCAGCTCTTCAGGCAAGCCGTTAATGATCTCTTCCACCGTACGCACGATGTCCATATCCTTGTGTCTCGCTTCAACGGTAAAAATCACCTTGTTCGGGATGACGGTATGGATATTTGGCAGCACGTTCATTCTGCCCATCGTGTACACCAGCTCAGAATCCAACGCGCCCAGCTTGCTCCGCAGCTCTGTGATAAGATCGGTTGCGGCGAACAGGGCATCCTTGCGCATATCCATCGGCGTTGTTCCGGCATGGTCGGACTCGCCCGTCACTTCAATCTCATAGCAGGCCATGCCCACGACGCAGTCCACCAGGCCGATGCTGAGGTTTTCTTTTTCCAGAACCGGCCCTTGCTCAATGTGCAACTCCAGATACGCCTTCGCTTCCTTGATCCGGTTCGCCGCATCTCCGGCATATCCGCTGGCCTCTAGCGCCTCCGCGAAGGTCATTCCATCCGAGTCCTTCTTCTTCAGCATCTCCGCCTTGTCGAACTTGCCCGACAGCACACCTGAGGCCATCATCGAAGGCTCGAACCGCGCGCCCTCTTCATTCGTGAAGTTCATCACCGTCACCGGCAGGCGCGGCTTGATGCCATGATCGACCAGCGTCCGCACCACTTCCAGCCCGGCAATCACACCGAGCACACCGTCGAACCGGCCACCCTTTTTGACCGTATCCAGGTGCGAGCCGATCACGACAGGCGGTCCCTCTTCCGTTCCCGCAAGTGTGGCATACATCGTTCCCATATCATCGACCTTCACCGACATTCCCAATTCTTCACAGCATGTGGCAAAATAGTTCCGCACCCGCACATCCTGCTCCGACAGCGACAGCCGGGTCACACCGTTATTGTCTGTACGCCCAAAATCAGCAAAGGCCTCAATCGTATCCTTCAGTCTTCCGCCGTTCACGAATATTTGCTTCAGCTGCATGGCCCTATCCCTCCGCTTCGTCGCTCATTTATATAAAACGAACTTAAGATCTTCGATTCAAGGTGTTGGTCGTAACTGCGGTAAATGTTTGGACTTCCGGCCGCTGTTGTCTACAGATTTCTTGATTTAAACCGCTGTTTGCGGATGAAATCCGTAGACTGATTATGCTTCCGAAGCGAGCTTTCCTACGGAAAGCTTTCAGGCGGTCGCATTCGCTCCTACAGTTCCAAAATTCCCCTCCGTCACTCTCACCCTGTCTTTGTTTTAAGTTTGTTTTATATAGAATGATTGCTTTCTATATATGTTAAATCATTCTCCAGGATTGTCATTTGACACACTGTAATAATTTTGGGGGTAATTATTCACGTTGTGTTACAACAGCATGAACATATCAATTCTTATATTCTAAGAAGTTTGGTAGAATATGAGCTGTCAGCAGAAAGCCCTGGCTGTACCATACATTGTGAAAGGGGAGTCATCCTATGAATACCATTTTGCGCAGCAGCTCGGCGGAAGCCACGATCAGTACCCTCGGAGCGGAGCTTGTCAGCTTCAAAAGAAAGGATACGGAATATATCTGGAGCGGGGACGCCGCCTTTTGGACAGGCCGTTCTCCGGTACTGTTCCCCATCATCGGCGCAGCCCGGAACGGAGAGATCAGGGTGCAGGGACAAGCGTATAAGCTTGCCAATCACGGCTTCGCCAGACGCAGCGAATTTACAATCGTTGAAGAGGGCGACTCCCGTGCAGTATTCCTGCTTACCAGCAGCGAGCATACCTTGCCCAGCTATCCTTTCAAATTCAACCTGTATATTACCTATACACTGAATGACAGCACACTAAAGCTGGACTACCGGGTGGAAAATATTGATGAGCAGCAAATTTACTTCCAGCTCGGCACGCACCCTGCTTTCAATTGCCCGCTGGATGAGAACGGAAGCTTCAGCGATTATGTACTGGAGTTCTCCCAGAACGAAACGCTGGACCGGGAGTTCCTGAATAGTGCCGGACTGCGGATCAGCGGCCAACCGGAGACAGTGCTGAGCGGTGAGCGCATTCTTCCGTTGACCCATGAAATGTTCAAGGACGACGCGCTGGTCTTCCAGAATGTAGCCTCCCGGACGATCACGCTGAAAAGCAGGCTCACCGAAAAAAGCGTCACCGTATCCTCCGAAGGATTCCCGGATCTCGGCATCTGGCAAAAGCCGAATGCGCCTTTTTTGTGCATCGAGCCTTGGCACGGCGTGGCAGATTCGGATATTTTCGAGGGCGAGCTTAAGGATAAGGAAGGTATTGTCTCCCTGACGCCAGAGGATGATTTCACCAGTTCCTTGACTATAAAAATTGATTAACGGCTGCTCCCGCCACCACAATTTTGTATCCTTTGAATAATACAAAGAAGGCCGTTAGTCACCTGTCAGGTGCTGCGGCCTTCTTTGTCTTCATATGATCTTATTGACTTAGCGTTTCTCCGCCTTCAATCCTCACCGTGAAACTGTGGTTAAGGGAAGCTTCCTCAATTTCATTATAAGCCCAGTTTGTCGTCGGCACGTCAGGCCAGCTTGGGGTTGCGACACCGTATAACGGTCCGCGTCCGAATAGACGATTGACAACCTTTACGGCTTCAGCACGTGTCAGGTCACCGCTTGGACGGTACGTACCATCCTCATATCCGTTAATAATATTCGCCTTGCTTGCAGCCTCAATGTCTTTGGCGGCCCAGTGGCCAGCCGTATCCTTAAATCCGCCGCCAGAGGTAATGGCTGTAGTGTCCAGCTTCTTATATCTCGATGCGATAGCGGCCATTTCGCCGCGGCTGATAGGGGCATCCGGCAGGAACAGGCCTTTTTCGTTGCCCTGCATCAACCCTAACCCTTTGACAAATTCAATGGCGCCTTTCGCCCAGTGGCCATCCCTCACATCCGGATAGGAGGAGACAGACGGCGCTGCGGATGCTTCGTAGCCGAGGTTTCTCGCCAGTATTGCAGCCATTTCCGCACGGGTAATCGAATGGTTCGGCTTGAAGGTTCCATCTGAATAGCCGGTAATGAAGGCTTGGTGATGGTTCTGCTGCTGCAACTGTGCTGCCTCTGTTGCCGCCAAATATTTCTCCCAGCCTTCCATGTTTAGAATGGTGAATGTACTGAACTTGTCTACATTGAACTCCAAGCCAAGCTCGCCTGGCTTGTATTCAACAAGCTTCGCCTTCTTCAGCTCTTTGTCACCATCACTATGCTCTATAAAGATCACCAGATTGGCCAGGAAGCTATCTCTTTCCGATAGAGCGACCGGCAGCTGTACGTCACGCAGAGGAAGCGTTATTGTAACCGGTCTGCTCTGCATATTGGTTTCAATAGTCATCGGACGGGCCACAACATCAATTTGTTTGTCTGCTGCTATTTCTCTGACAATCCGTTCAATTCTTGCCCGGTCCTCGACCTCTTTGCGCAACGCCTGGTCTTTGATTGGCACAACATGGAAGAACAGATCTTCAGTGAAATTATCCAATGCTGATTGTGCTATAAGAAGTCTTACGTTATCCGTGAAAATTTCCAGGTTCACGTTAGAATCACCGAGTTTCTTAATTGCATCTTTCGGAACATTCACTTTAACATCTGCAACCTGATCCTTTTCATCCGGGATCATGATCCGGGCCGTATTATCCAAGGTTCCAGCGATTTTCTGGACAACCTCCTCTACCCGGTCTGTTGGGAAGTTAACTACATCATGCAGAATTCCACCTGAATCCTGAGTACGCCGGATGACTGTCTCCGCCAATACAGAGCCTAGACCCAACTGTCCTGATTCTACCTTCACGTTAATTTCCGTGGTCGATGCTGTCGCAATTGGTGTGACAGGTCCCGGTGTCGGTACTGCCGGTGTCGGTGCCGCTGTCGGTGTTGCCGACGGCGCTACCGACGGTTCTGCCGACGGCGCTACCGACGGTTCTGTCGATGGTGCTACCGACGGTTCTGTCGACGGTGCTACTGACGGTTCTGTCGATGGTGCTACCGACGGTTCTGTCGACGGTGCTACTGACGGTTCTGTCGATGGTGCTACCGACGGTTCTGTCGATGGTGCTACCGACGGTTCTGTCGACGGTGCTACTGACGGTTCTGCCGACGGTGTTGCCGATGGTGCTGCTGTTGGTGTTACTGTCGGTGTTGCCGATGGCGCTGCCGATGGTGCTGCGGATGGTGACGGTGTTGGCGTAGCTACAGGCTTGGCCTTAATAACGTTAACCGTGTAGATCTTTACAGTCCCATCCTCTGCAGTAACCAAAATATCAAATACATTATCCCCTTCAACCAGATGCTCCAGAGAGGCACCATCTCTGCCAATGATTTGGCTTCCCGATTTTGTATCAGCCACTACCGGGTTCAGGGTGATGGAGTCCACGTCACTGTCTACCTCTACCGTATAATTGGAAACAGCAGGATTAAAGACAGGGTCCAAAGCTCCGGCATTTACGCTGATACCGTTCAAATCAGCATTGGAAGAGCGTGATTTCCGGGTGATTTCCACCACATATACACTTTCTGTCTTACCATCCTGAGCTGTAACCTTCAGGTTAACAGTATTTAGCCCTTCCACTAATTTGACAAGCATCGGGTTATCCACTGTGACACCATTTGCGGTCAACCGCGCATTTATGTCTCCTTTTAGCGCATCCAGCTCTACCTGATCTACTTCATAAGGTACAGACAAGGAATACTTGAAGACTCCAGTTGAAAACTCGGGATCCAGGATCTCTGTTCCTGTCACAGATTTGACGGTCAAATCCGCAAGAGAAGAATCCTTCGGCAGAATGGCACGATTCACAGTAACTGTATATGTCTTTTGGGTACTGGCATCTGCCGCTGTAACCTGTACTGTAATTCGATTCGTTCCCTCATCCAGAGCCACACGGCTTCCAGTGACACCAGTGGAGGCTCCATTTTTCTTCAGAGTGTAGGTTGCAGTTTCATCATTAGTCACAATTGAAAAATCCATGCTGCTTACACCATTGTCCACATTGACCGAATAATCACTTATCCCTGCCTGGAAACCCGGGGTTAATTCGCCAGGGGAAACCCTCATCTCTAAAAGCGTAGCATCTGTACTTGGATTTCTCACCAAATGAATGGTGTATACCTTCATGCTTCCATCCTGGGCCGTGACATTGACTTCAATAACATTTAATCCTGTAGTCAAAGGCACCGCGTTCAGATCTTCGATCCAAACCCCATTCACCAATACGGAGGTGCTTGCATTTGCATCATCCACAATCGCATTCAGCTTAGCTACTGACACCGAATTCTGCACAGCGCCATTGTAACTGAGAGTACCCATAACTGGTGTAAGAGAGATTGCATTATTTGATAAGTCAGTCATCGTCAGCTCAAGCAAATTCGCATTTGACGAAGCCGCACGAACGATGGTTACCGTATATTCCTTGGTAGTTACTTTGTCAGCAGCCGTAACGACTATTGTAACTACATTTTCACCTACAGCCAAAGGAACCGGCACACCCCCTGCAGACTGTACTCCGTTGATTGTATACGTAGCCTGCGGGTCACTTGCAGTCGCCGCAACAGCCACGCTGTCAATATTATTGGCGACATATTCATAATAGGCCGAAGTTGTACGGTCAAATCCGCCGGACAGCGGCTTGCCGGACAATGTGATGTTGATTAAATCCGCATCTGAAGATGCCTTGCGGACAATCGTCAGTACATAATTCTTCGTGGTTACACCATCTTCCGCTTGGACCAGAACATTGAACTCATTGACTCCTACTTGCAAATCGACCAATCTTGGCTGACCGTTAGGGGTCACGTTGCCGTTCAGACTAACCGTTGCATGGATGTCCTCGGGTGTTGGAGTTATTGCAAGCTCAGACACTTGGTTAGCCACAGTAACGGCGTACCGGGTTTGGTTCTTGTCATAAGCAGGATCGAGCTGGCCTTTTGAAAGAACCAGGCTGGACAGATCCGCATTCGAAGAAGCTTTTCTGATAATATTTATAAGGGTTGTTTTCTCACGCACACCACTCTGCGAGACAACAACGATCTTGACTGTATTCATTCCGACATTCAAGTTTTTGGTGTAGGTTGTATTATCTACGTGAGCATTCCCGTCTACAGACAGGCTTGCCGCAGCATCCAGCAGCTTCGGAGTGATTTCCAGTGAAGAAACCTCATTCGAGACCTCAACCGAATACCCGGTATCATTGTTATTAAACACAGGCGTCAATGTCCCTGATGAGACCTTCAATTCCGAAAGATCGGCCACATCCGAAGGTGCGCGCAGAATGAACAGACTGTAAGACTTCTTCGTCACTCCATCCTGTGCCGTTACCTCGATCAGATACTTGTTATTGCCTGCTGCAAGACCGGTTATAGAGAAAGGAGTGCCGCTTGGGTGATCCACGCCATTCACCTTAATGCTTGCACCTTCGGCAGCGGTTGGAGTAAATTCCACAGCCGTTACAGAATTGGCCACATCCATCGTATAATTCGGCTGATTGGTGTCAAAAGCTGGCGACAGTCCATTTGGCGAAGCAGTCAGATTAGTCAGACTGGCATCACCAGACAGCTTCCTTACAACCGTAATATTATAGGTTTTTGCTGTCTTGCCGTCTTCTGCAGTAACCACTACGGAAATCACATTTTTTCCATAGGCCAAGCTGACATTCCCAGTGGCTGCGGCGGATTCGGCCGAGCCGATGTTTATTCCGTTTAGCTTTGCTGCTGCAAACATACTGGACTTTATAACATCCACTTTTATCGAGCTTACATTATTCTCGACTGTGGCGGTATAGTTGCCTATATTGCTGCTGTACCCTGGAGACAGAGCAATGACTTGCCCAGTGCTTAAGTCGGATACTGAAAGCCCGTCTGCCGCAGCCAGATTAGCATCATTCTCCGGATAGCGGATCACATCCAACACATATTCCTTTGAGTTGGTTGAATTTTTATCGGCTACTTTTATCTTTACCTGCTTATATACACCCACTGGCAGGCCGCTTACTGTAAACGTTGGGTAGGTTCCCGATACGGTTACCCCAGAGCCATTGTCGGTGTAGGCTGTCACATTCACATCAGCAGGATTCACAGCTCCTACATTAATATTGATGCTGCTGTTTGGAGTGTTTCCGCTTTTGTTGGGAACATGCACTTTATTATAGACAATCCCTCTGTTAAAGGCAGGGGCCATCACCCCTACAGAAGGCGTAATGAATTTCAGATCAAATTTACCGGCTACTACACTCAGCAAGAAGCTGCTGGTGCTCGAAGTAATTCCATCACTTACGGTGACTTTAATAGTGGAAGTACCTGTCATATTTGCCGCCGGGGTCAGATTGATGTTTCTTTCAGAGCCTTCACCTGAAAAAGTGATGTTGGCGTTCGGCAAAAGTGATGTATTCGATGAGGTTGCACTAAGCGTCAGCACGTCGCCGTCATCGACATCCGTCACCTTAAACGGCTTGGATACAGGTGTGTTAACAGGTGTCACCACACCCGAGTTAAATCCTGTCCCGGACAGCCATTTACCGCTGATGATATTTCCGTTTCTTTGGCCCGCGGAGGAGTCCTTGGCTACGGCTCCATCGTTAGGATTATTGAATTTATAGTTGACCATCAGATTAGCTTCGTTGCCAGTAAGACTAGTATTCATCTGGCTTTCAATCTCCGCCTGGGTCTTTGCCTTATTCCAGATACGGTAATCTCTCATGCCGCCAATATAATTGGCATCCTGGGACCATGTGCTCTCACCAATAAAATTATAAGGTCTCGGTATGTTGGAATTTGCCGCACTGCCTTTGGCCATATCTGTGAGATCCATAAAGCCGCTGCCTTTCAAAATCCCGTTCCAATAGATATAGGCCTTTTTCTCCACAGCATTATAAACAGCGGCTACGTGAACCCATTGGTTAAGCGGCAGCTGCTCTGTGGTTTTCACCAGATAGTCTTTAACTCGGGTACCCTTTTGCGGCAGGGCTTCAAGCGCTATTCTCCCTGTGCTTCCCTCAAAGGTCAGATGAAGATTAAAATTATCAGGTCCATACGAGGTATCAAAAATACGGGCCCACGTTGGAGCACTGCTGGCATTTACCCATGTTTCGATGGTAAGAGAATTGGAGTATATGTTCAAATCTGGAATCGTAACATAGCCTTTGCCATCAAAATCAAGATAGGTGCTGCCGCTAAGCTCGGAAATATAAGGTGCATCATTAACTGGCGTAACTACAATCTGCGCAGCTTGTTCTGATTCGCTGTAACTTGCGGTATCTCCGGCATATTCAGCATTTATATTTACATAATTACTGCCATACTGTCCTGAAGAAAGCCAACCCCGATACTGGATTTGCGCGGTTCCGTTCCAATCCTTTTTTGGAACAAAACGGATCATCACATCTCTGCCGAACACTGCAATCTTACCAGGATTCGGTGCCACAATAGACAACCAGAAGTTTCCTCCTGTGCTATACTGCCATTGTCCGTTGGTATTATCTACTTCGGTAATGCCAATCCCGTTACTGTTAATGACCGAAACAGATTTCCCGGCAGGCTCCAGCGTGTCCTCTAATATTGTATCCAATGGACCGGATGACTGTGCTTGCGCAACGCGGGGTATCCCGTAAAAATTACTAACGATCAGGATCAAAATTAATACCATGATCAAATATCTTGAACCCTTTTTAAATTTCACAAATTCAGCCCCATTTTCATTAAGATGTACGTCCTGTTTGCTCTTGACTTTTGCCGCCTCCCTGAATTTGCGTGAAAAAATACCTATATTTCTCTATCGGATTTTTGCGCACTGCATTTGATGTCGAATTATTGGAATTTTATGTTTTTTTAACGAGAAAGAGTACGCCATTATCCATCTTTAACTCTATATCCAAAGGGCTGGTTGACGAGCAGTTGGTGCTGCCCACGAACTTCCAATTGCCATCAGCCGTTTCCCTCTCTATACTTCATGACAGTTGCCCTGCCATTGTGCGCTGAATCAGAATAGACAATATAGGGAACCCCATTACGAGCCACAATCGGGTAGTGTACACGGTCTGTTATGTGAGCCCTGTGTTGGCAAGTGTCTTCCAGCCACTCTTCCTCTTGTTGATCTTATCCCTCCCGGCAATCCGAATCTGCCACCCCACAACTTTTAATACTTTTGTTCCATTTCTTCTAGCCTAGTATAAAAAATCACACCTTAAAAAAACCTTAAAAAACGACATTACACCTTAAAAAACCTCAGAAACAACATAACCCTACAGCACTCACCTTCACAAAAACGCATATATTCCCAGTTACACGAATCATTACATGAACAATGACCTTGATAAGCAAAATTTCCCCCTGAAAAATTTTAAGAAAAACCTGAAGCTCCGCTTCAGGTCCTTTTTACATTCGGTGTATTCTCAATCATTTGGTACTCGTATCCATGAACGCCTTTGTAATACTCGGGATACATCTCTCCACCACAGTGTTCACAGGAGAATTGGGGCGGAACCGTTGGATCTCCTCCGTCCATTCGATCAAAGTCACGTACGACACTGAGCGGGATTTCCTCCGTCTGCTTACAGACCAAACAGACATAATTGACCCCCTCTTTGTTCTGTAACCTGCTCCCTAACCCTCCGTGCTCTCTTTTCTTCTTTGGGACGGGTTTTCGTTTTTTCGATACCGGTGAGATCTCCAATCATCCTTTCTAAACAGCCTCGTGTCTTCTCGCATGCTGCATATTTAATCGTGAGTTTCCCTTCTTCTAGACAGACTTCTCCCTTAAATTCATAATAACATCCGCATTTTTAACAGACTAGGAGATCTCTTCCCGTTCCTTTTTGGATTCGCTCTCTCCATTTTCTACGTTTGAGCTGTCTTTGCGCACGCACAATCCACTTTCGTGAAGTTAGACTACCGGGTAGAAAATATTGACGAGCAGCAAATCTACTTTCAGCTTGGCACGCACCCTGCTTTCAATTGCCCGCTGGATGAGAACGGTAGCTTCAGTGATTATGTACTGGAGTTCTCCGAGAACGAAACACTGGATCGGGAGTTCCTGAATAGTGCCGGGCTGCGGATCAGCGGCCAGCTGGAGACAGTGCTGAGCGGTGAGCGCATTCTTCCGTTAACCCATGAAATGTTCAAGGACGATGCGCTGGTCTTCCAGAATGTAGCCTCCTGGACGATCATACTGAAAAGCAAGCTCACCGAAAAAAGCGTCACCGTATCCTTCGAAGGATTCCCGGATCTCGGCATCTGGCAGAAGCCGAATGCGCCTTTTTTGTGCATCGAGCCTTGGCACGGCGTGGCTGATTCGGATATTTTCGAGGGCGAGTTAAAGGATAAGGAAGGGGCGATCACACTCGAACCGGGTGCACATTTCACCAGCTCCTTGACGATTGAAATCGGCTAAGGAACTGCAGAGTAAGCTTTATGAGTTGAACTAAATTTCACGACACTGACATCCCCCCATGGTAAGTGCTTCGGCTGAGGTTTATATAAGTTTTTTGGGCTGAAAAATGAAGAACATAAGTTCGAAATGAGCCTGTTTCATGGCAGGCTCTATTTTCCTATGCTTGAATTGTAAACCATTCGTTTTTCTCATGAGTTGCCACTCGAATTACTAAGGGCCGACTGCTCCGACTTGGGTATTTCACAAATTCAGTTATATTTGAATAATGCATAAATGGAATTTAAATGAAATTAATTGATATACTATATATAAAATGATATTTTTTTACAAGTAAATAAATTCTATAAATAATAATATATATGCAATATAATTACTTCATTCCAACGAGGAGGTAATTATATGAATCGTAGCAAAAAGTTCCTAATTTCGCTTTTGATCCTAAGTTTTTCTGCAATTCCAGCCTCAGCATTTGCCGAAGACGCACCTGCGTCAATAAGTTTGGACTTGACGGGTGTAAACGTCATCCATCAAGAATCTCAGGAAGTTGCAAGTGACAAACTGGCGGTTATTCTAAATGTTGCAAAAAATGCGGTTGCAGAAGAAAGAGGTACTACAGTTGGTTTTGCAAGATCTTCTGATCAGAAAACATATGATTACATTACGTTTGATGATCAATATACTTACTTATATGAGGAAGCAGCTAATGAAGAGCCACAACTTATAGTTGTAGATAAAGCTGAAACCAATGTAGAAAGATTATTAAGCTCAAACCTTAATGAAGACAATTTTAAGTCTACTGCTGCAAGTACAGGATTTATTTCAGATGGAGTTGGGGGGAGAGTAAACGTAACAACTACTGGTACTCCTGGTAGTTATTTAATGGGTCTTATGAGCCTCCCAGAAGCTAACGCTAGCATTGTTAGCTTGGATAGACCAGCTCATGTTGCTTTTAACTACGGAGGATTTGAATATTCCTCTACTAATGCTAATGGCATTGGGTCTTGGGCGGGAGACATGGGTCTTGAACTCTATGATAACTTGGGACCAAGTTCTACTAGCTATGGCTGGAAGCCAGTAATAATTTTGAAAAAGAAAATGCGTGCGACAACACAAAACGATACTGGTTGGGATCAATACGGTACTTCTTTTGCATCACCATATGACGAAGTTCAGAACAAGAATGGTTATAAGCCTGGTACGAGTCCTCTAATTTACTGGTGGTATAATTATAATGGTAAGGTTAGAATGAAAATTGACGGGTGGGCAATTTCGCCAACATTAGGGGGATATAGTCTGAAGGATACGAATCTTATTACCATACTAGAATCAAGCGGTAGTTATAATCTTCCTTCAATTAGTAGATGGAAGCTTTTGTCGACAGTCGTTAGTAATAATGATACAGGAAAAAATCAAACAACTTTTTCAAGCTTGCAATTCAATGGTTCCCCACTTGCTAGCGGGGCAATAACGACACCTCAGAATGATCGTTCCAATGTAACTATAACTAGTAGTTCTTCTGTTTCAATTGTTGTAAATAGCAGCATTTATTAACTATAATAATAGACAATGGATTATAATGATCCATTGTCTATTATTATTGAATTGGAGGTACTTATGAGAAGGATAAAAAAGTTATTATTGTGTACGACGGTTATTTTAATGATCTCAGGAGTCAATAGTGCATTTGCTTCGCGGGAACATCCAAGTGTTTTTATTAATAATGAGAAATTAGATATTTATGCCAATGTAACGTACCTTGGTACAACCCTTGTACCTATGCGTCCAATTTTTGAGGCATATGGAATGACCGTTACATGGGATAATCATACCAAAACGGTTACAGCGACAAAAAATGATATAACAATCAAATTAACCGATAATTCATATGAAGCTTATTTAAACGGAAAAGCCATAACCTTAAATCAAGCACCTTCACTGGAACCTACTAGTAATATATTCTATGTGAATTTAAGATTTATATCCGAATCGCTTGGTGCAACTGTAACCTGGAGTAAAACAACTGATGATTCTTCAGTGCATATTAACTTCCCTAAATGAACTTGAATTCCGATGAAGAGCCTATCAATTTAACTGGATAGGCTCTTCATTTTATTCTTTACCACGTAAATGGTTTGCTATGCATTTTGATCTACTTGTGTGTTTTAATTACCTGCCGATGCTGCCTATAAGGAATTGTATACAGTTGATAAGAAACAAATTGCAAAAATGCGTTTTGAATTTCTAAGTCGATTATGATGATTATTATATTAAAGTAATCCACAAATGCGTTGATTGTTGAAAAGCTTCCTCTTGGTTCCCAGAAATCACTATATCATACCTTTAACCCATACCTTCGATACCACGAGACTTAGCGAGATGCTCCTTTTATACGGGAAAAACTCGTGTACAGCAAGACTTTGGAGATATAAAACTCACACCCAACAAGTAAACTAAAGTAGTATATACAACCTTTCTCTGCCAATAGTAAGCTTAAGTTAGCTTATAATCCCAAGTAATAATAATAAAAAAGAATGGGAGAATTGGATAAGGGAGTGGAGTATATGCAAGGATTGTCAGTGGTTATCTGCACGAGGAATCGGGTAAAGGACCTGACACGGTGCATTCATTCTATAACTAATCAGGACATTGGCCGGACAACCCCCATAGAAGTTATTATTATTGATGATGGCGCTATACCCGTTAAAAATCTTGGCGAATTTGAGGCTTTACTGACCGCAAGCGGTTATTCTTTTGTCTATCACAGCAAGACTGACCGGGGCTTATGGCTGTCCCGGCTCAAGGCCGTGGAGCTGTCCACTATGGATAAGATCCTCTTCCTTGACGATGACGTCGAAATCCCCGAACATTACTTGTCCACCCTTATACAGACCTACCTCGACTATCCTAACTGCGCAGGAGTCGGCGGCATCGCCATCGGGATGAGCAACAGCTTTTTCGGTACGATCCGTTGCCTGCTGTCCTTCCAGCAATCCCTTTCGAGCGGCAAGCTCTCTCTGAGCGGACAAGCCGGCTCCATGTACAATTGGCACAGGGAGCGGAAGATCTTCAAGACCGAGTTCCAGCACGGCTGCAATATGTCGTTCAGGAAGGAGGCGATTAAGGATCTCAGACCCGTACCCTGGCTCAAAAGCTACAGCGTCGGCGAAGACATTCTCATGTCGCGCATCGCGCAGAAATCCGGCCCCCTCTACATCAATCCCGAACTGAAGCTGCTGCACCATGAGTCGCCTGCATCCCGAGACAATCTTGAAGATGTCGCCTATACCCGGGTGCTGAACCATGTGCATCTGCTAAAGGACAAGAAGTCAGGCCCGATCGGTTATCTCGCTCTCATATGGACTACCACCTACCTCATTCTCCGGGAGCAGCCCAAGAAGAATATCGCCGCCATCAGAGGTTACAAAAAAGGGCTGAAGGAAATCTTCTCCAGGCAAACCGCAGGATAATCCATCTCACTTCAGGAAGGGAGTGGCTGCATGAGCTTAAGCATTGTAGTTCCTATGTACAATTTAGAACGGTATGTAACGCCCTTGCTGAATTCACTCCTGGATCAGAGCGAGACACGGTTCGAGCTGATTCTGGTGGATGACGGCTCAACGGACCTTACCGCCCGGGTTGCCGAGGAGATTCTCGCAAACCATCCCATTCTTCAGGCCAAGCTGATCCGCACGTCCAATGGCGGGGTCAGTGCCGCAAGAAATACGGGGCTAGACGCAGCAAACGGCGACTATGTGCTGTTCCTGGACGGCGACGATTATGCGGACGCGAGCCTGGTACAGCGTGTACGGGAATGTACCTCCGGCGGAGATACGGACATTCTCTGCTGGGGCCATAACCTGGTCCGCGAGGACCGGTCAACGATTGTGAGCTTCACTTCAGCCGCTGCGGATACTACGGGAAGCGAAGCGCTGAAGAATATTTTTGTGCATAAAAGTCTAAGAGTCTGGACCGGCAGCATAGCCTTCAAGAGAAGCTTTCTGCTGGAGAACGGCATCCGCTATACCGAACGCTGTGTGAATGGAGAGGATCAGGAGTTCATCTATAAAGCCCTGTCCCGGGCCGCCCGGGTGATCACGATCCCCGATGTGCTGTCCTACTACTTGCAGCGAACATCGTCGATCACCGGCACGTACAATGTGAACAAATTCGATGTAGTCGCCGCCTTCAAGCGGGTGGACGAATATTTCCGCGCCCATCCGTTCAGCGAGGTCCAGACGATATCCCATCTGCTGTTGAACCGGGAACTGACGGAGAATTATTTTTACAATCTCAAGACCTGCCTGAACGGCACAAGCGGCATCAGCATCCGCAGGCTGCTTCATGATATTGATCTCGCCTACCCCGGCGTGAATCAGGAAATGCAGCAGATTATGCGGGTGTATCAGGGCGATGACCGGCAGCTCGCTTTTCAGATCAAAGCCTTCTTAATTTCCCCGGACCTGTACGGGCGGCTGATTCATCTGGACAGGAGCTGGCTCGGGTTCAAACACAAGCTCAAAGCCGTGATCAGCAGAAAGGAAATTAAGATATGAAGAAGAAAATGATGATCTACGCATACACGGAATTCAATCTCGGCGATGATCTGTTCATCAAGGTGCTGTGCGAACGTTACCCGGATACCCGGTTCATGCTCATTGCTCCGCGGTTATATAAGGATGTCTTCAAGAAACTCCCCAACCTGACGGTCTATGCTTCGGACTCCGTTCTTTTCAAGGGCATCAACTATTTCTTCCGCAAATTGAAGCTGCATCCAAACTTTATGCAGAAGCTTCTGGTCGATCACGGAGACGGTACCGTTCATATCGGCGGGTCTATTTTTATGCAGGGCGAGCACTGGGCTGAATATGTGGCGAATAACGAGAGCCTCCGCAATAAAAGCAAACCGTATTATCTGATGGGCGCAAACTTCGGCCCCTTTACTGACAAGGCCTACTACGAGGAGCACCGGCGGATATTCCGGGAATATACCGACATCTCGTTCAGAGAGCAGTATTCGTATGATTTGTTCAAGGATCTGAGCCATGTGCGAATGGCCCCGGATATTATTTTCCA
Source organism: Paenibacillus sp. sgz302115 (assembly GCF_056120445.1). Taxonomy (NCBI): domain Bacteria; kingdom Bacillati; phylum Bacillota; class Bacilli; order Caryophanales; family Paenibacillaceae; genus Paenibacillus; species Paenibacillus sp. sgz302115. The sequence goes on from NZ_JBVYOK010000042.1 coordinate 22,453, forward strand.
GCTAAAATATTCAAATGCTGCGGAGCCCGCCGCCGAAGAACGGTATATCGCCATTTCGGTAATCAAGCCTTCTGCCAAAGCTCAGAGCAGTTTTGACAACCTCTATTATGAAAAAATGAAAGATGTTGCAGTCCATTTCATTCAGATGGGCTATGACGTGCATTTCCTGTCGTTTTGCCAGCATGAAGGAGATCAGGAGGCCATCGGACAGATTATGGGCCTCATTCCGGCAGAGCTGCAGCGGAGGACGCAGGTTCATTTTTACAAAACGGATATAGATGAGGTTCTTGCGGCGCTGACGGGTGCAAGCTTCATTGTCGCCTCCCGCTTCCATGCGATGATTCTCGGCTGGGTGTTCGGCAAACCGGTCTTTCCTGTCGCCTACAGCAATAAAATGGTCAATGTCATGCAGGACGCTCATTTTCACGGGCAGTATACGGATTTCGCACATTTGGCCGAGGTTACCCCGGAGCAGGTGTATGCGAGCATGGCAACGAACAGCCTTGATGTGACGTTGCAGGCGAACCAGGCGGAGAAGCATTTTGAGCAGCTCGATGCCTATCTGTCACCTGTGCCGCTTGTGGAAGGGAGACGAAGCTATGAAAGCTAAACGGAGCATACTGAACCTGGGCTTTGGGCTTACGAGCCAGGTGATCACGATTATTCTCGGCTTTTTCATCCCCCGGCTGATCATGGTCAACTACGGCTCCGAGGCCAACGGTCTGATCGCATCCATCGTGCAGATCATCAGCTATTTCGCTCTGCTTGAAGCAGGCGTCGGCGCAGCTTCGCTGCAAGCCCTGTATAAGCCGGTCGCGAAGAACGACCACAAGCATATCAATTCGATTCTCACTGCCACCTCCAGCTACTACAAAAAAACCGGGATTTATTATTTCATCTCGGTCGTGCTGCTAGCGGTCATTTACCCGCTGGTGATTCACTCGGAGATCAATAAGCTGAGCATTATGGCGATCATCCTGTTCTCGGGCCTAGGCGGGGCGATCAATTATTATTACCAGGGGAAATTCAGAGTTCTGCTGATTGCAGAAGGCAAAAGCTACGTGGAGACCTCCATCGTCACCATCGCAAATATCCTGAACAACGTGGTGCGGATCATCCTCCTGCTGCAGGGAGTGGACATCATTGCCGTACAGGCGTCCTTTTTCGTGCTGACCGTCCTGCAGATCGTTGCCTTCCATATCTATGCGAAGCGGAATTATAAGTGGATCGACCTGAGCGAGAAGCCTGATTTTGCCGCCATTGGACAAAAAAATTCGGTCATGGTGCACGAGATTTCCTATCTCATTTTCCGCAACACCGACGTGCTGATCCTGACGATTTTTACGAATCTAAAGGTTGTCAGTATCTACGTTATGTACAATATGATTTTCACTATCGTCGACAACATCGTGCAGACCATTAACGGAAGCGTCAAATCGGCGCTGGGGCAGAGCTATCATGAGGGCAAAGAGGCTTTTGTCAAACTCTATGATGCGTATGAGGTCTATTTCATGGGGCTGATCTTCGCCATTCTGACGGTGGTGTACATTCTGATCCTGCCGTTCATGCGGCTGTATACAGCCGGGGTCAACGATGTGAACTATATCAATTTCTGGCTGCCGGTCCTGTTCGTGGTGATCAAGCTGCTGACCAATGCCCGCACCTCATCCAATAATCTGATTACGATCGCCGGACATTTCCGCAACACCCAGTTCCGCTCGATTATGGAGTCGGCCATCAATCTGGGGGCTTCGATTATCTTCGTTAATTTATTCGGCATTTACGGCGTGCTGATGGGTACGATTGCCGCGCTGCTATACCGTTCCATCGACATTGTCGTGTACGCCAACCGGGTGCTGCTGGAGCGCAGCTCCTGGGTCACGTTCCGCAGATGGCTGACCAATGTCGCCGTGTTCGCAGCCATTGTCTTCATTACCACAAAGCTTGATCTGAGCATCACCTCCTACACCGGCGTGATTCTCTGGGGCGCGGCGCTCGGCCTGGTTATCCTGCCGCTCTACTACGCAGTCGGCTCCCTGCTGGAGCGCGAAGCGTTCCTCTACGCCTGGGGCTATGCCAAGCGCTTCCGCAGCAAGCTGAAGGCGCGGGGCAAGGTTGCTGCAAGCCAGGGCTGAGTGCCGGGGAGGCCTTGGCAGCCCGGGTGCTTGGCGGCTTGGAGGGGCGAACGGATTGGGTGTCTTGGCCAAGTAGTACAGCTGCTCGGACCGCTCTGGCGTCTCGGCCCGGCCGCTCATTTGCTCGGGCCGTTCGAGTGTCTCGGCCCGGTAGCACGGTTGCTTTGACCGCTCGGGCGTCTCGGCCCGGATTAAGTGGAAAAAGGTCACTTAATTCGCCGTTTTCCGCACTAATTGAGCATTTAAGTGGAAAAAGTATACCTAATTCTCTCTTTTTCGGCGGATTTCGCTTGATCAAGCTGATTTAAGTGGAGTTTT
>NZ_JBVYOK010000043.1:0-23596 GCF_056120445.1 Paenibacillus sp. sgz302115
TAGATTTTACGCTCGGAAAGTCTTCTTTATGTCCGAGCAACCGCATATCTATGCTGTTTTCAAAAGAGCGAACACCTGTTTTGATTATATCAGATCAAACCATGTAGGACAATTAAGCTGTCCAAAGACAGCCCTTGTCCTAAGCCGATTCATCCCATGCCTGAAGAGGTTGCGCTTTCTCGGCTATATATACTGTAATTTCAAGTGCATCGTCCGTTAGAATGTATCTCTCCCCGTTTGCATATGCCAGCAATTTTTCGAAATACGGTGATGCGTCTACATGCGTGCCTACAAAACGAATCGTCAGGTATTTTTGCTTAGAGAACAATTTCGCAGTGGATTCCAAACGTTTAGGATCATCCGGTTCTAAGAACATGAATAATGAATGGTACTCTTCGAAATTCCTTTCTTGTAGGCTTGTGACTGAGATCATCAAACCTACTTGGCCTAAGAAAATACTGGACTTCATATTGTTGCTATTTTCTAAAATACGAATAGGCATTTCCAGATTATCGCCTTTAAGAATCCTTTGTCCAAATATAATATAGCTCATTTATATCAAAGAATGGACATGAACTCAGCATAAGCCTGATTCATGTCCATTTTTTTGGTGTGTCCGCATCATCCGGGTTTCAGCAAACATTCAGCCTGATTTCATTATGGGTTAAGGTACGGGTGCAATAATACACCTAAGTAAAGCTGGACCGGGGGGAGAGCACTGCCGGAATAGATGGATGGGGAGTGGAGTGAGATGAAACTGATTAAAAAGCTGGGTTCCGATGTTGTGCTGCTTGTCATCCTGCTGCTTGCAGCATTTCTGTACGGGTATGGAATCTGGAATGATCATTATGTAAATACGTACTATACAACGGCGGTAGGGAGCATGCTGCAGAGCTTCCACAATTTCTTCTTCGCCTCGCTGGACTCGGCAGGCTCGGTAACGGTCGATAAGCCGCCGGTTACCTTCTGGATTCAGACGCTCAGCGCGCTGATCTTCGGACTGCATGGCTGGAGTGTTATTCTACCGCAGGCACTGGGCGGCGTTGGCTCGGTCCTGCTGGTGTACCTGCTGGTGAAGCCGACCTTCGGCAGAACTGCAGCGCGGTTGGCCGCACTCGCAATGGCCTCTACTCCGGTAGCTGCAGCCGTCAGCAGAACGAACAATATTGATGCCATGCTGGTATTTACACTGCTGCTGGCAGCGTGGTTTCTGTTCAAGGGAACAAAGAGCAACAAAACCGGCAGTCTGCTTGCCGCATTTGCACTTATTGGCGTAGGCTTCAACGAGAAAATGCTTCAGGCCTACATGGTATTGCCGGCGTTTTACCTCTTTTATATCCTGGCAGCGAAAGTGAACTGGAAGAAAAAAACCGGGGTGCTGGCAGCCTGCACGGCAGTGCTGCTGGCAGTCTCCCTGTCCTGGGCGGTGATCGTGGATTCGATTCCGGCCAGCAAACGCCCTTATATGGGCAGCAGCGGCACCAACTCTGTGCTGAATCTGGCTTTTGGCTACAACGGGGTATCGCGTTTGACCGGTGACCGCAGCACAGGCGGCAGCGGAGGCGGCGGGGGGATGTTCGGCGGCGGTGAAATGCCGTCATGGAACGGCGGCGAGATGCCGGCCATGAATGGCACTGGCGGCCAAGGGATGATGAATGGCACTGGCGGCCAAGGCGCTGCCGGCGGTCAAGCGGGAAATGGTGTTCAGCCGCCGGGGCAGGCTCCAGGCGGAACGGATGACGGCTCAACCGGCCGTGGACAGGCCGAAGGTGACGGCGGAATGCAGGGCCAGGGCCAAGGCGGGCGAATGGACAGAGAAGGCCGCGAGTTCGGCGGCGGCCAATTCGCTGGCGGGCCAGGAGGGATGAACCGCGGCGGTGGCGGAATGTTCAATACAGGTACCGCAGGTCCGCTGCGCTTGTTCCAATCGGCGTTGTCCGGTCAAGCCAGCTGGCTGCTGCCCTTCCTGCTGTTCGGCTGCATAGGGATTTTTGCCAGCCTGCGCAGAAGAAACTTTACCCAGAAGCATAAAGAAGCGCTGTTCTGGCTGGCCTGGCTGGTGCCGGCTATGGGATTCTTCAGCATCGCCGGATTTTTCCACCAGTACTATCTGATTATGATGGCTCCGCCGATTGCAGTTCTGGCCGGCGCAGGCTGGCTGCGGCTCTGGGCCTACTATAAGGAACGTTCGACCTGGCTGTCGTGGCTGCTTCCGGCGGCAACGCTCGCAACGGCTGTGTTCCAGTGGTACATTATTCATCCGTATGACGATACGATTGGAGGCGGCTGGTCCATTGGCGTCCTTGCGGCGGGCATCGCGGTTTCCCTGCTGCTGCTTATCCTGCGGATACTGAAGGGCCGGGAGAAGCCGTTCGTACACGCGGCGGCTGTGCTTGGATTGCTGGTGCTGCTGATCGGACCTACGTACTGGGCGTTTACGCCGATAACCTACGGCTTGAACAGCATGACCCCGGCGGCTGGCCCGGAAAGCGACAGTGGTTTTGGCGGCATGGGCGGCGGAGGCGGCAGTGGCGGTGGTGGCAGAAATAACACCGCAGGTGTCAACGAGAATCTGCTGACTTACCTGAAGGAGCATAATACAGGCGAGAAATATCTGTTCGCGGCTATGGATTACGGAACGGCAGGCCCGTATATCATCGACAAAGGTGAGTCGGTAGTCATTCTTAACGGGTTCAACGGCTCGGATGTGCCGTATACCACCGATACGCTGAAGGCGCTGGTTGCCAGCGGCAAGGTGAAATATTTCCTCGTCACCACCGGCGGAATGGGCGGCGGTGGCGGACGCGGCGGCAATTCAGAAATTACCAGCTGGATTACGGAGAACGGGACAGTAGTTCCGACCGCAGATTGGCAGGGAACAGAGACAGGTATCAATGGCGGAACCTTGTATGAGGTTACGGTGAAATAGGATGTCGTTCAGCAGGCTGTACATGAAGCGCGCCGCAGAAGCTTTTACGGCAGGCGCGCTTCAATATATATATTTAGGGAGGAACTGCTCATGAGCACCAGCGTGCGCTATTCCGTAGTCATACCAATGTATAACGAAGAGGCGGTTATTCAGGAGACCTACCGGCGGATTAAGAAAGTAATGGGAACGACAGGAGAACCCTATGAACTGCTGTTCGTTAATGACGGCAGCACCGACAACTGCGCGCAGATGATTGAGGAGTACAGCTATTGGGATGAAAGCGTGAAGCTGATCGACCTGTCCCGCAACTTCGGTCACCAGATTGCCATCACCGCCGGTATGGATTATTCGCTGGGCGATGCGGTCGTCATTATCGACGCCGATTTGCAGGACCCGCCGGAGCTTATCCTGGATATGATCCAGGAATGGAAACAAGGCTATGAAGTCGTGTATGCCAAACGCATCAAGCGAAATGGTGAGTCCCTGTTCAAAAAATGGACCGCAAGCGCCTTTTACCGGGTGCTGCGCTATTCCACGGACATTTCGATTCCTGTGGATACCGGCGACTTCCGCCTGATTGACCGCAAGGTGTGCGAGGAGCTGAAACGGCTGCCGGAGAAAAACCGCTTTGTACGCGGCTTGGTAAGCTGGGTAGGCTTCCGCCAGAAGGCTATCGAATATGAACGTGATGAACGGCTGGCGGGAGAAACCAAATATCCGCTGAAGCGCATGATCAAGCTGTCGCTGGACGGCATTACCTCTTTCTCCTATAAACCGTTGAAGCTGGCGGGCTATCTGGGAGGACTACTGTCCGCAGGCGGGTTTCTGTACCTTATGTATGTGCTGTACCTGGTGCTGTTTACGGACTCTGCTGTTAAGGGCTGGGCGTCCATGATCGGCATTACGCTGACCTTCAACGGATTCGTGCTGATCATGCTGGGTATCCTGGGCGAATATGTCGGCCGGATCTATGACGAGACCAAGCGGCGTCCGCTCTATATCGTTCAGGAAATCTACAGCGGCAAGAAACAGCAGAACGTGACTGAGCAGAGAGTTGCGCAGCTAAATAAATAACAAGGCAAGGGAGTGGTCCATTATGAAAATTAGAAAAGCCGTTATTCCCGCCGCCGGACTGGGTACACGATTCCTGCCGGCCACCAAAGCCCAGCCGAAGGAGATGCTGCCCATCGTCGACAAGCCGGCGATCCAGTATATTGTGGAGGAGGCGGTCCGCTCCGGCATTGAGAGCATCATTATTGTGACCGGCCGCAACAAGAAGTCGATTGAGGATCATTTTGACAAGTCGGTGGAGCTGGAGCAGACTCTACTCGACAAGGGGAAAATGGATTTGCTTCGCGAGGTGCAGGGAATCAGCGCGCTGGCCAGCATCCATTACATCCGGCAAAAAGAGCCGCTCGGCCTCGGCCATGCCATCCTGTGCGCAGAGCAGTTCATCGGCGATGAGCCGTTTGCCGTGCTGTTAGGCGATGACATCATGGTCTCCCAGCCTCCGGCGCTCTCGCAGATGATGAAGCTGTACGAGCAGTCGGAGCAGACAATTGTCGGTGTGCAGCAGGTGCCCAGATCAGAAGTGGGCAAGTACGGGATCATCGCCTCCGGCGGCTCTGTGAAAGGTGTGCATGTGGTGAGCGGATTGGTGGAAAAGCCTGCCCCGCAGGCTGCGCCTTCAACGAACGCCATTATGGGGCGTTATATCCTGCAGCCCTCGATCTTCTCAGTGCTGAGCAGGCTGGAGCGCGGGGCCGGAGGCGAATACCAGCTGACCGATGCGCTGCATGAGGTGTGCCGCAGCGAAGGATTGCTGGCGCTTGATCTGCAAGGCAAGCGCTATGATATCGGCGACAAATTCGGCTATATCCAGGCGACGCTGGAGATGGGCCTGCAGCGTGAAGAATTGCGGCCGCTGCTGTTGCCGTACCTGCGGGAGCTGCTCGGGAGCCTTGGCGATGCGGAAGCGCAGGCGGTGTTGCAATTCCCGGGAGCAGGCGCAAGCAGCCGGAGGAGCTGATGGACGGCCACGGACAATTGACATCTAACCGCATAAGGCGGTTTCGGAGGAGCATGGCGGTCAGCCGGTGATCATCTGGAACGGCCTTATGTGCCGTCTGCGCGAGGTTTGTCTTCCTGCTGGGGCGTCTGGGAGCTGCCCGGAGCCAACCTTCGTCGCGGCACTGTCTCTTACTCTCGCTAGAGAAAGTTAATTGTGTTAATTGTGCCGCCTCGGCTAAAATTTATTTTACTGCTGTGTTGCCCGAACCCGAAGCTGCCCGTAGCCACTGCCGCCATCCTGCTCTTACTTTCGCTGGGGAAAGTTAATTGTATTTCCTGCAGCTATCTGGTGCAGAAATGTCTGAACGCAGAGTTTAGCTGTACTTCATACAATTAAAAATCAGGAGAGAGGGCACTTTAGCGGAAATCAGCAAATATAAGTGTACGAACTGCAACTAAACCTTTGTTAGGCGAAAAAAGTGAGGATATAAGTGTACCAAGTACAATTACCTGCTCAACATTCTCTTTGCAGCTACATCATGCCGGATCAGCGAATTAACCTGCGTGCGGGACGAACAAAAAAGGCCAACCCGAAACCATAGATTTCAGGTTGACCTAATGATACGAGCCTGCTGCCCACCGGCAGGAGACCTGCTTCAGCGCAGCCTAAATCACCCTGCTTAAGCCTTCAGCACATCATGATCGACGTATCTTGCGCCGTTCAGCTCGCTAATGACATTAACGGCGACCTTCGCGCCGTCTCCAGCGGTGATGATGGCGTGTACGCTTACTCCGGCTGCCGTTCCTGCTGCCCAGATGCCTTCGACGTTGGTTTTGCCTTGCGCATCAACCGCTACAACCGTTTTGATTCTCGGTTCAGTGCCGTCTTTGGTGTCCACTCCAGCTTTGGCAGCCAGATCGGTCAGCACGCCTGTAGCGAGAATGACATGCTTCGCTTCATAAGTGGCGCCGCTCTCAGTCTCGATTACGAAGCCTTCGCCTTTTGCGGCCAGGTTCACTGCTTGATCCGCCACCAGCTCCGCACCAAATTTGACCGCCTGCTTGTGGCCGGTTTCCACCAGATCAGGACCGCCGATTTCCGCGATGCCGTAGTAGTTCTCATACCAGCCTCTGCGTGTCATACCTTTGTCGTTGTCGACCAGCAGCGTTTTTTTGCCCGCCTTTGCGGCGAACAGGGCTGCGCTTGCGCCGGCAGGGCCGGCTCCGATTACGGCGATTTCATACATAAGATCAACCTCCTGTAGACTAAAAGTTTGGATAAGCGCTATCCATCAATTCGCTTACTATTATAACGTTAATTACAGCTCAATAGCTAATGAAGCAGGCAGGGGAGGGTAACCTTGAAGGCCGTCCCCTCTCCGGGAACGCTCTCCATACGGATATCCCCGCTGTGCGCTTCCACAATTGATTTCGTAATGGACAGGCCGAGGCCTGAACCGCCGTATTTGCGCGTACGCGAGGAATCGCTGCGGTAGAACCGGTCAAAGACATGAGGGATATGCTCGGCCGCGATCCCTGAGCCATTGTCCCGCACAACCAGCTCGGCTTCCGTGCCGCGGGCATGCAGCGAGATATGAATAGTCCCTTTCTCCGCATCGGTATGCTGCACCGCATTGTGAAATAAGTTAAGAATAACCTGCTTCAGCTTGTCGGGATCATACATTCCGCGGATGCCGAAGGATATATCAAAAGTCACCTTGCGGTCACCGGAGAGCAGCAGAAGCTGGGGCTGCATCTCTGTGATAACTTCCCCCAGCAGCAGGTTTTTGACATTAAGCTGCGGCGCTCCGTCCATTCGGGCCAGCAGCAGCAAATCCTCAACCAGCTTATTGATGCGTTTGGACTCGCCATGCATGCTGTTCAGCGCGCTGTAGAGCTGGTCTTTGTTATCTACCGCCCCGCGCAGCAGCACCTCCAGAAATCCGTGAATGGAAGTCAGCGGCGTCCTCAGCTCATGGGAAGCATCGGCGGCGAACCGGCGCATTTGCTCCTTGGCTTCACGTTCATTGTGAAAAGAAATCTCCAGCCGCTCCAGCATTCCGTTAAACGAACTGGACAGCTTATCTATCTCCGACTGTCCCTGATTCACCGGGAACCGCTCATTCAGATTGCCCGCGTCGATGATCTGCGCGGCTTCTCCCATCTTGGACAAGGGAACAAGCGTCTTCCGCAGTGCAGGCAGATACAGCAGCAGTCCAGCCAGCAAGGCTACCACCGACAATGCGGCAAAGATCAATAGCTGCTGCATGATCACATCCCTCAGGGGCCCCGTTTCGACACTCATCTGCAGCAGCATTTTGGCTTCCCCCGGTTTGCCGAGATTCATAAAAACAGCCAGGTGCTCTTTCCCATCTGCCGCTGTAATGAGCCTGTACTTGCCGGAAGCCTTGTCTGTGGTATGCTTCAGCAGCTCATTGTATTCAGCACTCGATAATCTGGGGGCGATAGAATCAGACAGCGTTTCCTCCTGAAAATCCTTGAAAGTGCCGTCCGCGCTGTAAATCGCGAGGGTCGTATGGGCATCCAGCAGCAGCGGGCGCCTGTTGCCGTTGTTCCGCATGCTGCCGGGATTTATGTTCCCGCTTCCAGGGGCTTCGCCGCCGCTCAGACCGCTGCCTAAAGGCGGCAGCCCGGGAGCGAGCGGAGCGCCGCTGTCTGCTGCACTACTGCCGCCCGACCCACCGGAACCGCCCGAACCGCTCGAATCACCCGAACCATCCGTCCTGCCCGTCCCGCCCGAGCTGCTGCCCGGAGATGCGCTTCCTGCATCCGAATTGCCGGTATCCTTACTGTTCGCTCCAGTTCCCGCCCCGTTATTCGCACCAAAAGCAAACGAATTGAAAAACAATTCACGCGGCACGGAGCGGATCTGCGTTTCCATCGACTCTGCTCTGTTGCTGTAAATGAAATCCCGCATCAGCACATACTGCAGCACTCCGATCAGGAGGAGCAGCCCCGACAGGATCAGCAGCGAGATGGCAAGCAGCTGCTTGCGCAGGGAACGCGGCGCCGGAAATTTGCCGAAGAGGCCTTTGGCGCGGGCGATCATATCAGATCCACACGATATCCCGCACCGCGCAGCGTGCGGATAATCCGGTGCTCCTTATCGCCGAGCTTCTCGCGGAGGGAGCGGATGTAGACCTCGACGATATTTTCCTCGCCGCCGAAGTCATAGCCCCACACCTTGTCCAGAATCATCGGTTTGCTTAGAACCAGGCCATGATTGATCACAAGATATTGCAGCAGCTCATATTCCGTAGGTGACAGCTCCAGCACCTCGTCCTTGTGGCGGATTTCCTTGCGCCGTCCGTCGATCCGGAAGGGGCCGCAGCGTACCTCTCCGAGCAGTCCCGGGAACTGGTTGCGCAGCCGCGCCTGAATCCGGGCAAGCAGCTCGTCGAAGCTGAACGGCTTCACCATATAGTCATCGGCTCCGATGGACAGCCCCTTGACGCGGTCATCCACCTCGTCTTTTGCAGTAAGCATAATAACGGCAATTTCCGTTTCTTCCGAGCGGAGGTACCGGCATACCTCGAATCCGTCCATGCCCGGCATCATCACATCGAGAATGGCCACATGCGGCTTGAATTCAGCAGCAACCGCAATAGCGCTGACTCCGTCCGGCGCGGTTCTTACTTCAAATCCCTCATTGATCAGGCCCAGCTCCAGGAACTGGAGAATATGAGGCTCGTCATCGACGAGCAGCAGTCTTACACCTTGGGCAGCCTTCATTGTCTGTTCCTCCAAATCGGTAATAGTTAGCTACATTATGACATACCACGTTGAATGTTTGCTGAAGATGTTTGGTAGTGAAGGGACAAGGAGTAGAGGGGGTCAGTAAAGTAAACTAATGTATCAACTCGCTGGAATACCGGGACAAGTCTATACGCGGGAGCGGATTTATTAATCCTGTTCGAGGAATACTTATGCTGGAGATGATCGAACGATAGATTTGCATATTAAACGCCTGTGTTAGCGTTGAGGGTTAGAAGAAGTGATAAAGTCCTGTTTATTGTGTCAAAAGGCTACTCTGCAAAAGGCGTTGTTTTCAGCAATGATTATGAGCGCGTGGCAGCCCCGAGTTCCCTGAAGAAATTCAACATAAAATCGAAAAACGATTTCTCAGTATCCGTAAACACCTTGCCGGCCGGCCAGGATAAGTATATGGTACGCAAACAGAGCGGTTTGCTGATGTGGACAAGCTTAATGTCTTCGGTGACTACCTGGTTCCACAGAATAGAAGGGATAAAGGATATACCAAGCCCGGTCTGAATTAAGCCCCTTACCGTGGCCGGATCATCGCTCTCAAAGACGATATCCGGTTCATAAGGGAGATGTGCGAAAAAGAGGTCTGTCGTCCGCCGCAGCGCATTCCCGTTGGTCAGGCTGATGAATTTTTCACGCTCCAGATCCTGCAGAGCTACGGTGCTCAGTGAGCTCAGCGGGTGAGACACGGGAACCCCAAGAACGATTTCTTCCTCCAGCAAAACGACCTGTTCATTGCCCTCAAGAGTCTCCGACGTGATCGCAAAATCATAAGCCAACCCCTTTTTGTTCTGGCCAGGATGCTGGCTCAGGTTGAAGCGGATATGAGGGTAGCTGTCGCGAAATTGCCGGACAATGTCCGGTAGCAGCATAGAACCCACAGCGATGAAAAGGATAATAACCTCCATTTTCTCCTGCTTCAATTCCTTAACCTCCGTCAACCCCTGCTCCAGTGCGTAAAGCGCCTGATCCACCCGCTTGAGAAACTTTTTGCCGCATACATTCAGCGTGATGTGCTTGCCTTCCCTGTCGAACAGCTTTACGCCCAGTTCAGTCTCCAGATTGCGGATCATTTTGCTGAGCGCGGGTTGGGAAATGAACAGTTCTTTGGCGGCTTTAGTCACGTTCTCATGCTTTGCAATGACTTGAAGGTACTTTAACTGTAGTAGCTCCAAAGAAACCGACTCCCTTAATATAACCTTGAGGTTATTAAAAATATGTAGATATAGCTATTTTACAATATTATCGCTGCTCTATACAATTGTGATGTGAACGAGTTCGAGTCTGCTAAAGGGGGTATGATTCTGAAGATCGTATTTATGTTCCCAGGTCAGGGATCTCAGACTCCGGGTATGCTGCAGGATGTGCCTGAGCTTGTGAAAAAAGCAACAAGTATTCTTCAGACTGAGATGCATGATGACGAAGAAGCGCTGAAATCAACGGTCTGGATACAGACGGCTTTGTTTCTGAAGGAGCTGGCTGTAGCCCAGCAGTTGATGGAGCGGGGCATTACTCCGCAATTCGTGGCGGGGCATTCAATCGGTGCTTACCCGGCCGCAGTCATCTCTGGAGTTCTATCGTTCGAGGATGCGCTGAAGATCGTTTGGCAGCGGGCAAACTTGATGGAAACTGCGTATAACAAGGGATATGGGATGGGTGTCGTAATCGGGCTAACGAAAAATGAAGTTCAGCGAGCCATTGACCGCGCTCATCGCGAGGAAGCGCCTGTATATCTCTCCAATATTAATGCGGAGCAACAAATAGCTGTATCGGGTTCATTGGAAGGTATACAGCTAGCATTCAGGTTTGCCACAGAAATGGGGGCGGCCAAGACAAGGCTATTGAAGGTACCTATTCCTTCGCACTCTCCGCTGATGTCCGGTATTTCTCGGGAATTATCGGAGATAATCTCCAAAGTCCCCTTGCGAAATGCGGAAATTCCGTACCTGTCCAACCACAGGGGGCGGATACTCCGAGATAAGGATAAGATTGCAGAGGATTTGGCACTTAATGTTGCCTATCCTGTGCGATGGAACGATATGGCCGTTGTTTGCGTCGAAGCGGGAGCCGACTGTTTTGTAGAAATGCCTCCAGGCAAAACGCTGACCCATCTGGTCCAGCAATCTCATCCGGAGATCCGCCGGATTTCCGTCTGTGAAGTTGGAATGGAGGCGGCGTTATATTTAATCCAAAAATGGAAGGGGCAAGAAGAATGAACAAAGTGCAACGTTCCTGGTCGCAAAAACGTGACCATAAACTTGAAAAACTAAATAAAGCTCAACAATGGCTGGAAGGAAAATACGTCGATGCCTCACGTATTGTTGAAGTAATGGAGGTACTGCTTGAACCGGGAGCCAGAGTGGTTCTGGAGGGGGACAATCAGAAACAGGCATCCTTCCTGTCGCAGAAACTGCTGGAAGTTGATCCGGGCAAGGTACACAACCTGCACATGATTATGTCGAGCATCTCCAGACCCGAGCATCTGGATATCTTTGAACGTGGAATAGCCGGCAAACTTGATTTTTCCTATTGCGGCTCCCAGAGCTTACGTGTTGCGCAAATGATTGAGGACGGAACGCTGAAGCTCGGTGATATTCATACGTACCTGGAACTGTTTGGACGCTTGTTCGTCGATCTTATTCCGGATGTGGTGCTGGTTGCTGCTGATAAAGCCGACCGCGAAGGCAACCTGTATACCGGTTTTAATACAGAAGAGACACCGACAATCGTAGAAGCCGCCGCGTTCAAGGATGGCATTGTCATTGTACAGGTCAATGAAATCGTGGATGTGTTGCCGAGAACGGACATTCCGGCATCCTGGGTGGATGTCATTGTGCAGGCCGACAAGCCTTATGCGCTAGAAGCGTTGTTTACCCGAGATCCGCAAAACATTACAGAGCTGCAAATCCTGATGGGAATGATGGCAATCAAGGGTATTTACGGCAAACACCAGGTACAGTCCCTGAATCATGGCATCGGCTTTAATACAGCTGCAATCGAACTGCTGTTGCCGACCTATGGTGAACAGCTTGGGCTGAAAGGCAAGATTGCCAAGCACTGGGTGCTGAATCCGCATCCGACGCTGATTCCGGCAATTGAAACCGGCTGGGTAGAGAGCATTCACAGCTTCGGCGGCGAAGTGGGGATGGAAAAGTATATTTCGGCACGAAGTGACGTATTCTTCGTCGGAAAAGACGGCAATATGCGCTCTAACCGGGCGATGGGCCAGGTAGCCGGTCAATTCGCCGTGGATATGTTCATCGGCTCAACGCTGCAGATGGACCCGCTCGGCAATTCTTCTACCGTGACTGCCGGCCGTCTATCCGGCTTCGGCGGAGCGCCGAACATGGGGCATGATCCCCGCGGACGCCGGCATGCTACCCCGGCCTGGCTGGACATGATCGAACATCAGCATGAGCTGTCCAAAGGCCAGAAGCTGGTTGTGCAGATGATCGAGACGTACGGTGCCAACAAAAAGCCGGTCTTTGTGGAATCGCTGGATGCGATTAAGGTGAAGGATGAGTCCGGACTTGCCGTTACTCCGGTCATGATCTACGGAGACGATGTTACTCATGTCGTTACCGAGGAAGGTATTGCTTACCTATATAAAACGGACAGTATCGAAGAAAGAAAGCAGGCGCTGGCAGCCGTTGCCGGAGTTACTCCGCTCGGTATGGAGAGCAATGAGAGCGATGTGACCGTACTCCGCGACAGAGGGATTGTGGCGCTGCCTGAGGATCTTGGCATTATGCGCAGACAAGCTAAGCGTTCCCTGCTGGCGGCCCAGACCATCAATGATCTGGTGGACTGGTCTGATGGATTATATCAGCCGCCGGCTAAATTCCGGACCTGGTCCTAAGTTATGCTTACCGCAGCCAGTACGACGTTCGGGGCCGACTTGGCCGCCAAAGCTGTGCAGGCGCTGGTGGACGAGGCGCTGCTAACACCTAAGCCGGGACTGGTCGATACCAGGGACAGCGGCTCCCATAGCGATATGTCCATCGGGCTGATGATTAAATCGGCCCGGGCCTTAGAAGAGACGTTTCAGCGAATCGCCGATGCCTCGTATCTTCATCCGCTCAATCAGTCCCTGCGTGAGAAGATCGCCTCAATTGGACGCGAGGGGGAGCAGCAGATGTTCTCCGCCACGAATGGAGTGAATACACACAAAGGGGCGATCTGGGCACTGGGTCTGCTGACCAGTGCGCTTGCGGCCTGTCCCGGAGAATGTGATCCGCACCGCATCATGAGCACCGCAGGTCAAATTGCCTCATTTGAAGACCGCTACCAGCCTTCTACACTTACTAATGGCCAGGCAGTACAGCGGAAATACAAAGTGATCGGGGCTGCCGAGGAAGCTAAGCTGGGTTTCCCGCATATCAGGGTAGCCGCACTGCCAGCCTTGCTCCGGGCCAGAGCAGGCGGGAAAACAGAGGATGAAGCACGGATTGAGGCGCTGCTGGCTCTGATGTCCACGGTGGAGGATACCTGTATTCTGCACCGTGGAAGCTTGGAAGATCTGGCGGCAATTCAGCGGATGGCCGGTGCTTGTCTCCGTGCGGACGGCTTCCGCTCGCAGACAGGCCGAAAGCTCTTTTACCGTCTGTCCGAATATTGCACCACTAGACGCCTCTCACCCGGAGGCAGTGCTGATCTGCTCGCCGCTACATTATTTCTTGTGCATTGAACTTTACCTTGGAGGTGTTCCCAGAAATGGAGAAACTGCAATTTCAATATAAAACGGATAAGCCGATTGAGAGACCGGTGCATATCGGTGTTGTCGGATCAGGAGATCTGGAGATTATTATGGAGCCGGTGGAAGGCGGTGTGACCACAGTTAGCCTTCTTACCGGAAGCGATGGCTTCGGACAGGTATGGGACAACGTACTGGGCCGTTTCTTCACACGTTATCCGATTACGGCTCATGTAACAGTACATGACTTCGGTGCGACTCCGGGGGTTGTTGCTTTAAGATTTGCCCAAGTTTTGGAGGTGCTTAATTATGCAGAATAGTTTTGTTGAACTGAACGGACGCGAACGTGCCAAAGCACTGCTTGATCAAGGAACGTTTCGCGAGCTGCTAGGCCCGCTGGACAACATACAATCTCCGCATTTGGAACCGCAGGGCATTGTCCCGCAAAGTGATGACGGCATTGTACTTGCGCTTGGAACGATCCGTGGCCAGAAGGTGTTGATCATCTCGATGGAGGGCGCCTTCCAGGGTGGAGGCATCGGGGAAGTCAGCGGTGCCAAAATTTCCGGTGCATTGGAGCTTGCCGTGGAAGAGAATAAACAGGGCAATACGCTTTATCCAGTCATGATCTTCGATACCGGCGGTGTCAGACTGCAGGAAGCGAATTATGGACTGCTGTCAATCTCGGAAATCTGCACGCAAATCGTGGCGCTCCGCAAGTATGTTCCAGTGGTCGGGCTGATACCTGGACGCGTCGGTGCCTTCGGGGGGATGTCCATTACAGCAGAGTTGTTCACAACACTGATTGCTACCAAGAAAGCACGGCTTGGTCTTAACGGGCCGGAGGTTATTGAGCAGGAAGCCGGCGTGATGGAATTTGACTCCAGTGACAAGGCGCTCATCTGGAACACGATTGGCGTTAATCAGCGCTTTGCGACGGGATTGGTGGACGAGGTCGTGGAAGACACGACGGAAGCTGTGATTGATGCGGTCAGTA
This sequence comes from Paenibacillus sp. sgz302115, assembly GCF_056120445.1. NCBI lineage: Bacteria > Bacillati > Bacillota > Bacilli > Caryophanales > Paenibacillaceae > Paenibacillus > Paenibacillus sp. sgz302115. The sequence goes on from NZ_JBVYOK010000043.1 coordinate 14,416, forward strand.
CGGCGTTTGCTGTACCGGCCAAACCGGCTAAAACCGAACAAGTTGATTTTCACCTGAGCTTGCTCGCGAAGCTGGATACCGAGGGTGAATGGACACCTGAGCGTTACCGGGAATTTTATAGCCAGCATACATCCACTCCGCAGTCTGTTCCATTAGCACAGGAGGGTAAGGCGGATATTGCCGACAGCCGGGGCTACCACTGGTTCTCACTGCTGACAGGCATTGTTCATCCAGTCAGTGAAGTGCCTTCGGTACTGGCCGCTGATGTTACAAAGAACGGCGTACTCAGCAGAGTCATTTCTGTCGTACCGGATGCTCGCAGTCACTTCCAGCGCGCTCGCAAAGGGGAAGTTGGCCTTCTGGAAGGCTGGACACTTGCGCAAATCGTGCGTGATGCCATCAAGCAGGATGAGCACAAGGAAGTGAAACGCCCAATTATCGCCGTAATCGACGTGCCGAGCCAGGCTTATGGCTACAAAGAAGAGATGGTCGGTATCAGCCTGGCGCTTGCCGCCAGTGCCGACGCTTACGCTACAGCCAGACTGCAGGGCCATCCCGTCATCGGTGTAATTGTTGGCAATGCAATCTCCGGTGCTTTCCTGGCTCATGGCTTGCAATCCAACCGCCTGATTGCATTGAATGATGATAAGATCAACATTCAAGCGATGTCGAAAGCCTCCGCGGCCCGGATTACCAAGCGGACGATTGCAGAGCTGGAAGAGGCAACGAAGAAAGTCCCGGCTATGGCATACGACGTGAACAGTTACAGCACGCTGGGACCTCTATACCGTCTGCTGTCCGACATTGAAGCGGACGCACCGAAAGCCGCTGATGTGGCTGCAGTCGAACAGGCCATTGCCGAAGCTGTTTCTTCAACCGTGGGAGCAAAGCGTGATCTTAGCTTCCGCCTGCAAACGCAGGAAGCCTTGGCCGGCGGTCGTAAAGCCACGCTCAAGGTGCGTGAGGTATTACGGCAGCAGTGGTAATCCGGCCGCATGACCTGATTGAGGTGTCCGATTTGTCCTATCTTGTAATGGATGAAGAAAGGGAGTGGGTCACCACTTCACTGCTACGCACTCCCTTTGTTGTCGTCCGGCGTGCGGAACGGTATCAAGACGGCAGCGTTCCAGTGGGGATTCGGGGAGCCCAGCGAAATCAGCGGGAGCCTGCCTTCCTTGACCCGCAAGGCATCGGGCGCATTATCTCGCCGTATGAGATTGCCGAGAACAGGATGTGGAAGGTGCTGCCTGCGGAAAGACAGGCCTTGCCTGTTCTTCGGATCATGGATCAGGTTGCAGAGCTGATGACGAACTGGCGTTGGGGACCGACCGGCAGTGCCGGTTTTGAACTGGTAACGGGTACCCCGTCGCTGAAGGAAACCAGCGATCTTGATCTTGTTATTGAAAGGGAAGGCCATTTCAATTTTGAAACGGCAGCCAATCTTTTGTACGAGCTGGATCAGCTGGAAGCGCGGATCGATATTCAAGTCGAGTGCGCGGAAGGAGCCTATATTTTGCGTGAAATCATCGACAGTCGGGCTGAAACAGTAGTGCTGCGGACGCCTCTAGGGCCGAAGCTGGTCCGGAGCCCTTGGCGGTGATATGAGCTTTTATCCAAGGTGAGGGGGAGAGCACGATCGTTTAGCTGAGAGATTAATCCGCAAACGGTTATGTGCGTTTTATGGAAAAAACATCGGAATTAAAATTAAATATTAATGAAAGTGATATTTTAAAAGTATTTGCCGTCAGCGGAGCCATCCTGCAGAGTGTGCTCGGAATGTTCCTGAAGCATGCGGACGGAAATGGAGATTTAGCGTTGTTAGCTGTAATCTATAATCTGGTAAAGTATACAGCACCAGTCTTTATTTTTGCCATCGTTTATGGAATGGTCAAAGGAAATCAGCATACGAAGGTGGGACATTTCTACAAGGAAAAGTTCTACGAGCTGGTCATCCCCTATTTTCTATGGGCAACGGCAAGTCTGATCTTAGTTCCGAGCGTGCAGGTTAACACCCATGTCACCTCGTTCTGGACACTAATTGAATCATATATCGTCGGTAATTCCTCGCCACAATACTGGTATACGGTGATGATGCTACAGTTCCAGGTTCTGATGCCGGTGCTGATCTATGTCAGCTACAAGTTCCTTGCCAAGCCATCGCGGGTTATTCCGACACTAATCGTAAGCTTCCTGATCTTCGGCGCGTGGTTGTGGATGTATGACACCTATGTCTTCCGTGCTGAATACGCGGTTAGCTTGCGCTACCTGGACCGTGTATTTGTCAGCTATTTTATTTACGCTCTACTGGGAGGAATCGCCTGGGTATACAAGGAACGATTCGACAGCGTGCTCCGCCGGGTCCAATTTATCCTCATTCCGGTCATGCTGCTGCTGCTTATCTGGACCAATAGAGAGTTCTTCAGTTATGGCTTCAAGGATATGAGCTTCGGCAACCTGGTCTACCTGAAGCCATCCATGACGCTATATAGCCTGGTTGTAATCGCTTTGATCTACATGCTGGCGAGACATCTAATAGCCCGCCAGTCGCGTGTGCTACCGTTCTATAAATGGCTGTCCACATATGCGTACCGCGCATTTACCGCGAATGTGTTTGTGTTGTACTTCGTGTTGAAGCTGTTTGGCGGACTGGTCGACCAACTGCCGTTCTTCGTGGCTCTGCTGATGGTCTATCTGACAACGGTAGCCTGCTCGTTCTGCTTGGTGTATGCTTTTGCCAAGTTGTACGCTTTCCTGAAACGGTTATTTGTGAAAAAGGAAATAGTGGCTCCGGCGCATCATTGAGCGGAATTTTACACAAAAAATGCACTCCAGCATACTGCTGGGTGCTTTTTTTCGCTTCAGTGCTGTACTTGTTGAGGATGAGGTTGGATGCAGAAACTGTGGGAGGACGATTACGCTTAATACAGCCTCAAGGGTTCAAGCCGATTTTCTAGGTTGAGAAAGTTGAGTTCATAAGAAATACAGTTAGAATTTTAAAGTTTTCAATTGGGGCAATAAAGGGTTTTGACGGCGGCTATAGAACACTTTACAATAAAGATACATACAGGTCTTGAGTCTTATCCTTGGACCTGGTGAACTGTCCCGATTCCATCGGTTTCCCCGTTTTTGACCTTAGCACATTTCCTGTCAAGATCATCTCTTTTGCTGTACCTCTTTCTGAAATTTCTATTCAACCAATCTGATTTATTACATGCTTCAATACCCATAAGTCAAGGAGGCTCTTCCATGATGAAAAAAGAAATGGTAGCCATGCTATTGGCGGGAGGCCAAGGGAAAAGGTTGAAGGGATTGACCAAATCACTCGCTAAGCCCGCTGTTTATTTTGGGGGAACCTACCGGATTATCGACTTCCCCTTGAGTAACTGCTCCAATTCAGGTATTGATACAGTGGGTGTGCTGACGCAATATGAGCCGCTTGTGCTGCACTCGTACATTGGAGTAGGCAGTGACTGGGATTTGAACCGCAAGGATGGCGGTGTATTCGTGTTGCCGCCGCATGAACGGGAGAACGGAAGCAGCTGGTATCGGGGAACGGCAGACGCGATTTACCGTAATCTTAAATTTGTTGACCAATTTGACCCGGAGCATGTACTTATTCTGTCCGGCGACCATATCTATAAAATGGACTATAACGCAATGCTGCAGTACCACAAGGCGAGAAATGCCGACTGCACCATTTCGGTCATTGATGTTCCTCTGGAGGAGGCCAGCCGGTTTGGCATACTCAATACGGAGGAGGATCTGAAGATTTACGAATTTGAGGAAAAGCCAGCCAAACCTAAGAGCACACTGGCATCTATGGGTGTCTATATTTTCAAATGGGAGGTTCTTCGCAAGCATCTGCTGGAAGACGGGGAGAACGCAGGCTCCTCCCATGATTTCGGCAAGGACATCATTCCGCTCATGCTGGAGGATGGCCAGTCCCTGTACGCTTATCCTTTTGAAGGGTACTGGCGGGATGTTGGTACGGTGACAAGCCTGTGGGAAGCCAACATGGATCTGCTGTGCGATACCCCGCCGCTGAATTTGAATGATCCGGGCTGGCGCATCTTCACCCGCAATCCGAATCAGCCGGCGCAGTATGTGGCTCCCGGAGCGAAGGTATCGGGCTGCATTATCAATGAAGGCTGCATCGTTCGCGGAGAAGTGAAGCATTCGGTGCTCTTCTACGGCGTGGAAGTGGGCGAGGGCAGCGTGATTACCGACTCGGTCATTATGCCCAAGGTCAAAATCGGCAAAAACGTCAGAATTCACAAAGCCATCATCAGCGAAAACACGGAAATTGAGGATTATATGGAAATTGGTATCGAGCGGGAGAATGAGAATGAAATTCTGCTGATCGACAATCGGAGCAAGAAACGGAAAAGCATTGCGGCCAAAACCATATAACCAGCAGAGGACGGTGGATTCGGATGAAACAACTGATGGGCGTCATTAATCTTGACCATGAACTGGATAAACTAAATGAGCTGACCTATTTCCGCTGCGGCGCTGCCGTGCCTTTTGCCAGCCGTTACCGGCTGATTGATTTTGTCCTCTCCAATATGATGCGGGCGGAGCTGGAGAGCGTGGGGTTGTTCGTCCGCCGCAAATACCGCTCCCTGATGGACCATCTTGGCGACGGCAAGTCATGGGATATGAACCGCAAGCATGGAGGATTGTTCATCCTGCCGCCCGACTGGAATGATCCGACGGATACTTCCCTTGGGGATCTGCAGCATTACCACAACAATCTCGATTTTTTCAAAAGGGCTTCGGCCAAATACATTGTGTTCTCCGGCAGCCAGCATATTAACACTGTTGATCTTCAGGAGGTGTACCAGTATCATCTCGAGCAGGAGGCCGACGTAACCCTGGTTTACAAAAAAATAGACCAGCTCCAGCCGGAGCATGATCTGTGCCTGCGCGTTGAGGTGAACGAAGAGAATGCCGTAACGGAAATTCACCATGAGAAGGATCATCCGAATGTGTATCTGGATATTTTCATTATGGAGAAAAAGCTGTTTTTGGAGCAGGTGGAATACTGCATTGCCCATGGGGAAAGCTATTTCTTTCGCGATGTCATCCAGAAGAACCGCCACAAGTTCAAAATCGCCGCCTATGAGTATACCGGCTACCATGCGGTAATCAACTCTCTGGAGAGCTATTATAAGAACAGCCTGAGCCTGCTCCAGCAGGATAATTATTTCGGACTGTTCAAGGAGAATCAGGTGCAGACTAAGATTAAATATGAAGCCCCGACCCGGTATCTGGACAGCGCGGAGGTCAGCAACTCGCTTGTCGCCAACGGCTGTATCATCGCCGGAACGGTGGAGAACAGCGTGATTTTCCGGGGAGTGCAGATCCGCAAGGGGGCGCGCATTATCAACTCTGTTATTATGCAGAAATGCGTAATCGAAGAGAATGCCGTCATCGAAAATGTCATCATGGATAAAGACGTGCATTTGAGCAAGGACAGGATACTTGTCGGAGACAGCAAACGCCCATTTGTAATTGCCAAGAGCAGCAAGATCTAACCGCATCCCAAAAAAGCATTTAGTCAGGAGGAACCTGCTGTTGTTCAACGATAAAGAGACTTTCAAACAAGTGTTCCGCGAGACACTCATCGGAAAATTGGGCAAGCCGCTGGAAGAAGCATCTAACGCCGATGTCTACAATATTCTCGGCAATATGATCCGCGAGAGCGCGGGCAAAGATTGGGTGGAAACCAACCAGAAACTAAAAGCCGATAAGGATAAGCAGGTATACTATTTTTCAATGGAGTTTCTGATCGGCAGGCTTCTTGGCAACAACCTGCTGAATATGGGTGTGCTTGAGATTGTAAGGTCAGGACTTGAGGAGCTGGGGTTCTGTCTCCGGGATGTCGAAGAAGAGGAAGCGGACGCGGGCCTCGGCAATGGCGGTCTGGGCCGCCTCGCCGCCTGCTTCATGGATTCGTTAGCCTCCCTGCAATATGCGGGGCATGGCTGCGGCATACGTTACAAATATGGTCTGTTCGAGCAGAAGATCATTGACGGGTATCAGGTGGAGCTGCCCGATAATTGGCTGCAGAATGATAACGTATGGGAAGTGAGACGGGAAGACAAACAGGTGGAGGTACGGTTCTGGGGACATGTTGAGACCTCTGCAAAGGACGGAGAGCTTGTCTTCGAGCACAAAGACTATGAAGCGGTGCGCGCGGTTCCCTATGATGTTCCGATTATTGGGGCAGACCGCAGGCATGTGAATACGCTGCGCAACTGGAGCGCAGAGTCCATTACCCAGCCTTCGAGAATGTTCGGATCGCTGGCAGGAAGCGACTATCACAAGTTCCTGGAATACAAGCGTTCGGTGGAGTCGATCTCGGAGTTCCTGTATCCCGATGATTCGGAATATGAGGGCAAGCTGCTCCGTTTGAAGCAGCAGTACTTCCTCTGCAGCGCGGGACTGCAGAGCATTCTGCGGACCTACAGCAAGACGGGACTTCCGATTGAGCAGTTGCCGGACAAAGTGGCCCTGCATATCAATGACACCCATCCCACGCTGGTAATTCCTGAGCTGATGCGAATCCTGATGGATGTGCATGAACTGGGCTGGGATAAGGCCTGGAGCATGACCACCCGCATGGTCTCTTATACCAACCATACCATTCTCAGCGAAGCGCTGGAAAAATGGCCGCTCGGGATGGTCCGGGAGCTGCTGCCGCGTATCTTCCTCATTATCGAGGAGGTCAATGCCCGGTTCTGCGGCGAGCTGATGAGCAAGTATCCCGGGGACCAGAATCGGATTAATCAAATGGCGATCATTCATGACGATCAGGTACGGATGGCCAATCTGGCAGTTATAGCCAGCCATAGCGTCAATGGAGTAGCTGCACTGCACACAGAAATTTTGAAAAAACGCGAAATGCGCCTGTTCAATGAGATGTATCCGCACCGGTTCAATAACAAGACGAACGGCATCACCCACCGGCGCTGGCTGCAGCATGCCAATCCCGAGCTGGCTGGACTGATCAATGATTCCATCGGCACCCGCTGGGTTCATCATCCGCAGGAGATGATCGGTCTGATTAAGTACAGCGAGGACGCCTCCTTCCAGGAGCAGGTGGCCGGGATCAAACGCCGCAACAAGGTGCGTCTGGCAGAGTATATTGCCGGCAAGCATGGCGTGCAGGTTGATCCGGACTCGATTTTCGATGTGCAGGTCAAGCGGCTGCATGCCTACAAGCGCCAGCTATTGAATGTTCTGCATATTATGCACCTGTACAATCAGCTGAAGGACAACCCTTCGATGGATATCGTGCCGCGCACCTTTATCTTTGGCGCCAAGGCGGCGCCGAGCTATCATCTGGCGAAGCGGATTATTAAGCTGATTAACACTGTGGCGGATGTCGTCAACAAAGACCCGGACATCAAGGGCAAGATCCGTATTTTCTTCCTGGAAAATTACTCGGTATCGCTGGCAGAGAAGATCATTCCGGCCGCCGATGTCAGTGAGCAGATTTCTACAGCGAGTAAGGAAGCCTCCGGCACCGGCAACATGAAGTTTATGATGAACGGCGCGCTGACCATCGGTACAATGGATGGAGCCAACGTGGAAATGCATGAAATGGTGGGAGACAACAATATGTTCCTGTTTGGTCTGCGGGCCGAGCAGGTCATGGATTACTACCAGTTTGGCGGCTACCATGCACGCGATATTTACAATGGAGACTCCCGTGTGAAGGAAGTGCTGGACCAACTGGTTACACCGGGTCCTATCTGCTGTCACACCCAGGAGTTCGAGACATTGTACCAGTCGCTGATCGACAACAATGATGAGTTCTTTGTGCTCAAGGATTTCGCTTCTTATGTCGAGACGCATGTCAAGATTGACCTGGCCTATCGCAACCGTAAGGAATGGCTGAAAAAGTCGATTATTAATATTGGACACTCCGGCAAGTTCTCCAGTGACAATACGATCAGCCGCTACGCTGCCGAGATCTGGAACATCAGTCCGGTCCGGCGGTAAGCTTGAGCTGTTCCCCTATCTGAGAGAAGCTTAATGAACGAAACAAGACCCTCACGGTGCGCAGGTCATTCTGCGCCTGTGAGGGTCTTGTATGTCCCAAGGGACAGATTAAATAACGTCCGAGACCATTGCTGCGAACCGCTCCAGGAAGCGCCGTTCTTCATCATCAAAACGGTGCTTGAGCGGGCTGTCGATGTCAAGGACGCCGAGCAGGACGCCGTCACGTACCAGCGGAACGACAATCTCGCTGTTCGAGGCTTCGTCGCAGGCAATATGTCCGGGGAAGGCATGCACGTCGCCCACGACAAGGGTACGGCGCTCCGTTGCTGCCGTGCCGCATACTCCTTTGCCGAGCGGAATGCGGATGCAGGCCGGCAATCCCTGAAATGGCCCGAGCACAAGCTCCTTACCGTCAAATAGATAGAAACCGGTCCAGTTGGTATCCGGCAGAGAGAGCTTAAGCAGCGCTGAGGCATTGGCCAGATTGGCAATGGCATTCGGTTCGCCTTCCATCAGTGCTCCGAGCTGGGTAAGAACCGCCTCAAACCGCTCGCTGCGTGTGCCGTCATAGGGCATGGCTTGAAACATGAAGCATCACCTTCCTGTACGATAAATCAGCATGAATCCATAACTGTAACTAACAACATAGTACAGCGCAGCGGGATACGTCAAGCCTTCCGGGGATTTTGTCAGGGCAATCGCTTACTAAAGGTCTCAAAACAGGTGAAAACAAGGAAAACCGTGAGTAGGTACTTCGCCCAGAGACAACGGCAGAAATGCCGTTGTTGGAGCGAGATTGGCGGGTTTGCTCAGAAACAACGGCAGAAATGCTGTTGTTAGAGCGAGATTGGCGGGTTTGCTCGGAAACAACGGCAGAAATGCCGTTGTTGGAGCAGGATGGGGTGGTAGGCCCGGAAACAACGGCAGAAATGCTGTTGTTAGAGCAGGATGGGGTGGTAGGCCCAGAAATAACGGCAGAAATGCCGTTGTTGGAGCAGGATGGGGTGGTAGGCCCGGAAATAACGGCAGAAACGGCTAGGCCCCCTAATTCCGGAGTCTGCCCTATCAAAACTTAAGTTCTTGTAGGATTGCTCTTTCTTTCAAAGTGTAAGGTGAAAAAGACTGCGGTCCTCTAGCTTCATGACCCACTGAGAAAAGATCAGCGGGGGCT
>NZ_JBVYOK010000044.1:0-13539 GCF_056120445.1 Paenibacillus sp. sgz302115
CGAAGGATAAGCTCCGCTCGACTTGCATGTATTAGGCACGCCGCCAGCGTTCGTCCTGAGCCAGGATCAAACTCTCCAATAAGGTTATTGAAAAGAGCGATTCGCTCATTTTGAAACATCTGACGAGAATTTGCATTCTCAATTTTGGAAGTCACTTGCGTGATTTCCGATACTCACTCGTTGTTCAGTTTTCAAAGATCAAGCTCGTTGTTGGCGACGATATTCTCGTCAGCAGCAACTCTTATAATATATCACATTGATTTCAGAAACGCAACAGTTTTTTTCGAAACAACTTATTCAGCTATTTCTTATTAACTTTTGCCGCGCTCTAACAACGCTTAATCATAATACCTCATAACCCTATGAAAAAGCAACCCCTATAAACAAAGAAAAATAACCCACTTAATATTTAAGCGGGTTATCTATGAATTAGGCTAGATTATGAAAACAACTGCTTGTTCTTAGTAGAACTTAGCTGCAGTATATTTGCTTGCATCTTTAGTCAATCCTGCTGTCTGGCTGTTCTTCGCCAATCCTGCATCTACAGTCGTATCAATAATTACCCATTTACCATTAAGGAAGACTTCGTTCCAAGCATGATAGGTAGTAACGTAGCTTGAGTTCCCCATAACCAGCTTAGTAGGGATGCCTTCACTGCGAAGCATGGTAGCAAACAATGAAGCGTAATCGTAGCAGATTCCCTTTTTGGTGAGGAGTGTATTGTCATTGTTAGGGATGTAATCTGTTGAAACATTGGAGGCCAAGGTGTAGTCGTATTTTACGTTAGACACAATATAGTTGTATATCGCTTTTACCTTTGCTTCATCAGTTGTCAGACCTTGCGTTAGTTGCTTAGCCTTCAGAACTGTTGTATCGGAAGAACTCCATTTCACGTTCTGTACGGAGCCCAGATATACGGCATTTGCATTGCTCAGACTGAGATCTACGGTTTCGGAAGAAATCACTTTGTATTTGTTGCCGGTGGTGTTCTCAAGTACAGATACTTTATAAGAACCATTACCTTGCTGCAGCGGGAACGTTTCGGTTTGTCTGGAGGCATAAAGGTTGTAAGTGTAGCTGTTGTTGTCTTTGGTGATCATAAGCTTGACACGCTTGTCCTTAGGGACGGCATAGGATACCGAGATAACACCCTGATCCAATTGCGCTGTATTCAACCAGCCGGTGTCCGTGCTTGCGGCTTCAGCAGATCCTGCTTGAACGGAAGTAGCAACTACAAACAATGTTAGTAATGTAAAAAAGAATTTCTTCATGGATAAAACTCCTTTCGGTAGCTGGCTGCCATCCTTACGGGAAGGCCCTTTAGCTTTGCGTCCCTATCTTTCGATAGGTTTGCCGTTATCGTGTTTAGCTTTTATAGTTATATAGTACCATATCTATCTCTATATTCAAGACCCAAATCACTAGATTCTCACTATTTTTAGTTGAATTTTTATATAACTAGCTTAGCATGCACGATCAGCCGGTGGGTTGGATTGACCAATGGATCGCATGTAATCAGGGTGAGTATTTTGTCATCGTTATGCCCATTTAGCACGGAAATGTCTGTAGGCTCCACGATAGAGATATCATAAACGACGTATTTGAAATCCTGCTCGCTTGTTTTGACGGAAATGGTGTCACCGATCTCAACTTCATTCAATCTATTGAAGAGTCTCCCCGTTGTTCTTGATCTGTGGGCTGCAATTGCGGCATTGCCAACCTCGCCGATCGGAGCTGTCTCCTTCATATGGGCGGCGGCGTGCTTCATGTTGGCTTTGGTTGCCCCTTCAAGGATAGGCAGCTTCAGGTCGATTTTGTCAATTTGGATAATTCCGATGATCTTGCCGCCTACCTGGATGTCCGGAGCTGGCGATTCAGTTGCTTCAGCCTGTTCATTCGTGGATGATTCCTCTGACAGCAGCTTGGTGACTGCCGCATAGGGCTTGCTCAGGTCTGACCCTGACGGCGGAGCGGGCGTAACTTCACTATAGGCCTGTTCGGCTTCTTCCAGCAGCTTCTGCTGCTCCCAATCGTTGTACCACTCGTTCGCTTTTGGATACAGCATGATAAGAATCCCCGCAAGTATAAGCAGAAAAGAGAACTTACGCATGAACATCACCTCCGTTTAGTTATGATAACCTCAGAATACCCATTTGCGGCTTCCAAAAAAATTGATAATTACGGTCACGAAGGTGACCAGCACTTTGGCAATCAGCACCTGTACACCAAAACGGTCCGTCAGCAAGTGCATCAGCAGCACCGAGATCCCCAGCACAGCCAGGTTAAGCACAATAAACCTCACAAGCTGCATCCGGTCAAAGCTTTCCTTGCTTCCCCTGTCCTGGTCACGGAAGGTCACTTTTTTATTCCAAAAAAAGCTGTTGGCTGTACCTGCACTATACGAAATAATCTGCGCCGGCGTGTTCATCATTCCAAGGGAATGCAGCAGTGTAAATACCGCAAAATCAATCAGTGTGTTCAGCAGGCCTACTGCATTGAATTTTAAAAACTGGATGAATCCCGCGTTCAGCTTTTTATCTGACATAATCCTTTTCCTTCCGCTTGTCCAGGCTCTCTATGTCAGCCTCTGTATTGTAGCCCCTGGTCTCACGCACGATATACAGCGGTCTGTCCTTCGATTCATCATAAATCCGCCCGATGTATTCCCCAATCACACCAAGGAGCATCAGGACAATACCGTTAAACAGCAAATTCACGCCCACAATAGAGGCCCAGCCGGGGACGGTCCAAGAGGTGAACACCTTCTGGAACAAAACAAAAAACAAATAAAGAAAGCTGGAGAACGATAGAAAAAAGCCGACGTATGACGCAATTTTTAGTGGTTTATGCGAAAAGGAGGTGATGCCGTCCAGCGCAAACCGGATCATTTTCTTCAAAGGGTACTTGGTTTCACCTGCAAAACGCTCCTCACGCACATATTCCACCATCGTCTGCCGGAAGCCTACCCAGCTCACCAACCCTCTGACATAACGGTTCTTCTCCTTCAAGCCACGCATTACATCACACACTTTGCGGTCGATCAAGCGGAAATCCCCTGTATCCGTGGGAATATCCACACTGGTCATGCTGCTGAGCAGACGGTAGAACATCTTGGCGGTTGCTTTTTTGAAAAAAGTCTCTCCGTGGCGTTTGAGCCGCTTGGCGTAGACTACCTCGTAGCCCTCTTTCCACTTCGTGATCATCTGCAAAATGACCTCAGGCGGATCCTGCAGATCCGCATCAATCACCACAACCGCATCGCCTTCAGCATAATCCATCCCCGCCGTTATCGCTACCTGATGCCCGAAGTTACGCGAGAAGTCGATCAGCTTGACATGCTCGTCACGGCTGCTGACCTCATGCATAATCTCGACTGTCCGGTCCCGGCTCCCGTCATTGACGAAGACCAGTTCGTAGGAATCGCCGCATTCGTCCATTACCTTTTTGAGACGCTCGTACGTATGCTGAATGACTTCCTCCTCATTGAACATGGGGACAATTACACTGTATCTGGCTTTCACTGTCGTTCCTCCTAATTTTTTGTGAGCTTGTGCTAACTGAATCGCCGGCTAGAATACCCAAGAAGGGAACCAGCGCAGCATCACCTTCACGTAGTCTTCGCTAACCTGCATACCTGACAATACAGGGTAAAACATTACAAAGAGCAGCGCCGCAACAGCGACATATGCATACCGCCAGGTTTTTGCCTGGGGGTACTTACTGTCAAGCAGCTTCAAGATATAGACGATTGCCAGAATCATGAACGGCACCATTGCGAAATAATGGTAAAGGAATGTCTCGCGCGGTACCAGCATCCAAGGCACATACTGGGAGAGGAAGCCGATCCAGATCATGTACAGGCTCTTGTCTTTACGCTTCACTGTCAACCAAAGCGAGGCCAGCAAGGCGAAGATTCCTGTCCACCAAATCAGTGGATTCCCCATAGTAACGATGCTGCTCACCTGTCCTTGCGGCAGGCCTTCGCCACCGCTGAAGAACCAAACCGGACGTTTCATAAACGGCCATTCCCACCACGATGAAGCAAACGGATGTGTGGCGACAAGCTGGCTGTGATAATTGTACATGTTCTTTTGCGCTTCGATCAGCCCTTTGATAGTGTAGCCCTCCGCCGAGACAGACAGTACAGGGATAAAGGACAAGCTGTAGATCACTACCGGGATAATGACAAAGAACAGCACACAACTGAGCAGTGTGACAATGGTATTCTTCCAGAAGCGCTGTTTCGCATTGCGGCAGGCGTCCTTAAGCTCCTGGTCGCCTACTTTGCCTTCCGTAAGCACACGCCCCGCAGCTCTGTATTCCTTGTAGCGCTCAAACAGCGTAAACGCCAGCATAATCGCTAGTCCCGCGCCTCCGTAGATTACAATCCATTTGGAGGCAACCCCGATGCCGAAGAACAGACCGGACCAGAACAGCGGCACCAAGGTCTTGCGCAGCGGAACGCGGTAGAAATTCATCGTGTAGTAGCGCTGCATGAAATAGAACATCAGCATGATGAAGAATACGCCGTAGACATCAATTGTAGAAATACGCGTCTGGGTAAAATGCATGAAATCCAGTGCGAACAATCCGGCGGCAAGCGCGGCGTAGGTAGTCTTTTTGAACAGCCTCAGGGCCATAATGTAGATCAGCGGCAGCATGGCGATACCAAACAAAGTACCGATAATCCGCCAGCCGAACGGATTGACGCCGAACAGCTCCATCCCTACAGCGATCAGCAGCTTGCCGAGCGGAGGATGGGTATTCTCATACGGAACAATGCCATGTGTGTATTCATAGGCTGTCCGCGCATGGTAAATTTCATCAAAATAGGTGCTGTTCATGAAACCGGAGTTCTCCGGAATGAGCGACTGCTCGTCAAACAGGTTGGACGGTGCGCCTCTCTTGGCAACTGCCGAAGCATCCGGCGTGACGCTGGCTACCGGAAGCGGTGTTTTGCCTCCTCCCTGCTCGTAAAAGGCCATTTCATTCAAAGTAAAACCCGGAGAGGTAACGGTCAGCTTCACGTATCTGGCCGCGACGTTCAAAGGCTGGCTTTTCCAGATAAATACATTGCCGACATCCTCGTTGACGTCCAAAGGATTGCTCCAGGAATCAGGTGACTGGCTGAATTCCAATTTGAATTTACCGGTACCTACTCCTCCGAATATATTTACACGCTCCAGTTGTCTGCTCTGGCCGAGGTCCACATAGAAGCTCTCACCGCTGGCGGCAGGCTGCCATAAGGTTTCCGGGGCTTTGGTTGAACCGAGATGAAACAGAGCCAGCGCCGCATACACGGCGGTAATGCCGAGCATCCACATCCAGTCCTTACGCTTCAGCCTGAGCAAGCCCACCCTGCCGCTCTGCTGAACCGGACGGATTCCTTCGGCAAGTGCCATATCAGCCTCATGATTCTCTGCCGCTGACGGCGGCGGGAGCAGAAGCTTGATCTCCTTACGGACATACACCGCATACCCGACATACAGCATATATAACACCAAAGCGATGTTCGCAATCGCAGTCACAAGAACAATCCCGTCCGAAGGCGGATTATTGCCAGCATTCAGATGGGCTAAGGTATAACCCACGTTAAGATACTGCGTTAAAGTAAATCCAAGAAAGATTGTCAGGAACCGGCGGTCCCGGCTCTCGATATAAGTGAACAGGCCTAGAATTAACGCCGGATACATATACCGTTCATGCATTTTCGTGCCAAACACAAACACAACTGCGATCAGAACCATACCGATGAAGAAGGACTTGGACAGCTCCTTGCGGTCTTTTTTGAAGGAGTAATACGCTGCAAGGACAACCGCCGCCAGGATGAAAATAAAACCCCAGGTACGATAGGTGATCCCAAGCCACATCGAATCAATCGCGGACCACATCGGCGCAGTTAATGCATATAGATTAAAGGCATTCACCGTAGAATATGGATAGGAAGACAAGGTTCCCTTGTACAAATCTATAAGTCCGCCGAGTCCGCCGTTATTCCAAAAGAACGGAGCCGCCAGCACGGCAAAGATCCCCAGTCCATAAAGGGCGCCAAGCGCAAGCTGCTTCCACGCCCGGTGATGATAGAAAGCAAACAGCAGCACAGGGGTAAAAATCAGCGCCTGCGGTTTTACCAGTGTGGCTAAGGCAAAAAAGATGGCCGATCTCACAAAGGCTTTATTGGATGCGCCCATAATACTGAGTAGCAGGAATACCAAAAAGAAGGAGTCCGCTTGTCCCCAAGCGGCGGAATCCATCAGCACCGCCGGATTGAACAGGAACAGCAGCATTAAGCCGATAGCCATGCCGGAGCCAAGCTTCGTGCGGCCTGCGCGGTAAATCAGCCAGCCCAGCACCAAATCCGAAATGATCGCCGGCAGCTTAAAGAGCAGCGTCTCTCCGCCCGAGCCATGCGCAAAGCCGAACAACCCGCGAATCAGGCTGAGAAGATACAATATGTACAAATATCCCGGAGGATAATCAGCAAAATACCCCTCTTCATAAAACTTGCCGGGTCCCAGATCAACCAGCCGCTGTCCCCAGGCGATAAAGGTATTCATGTCGTTCTGATACCCTTGTGCCGTCAGACCAATCCAAATCCGCAGAATAAAAGCTATTCCGAATACGATATACAGCCATCTGGTATAGATGCCGTCCGGCTGGCCCAGCAGACGGTTGCTGCGGAAGGCTTTATTATAGAGGAAAGCGAAAAACACGCTGAATAATGCCGAGAGCAGCAGCAGCTTGGCAGGAGAAACCTTGTGCGGCGTCTCTGCAGCCTGACTGCCTGCATTCTGAGCCGCTGCTTGCGCTTCGAGCGAAATGACACTAACCCCGTCAGGAACAGCATCCACTTGCTCTACCGACAGATCATCAAAGTAGGCTTTACCTTGAATAAGACTGGAATAACCGCCCAAGGCGGCGCCGATTCCGAGCGTTTTTTGCTCCGGACCAGTCTGGCCGTAGAATTCAAGGTACTGCCAATCTCCGGCTGTATCCGTGGTCGCGGGATAACCGCTGGCGATGCCTACCGGGAAAATATTTGCGCCAAGACCCTGGCCCGCAGTGCTGACGATTTTGACATAACCGGAAATCTTGTAGTAGCTTTTCGGCGCAACCGTAATGTTCTGCACCCATTTCAGATGATTCGGCTCCAGATTCTCAATCACCGCCGCTTTGCTGCCGGAATGGACCTCTTCCGACTGTACCGAGAGCAGCCCGGAGCTGTCCCCGGAGATCCACATATCCTTGGTCCAGCCCGAAGGAGCACTATCATCCCCATCCTCAAAGCCCGGATTCTGCAATAGATTGCCTTCTGCATAAATGCTTGTTACAGGAAGCGTGAACAATAACAGCATTAATACAATGATTGCGGACGCACGTAAACTCTTGATCATCGTTCCAACCTCACCTCGTCAATGTTAATCCAGCCGTTCCCGCCGGTTATGTAAATCTCGGCCTGCTCACCCTGCTTAAGCGTTGCAGCCGGAAGTTTAATAGGATGATATTTGTCTCCCGCCGTCAGTTCAGCCTCCGTGCGCACAGCACCATTTACCCGGATGCCAATCCTTCCCCCGTCCCCTCCAGCGCTCACCATAACGGATAGTTTATAGACGCCAGTCTGGGCGGTAAAGTTCTGCACTATGCTTTTGTCCGAACCTATATCGAGATAAGCATGGCTTGCTCCAGAGTAAGGATTATTGGCAGCTATACCCGTTCCCGCTGAAAAGCTCCAGCTTGAGGCTCCCGCTTCAAAGCCTCCATTAGGAATCTCAGCCTGGACGCCCTCTTCATCTGGAGATGCTGCTTCTGTGTTATTGATAAGCACGCTGTAGTTGGCGAAGCGCTTAATCGTATAATCCCCGGCCACAGCAGGCAAAGGCTCATTATTCCCAAAGATATATGCCGAATGGCCCGGCACAATGTCCGGATCGCCAAATCTGTACCGGCCAAAGGAATCCACCATTTGAAATGCATCTCCGGGATTGGTGTAATGGACAGAATTCAGGAAGTCATGCGGATTGATTTTCTCATAAAACAGCACATAAATATAGGGCATATTCACTTTATTGGTGACATAGATTTCTCCGCTGCTTGCTTCTGAAGCATACTGCACGGCAGGCCCGAGAGAGTCATAAAAAGCCGGACCGATCTCCTTCGGAAACTCCCGGAAATACGCATTTGTAAAAAAGCCAAACATTACGGCGAAAGCAGCAACAGACAATATGCTGGCAAACTTCACCTTTCGGTACAGCCACATTGCACCTACAGCAACCAGCATAATCAGCGGATAGAAAATAATATTGATCCGGTTGATGTTCACATCTGTAATCAAGGACATCAGCACGGCGACCAGCAGCCACAGCAACAGAACTGTATGCAGTGGACGCTCACGGCCGTTTGTCCGCAGTGCATGGATCATGACAATAAGCCCGAGCAACGCAAAAGGCAGCGCAATCGGATAAGCATAACCATAAGGAGAAATGGAGTTCCACGGCAGACCGTCGCTTCCACTGCGCATAAGCTGGATGAAGCTGCTAAAGTTTCCGGCCGCAGTCTGCAGCAATTGTCCGCTGAATACAGAGGAAATCTGCTCCACCCGCGGCGTTGTCAGCTTGGGAATCGTAAAGAGCCCCGCTGTGATCTCTTCAAGCTTATAATGATTAATTACTATAAATAATAGTATAGGCAGAGCAAGGAGCACAAATAGAATGCCGTTCCATATAAGCGTCCGAATTTTCAGGGCTCTACTATACAATAGAAGAAATGCCGAGCAAATAGCAAATATTGGAACAAAAAAATAGGCTGTACCATAAGCATAAAGTGAAATTGCCATGATTACGGTGAAACCGTAAGACCATTTTGGAGTCTGGAATGATTTCAATAGAAAGTAAGCGGCAATTAAAATTAGGGTAGGGAACAAATTGGACTCCAGCGCCCATCTGGACATCATAATATGCCAAGGGTTGATGGCAATAAAGAACATGGCGAAAATACCGGCTGCTCTGGATGGAAACAGTCTTCTCATACATAAGTAGAAAAAAATCATGCCGAGAAGGCCCATCACCAGACTAAGCGCCCGCACGGATAGCGGTGTCAGCCCGAACAGCAGCAGGAAAGGCATGGATAGATAAGCGTACAGCGCATTCTGCCCGCTGCCCCAGGCGATAAGGTGAATCGGCAGATGAATGCCATTACGGTCTATCCCGTAATGCAGAATCGCATAGGCGTCATATCCGATGGATGCTTCATCCTGATTCAGCCCCTGGGGGATGGAGCCGATATAAACCGTTCGTATGATGGCCCCAAGCAAAAAGAGCAGCACTGGCCAGGGATTGTCTATGCAGGCCCGATAAGCCCGTTTCAATAAGCCGGACAACATGAATCACCTCTTCAACAATATAATCTAAATATTGGGTGAATAAAAGGCTATATCGTAGGTTGTCCTGAACTGCGCGTAAAAAGCACCCGCAAATGTGAAAACGGCCCCTTCATAATTGAAGGGACCGGAACAGTTATAGAATGAACTTGAAAAATACTAATAGGGTGGAGTGACAATACGCTTAGCCCTGGCTTCCAATCAGGATATAACGCAGCACGATCAGGATGGCAAGCACCCACATCATCCAGTGGATGCTGTATTTCTTTTTGCCCACCAGGTTGCCTACACAAGCCAGAATGACATACGTAACAATTCCGAAGGAAATTCCGTTCGCGATATTGTAAGTGAAAGGCATAATCACGAAGGTCAGGAAGGCTGGAATCGCCAGGACCATATCCTGAAAATCAATTTCGCGGATGGATTGAGCCATCAGCACACCGACAATAATCAGCGCCGCCGCAGTAGCAGGGCCAGGAATGAGCGCCACAACTGGAGCCAGGAACAATGCAAGCAGGAAGCAGACACCGGTTGTAACAGCAGTCAGACCTGTACGTCCGCCTTCAGCAACCCCGGCAGCACTCTCAACATAAGCAGTAGTGGTAGAAGTACCGAGCATTGCACCGCCGGCAACAGCTACCGCATCAACGAACATCGCTTTGCCGACGCGTTTTTTGCCTTCTTCGGCATTCTTCATAATTCCTGCACGCTCTGCAGTACCAACAAGTGTACCAAAGGTATCAAACAATTCTACGAAGGTGAATGTGGCAATCGCGGAAACGATACCGGTATGCATGATGCCTTCCCAGTCAAACTGCCAGAAGTTGAGCTGCGAGAAATCAGGAACCCAGTGATTGTCAGAGCTCGACAGGCTGCTGAAATCAACGACGCCCATAAGCATAGCAGCTACAGTCGTGCCCAGAATACCAAACAAGATTGCACCGCGCACATTCAACACCATCAGGATGGAAATCAGCAGCAGGCCGATGATAACCAGTTGTACGTTGCTGTTCTCCAGACTGCCCATATGGATAACCGTTTCAAAGGAAAGCACATCTGTAAATTTGTTAGCGGCGATATCTTTGCCGGCTTCAACGCCGATCGTCATCAGTCCGCTGTTTTTAAGACCAATAATCGTAATGAACAAGCCGATACCAACAGTAATGGCATGCTTGAGGCTGTCCGGAATAGCGGTAAGCAGAATCTGCCGGACTTGGGTGACCGTAAGCAGGATGAAGATAATCCCGGAAATAAATACGGCGGTCAGACCCATTTGCCAAGTAAACGGATGGTCAGTGGTCTGTGAGGACAAAACTACGGAAGCAAAATATGCATTAAGGCCCATACCAGGCGCAAGAGCTACAGGAAAATTGATGAACAGACCCATCGCAATAGTGAAAATCCCTGCTGCCAGCGCGGTAGCCAGGAATACAGGATACCAGCCCATCTCAATGCGGCCAAAGGCAGTAAGTGTGCCCGGATTAACCGACAGGATATACGCCATTGCCATAAACGTGGTCAGACCGGCCATAATTTCTGTGCGCACTGTCGTGCCGTTTTCTTTCAACTTGAAAAAGCGGTTCAAATTGTTCTCCCCCTAAGGTTATGTTGTCTGAAAGCAACAGAAAAGCCGGTATCTTGGAAGACACCGGCCCGAAAAAAAGAACAACTCTCCTTCCCTGCGGATGAAAATCCGAAGGTTAATAGAGGTCTTGCTCTTCTTAATCGTAGCCAGGTCATTACGGTGACCTCGTAGAGACTTCCGGGCCGATTCCCGGAATTATACGAATGTTTATGCTGCTTTAGCGCTTTTTTATTTTAGGTGCACGTGACATGACTTGTCAATGGTAAATACGAACATTATGCGTGATGTTTTTGTTAATGTTCGTAATTCGGACAATATCACGTCCCTGACTTAATTGTAGCTGTAATTAGGCAGCTTCAGCAGCTCAGCGATGTACTTCTTAATCTCTTCTTCTAGCTTGTCCTTGTCAATGAGAGGGTATCCCTCCATTTCCCGGCATTCCATCATGCCCTTCAGAGCTGAAAAGCGGTAAGCTGCTGCGATTGCAGCCGTTGACGCTTGCCCGATTTTATCCTGAGCGGTGAGGTCTTCAAAGGTCGTGCGGTTTTTGATGCGCAGCCGAAGCTCCTGCTTCGCTTCACGGTCCATCAGCTTGCCTGGTGTCAAATGATCTGCCTCAATCTGGGCAATGATCGCCTCAGCCTGCTCCGGCTCCCCTTCCTCCCGCAAAATCCTTGCTTGCAGCGCCCGTACAATATGTATAAACGTCCACACATTATAGTTATTGTTGAACACCAATCCGTCCGTCAAACTGCAAACCTGCTTCGCAGAGCCTGTGTCGCCGTTGATATACAGCAGCAATACCAGATCAGACAGAGCCTCCATGTCCGCTGCGCTTTGAAAAGATATTTTTTTGGCAAGCTTGCGGCTTAGGCTCCCTACTTTCTTGTTCGGGCTGTTTGTAGCAATTTGTGTGAATAATGTTGCCGGATTCTCCATACTGTTCAGCGCTCCTTCATGTCCGGGTGTCACTCTATTGTAATTTCTACAGCAGATCAACTTCAAATCCGCTGGAAAACAGGATCTGTTGCATTCTGTACAGCAGATTTTCAAAAATGCTCCTCTGTACCCGGGGAAACCAGATAATCAATTGTACGGCATGACTGTATATTGCACAAAGTGCAGTCACTTTTCCTGTAATAAGCTGCATTACACAGCTGGCGTTGCCCTCGCTGCACAAACAGAAGAGCATCCTGGTTAGGGATGCCCTTCTGCTTGTCCAATTTCCGTTCAATACCTAAGCTTCCTTAGGAGAACGTTACTGCTATTTTGCCTACAGCATGGTGGGACTCACTTAATGCATGGGCATCATACAGTCCTTTTTGCGAAAAAGGAAATGTAGCTCCGACTACTGACCTTACCTTCTTCTGCTCAAGCAGGCCGGCAATTTCCTGAAGCTGCTGTCCATTCGGCTCCAGCCATATATTTTTAGCGGTTACGTCGTATTCCTTGACCAGCTCTTCATCAAAATTGCTGACAATAGAGATGATTCGTCCGGTATGTTTTTTCAGCACTTTGAAGCTGTTCTTCTGAATGTCCCCGCCCATCGTATCGAACACAACGTCCACATCGGACAAAACATCTTCAAAGCGGGTCGTGCGGTAGTCAATAATCTGGTCAGCACCGAGTGAAGCCAGCAGCTCATGATTACGCTCACTGGCCGTTGTAATAACATACGCTCCGGCTTGTTTGGCAAACTGGATCGCGAACATGCCGACGCCGCCTGCACCTGCGTGAATTAATACCTTTTCTCCTCTAGCCAATCTTCCATGAGTAAAAAGCGCCTGCCAGGCAGTCAGCCCTGCGAGCGGAACGGATGCGGCTTCTTCCCATGAGATATTGGCAGGCTTGCGCGCCAGCAGGTGATCATCCACCAAAGTATATTCGGCATATGTCCCAAAGCGGGTAGTATCCGGACGGGCAAACACTTCGTCTCCCACTTTCCAATCCGTTACCCCGCTGCCGACCTCCGAAATTGTTCCGGCAACATCCCATCCCAGAATAATCGGAAACTCCCAATCCATGATTTGTTTCAAGTAGCCTTCACGAAGCTTCCAGTCGATTGGATTGATCGAGGTAGCTGCCGCTTTAACTACAACCTGATGAGCTTGTGGGGCTGGATTCGGCACTTCTCTTTCCTGTAACTCTTCCTTACCCCCATAACGATCAATGACGATGGCTTTCATTTCTTGTCCTCCCTACTAGTTATTAGCTGATCTTCAAAGGTATTATTCATCTCTTTACACAAAAAATGCATACGATAAAACAAATTAGTTGACGCATCAATTAATATATCAAGTATTATACGCTTAATTTGTAACTAATCAAGGATGATCGGACTTTATCTGCAACGAAGGAAGATCATAATTTCTTAGACAAAAAAACCTTCAAACCCACGATAGCTGTGGGATTGAAGGTTCTTTGTCTTATTTAAAAACTACTCCCACTCAATCGTAGCTGGTGGTTTCGAGGTTACGTCGTACACGATGCGGTTGACGTTTTCCACTTCGTTGACGATGCGGACGGAGATTTTCTCCAGCACATCCCAAGGGATACGTGCCCAGTCGGCGGTCATGCC
>NZ_JBVYOK010000045.1:0-11672 GCF_056120445.1 Paenibacillus sp. sgz302115
TCATGGAATTGGTTGACCAGAATCCTCTTTACGTCAAGCTGGAATCCATGCGCACAGCGGTTTTCGAGAAGAATGTGGATGCGGAAACCATGCTAAACCAGAAAATCAATTTGTACAAACTAATGTCAGAGTTAGTGACCATTATTGGCGAATCTCAAGCAATAACCCCAGAGGATGTAATGGAGATTCTTCAGGCTGAGGCCTCCATTATAACCGGCTGCAAATTATCAGCCACATTGCCCAAGGAAGTTATGGATATCATCGAGCAGAATGGTCTGGATGGACTTCAGCGTGATTTTAAAGAAGATGTCCGGAAAACGATGAATTGTTATCTGGATGGGTATTATAAGAATTATATAGTCATTCGTAGTTAAAGTTCTAGCATCCATGAAGATGATTGCGTATACGATTTTGGTGAGATCAGAAGGGGACTCCTCGATGCCGTACGGGTTGGTTTCGTGATCCTGAATGTCTCGGCTACCTATAATTATTATCGAGAATATACATAATACTTCTACATTCACTCAGAAGAAAACAAAACACCGGGAGGTTCAGACTTTGAGAAAGCTCTCTAATTTATTTCACAACAGGATGGACTATGGTAATTCCGACTCTACAATTAGCGGATATATCTTCTTGATGTTTCTAACCACGCATATTTTTATGGAATTCCTTCTTCTTTTTCTGGATCTAAAGCTGGCAGCAACATACAATGTATTTTCGATTGTTGTCTTTGCAGGATGCATCTACTTAAATCACATTGGGAAATCCAATATTGCGATTCTTTTGGGAGGTCTTGAGGTTGCAGTCTTTGCAGTGATTACCACAATGACGGGAGGATGGTCGCTGGGATTTTATCTGTTTATCTTTACAACAATTGCCCAAATATTTTTTTCTCATACGCTAAATAAATGGCCAAAAATCCTCCTGTCGGCGATGATCATCATTGCCGCTGTAGGATTAAAAATTGCAAGCCTTGATGTTCAAATACCGGTGTCGAGATGGGTGGAAACCGCAGTATACAGTTTTAATTTCTTCGGTTCACTTACGGGCGTGGGTTTATTCTTTTTCTACTTTGATGGACAGCGAAGGGCTCTGAATAAAGAGACAGAAAAAACCAAAGAACTGGTAGGCAATTTGGAACGCATGTTCCAAACGAATCATCTTGTTGCAGAAAGAGTGGAGGATATCAGCAATCAATTTGCCCAAACGTTTAAAGAGAACCTAGATTCGCAAATAAAGATCGGGCATTCGGTAGAATCTGTGGCACTGGGTAGTCGAAGCCAAAAAAACACCAATTTCGAGATGGTTCAAAAAGTATATGATTTTGGAGAAATGGTTGAAAATCTGAAGTTGTCCGTTGGACAAATCCATCAAAAATCCAATCAGGTATTGGATCTTAATGCACAAGGCTTGGATCATATACACTTGCTTGACAACATGCTAACCGACAACAAAGAAGAAACGCGCGATCTTCAATACGCAGTATCCGAATTGCAGCAACGTGCCCACGAAATCAGCAAGATTGTTGATGTCATTAAGTCGGTTTCTGACCAAACCCATTTATTAGCCCTCAACGCATCTATAGAAGCGGCAAGTGCAGGAGAGCATGGGAGGGGCTTTGAGGTTGTGGCTCTGGAAGTTCGCAAGCTGGCCGCAGAGTCCAGAAAGGCAACCGAAGAAATTGGGCGTATGATACAAAATATAACCAAAAGTATTCATCTGGCAGATCGCAATATGGAGAAAGTAAATGCGATTGTAGGGAAGCAAAAAGAGCTATCGGATGATTTGGAAGAAAAATTTAAAAATATAGAATCGGAAATTCAAACCGTAACGAACGAGATTCATTCCGCGAATCGGGATATTGTTGAAATTACTCAATTTAAAGAGAAGATCATTGAACTGGTTGATGCACTGTCTGACATTTCGGAGAAGAACAATGCTGCTACGGAGCATATTTCGGATACGGTTAAGGTCCAGAGTTCCTCCATGCAAAATGCAAATACCATTTTGACGGAATTATTATCTTTGTCCCATAATTTGGTGAATCGAGGTGCCTGATTTCTTAATTGCAGCTTGATAGCGAAGGAGAGGAATTCGGGTCATGACAAAAAAACAATCAACTACAGCTGTTGTCGCGGGGGCAACCGGACTCGTCGGACAGCAGCTTGTGAAGCTGTTGCTTAATCACCCGGCTTATCGCCGCGTCATTGTGTTTGTGCGGCGGGATCTGGGTATTTCACACCCTAAGCTGGTGCAAAGACTTATTTCTTTTGAGCGTCTTGAAGATGAACTAGATGAGGAAACCGTTAAACAGGCTGACGTTTTCTGTACGTTAGGAACCACGATTAGACAAGCTGGCAGTCAGGAGGCATTTCGGCAAGTAGACTATGCCTATCCTTTGGTACTGGGAAAACAAGCAAAGAGATATGGTGCAGCCAAAATGGTCATCGTTACGGCAATGGGCTCATCTGATCAGTCGAAGCTTTTTTACAATCGTGTAAAAGGAGAATTGGAGCGGGATTTAATTGCTTTGAATTTTCCGAGACTGGTCATATTGAGACCTTCCTTTATGCTCGGGAATCGAAAAGAGAAACGTCTGGGAGAGCGAGCCGGCATTATTGCATTCCAGTTGTTGCGCCCCTTCATGATTGGTCCTCTCTCCCAGTATAAGGCCGTACACAGCTCAGATGTTGCTCAAGTCATGGTTGAAGCAGCACGCCGGAAAACGCCAAAGTTGGAGTTCATCGGGTCAGATGACATTGCTCGAAAAGCAAGCAGCTTAAATGCCTGACAAGCATTTATACCCTTTTGTAAATTGGATGGGAGGAAGTCGCCGTATGGCGGCTTCTTCTCATTATAAGTAGCGTGAATTTTTCGAAACAAAGGATCGAATGAGCTCGAGCACAGGCATGTCATCCACAGTTTGAAGGCAGTCATTCGTTAGTAGTGTTCTTTTTTGCATATGGTAATAATCCATGAGTGCCTCCTCAAGCAGCAACCCGTGGCGGATGAGAAAGGATGGATCGAGAATTCGACGTAACACTATTTCGTCATTCAAGACGAATATGGCTGCATTTACTCGGTTGAAAATCCCTTGTTCCAGGCCGAGCTGATACAGCTCCTCAAGCTGCTTAAAACGAAAATGCTGGGCATCGACTATTTCCTCATATAGTGATGGATAATTGAGCTTGAAATCCTCAAAAAACTGCTCAGGAAAATAAAAATTGGTCATTAAAGATTGTTCAAACGATTTTTGGTAACGATCCAGAAGCGAATCATTCTCGCTAAAGGAAAACATATCTTCATTGCGTAAATAGTCCTTGAAAATTGAAATTACCGAGGAGAGAATATCTTCCTTGGACGCGAAATATTTGTACATGGTTACTTTGCTTACATCCATACACTTGGCCATGTCTTCAGCACGCATGGAAGTTAGGCTTTCCTTCCTAGCCCGGTGTATTAATTGAAAGACCATGATGCGACGGGTTTTATTGCGTTGATCGTCAATCATTGTTCGTTCCCCTCCTAACTTTACAATGGGTATTATAACACGAATTTCAGATGACAAAACTATATAAACTGAATTAACTGAAAAAGTTGATTTAGTTAAATTAGTTTGATATTATAGTTTTTGTAACAGACATCAATCCAAATGTGTGTGGAGGCGATTTTAATGAAAACATGGTTTATTACAGGCACTTCAAGAGGTTTCGGACGAATGATGACAGAGAAGCTTCTGGAGCGAGGGGACCGGGTTGCTGCAACAATTCGTCAAGAGCACGCCTTGGATGATTTGAAGCAGAAATATGGAGAACAGCTTTGGGTGGCGAAATTGGATGTCACTGACTTTGCAGCTGTTAAACATGTTGTGAATCAGGCCTTTGAAGAACTAGGACAAATTGATGTCATTGTAAATAACGCAGGATATAGCTTGTTTGGCGCAGTAGAAGAGGTTAGTGATGAACAAATTGCGCATCAGTTCAACACCAACTTTATGGGTTCTCTTCAAGTTGCACGAGCTGCAATTCCTCATTTGCGAGCCCAAGGCGGTGGTCGCATTTTGCAGGTATCCAGTATGGCAGGTCAGGTAGCTATGCCAGCTGTTAGCATGTACCACGCATCAAAGTGGGCTGTGGAGGGCTTCTTTGAAGCACTCGTGCAGGAGGTTGCACCGTTTAACATTCAAGGGACCCTGATCGAGCCGGGCGGCGCACGAACAAGCTTTGGTAGCGAGGGCATCGTAGTCGCAGAGGCAATGACGGAATATGAGGGTACTCCCGTGGGCCATATTCGGGGTTTGATTAGCGGTTATGGCGGAGACATGATTCCTGGCGACCCATTGAAGATGGTTGAGGCTATGATTAAAGCGGCTGATCTGGAAACGGCACCCCTCCGGTTAACTCTGGGAAGCGATGCTTATAATGCCATTCATAAGAGCTTATCTGATCGCTTGGCTTTGCTGGAGCAGCAGAAGGAAGTAGCCCTTTCTACCGATTTCAAAGCTAAAGAAGCCTAAGCCTTAAAAGACATTGCATTCCTATCACATTGAAAATAAAGAGAAGTTTATATAATATAACAAAAGTTAATGGAGGCGAAGAAGCATGAAAACATGGTTTATTACAGGTACCTCTGGCGGGTTCGGACGAATTATGACGGAATTGCTGTTAGAGAGAGGAGATAGAGTTGCTGCTACGCTACGAAAGCCTGAGTCATTGGAGGATCTGAAGGAACGCTATGGAGAACAATTGTGGATTGCAGCTCTGGATGTAACGAATACTGATGAAATTCAAACTGTTATCCATCGTGCCTTTGAGGAGCTTGGTCGTATTGATGTCATTGTTAACAATGCCGGCTATGGTTTGTTTGGAGCAGCAGAAGAGGTAAGTGACAAGCAAATGGATCATATCATCCGGACCAATATCGTCGGATCTCTCCAAGTGACGCGTGCAGCCTTGCCTCATCTTCGCTCTCAAGGTGGCGGCCGTATTCTGCAATTATCCAGCAGCGCCGGGCAAACAGGACTTCCGGCTATTAGCATGTACAACATGTCCAAATGGGCCGTTGAGGGCTTCATCGAAGCACTGGCACAAGAGGTCGCCCCGTTTAATATTCAGGCAACGCTGATTGAGCCAGGTTCAGCTCGAACCAACTTCTCTGGAAGCAGCCTGGTATTGGCTGAGCCGATGGACGAATATGCGGAAACACCTGTCGGCTTTATGCGACAAATGGCAGAGCAAAGCGCTCGCCATGTGCCAGGGGATCCCGTCAAAATGGTGAAAGCCATGATTCATGTAGGTGATGCTGAAAAAGCACCGCTCCGGCTGACATTGGGAAGCGATGCTTATGAGGCTATTCATAAAAGTCTAAGCTCTCGCCTGGCAGCGCTTGAAGAGCAGAAGGACACGGCATATTCAACTGATTTTGAGGATTAAGCTAATAATATAATAATAGAAAGGGAATGGGTATGGATTATATAAAGTTAGGCAATACAGGCTTGGATGTCTCAAGAATCGCTCTCGGTTGTATGAGTTACGGCGATCCTGAACGCGGCAGACATCAATGGACCTTAAACGAAGAAGAAAGTCGGCCCATGATCAAGAAAGCCCTGGAACTGGGTATCAATTTTTTCGATACAGCGAACGAATATCAAAAAGGGAGTAGTGAAGAGATCGTTGGCAGAGCACTTAAGGACTATGCTAACCGAGATGAGGTGGTCATCAGTACTAAAGCGTTTGCTGCAATGAGAGAAGGGCAAAATGCAGTAGGGCTTTCCCGAAAGGCGATTATGACGGAGATTGATCACAGCTTACGGCGTCTAGGAACTGATTACATTGATCTTTATCAAGTCCATAGCTGGGACTATAATACGCCCATTGAAGAGACAATGGAAGCATTGCATGACGTTGTAAAGGCTGGGAAGGCGCGCTACATTGGAGCGTCTAATATGTATACATGGCAATTCCAAAAAGCGCTTTATACAGCTGAGCGCCATGGCTGGACCCGCTTTGTCAGTATGCAAAATCATTTGAATCTGCTGTACCGCGAGGAAGAACGGGAGAAATTGCCGTTTTGCAAAGAGGAGAAAATCGGTGTCATTCCATGGAGCCCATTGGCCAGAGGCAGATTGACACGAAACTGGGATGAGACAAGTTTTCGTGCAGACAATGATGTATTTGGCAAGGTTCTCTATCAAGCTACAGCAGAAGCGGATCGAAAAGTCATCGAATCGGTGAAGGAGGTGGCGGAAGCCCGTGGAATACCACGTGCTCAGGTCGCTTTGGCATGGGTGCTGCAAAAGGAAACGGTTACCGCTCCGATAGTGGGAGCCACAAAGGAGTATCATTTAACTGACGCTGTAGCGGCACTGGACGTGCGATTGACAACCAAAGAAATTGAGAAACTTGAGGAAGCGTATGTTCCTCATCCAGACAACCTTACGTTTTATACTAAACAAAATGCTTTGATGAAATCTGCAGCCGCTCCGTCTGTTAAGTGAAAAACGAGAAATGAGAAATGAGAAATACTAATGGGTCGTCTTCATGTGGGACGATCTTTTTTGTGCAAGGAGAAACCCGAGGAGAGCAATTTTTCATTTGTAAACTGGAGGGGGATAACAACAAAAATTTAATTTATATTAACCGAAAAAAGTACAATAAAAACGATGAGAAGTTATTGATTTAGACCGAAGAAAATAAAATTAGCTCGTCAGCATCGTTGTACTGCGGGAAGCCTTCGACACGATGAATGATAAATGTGTGACACTGGTGGAGCAGCGGAATTTATTTTTCAATCGACAGAATCTGTGAGTATCCAGTTTCTTTTGGCCAAAGGATCGGGAACAAGGTTTCATGAACGCACCAATGATACTTACCTACATCGGTATGTATAACCTATCGATACATAATTCGGTCCATGAATGTAAGGACATTGATTCGGAGCAATTGTTGTGTGATAAAGTATTGTTGATAACACCTTCCTTCTCCCATTTCCAGAATCCTTCAAGGAAATTGAGTTCCGTTGGTATAAGCGGGAGGAAGCGATTAGTGCTATTTCGCCTGGTCAATCTGGTTTAAAGTACAATCTGAAAGACGCAGTGAGGTGAAACATGTTTCAAGCTATAAATGAGCAAAATCGGATACAGAAAATTCCAAAAGATAATCTGGAAGCAGCGCCCCTTTCTAGCAACTCATAAAAAATTAATGTTTTTGCGGTGTAACAGTGTTAGTAGTAAGCTAGGACGCATTGCCGGGAAACCCTGTGCATCGTTTACTACTCAGGATAAGCAGCTTCATGTCCGCTTGTATTAACATGGTCGCGAATAGTACGAATGTCCTTCAGCGGCGGCAGCCCAAAGAACCGTTTGTACTCACGGTTGAACTGCGTCACACTTTCGTATCCAACTTCGAATGCGGTTGAGGTGACATCAGTATCGTCAGTAAGCAAAATTCTGCGTGCTTCCTGAAGCCGAAGTTGCTTCTGATACTGGATCGGGCTCAGAGTAGTGACGGATTTGAATTTGTGATGTAAGGTAGAAGGGCTCATGCCGCCTGCTTGGGCAATCTCCTCTACGCTAAGGGTACGTTCATAGTTTGCTTTGACGTAATGGATAGCCTTGCTGATGCCTACTGCATCATGATGCAGTAGCATGTTATTGTAAAATCGCGCGCCGTCCTCGTCAGTCAGCAAGCGGTAAATCAGCTCACGCTTCGTGCTCGGCGCAAGAAAAGCCGCCGCTTCACTGTCTGTAGCCAGTTGAAGAAGCCGCTCAAGCACATGCAGCACTTCAAACCCAGTCTTGCCGATAAACGCACCTTCTGTCAGCTGATTCTCGCCAGCAGCTTTGAGCTTGGCATCCAGAGCAACAGAGGCAATCTCGTCAGTTGTAAAAGAAATTCGGATGGCTAAGTACGGCGCTTCCTGCGTGGCTTGGGATACCTGGCCCTTGATCGGCATATCGATGTTGGATGCGATATAATCTCCGGCTCCATAGTTGTAGGTATTATTGCGGACAATCAGAGTTTTGTTACCTTGAAGGACTACACATATCCCAGGCTGGAAAAAACCGTATTGAATCGTGGTCGGCTGATCCGCCTTCAGCAGCGAAACAAATGATATGCCGGTCTCGCGGATGCCGCGGGCAAAGGAATAAGAATTGCAAAGGTGCAGCAACCGCTGTAAAATAACTGAACGCTCTTCGGTATGTTGGGGCATAAGCCTCCTCCTCTCTATAAGCCTCTTCAACACGGCAGCCTTCCGGTTTGGGTATACATATCCGAATCATCGGAGTTTTAGGCAAGAATCAGGCACAATCCGACTATCCCCTCAATTATAATCTCATTACAATTAAAGACACAAGCCACCGAATAAAGGCTTGCCAAATAACAAAAAAATAAAATAAGGGAGAGGACTACATGTCAAAAGTATGGTTAATTACTGGAAGCGGCAACGGACTCGGCCGACATATTACGGAGGCTGCGCTTGCCAAAGGGGAGCGCGTAGTCGCAACAGCCCGTAATATCGAGCAGTTGGATGATCTGGTTAAGCAATATAGCGATCAGATCCGGGTTGCGACGCTAGATGTGACCGATGAGGAAGCGGCACAAGCGGCGGTTCGGCTTGCGCAGGACGCCTTCGGACGGCTTGATGTCCTGGTAAACAATGCAGGCTATGGCGATATCCGCCCCTTCGAAGAAACAAGCTCCGAGGATTTCAGGAAGCTGATGGATACCTGCTTTTACGGGGTGGTTAATCTGACTCGCGCGGTATTGCCCGTTATGCGCAAGCAGCGCAGCGGGCATATCCTTCAGATTTCATCGGTCGGCGGACGGTTCGCAACTCCGGGAAGCGCGGCTTACCATGCAGCGAAATGGGCGGTCGGCGGCTTCACGGAGACGCTGGCTATGGAAACGGCTCCCTTCGGCGTTAAAATCAGCGCCCTGGAGCCTGGGGGAATGCGAACGAACTGGGTAAACCGCGCGATCATCAACCGTCCGCAATTGCTTCCGGACTACGAAGCTTCGGTAGGCGAGCTGCTGCGAATGATGGAGGGTTTGCGGGGCCAAGAGAAGGGCGACCCGGTAAAGGTGGCAGAGGTAGTGATTCAGCTGGCTTATGCGGACGAACTGCCTGCACATTTGCTGCTTGGGAAAGAGGCTGCGCAGGGTGCTGAACTAGCTGAAAAACAGCGTGCTGCCGATGCCGAAAAGTGGCATTCAGTTACTATCTCAACGGAATATGAATGATGCAAACAAAGTCCGTTAGAGGGAGACTATGCTATGAATAAAAAAGCGGCAATCGTTACAGGAGCTTCATCAGGCATTGGCAAAGCAACTGCAATTCAATTAAACAAAGAAGGCTATACGGTTTATGCCGGATCAAGAAGAGTTGAACAAATGAAGGATCTCGAAAAAATAGGAATAAAGACCCTGAAACTGGATGTCACGGATGAAAAGTCTAATCAAGATTTTGTCGATTATGTCCTTTCTGCATCGTCCTCCATTGATGTTATTGTAAACGCAGCAGGGTATGGTTCTCTTGGAGCTTTGGAAGATGTCCCCTTACAGGAAGCCAGGAATCAGTTTGAAGTTAACGTCTTCGGGGCAATGAACTTAACACAATTAATTTTACCGACTATGCGCAAACAAAAGTCCGGAAAAATCATAAATATTTCATCGGTTGGTGGACAAATCTACTCTCCGCTTGGAGGTTGGTATTATGCCTCTAAACACGCGCTCGAAACTTTGAGCGATACCTTAAGGAATGAGCTAAAACCATTTGGCATTGATGTTATTATTATTGAACCGGGAGGCACAGATACAGGCTGGCAAGAGGTGGCAAACGAAACGATGAAGAAATCTACACCTCACAATTCTGCCTATCGAAAATTAGTGGAGCAATTCGCAGCGATGAGTTCGGATAATTATGCCACTTCCCCAAATAATATCGCTGAACTTATTCTTAAATCAATTAAAGACAAGAAACCGAAAACGAGATACCAGCCCAGTATGAAGGAAACCATGATCGTATTAGCTGCTAGAAAGCTTCCATATAAATTGTTTGACAGAGTGATAGAAGGTCAAATGAGGAGAATGATGAAATAAACTATAATATTGAGCTAAATAGTTGATGGCCATGTGTACTTGCCTGAGTAGTCTATGAAAGACCCTACTAAGTAGATAGAAAAAGCGTTCTAAACAAGCGACCTTAACAGTCCTTTGTTAAGCCCCCTTTTGACTGATAAAACCCCGTCATCAAATCTATAACGAAGCTTCCGGCTTCTTGGCACAATCATCCCGCAATCAATTTTCTTGATTGCGGGATGATCTGCGTTCTTTAAACGTGCTTGATTGCTCTGCCAAGGCAATATTTGCACTAATAACTAAACTAATCCCCAGGACAGATAATAATAATTTTCTTATAATGGTCCTCTAATCTCCTTTCGCAAAATAAATACGCCTCGTGAATCGTGGACGAACATGTTGATTAGCCTTGTATTCCCTTCTGAGGGGGGGATGGTGCTTGTTCTTCTCGATGTGGGCACAACTAAGGATCTCTTTTTTGCTGTCTAGATTCTATGTAGCGTTATAGAAAAGCCCCCTTTCACAATACCATCCTACATAAATTAAAAATGAGATATTCTGAACGTTGACAATTGATTCTGAGTCACTTATAATTGACTCAGAATCAAATACGAAAATACGGAGGTTTTATCCATGAGTCAAAAAGTTGTATTAATTACAGGTGCATCATCGGGAATCGGTAAGGAGGCGGCCATCGAGCTGAAAAATAAAGGTTTTACGGTTTATGCGGCTGCGCGGCGCATCGACAAAATGCAGGATATTGCGACAAAAGGCATTCGTCCCATTTCCTTGGATGTCACCAATGACGAATCCATGATTCAGGCCGTCAATGAGATCCTTAAAAAGGAAGGAAGAATAGACATTCTGATTAATAACGCAGGGTATGGTTCTTATGGGGCGGTTGAAGATGTACCTCAGGAGGAAGCCCGTCGTCAAATGGAAGTAAATGTGTTTGGGCTTGCTAGAATGATCCAGCTTGTGGTGCCGAGTATGAGGAAAAATCAATTTGGAAAAATTGTTAACGTAACTTCAATGGGAGGTAAAGTTTGGACCCGATTTGGTGGCTGGTATCATGCGACAAAATTTGCGGTCGAAGGTCTTTCGGATTGTCTTCGTTTGGAATTGGAACCGTTCGGAATTGATGTCGTCGTGGTGGAGCCTGGCGGAATTAAGACGGAATGGGGTTTTATTGCTGCTGAAAACCTTAAGAAGGTATCTGCCAAGGGTGCATATGCAGAGGAAGCTAGCAAGGTAGCCGATGGTATGATAAAGAATTATACAGGTAATCAATTATCAAAGCCGGCGTTAATCGCGCGCACCATTACTAAGGCAGTAACTGTTAAGAAACCCAAAACACGTTATCTTGTAGGTTTTATGGCAAAACCTATGGTATTCATGAAAAATATTTTTGGAGATCGTGCTCACGATAGAATTATCAAAATGTTCAGCTAAGCAGACAATATAATCATTATGAAAAGGGTGGATACTATGGCTAAGTTTGATCCTTTGTTACCGAAAACAACAACGTACTGGAAAACGGACGGCATTTTCTTTATCAAGCATACGAATTTTTTTGTAACCATGGAGGAA
>NZ_JBVYOK010000046.1:0-8552 GCF_056120445.1 Paenibacillus sp. sgz302115
AGAGTGCTTCTTTCACAATCTCGAGTCGGATTTCCTCATAGGCTTTTCTCTTCTTCATGAAACTCGCCTCCCTCTTCTTTCAGTGTAATAAATTGGGGGGCAACTCTCCAGTTTCATTAGGGGGCCTAGGAGTTTCTGCCGTTGTTTCACCCAGAGCCCGCCTGCGGCACTCTAACAACGGCATTTTTGCCGTTGTTTCACCCACTTCCCGCCCGCGGCTCTCCAACAACGGCACTTCTGCCGTTGTTTCACCCAGAATCCGCCTGCGGACCTCTAACAACGGCATTTTACCGTTGTTTCACCCAGAGCCCGCATGCGGCACTCTAACAACGGCATTTCTGCCGTTGTTTCGTTCAGTACGCACTAACGGCGTTTGCTTCGCCTGATTCCACGGCAGCTCTGCCGCTTCCTTCACTACAACAGGGATGCCCGCCTGCCTTCACGGCACAGCGGGCATCCCTGTTTCTTCACGCTATCGCTCAATCCTCACGACCAGGCAGCGCACGCTCCAGCTCCCGGTGCTTGCCGGGCCAGAAGGCCCATTTTCCAAAAAGAACGGTAATCGCAGGCACCAGGAACGGACGGACCACGAAGGTGTCCAGCATCACACCAATGGCGGTGATGATGCCGAACTGCACCAGCACCTGAATCGGCAAGCTTGCCAGCACGGCGAAGGTTCCGGCCAGAATGAGCCCGGCAGAGGTAATGACCGAGCCGGTCTCGTTGACACCCTCGGAGATAGCCTGCTTCAGCGGCATCACCTTACGTTTTTTCCAGATGTTCGAGATCATGAAGATGTTGTAGTCCTCACCAAGCGCCACCAGGAACACGAAGGAGTATAGCGGGATCGCTCCCTGAATAGCATCCGCACCCAGCAGGTAATGAATAATAATCCAGCCAAGGCCGAGGGCCGAGAAGAAGGAGAGGATAACAGTTGCTACCAGGTAAACCGTCGCCACTACAGAGCGCAGATAGATCAGCAGCAGTACGGTAATCAGTCCGATAACAACCGGAATAATCAGGTCCGTATCCCGTTCCCCCAGCTCCTTGGTATCATGCTGGGTTGCCGTCTGCCCGCTGATCCATACGCTGTCTTTGGCGTTGTCCAGACCGGATTCTACAAGCGCCTGTTCCACTGAGGCCTGCAGGGCCGGAATGTGACTCATGGCCTCCAGCGAATATGGATTGCTTTTGAATTCAATATCATAGCCGAGAATGTTCTTGTTGACCGCACCCTGCTGCGGATCGGACACCGTATCAATATAAGAAATGCCGCCAAGGACAACCTTGATGTCCTCTCCGTCTACCTTACCCTGCGTATCCACCATGAGCTTCGCGGGGGCCAGTTCTCCGGGGGAGAACTGTTTGCCGATCAGATCAAAGCCTGCGCGTGACTCCATATCCTTCGGGAAGGAGGACAGAATATCATAGGTGAACTTGATTCCGCTGGAGAACGAGGCCAGCACCCCCAGTATGACAACGGTCACCCCTACAATGGCCCAAGGGCGGGAAACGACAAGGCCGCCGATTCCTTTTTTGGTGGAGGCTTTGGGCTGTGGAGCCGGTTTGCCTTTAGCTTTCGCCCGTTCAGCCTCCATCTGAGCTGTGCGCGGAATAAAGGGAAAGAACGAAGTCCGGCCAAAGATCGCAAGCAATGCCGGTACCAGCGTCAGGCTCGCAATCCCCATGATCAGAATCGAGACGCTGAACGGAACCGCAAACCGGTGGTAAGCGCCGTACTTGGCCAGCAGCAGCGCAAACAACGCCAGCACAACCGTAAACCCGCTCATCGCGATAGCACCCGAGGAATGGGAGATGGCACGCCGCAAAGCATTGCCCTTGCTCTCTTCCACCTTCAGCGTCTGACGGAAGCGGGAGATCAGGAACAGGCAATAGTCAGTGCCGGCACCGAACAGCAGGACAGTCATAATGGAAATGGCCTGGGAATCGACAGTGATCCAGCCCTCCTGGGCCATTTTGCCAAGCACGGGACTGGTTACTCCATACGCAAAGCCTACCGCAACCAGCGGAATCAAGGCGAGGATCGGCGAACGGTAGATCAGCAGCAGGAACACCAGTACCAGCACTACCGTGGCAATCAGCAGCGAAACATCCGCATTCTTGAACAGCCCTGTGGCATCGACGGAAATTCCCACCGGTCCGGTTACCCGGAGGCTAAGCTCTCCGCTGTCCACCTTCGCCGCCGAAGTCTCGCTGCCCGTTTCTGCATTTACAAGCTTTTTCATAGCAGATAGAGCTTCACGAAGCTGTTCACTGTCTGCCGTCTTCTCAAAAAGCACCGGCGTCACCAGTGTGCTGCCATCCTCTGACAATGAGGCCTTAAGCGCCTGCGGCGGCAGCTTTCCCAGCGGCGGGACATAAGTCTGATGCTCCAGCGGCTGCTTTTCAAGCTTGCCGTATACAGCAATAATCTGCTTCAGGTCCGCTTCGGACATCCCGCCTTCCCTGTGCCATACAAGCAGCGCTGGTACACCGCTTCCGGCAGGGAACTCCCTTTCGGCAACTACAGATGCCTTTACGGACGGCGAGCTCTCAGGCAGATTCGAGGCGTTGTTCAACTCCTGGGAGTTCACACCCGGCCACAGCATAGTGAGCGCTGCTACCACTGCAATCCACACTAGCAAAGTAATCCACTTGCTCTTGCTGCCTGCCACCCATTTACCGTAGCCTGACATTCCTTTCATCCTCTCCTCGCACCCTCCGGCCAAAAATGAACCGTGGGTCATTTTCATATCCTTATCATATATATGCCGCAAATTTTAAGCAAACCTTTTTTTAGACTCTGTTAATCAACCCTGTGATCATTACTTGAGTTGATTTCATGCTAGAATGGAATTATTCGGTTTTTAGGAGGAGAAAAATGGAAATCCGGAAACTACGTGCAGATGAAACACCTCCAATAGAGTTGTTGTTATTAGCTGACCCTTCGCAATCACTTGTTGAAGAATATGTGCAAAGGGGAGAATGCTATGTAGCTGAAAGTGACAATCAAATTGTCGGGATTTATGTACTGCTTCCAACAAGACCTGAAACTGTAGAATTGGTAAATATTGCGGTCGTAGAAGCTCTGCATAATCGGGGGATTGGGAAGCAGCTGCTAATTGATGCAATTCAAACAGCTAAGTCAAGAGGATACACAACGATAGAAGTTGGAACTGGAAATTCAAGCATAGGACAATTGGCTCTATATCAAAAATGCGGTTTTAGAATAACTGGTGTCGATATGGATTTTTTCGTCAGACACTACAGCGAAGAAATTTTTGAAAATGGCATACAGTGCAGGGATATGATTAGATTATCTCAAGATTTATTTCCCTTAACAGAGCCTCCGGAAAAATAACCCCAAATCCCTGTGCACATCAAGAACAAAACGGCTACGCCGACCTTTATGGACAACGTAGCCGCTTTAGATTTCAGTTTAGCGTTGCCTGGAGGACCCTTTATGATTCCTTCGGTAATTCCAGGTGGAAAAAGGATCACTAATTTGCTCGAGCACCCTATTCTCCGCAGGTGAAGTGGAAAAAGGTTAACTAATTCAGCTCCTTTCGCTCTTGACGAAGGAATATGACCCAATTAAGTTTCCTTTTTCCACTTGAAACTCACAATTGTTGATTTTGGAGAGAAATAAGTTCCCTTTTTCCAACTATATAACTTGAACTTAAAAAAGTAGGTAGGTCAGAACTCGCATTCTATTGCATCCTCTGCACCAGATGACCCATAAATCATTCGAAAAACTCAATCTACTGCACTCTGTACATTAGATCCCTTAGAAAAGCTGTATTTAACTCTATATCCGAAAATCTATTGCAAGAAGTGCAGTCATGCAAAAAATCCACTATGGTTATCCAACATGGAGACTACGGATTTCTAGTTCAATCTATATAGCACTGCTCACCTGCTTCTTCGCCAGCGCTAGTTGGAAAAAGGCGATCGAATCCGACTGCACATCTTATCCACAAGAAAGAGAAATCATAATTTCCTAAACAACGAAAAAGCTCCCCTGCACACAGTTAGGACTTCGCCTGCTGTGAACAGAGGGGCTTCGGGCAGCCGCCAAATATAAATTGTTCGGCCTTGTATTTATTGCATCAGCTTAACTTACTTCCACCAGATCGTCACCGGAGAATTGGCTGTTGTACAGGTCGGCGTAGAAGCCACCCGCTTCCAGCAGCTCTACATGCGTGCCTTTCTCAATGACACTGCCGTGATTCATCACAAGGATCAGATCGGCGTCACGGATAGTCGATAGGCGGTGGGCGATGACAAAGCTTGTTCTGCCCTTCATCAGCGTGTTCATCGCCTTCTGGATTTGTACCTCAGTACGCGTATCAACGCTGCTTGTCGCTTCATCAAGAATCAGAATGGACGGATCGGCCAGAATCGCCCGGGCAATCGTCAGAAGCTGCTTCTGCCCCTGCGAGATGTTGGAGGCTTCCTCGTTCAGAATCGTGTTATAGCCGAGCGGCAGGGTACGGATAAAGTGATCGGCATGCGCAGCCTTGGCAGCCCGCACCACATCCGCTTCTGTAGCGCCTTCGCGGCCATAGGCAATATTTTCGCTGATTGTGCCGTTGAACAGCCACGTATCCTGCAGCACCATACCGAATTTGCTGCGCAGCTCGCTGCGCTTCATATCGGTGATATTGACGCTGTCGATGATAATCTCCCCGCCGCTGATTTCATAGAACCGCATCAGCAGGTTGATCATCGTGGTTTTACCGGCGCCGGTCGGCCCTACAATCGCAATGGTCTGTCCGGGGCTGACCTCAATATTCATATCCTCAATCAGGATGGCATCCTCTTTATAGCCAAATCTCACATGACGGAATTCAACAGAGCCTTCTTCAGCATCCGCCGTGCGTTTCGCCAGGGAGGTGCTA
Organism: Paenibacillus sp. sgz302115; assembly: GCF_056120445.1. Lineage (NCBI taxonomy): Bacteria > Bacillati > Bacillota > Bacilli > Caryophanales > Paenibacillaceae > Paenibacillus > Paenibacillus sp. sgz302115. Next base: position 4,902 of record NZ_JBVYOK010000046.1, read on the forward strand.
ACCTCAGGAACTTCCTCTTCTTCATCCAAAAGCTCAAATACACGTTCCGCCGAAGCAATCGTCGATTGAATAATGTTGGCAATATTAGCTGTTTGTGTAATCGGCATGGTGAACTGGCGTGAGTATTGGATAAAGGCCTGGATATCCCCGACATCAATGATTTTCTTGGTAACAAAAATACCGCCGACCACACAGACGAGCACATAACCCAGGTTGCCGATAAACATCATCAGCGGCATGATCATCCCGGACATGAACTGTGAGCGCCAGCCGGAGTCGTACAGCGAGTCATTGATTTTGTCAAACTCATCAAGCGAATGCTTCTCACGGCCAAAAGCCTTGATAATCCGGTGACCGGTGTACATTTCCTCAACATGGCCGTTGAGCTGTCCCAGCGATTTCTGCTGGCCGATGAAGTAGGATTGTGAGCGTTTGGTGATGCCCATAATAACCACAAAGCTCAGCGGCAAGGTAATGATCGTGATCAGAGTCAGCCAAGGGCTGATGGTCAGCATCATGATAATGACACCGATAATGGTTACGATGGATGTAATGAGCTGCGTCAAGCTCTGCTGAAGCGTAGTGCTGATGTTGTCCACATCATTAGTGGCGCGGCTGAGAATTTCCCCGTGTGTCCGGGAGTCGAAATATTTCAGTGGCAGACGTTCCAGCTTGCTGTTGATCTGCTCGCGCATATCGAAGACAACCTTCTGGGCGACACCGGACATCACATACTGCTGCACATAGCTGAACAACGCGCTGAACAGGTACAGGCCAGCCAGGAGAAGCAGAATTTGGTTCACATAGTCAAAATCAATCTTCGCTCCCGGCACTTTCATGAGAATGCCATAAGCGCCTTCGAACAGCTTGGTTGTCGCTTTACCCATCACCTTAGGGCTGAAAATACTGAATACGGTACTGGCAATTGCCATAATAAAAACGATGAGAAGCTGGAACTGGCGGGGCCGCAAATAACGGATCAGACGGCGCAGCGTCCCTTTAAAATCTTTGGCTTTCTCAGGAGGCAGCCCCATACCCGGACCGCCGGGTCCGCGCCCGCCGCCAAAACCGCCATGCCGGCGGGGAGCCGGCTTGCTTGCACTATTCTGTTCACTCATGCTATTTCCTCCTCTGAAAGCTGCGAGGATACGATTTCGCGGTACACATCGCTATTCTCCATCAGCTCACGGTGCGTGCCCATTCCGGCAATCCGGCCTTCATCAAGCACAATAATCCGGTCGGCATCCATAACGGTGCTGACCCGCTGGGCAACAATCACTACAGTCGATTCCGTAGTCTCGGTCTTGAGCGCAGCGCGCAGCTTGGCATCCGTCTTGAAGTCAAGGGCCGAGAAGCTGTCGTCGAACAGATAGACCTCCGGTTTTCTTACCAGTGCGCGGGCAATGGACAGCCGCTGCTTCTGGCCGCCGGAGACGTTGCCGCCGCCCTGGGCGATTTCCGAGTTGAAGCCGTCTTTCATTGCGGACACGAAATCGAAGGCCTGCGCCACCTTGGCCGCATGAATAATCTCTTCTTCCGTAGCATCATCTTTGCCGTAGCGTATATTCTCGTTGATGGAGCCGGTGAACAGCACCGCTTTTTGCGGAATATATCCGATCTTGCTCCGCAGCTCTTCCTGTGTCATCTCACGCACATCAACACCGTCTACCCGCACGGCGCCTTCAATAACGTCATAGAATCTCGGAATCATGCTGAGCAGCGTAGATTTCCCTGACCCTGTACCGCCGATAATGGCTGTAATTTCACCAGGCCGGGCGCTGAAGCTGATCCCGGAGAGCGCTGGCTGTTCCGCACCAGGGTAAGAGAAGGATACGTTGTCGAACTCGACAAAACCGCGCATGCCATCACGTCCATCCTTGCGGGTCACTGCAGCAGTTGTCTGAAGCTGCGCAGCCGTTGGATCTGTAATTTCCGGCCGCATATCCAGCACCTCGTTAATACGAAGCGCAGAAGCAGACGCCCGGGGAATCAGCACAAACATCATGGATACCATGATCAGGGAGAACATGATCTGCATCGCATATTGAATAAAAGCCATCAGCGAGCCGACCTGCAAATCGCCGTCGCCGATCCGGATTCCACCGTAATACAGGATGGCGATCATCGAGAAGTTCATCACAATCATCATCAGCGGCATCAGACCGGCCATAATTTTATTAACCTTGATGGCAGTATCCGTTAGATCTCTATTGGCTTCAGTGAACCGTTCGTTCTCATGGCTAATCCGGTTGAACGAGCGGATGACACGGATACCCGTCAGATGCTCGCGCAGCACGCGGTTCAATTTGTCCAGCTTGACCTGAATCGCCTTGAACAGCGGCAGCCCCTTCATGCCGATGAAGAGAATCGCGCCGATAAGCAGAGGAATAACTACTACGAAGATCAAGGACAGCCTGGCATCCTCCGAGACCGCCATAATAATCCCGCCGATCATCATCATCGGTGCGCCGACCATCATACGCAGCATCATAGTCAGCACGGTCTGAACCTGTGTAATATCATTGGTGGTGCGTGTAATCAGCGAGGCTGTTCCCAGCTTGTCAAATTCATGCAGGGTGAAGTTCTCCACATGATTGAACATCCGCGAGCGGGTGTTCTTGCCGAAGCCGGCGGCGATTTTTGCCGACAGGTAGCTGGCAATGATCGAACACAGGGCGCCTCCCGCTGCAACCAGCAGCATGAAGCCGCCGATTCTCCAAATGTAGCTGCGGTCTCCCTGCACAATCCCTTTGTCAACAATGTCGCTCATCAGGGTAGGAAGATACAGATCCCCCATTGACTGCAGAAACACAAGTATTAACACCGCTGCTACAGCCAGCCTAAAAGGCTTCAATTGCTTCAATAATTTAATCACGTTTCTCATCTCCGTTCATTTGTAACCGGTCTAGATTAGGCGGCGGATTGTCCTCTATGAACCTATGCACCTTCTGCAGCAAATCTGCCAATTGGTTGCACTCGTCTTCGCCCAAATGTTCCACCAGCCTGTTAAGAGTAGCATCCATATGATCCCTCGCCCTGCGGGTAATAATCTTCCCCTGCTCCGTAAGCTTGATGCGCACAACCCGCCGGTCGGAGGCATCCGCTTGTCTCACTACCATCTGCTTGGCCTCAAGACTGTTGATAAGCTGCGTAACAGTTGGGGGCGTAAGTCCCAATAACCGGCTGATCTCGGAAACCTTCATTCCCTCATCCGCTGCATGTGACCGTTTGGCGATGCATATTAATAAAGTCATCTCACTGGGCTTATGTCCCTCTACCGTCTTCTGCCAATGGGCTTTACGCAAATGCCGGAGTGCGGAGAAAAGCCGGTGCGCGACTGGATTTTCTTGATCTATCCCAATGTGCCCACCTCCATTTTAATTAGGTATACAAATATTTAAACACGCTATTAATTAGGCAACCTAATTATATTTTCGCCATGGCTCTTTGTCAATTGTTGTATCCGTTATCAATTATTACGGAATGAAGAACAGCAGCTTCTTCATTTAGACAATCGAGTAGGAGGGGGCGGTAGGCCCCCGTCCTCTCACACCACCGTACATGCGGGTCCGCATACGGCGGTTCCAAAAGTTAACAAAGCTCCAGATAACGTGAAAGCAAACTTTTCAGCCCTCTCGCTTCCCAGTAGGA
>NZ_JBVYOK010000047.1:0-3307 GCF_056120445.1 Paenibacillus sp. sgz302115
GGCATGACCGCCGACTGGGCACGTATCCCTTGGGATGTGCTGGAGAAAATCTCCGTCCGCATCGTCAACGAAGTGGAAAACGTCAACCGCATCGTGTACGACGTAACCTCGAAACCACCAGCTACGATTGAGTGGGAGTAGGCTGTAGACAGGCAGCATGACAAAAACCTTCAACTCCACATTTATTGTGGTTTTGAAGGTTTTTTGTTTTAAGGTTTTGTTGTTTTAATGGTGTGCTTTTCTACCACACGATCTTTTTTCCAGTCGCTGCCGATTCCTCAATAAGGTCCAGTAGCTGATGCAGCCTTAAGGCATGGTTAAAATCGGGAGCGAAGCGGGTGTCTGTCAAAATGTCCTTGGCAAATACATGATGAGCCTTCGCTACATTCAGGGTTACCCCTTCTTTTGGAAAATCCGGGCCACTATTAGGCTCAGCAGATATACTTATGTGTTCAAAAGCGTCATTAGGCGCGTAACCCTGCTTACTGCTTGGATCATATACAAGTTTTTCGAGCGTAAGATTCCCAAATTGAACATGTCCAAGTGTAGACTTTTGTGTCAAACGTAATACTCCCTTTTTACCCTGAATCTCTATCTCAAATTTAGGGTTTATGCCACCCTGAATGTGAACCGATATCGGTGCTCCCTTTTCCGACAAACCGTGAATCAGAATCTGATCGGCTGTATCCTTGGGAATCACTTCACCCGTTTCCTGAATTATGGATTCGCTATAACGGGATGATGTGATGGCCGATAGCTCACGGAATTCACCAACGATGTATTGCAGCGCGTCCAGCGCATGCCCACCGTTAATCGTTAGCAAATTAGCGCCGTTGGCTCTATTCAGCAAATAAGCCGTATCCTGATCTGTTCGTCCTCCCTTCGTGCGAGTAGCTACTTGCATATGACAGGACAAGATTTCACCAATCGTCCCGTTCTCCACCAGCTTTTTCATCGTTTGTACTTCAAGGTCCTGCCGAGCCTGCAAGCCGACAGTATGATGAATGCCCGCCTTTTCCGCCACTTTAGCCATTTCAGCGGCTTCCGTAGTGTTTGCCCCCAAGGGCCATTCACAAAAAATATGCTTACCCTCTTGAATAGCTGCCATCACCGCTCCGTAATGATGAGGAACTTTTATGCTCACCACGACCATGTCCACATCCTCAGAAGCTGCGAGTTTTTTGGCATCATCAAAAGCCAGTACCGCCCCTACTTCTTCTGCGCTTTGCCGCGCACTCTCCATACGGGAAGTACCGACGGCAGCGATATCCAGGTTCGGATGTTTGAGTAAAGCCGGAATGTGCGTTTGACTCGCCCATTTGTTATTCATCGAGCCCCCTACGACACCTACACGAATCTTCTTTTTGACCATGCTGTATACCTCCTATATTTTAAATAAGACTGGAAAATCGTGTCCAAGGCCAATATAATACACTTAACACATAAATAATAATGTTTGTTTGTGATATAGATATCATTTTATTTGATGGGAGGTGTAGAGGTGGACATTGAGAACATGCAGGCCTTCGTTTCAGTGGCAGAGCTGAGAAGCCTGACAGAAGCTGCCAAAAAGCTGAATCACCTGCAATCAAACATGACGGCCAAAATGAAAAAGCTGGAGGCCCATTACGGCACAGCGTTATTTTTTCGAAAGCCTCGCGGCATGGATCTGACACCCGCAGGAGAAACCTTGTACGCTCAATTCAAGCAAATTTTGTTGCTATGGCAAGACACAGAGATGAAAATGAGACCGCAAGAGGAAAAGCTGCGTATTGGCACGATGCAGTCCATTGTGGCAGGCGAAATAACGAGGGCGCTCACAAAGCTATACGAGCTGTACCCGCAGGTTTCAGTGACATTAAAAATGGGCACTACCATGGAAATGGAGCGATTAATCCTCGACGGGGGACTCGATATCGCTTTTGTTACAGGGTATTCCACTAACCCTTACATTCATTATCAAAAAATATGTCGTGAAGAGCTGGTGCTGGTGGGAAAAGGCTTACATGAAGGCTCAGACCTCAAACAGGTGCTGCAAGGAGCCTCTATTATCATATTGTCGGATAGTTGCCTGTATCTTACGCAATTGGAGAAGTTGTATCAGGACATGCAATTGACACATGGCGAGGTTATCGAGGTTGGAGTTTTTGATACAATGGTGGAATTCGCCTTGATGGGAATGGGAATAACTCTCATGTCCAAAAAGCTGGCGCGGCAATTTAAAGTAGCGTCCTATTTGCCAACTCCTCCAACCTTTGGCTACATGGATAAATATTTAATAACTCGTCCAAATCACGAAATGACAGCGATTGAACATGAATTTATCGAAATTAATAATACGATCTAATAGAGAAATCAAATGACGACTAATCAGGGAAGTACCAAGGCAGCCATGCCGTATTTTTTGGGGATAGCATTACGTTTGGATATGAATTAAAGGATGGGGAAAAGCCTTACCGTATATCGTCAGCGACGCCCTGGGCTTTCAAAGTTTTGAGAATCACGGCATATCAAAGCGGTTGGTGCTCAACTGACTTGCATGTTTATCGACCATGGCCTGCTGCGCAAAGGTGAAGCCAAAAGCATAATGGAGACGTTTGTCGGCAAGTTCGACATGAAGGTCGTCAAGATCGATGTGTGCGAACGGTCCCTGTCCAAGCTGGTCGGTATCTACGATTCGGAACAGAAGCGGAAAATCATCGGCAACGAGTTTATTTGTCAAAAGAAAGGGGCTGACCCAAGCAGCCATTTCATGGCTTTTGGGTCAGCCCCTCTGATTTACGTGTTTGAAAAGCGTCGCACCGGTTAGACGATTTAAATTTTTGGCGCAAGGCACGCTGTACACCGACATCGTTGAGAGCGGCACGGCAACTGCACAAACGATCAAATCGCATCACAATGTCGGCGGACTGCCGGAGGATATGAAGTTCAGCCTGATCGAGCCTTTGAATACGTTGTTCAAGGATGAGGTCCGCAAGCTCGGCGAAGAGCTGGGTATGCCGCATGCCATCGTCTGGCGTCAGCCTTTCCCGGGTCCGGGACTTGCCATTCGTGTACTTGGCGAGGTTACCGAGGAGAAGCTAGCCATTGTGCGTGACTCCGACTATATCCTGCGCGAGGAAATCGCCAAAGCCGGTCTCGACCGTGAGATTTGGCAATACTTCACCGCCCTGCCGAACATGAAGAGCGTGGGCGTTATGGGTGACGAACGTACGTATTCCTACACCGTAGGCATTCGCGCTGTAACCTCTATCGATGGCATGACCGCCGACTGGGCACGTATCCCTTGGGATGTGCTGGAGAAAAT
>NZ_JBVYOK010000048.1:0-2691 GCF_056120445.1 Paenibacillus sp. sgz302115
TACTCATACCTGAATACATAGGGTATGGAGAGGCAGACCAGGGGAACTGAAACATCTAAGTACCCTGAGGAAGAGAAAACAATAGTGATTCCGTCAGTAGCGGCGAGCGAACGCGGAACAGCCTAAACCAAGGGGCTTGCCCCTTGGGGTTGTGGGACGTCTCACATGGAGTTACAAAGGAATATGGTAGGTGAAGAGGTCTGGAAAGGCCCGCGATAGAGGTAAAAGCCCTGTACCCTAAACTGTGTTCCCTCCGAGACGGATCCCGAGTAGTGCGGGGCACGTGAAACCCCGTATGAATCCGGCAGGACCATCTGTCAAGGCTAAATACTACCTGGCGACCGATAGTGAAACAGTACCGTGAGGGAAAGGTGAAAAGCACCCCGGAAGGGGAGTGAAATAGAACCTGAAACCGTGTGCTTACAAGAAGTCAGAGCCCTATGCTGGACTTGTCCAGCACGGGTGATGGCGTGCCTTTTGTAGAATGAACCGGCGAGTTACGTTTAACATGCAAGGTTAAGGTGAGAAGCCGGAGCCGCAGCGAAAGCGAGTCTGAATAGGGCGAATGAGTATGTGGACGTAGACCCGAAACCGTGTGATCTACCCCTGTCCAGGGTGAAGGTGCGGTAACACGCACTGGAGGCCCGAACCCACGTACGTTGAAAAGTACGGGGATGAGGTGGGGGTAGCGGAGAAATTCCAATCGAACTCGGAGATAGCTGGTTCTCCCCGAAATAGCTTTAGGGCTAGCCTCGGTGAATGGAGTCGTGGAGGTAGAGCACTGATTGGGTGCGGGGCCCGCAAGGGTTACCAAGCTCAGTCAAACTCCGAATGCCATGGACTTCTTGCCGGGAGTCAGACAGTGAGTGCTAAGATCCATTGTCAAAAGGGAAACAGCCCAGACCATCAGCTAAGGTCCCCAAGTGTGTGTTAAGTGGGAAAGGATGTGGAGTTGCACAGACAACCAGGATGTTGGCTTAGAAGCAGCCACCATTGAAAGAGTGCGTAATAGCTCACTGGTCGAGTGACTCTGCGCCGAAAATGTAACGGGGCTAAACACACCACCGAAGCTATGGCTTGATGCTTTGCATCAGGGGTAGGGGAGCGTTGTATGTGGGTTGAAGGTGTACCGTAAGGAGCGCTGGACAGCATACAAGTGAGAATGCCGGTATGAGTAACGAAAAGATCAGTGAGAATCTGATCCGCCGAAAGCCCAAGGTTTCCTGAGGAAGGCTCGTCCGCTCAGGGTAAGTCGGGACCTAAGGCGAGGCCGACAGGCGTAGTCGAAGGACAACAGTTTGAAATTACTGTACCACCGTAATCCGCTATGAGCGATGGGGTGACGCAGGAGGGTAGTGACGCGGACTGATGGATGTCCGTCCAAGCAGTGAGGCTGGTGTGTAGGCAAATCCGCACACCGAAAGGCTAGGCTGTGATGGGGAGCGAAAATTACAGTAGCGAAGGTCATGATCTCACACTGCCAAGAAAAGCCTCTAGTCAGGAGAAGGTGCCCGTACCGCAAACCGACACAGGTAGGCGAGAAGAGAATTCTAAGGCGCGCGGAAGAACTCTCGTTAAGGAACTCGGCAAAATGACCCCGTAACTTCGGGAGAAGGGGTGCCTCGGTAGGGTGAATAGCCCGAGGGGGCCGCAGTGAAAAGGCCCAAGCGACTGTTTAGCAAAAACACAGGTCTGTGCGAAGCCGCAAGGCGAAGTATACGGGCTGACGCCTGCCCGGTGCTGGAAGGTTAAGGGGAGTGGTTAGGGGTAACCCGAAGCTATGAACCGAAGCCCCAGTAAACGGCGGCCGTAACTATAACGGTCCTAAGGTAGCGAAATTCCTTGTCAGGTAAATTCTGACCCGCACGAATGGCGTAACGACTTGGGCGCTGTCTCAACGAGAGATCCGGTGAAATTTTAATACCTGTGAAGATGCAGGTTACCCGCGACAAGACGGAAAGACCCCATGGAGCTTTACTGCAGCTTGATATTGAATTTGGGTACGATCTGTACAGGATAGGTGGGAGCCGTGGAAGCCGGAGCGCAAGCTTCGGTGGAGGCGCCGTTGGGATACCACCCTGATCGTATCTAGGTTCTAACCTGGTACCCTAAGCGGGTACGGGGACCGTGTCAGGCGGGCAGTTTGACTGGGGCGGTCGCCTCCTAAAGAGTAACGGAGGCGTTCAAAGGTTCCCTCAGAATGGTTGGAAATCATTCGCAGAGTGCAAAGGCAAAAGGGAGCTTGACTGCGAGACCTACAAGTCGAGCAGGGACGAAAGTCGGACTTAGTGATCCGGTGGTACCGCATGGAAGGGCCATCGCTCAACGGATAAAAGCTACCCTGGGGATAACAGGCTTATCTCCCCCAAGAGTCCACATCGACGGGGAGGTTTGGCACCTCGATGTCGGCTCATCGCATCCTGGGGCTGAAGTAGGTCCCAAGGGTTGGGCTGTTCGCCCATTAAAGCGGTACGCGAGCTGGGTTCAGAACGTCGTGAGACAGTTCGGTCCCTATCTGTCGTGGGCGTAGGAAATTTGAGAGGAGCTGTCCTTAGTACGAGAGGACCGGGATGGACGTACCGCTGGTGCACCAGTTGTTCCGCCAGGAGCATGGCTGGGTAGCTACGTACGGACGGGATAAGCGCTGAAAGCATCTAAGCGTGAAGCCCCCCTCAAGATGAGATTTCCCAG
>NZ_JBVYOK010000049.1:0-2328 GCF_056120445.1 Paenibacillus sp. sgz302115
CACTGCGGATTTACTGCCGGATGGCAGTATCGGCAGCGATAAGCTGGCGGGAGGTTCAGTAAGTTCGGTGCATCTGCAGCAGATGAGCATCTTCGGCGAACATCTCGCGGACGGAGTGCTTACGGAGCGTCATTTGAGCCCCGGCATAATCAAGCTGGAACATTTGGCGGATGAGACCTGCAGTGCGGATTTGCTGCCGGATGGCAGTATTGGCAGCGGGAAGCTGGCGGAAGGCTCGGTAAGTTCGGTACATCTGCAGCAGATGAGCATCTTCAGTGAACATCTCGCGGACGGAGTGCTTACGGAGCGTCATTTAAGCCCTGGCATAATCAAGCTGGAGCATCTGGCGGATGAGACCAGCAGTGCGGATTTACTGCCGGATGGCAGTATCGGCAGCGATAAGCTGGCGGAAGGCTCAGTAAGTTCGGTGCATTTGCAGCAACAGAGCATCTACGGTGAACATCTCGTGGACGGAGTGCTGGAAGAGCGTCATTTAAGCCCCGGCATAATCAAGCTGGAACATTTGGCGGATGAGACCTGCAGTGCGGATTTGCTGCCGGATGGCAGTATCGGCAGCGATAAACTGGCGGGAGGCTCAGTAAGTTCGGTGCATCTGCAGCAGATGAGCATCTACGGCGAACATCTCACAGACGGAGTGCTGGAAGAGCGTCATCTGAGCCCTGGCATAATCAAGCTGGAGCATCTGGCCGAGGATACGCTGACCTCCGAACTGCTGCCGGATGGCAGTATCGGCAGCGATAAGCTGGCGGAAGGCTCAGTAAGTTCGGTGCACTTGCAGCAACAGAGCATCAACAGCGAACATCTCACAGACGGAGTGCTGGAAGAGCGTCATCTGAGCCCCGGCATAATCAAGCTGGAGCATCTGGCGGATGAGACCTGCACAGCGGATTTACTACCGGATGGCAGCATCGGCAGCGATAAACTGGCGGAAGGCTCAGTAAGTTCGGTGCACTTGCAGCAACAGAGCATCTACGGCGAACATCTCGCAGACGGAGTGCTGGAAGAGCGTCATTTAAGCCCCGGCATAATCAAGCTGGAGCATCTGGCGGATGAGACCTGCACTGCAGATTTGCTGCCGGACGGCAGCATCGGCAGCGAGAAGCTGGCGGAAGGCTCGGTAACCTCGATGCATTTGCAGCAGCAGAGCATCTACGGAGAACATCTCACGGACGGAGTGCTGGAAGAACGTCATTTGAGCCCCGGCATAATCAAGCTTGAGCATCTGGCAGATGAGACCTGCACTGCAGATTTGCTGCCGGACGGCAGCATCGGCAGCGATAAGCTGGCGGAAGGCTCAGTAAGTTCGGTGCACTTGCAGCAACAGAGCATCCAAGGTGAGCATCTCGTGGATGGCGCGCTTGCGGAACGTCATTTGAATCCCGGCATGATTAAGCTTGAGCATCTGGCGGATGAGGTTCGCAGTGCGGACCTGCTGCTGGATGGCAGCATTGCCGGAAGCAAGCTTGCGCCTAGTTCAGTGAGCTCATTCCATCTGGCCCCGGGCAGCATATATGGAGGCCATTTGACTTCGGCAGCAGTGGACAGCCGCCATATTCGCCCCGGCAGCATTCATCTGGAGCATCTGGCCGAGGGTGCGTTGACCTCCGAGCTTCCGGACGGCAGCATCGGCAGCGATAAGCTGGCAAAAGGCTCGGTAAACTCGGTGCATCTGCAGCAGCAGATCATACAAAGCGAACATCTTGCGGATGGTGCGCTTGAGGAACGTCATTTGAACCCCGGCATGATCAAGCTTGAGCATCTGGCGGATGAGGTCCGCAGTGCGGAGCTGCTGCTGGATGGCAGTATTGCCGGAAGCAAACTTGCGCCTGGTTCGGTGAGCTCTTTCCATCTGGCCCCGGGCAGCATATATGGAGGCCATTTGACTTCGGCAGCAGTGGACAGCCGCCATATTCGCCCCGGAAGCATTCATCTGGAGCATCTGGCCGAGGGTGCGTTGAACTCCGAGCTTCCGGATGGCAGCATCGACAGCGATAAGCTGGCGATAGGCTCGATAAACTCGGTGCATTTGCAGCAGCATAGCATATACGGCGAACATCTCACGGACGGAGTGCTTGAGGAACGTCATTTAAGCCCCGGCATAATCAAGCTTGAGCATCTGGCCGAGGGTGTGCTGAACTCCGAGCTGCCGGATGGCAGCATCGACAGCGATAAGCTGGCGATAGGCTCGGTAAACTCGGTGCATTTGCAGCAGCAGAGTATATACGGAGAACATCTCACGGACGGAGTGCTGGAGGAACGCCATTTGAGCCCCGGCATAATCAAGCTGGAGCATCTGGCCGAGGGTAC
>NZ_JBVYOK010000051.1:0-1839 GCF_056120445.1 Paenibacillus sp. sgz302115
ATACAAGCCCGGAAAAAACCGGTGCCGCTGAAGCACTCTGCTCCAGAGAGCTATAAGAGTGAGCGGTCCGGGGGAGCAGCAGCTCCGGGGAACCTCGAACGCATGAACATCGGCTCCTCCGGCCCGGACGGAAATCCCGAATCCATCATGAGCGAAATCCGTTCCGCCGCAGCCCAGCCACCCGGCATCAGCATGACCGGCGAAGCCGATCCTTCTCAAGTGGAGGGCTTCAGCCAGGAAGCGTCGCAGCAAGTAGGTGCAGCGAAGCAAGCGGAGATGGGTCAGATCAACAACCCGTTCGGTGAAAATGACATCTATCCCGAACCGGATGGCTCTACCCTAAAGGCAAACGCAGAACTGCAAGGCGGCAACAGCCCCGGTGCCAAAAAGCTGCCGGGCCTGGCGATCCCGGGCGAGATGACCGCAGGCCTCAACAAGTCACTTGCCCCGGAAATGAACAAGCAGCTCGGCGCCAAGCAAGCCGAATACCATAAAGAAAAAGAAAAATTCGATAACAAAGTCATACTGTCCAAAGCTGATAGCCACTCGCAAATCCAGCAGGCAGAAGCTGAAGCCAAGGAACAGCAGCTCAGCCAGCAGGCTGGCGCGAAAGCCGAAGTGGACAACCTAAGAGGCGAGTGGAAGAGTGAACTGGATGCCGCCGAAGCCGACTATGCCGGACAGGCCGGAGCGGCAGCCCAGCAGAAAAAAGGCGAAATCAACACCGTGCGCACCGAAAAAGAACGCGAAGCCCAAAAGCGGCAGTCCGAAGCCGAGCAGGAAGCCACTCAGGCCTACAGCAAAGCCAAAAAAGAGGCCGACGGAAAACATGAGGAAGAAAAAGCCAAGGAAGAGAAAAAAGGCGGCTTCCTCGGCTGGGTGAAAGACAAACTCGAAGCAGTGGTCGAAGTCGTCAAGAAAGCCGTCAACTTTATTTTCGAGGGCCTGAGAAAAGCGGTTAAGTTTATTTTTGAAAAAGCGAAACAAGCTGTACTGGGCATCATCGAGCTGGGCCGCAGGCTGATCACGGACCTGATCAAAGGCCTGGGTACCCTGCTCAAAAAGCTGGTCTCAGTGGTCTTCGCCAAATTCCCTGGTATTGCAGCGAAAATCTGCAGCAAAATTGACGGCGTCGTGAACAAAGCAGTGAAAGTCGTCAATCAGCTCGCGCAGAAGCTCAAAACGAAAGTCACCCAGGTTATGGACTTCCTGGCAACCAAAGTGGATCAGGCCTTGGCTGTCGTGCAGAACTTCTACACGAAATTGATCTCCACCTTGGGCAACCTCCTAATCGCCGTCTTCCTCGATGTGATGGAACGGATCGGGGCGCTTGGCAAGGCGGCGAAGCGGTCCTTCAGCCATTTGGAAGGCAAGATGTGGGAGTATCTGCTGGGAGTAGACATCTCGAAGCCGCTGGGCGCAGGTGCGGCGGAAGGCGGAACAGCAGAGCAGGCCCAGGAAGCGGGAGAACCGCAACCGGAAGAGAAGCTTACCGCAGACGACATCGAAATGGAGTCGGTGGAAGAGGGCGAAATGGACCCTGAGCTGGTACGGGACATGAACCTCAAGGACGGCGAGACCAAGCAGCTTCCGGGCAGCAGCGACCCGCATACGATGGATAGCATCATGGCCGATTTTGACACCGGAAAAGCGGATCAAAGCCTTGGAGGCAAAATCGCAGATGGCGTATCGCTACGGGCAAACAATGCCAAAATGGTGTTTGACCAGATAAAAACATATGTAATAAAATGGATGAAGAGTAATGGATTGAAGCTTTTGGCGGCGGTCATCGGGATATTGGTGGGCGTTGTTGTCGCAGAAATCGTCACGGGTGGAGCC
>NZ_JBVYOK010000052.1:0-1561 GCF_056120445.1 Paenibacillus sp. sgz302115
CAGGCTGTCGAGAAAGTCTCGACGGCCTTCTTTATGTGATCTTGATTTCACACGACACCGCGTTAATGTTATATAATATAGGTAACTATTTATAGAACGGATGGTGTGTCAGCATGCTGCGTTCCAATCGAGAAAAACAACAAACTTATGAATTTGTTTCCATCGAAGATTTAGTTCCTCAAGACCACTTACTTCGCAAGGTAGATACATATATTGATTTTTCGTTTATCGATAAGAAGATTAAATCGCTGTACTGCTCGGATAACGGACGCCCAGCGATTGATCCCGTCGTGTTGTTCAAGATGATTTTCCTGGGGTACTTCTACGGCATTCGTTCCGAACGTCAGTTAGAACGTGAGGTCCAAACGAATGTAGCTTACCGTTGGTTTCTCGGGCTGGGGCTGACTGACAAGGTCCCAGACCACTCCACCATTAGCTGGAACCGGCGAACTCGATTTAAAGATACGAACATTTTTCAGGATATTTTCGACGAGATTGTTCTCCAGGCGATTTCGCACCGGATGGTGGGCGGACGAGTCCTTGCCACCGACTCTACTCACGTCAAGGCAAATGCGAATAAACACCAATACACGAAACAACAGGTGCTGCAAAATACCAAAGATTATGTGGATGAGCTTAACGCCGCCGTAGAAGCAGACCGGAAGAACCATGGAAAAAAGCCCTGAAACCTAGAGAGGAAGTGAACGAAGAAAAAGAAATTAAAGTGAGCAAAACCGATCCCGACAGCGGATACATGATCCGCGACGGTAAACCGGAAGGCTTTTTTTATCTGGACCACCGGACGGTAGATATGAAATACAATCTCATTACGGATGTCCATGTCACGCCCGGAAATGTCCATGATTCCGTGCCGTATTTGTCGCGTCTGGACCGCCAGCAGGAACGTTTTGGATTTCAAGTGGAAGCCATTGCTCTAGATTCAGGGTATTTAACAACACCGATTTGTCGCGGTCTGCAAAGCCGAAAGATTTTTGCCGTTATTGCTCACCGGAGATTCCATTCCAAGCAAGGATTGTTTCCAAAATGGAAGTTTTCGTTTGACGCTGAGCGAGAGGTGTACGTCTGTCCGGCCGGCCACGAACTGAAGTACCGGACGACGGACCGTAAAGGCTACCAGCAGTATGCGTCAGATCCAGAGCACTGTAAGAGTTGTCCGTTTTTAAACGAGTGTACGCAGTCCAAAAACCACCGAAAAGTGGTGACCCGGCATGTCTGGGAGGACAGCAAGGATTGGGTCCGGAACAACCGGCTCAGCAAGTCGGGCAAGCAGTTGTACCGCAAACGAAAAGAAACGATTGAGCGAAGCTTCGCGGATGCTAAAGAGCTCCATGGGTTTCGCTATTGCCGGTTGCGCGGACTGCCAAATGTCAGGGAACAAGCGCTGATGACGGCAGCCGTACAGAACATGAAGAAGATGGCGATCCACCTGGATCGCCGGGAAAAACGGGGGTAACCCCCTCGTTTTCCCGCGCGCACGCCGACATTGAAACACAAAAGAAACCCAAGGCCATTAAAAGACCTGGGTTTCTCGACACTCTGA
>NZ_JBVYOK010000053.1:0-1481 GCF_056120445.1 Paenibacillus sp. sgz302115
CTAATAAGTGTATTGCCGTTAAGCGTCAGCGCTGTTGTCACGTCAGCCTGGTTAGCCACGTTTTTATCAAAGCTGGCACTCACCGGATTAATAGTACTGTTCTGATCCGCTATAATCGTGTAGGCTTCGCTCAACACGGGGCTATCTACCATCCCCGCTTTTACGGCGATGGCCTTAATCGTCTTCGCGCTCGTCAATGGGATCGGCGCGCTATACACCGTACTGCCGCTGGTCGGCGTGCTGCCATCTGTCGTGTAGTAAATCGTCGCGCCGCTCGTTGTTGTGCTCAGCGCCACGGTTGTGCCGGACGCTACTGCTCCTCCGGCTGGGTTCGCGGTTGGCGCATCGACTTGCGCCATAATCGTGTAGGCTTCGCTCAACACGGGGCTGTCTACCATCCCCGCTTTCACGGCGATGGCCTTGATCGTCTTCGCGCTCGTCAATGGGATCGGCGCGCTGTAAACCGTGCTGCCGCTGGTCGGCGTGCTGCCATCTGTCGTGTAGTAGATCGTCGCTCCGCTCGTCGTTGTGCTCAGCGTTACGGTTGTGCCGGACGCTACCGCTCCTCCGGCTGGGTTCGCGGTTGGCGCGTCGACTTGAGCCATAATCGTGTACGCTTCGCTCAACACAGGACTGTCTACCATCCCCGCTTTTACGGCGATGGCCTTAATCGTCTTCGCGCTTGTCAATGGAATCGGCGCGCTATACACCGTACTGCCGCTGGTCGGCGTGCTGCCATCTGTCGTGTAGTAGATCGTCGCTCCGCTCGTCGTCGTGCTCAGCGTTATGGTTGTGCCGGACGCTACCGCGCCTCCGGTTGGATTCGCGGTTGGCGCATCGACTTGCGCCATAATCGTGTAGGCTTCGCTCAACATGGGACTGTCTACCATCCCCGATTTTACGGCGATGGCCTTAATTGTTTTCGCGCTCGTCAATGGAATCGGCGCGCTGTACACCGTGCTGCCGCTGGTCGGCGTGCTGCCATCTGTCGTGTAGTAGATCGTGGCTCCGCTCGTTGTTGTGCTCAGCGCCACGGTTGTGCCGAACTCTAATGGTCCTCCGGCTGGGTTCGCGGTTGGCGCGTCTACTTGCGCCATAATCGTGTAGGCTTCGCTCAACACGGCGCTGTCTACCATCCCCGCTTTCACGGCGATGGCCTTGATCGTCTTCGCGCTCGTCAATGGAATCGGCGCGCTATACATCGTACTGCCGCTGGTTGGCGTACTGCCATCCGTCGTGTAGTAGATCGTCGCTCCGCTCGTTGCCGAGCTCAGCGCCACGGTTGTGCCGGACGCTACCGCGCCTCCTGCTGGGTTCGCGGTTGGCGCGTCCACTTGCGCCATAATCGTGTAGGCTTCGCTCAACACGGGACTATCTACCATCCCCGCTTTCACGGCGATGGCCTTAATGGTCTTCGCGCTCGTCAATGAAATCGGCGCGCTGTAGACTGCGCTGCCGCTGGTCGGCGTGCTGCCATCCGT
>NZ_JBVYOK010000054.1:0-1396 GCF_056120445.1 Paenibacillus sp. sgz302115
GCTTGCCCCGGAAATGAATAAGCAGCTTGGCGCCAAGCAGGCCGAATACAATAAAGAAAAAGAAAAATTCGACAACAAAGTTATGCTCTCCAAAGCCGACAGCCACTCGCAAATCCAGCAGGCGGAAGCCGAAGCCAAGGAGCAGCAGCTCAGCCAGCAGGCCGGAGCCAAGGCCGAAGTGGACAACCTGAGGGGCGAGTGGAAGAGTGAACTGGATGCTGCAGAAGCCGACTATGCCGGGCAAGCCGGAGCGGCAGCCCAGCAGAAGAAAAGCGAAATCAACACTGTGCGCACCGAAAAAGAACGCGAAGCCCAAAAGCGGCAGTCCGAAGCCGAACAAGAAGCCACGACCGCTTACAGCAAAGCTAAAAAAGAGGCCGATGGAAAACATGAAGAAGAAAAAGCCAAGGAAGAGAAGAAAGGCGGCTTCCTCGGCTGGGTGAAAGACAAACTCGAAGCGGTGGTTGAAGTTGTCAAGAAAGCCGTCAACTTCATTTTCGAGGGTCTAAGAAAAGCGGTTAAGTTTATTTTTGAAAAAGCGAAGCAAGCCGTGCTGGGCATCATCGAGCTGGGCCGCAAGCTGATCACCACCCTGATCCAAGGGCTAGGCAACCTGATCAAAAAGCTGGTCTCGGTAGTGTTCGCCAAGTTCCCGGGTATCGCAGCTAAAATTTGCAGCAAAATTGACGGTGTCGTGAACAAAGCGGTCAAAGCCGTCAACCAGCTCGCACAAAAGCTCAAAACGAAAGTCACCCAGGTCATGGACTTCCTGGCAACCAAAGTGGATCAGGCTTTGGCTATCGTGCAGAACTTCTACACGAAATTGATCTCGACCTTGGGCAACCTCCTGATCACTGTGTTCCTCGATGTGATGGAACGGATCGGGGCGCTTGGCAAGGCGGCGAAGCGGTCCTTCAGCCATCTGGAAGGCAAGATGTGGGAGTATCTGCTAGGAGTAGACATCTCGAAGCCGCTGGGCGCAGGTGCGGCGGAAGGCGGGGCAGAGCAGGCCCAGGAAGCGGGAGAACCGCAACCGGAAGAGAAGCTTACCGCAGATGACATCGAAATAGAGTCGGTCGAAGAGGGCGAAATGGACCCTGAGCTGGTCCGGGACATGAACCTCAAGGACGGCGAAACCAAGCAGCTTCCAGGCAGCAGCGACCCGCATACGATGGATAGCATCATGGCGGATTTTGACACCGGAAAAGCGGATCAAAGCCTTGGAGGCAAAATCGCAGATGGCGTATCGCTACGCGCAAACAATGCCAAAATGGTGTTTGACCAGATAAAAACATATGTAATAAAATGGATGAAGAGTAATGGATTGAAGCTTTTGGCGGCGGTCATCGGGATATTGGTGGGCGTTGTTGTCGCAGAAATCGTCACGGGTGGAGCC
>NZ_JBVYOK010000055.1:0-1251 GCF_056120445.1 Paenibacillus sp. sgz302115
GTGAATACTCCCACCGCCTATAGAGGCGGGGGCTTCTTGTTTCGACGATCGCTGCCTTTTTGTAGAAAGGTCTTACATGATCTCCACAAGCGTTCGATGCAGTATGCATCCCGTTCGGGGCAAACCCTCCCTACGGCGATCGATCCATCATGCACTGATTTTCAAAGCCCGCTGCAAAATGACCTTAGCGGATACGATGTCTCGGTCCTGCACCCATCCGCATCTTTTGCATTCATGAAGCCGAATAGCCAACGTTTTCGGCACATCCGCGCCGCATATACAGGTCTGCGATGTGCCGTGGGCAGGCACTTGTACGAATCGCTTCCCCTGTCTTTCCGCTTTATACGACAGATACGTCATGAACTTTCGCCATCCGGCATCCGCGATGCTTTTGGACAGCCGGCGATTTCGGAGCATGTTTTTCACGTTCAATTGCTCCACCGCGATCAGATCATGCTTCATGACGATACGGTAAGATTGTTTATGCAAAAAATCGTTGCGCTGCCGCGCCACTTTCTGGTGGATTTTCGCGACCTTCCGTTTGGCTTTCTGCCGATTGCAGGAACCGCGTTGTTTGCGGGATAGCCGCCGCTGGGCGCGTCTGAGCCGCTTCTCCGCTCTTCGCAGATGCCGCGGGTTGTCCACTTTCGTCTCGCCTTACAGCGCCGCAAACGTGCGCAGCCCTACGTCGATGCCCACGGCCGCATCCACCGGCTGGCCTGCTTCCACTGCCGCCAGCTTCACGCCTATATTTGCCATCCACCCGTCTGCATATCGTTTTACATGGATTTGGGTCACGTTTGCCCGGTCGAATGGACGGTGTGCATGCATGCGGACCCAGCCGATTTTGGACAAATAGACGGATCCCTCGTGGGCGAATGTCTTGGCTACCGCACCAGGCTGGGGGTATGTAAAAGAGAGATATCGGTCGGCCGACTTATAATGGGGAAACCCCGCCTCCCCGCGAAAGAATCGCTGATAGGCATCATCCAGCCGTCGCAGGCAATCCTGCAGCACTTGCGAATGAACGGCTTTATATTCGGGGAATTCCTTCTTGAAAGCGGGCAATTCGTCCTGCTGCATGGCATAGGTGACGGTTTTACCCTCCTGAGTGTAGGCGGTATCTCGTTGCTCCTTAGCCCGATTGTACAGCTTCTGGCACAACCTCAACGTTCGAATCATGAGTTGCTCCTGTTTGGGAGTTGGATAGAGGCGAAACTGATAAGTGATTTGCACGAAAGGTCACCACCT
>NZ_JBVYOK010000056.1:0-951 GCF_056120445.1 Paenibacillus sp. sgz302115
CTGGGTTTCCCCATTCGGACACCCCCGGATCAAAGCTTGCTTACAGCTCCCCGAGGCAGTTTCGTTGTTCGCCACGTCCTTCGTCGGCTCCTGGCGCCTAGGCATCCTCCGTGTGCTCTTATTAGCTTAACCAATCGCTCCGGTATTTGGCTTATTCACTCATCTTGTTTTAAACAGCGCTTCCGGATGACTCCGTCCGCCATTCTGTTTAAAGCCAAAAGTCGCTCACAATCCAAAACCATCGCTCAGTATCACTAAAACATAAACTTGCTTACACAAGTTCAGCTTAAAGGAATGTTCTAAAACGCAATTTCGTTTCGGTATCCAGTTTTCAAGGATCAAGGTCTTGCTCTTGATGAAGTTTGTTGGTGGAGCCAAGCGGGATCGAACCGCTGACCTCCTGCTTGCAAGGCAGGCGCTCTCCCAGCTGAGCTATGGCCCCAAAATGAAATTCCATGTTATATGGTGGGCCTTGGTGGACTCGAACCACCGACCTCACCCTTATCAGAGGTGCGCTCTAACCAACTGAGCTAAAAGCCCATATAACATATATAACATTGTGAATCAACCAATGAATTGGTTGTCCGCTTGGCAGCGTCCTACTCTCCCAGGACCCTTCGGTCCAAGTACCATCGGCGCTGGAGGACTTAACGGTCGTGTTCGGGATGGGTACGTGTGGAACCCCTCCGCTATCGCCACCAAACGTATCTGAAAGAGGCTTGCTCCTTCAAAACTGAACACGAGTGAGTGTTCGAACCCGAAGGTTCTATAGAAGCTTAAGCTTCCGATTTGAATGTCACCGTTGCAGGTGACGATTCTCCATAGAAAGGAGGTGATCCAGCCGCACCTTCCGATACGGCTACCTTGTTACGACTTCACCCCAATCATCTACCCCACCTTCGGCGGCTGGCCCCCTTGCGGGTTACCCCACCGACTTCGGGTGTTGTAAAC
>NZ_JBVYOK010000057.1:0-943 GCF_056120445.1 Paenibacillus sp. sgz302115
TAAGCAGACAATATAATCATTATGAAAAGGGTGGATACTATGGCTAAGTTTGATCCTTTGTTACCGAAAACAACAACGTACTGGAAAACGGACGGCATTTTCTTTATCAAGCATACGAATTTTTTTGTAACCATGGAGGAAGCCTACGCCATCGGGGAATTGCTCAAGGAAGCTCATCGCGACAAAGAAACGGCCGCCATCGTCATAGATAATCGTGAGGCAAAAGGGGCTTGGACACAGGATGTTAATAAAGTATGGATCGAGGTAGCAATGGAAATCAGCAATGAAATGCTAAAAAAAGTCGCTACGCTAACAAGTGATGTTGTTGCTGCCATGCAAATTAACCGGCTGTCCCGAAGCAATGGAACAGATAAAATGTCCAAAGCGTTTTGCAGCGATTTCGATGAATCGGTTAGGATTTTCTTGGAAGAATAATGAAAAAAGTGTTTGATATGTGACTCCAACTCGATAAGCCCTTAACATAAATCGAATGGAGTGATGAGCATTATGGCAAAACGTGCAATGACGCCCGAGGCAAAAGCTTTAAAAGCAAAGGCTATTATGGATAAAGCGGCTGAAATGTTTCTTTCATCGGAGTATGAAAAAATCAAAATGTCCGATATAGCCAAGCAGATGGGCATGTCAAACGGAATTCTGTTTGTGTACTTTAAAACAAAAGAAGCATTGTTTTTTAGCGTGCTGTGCCGGGAATATGAGAAGCGACTCGCTCATCTAGCGGAGATGGCGAAGGAAAAACCTGTGCTCAGCTTCGATGACTTTAAAAATCTCGTTATGAATGAGCTCATGGAATTGGTTGACCAGAATCCTCTTTACGTCAAGCTGGAATCCATGCGCACAGCGGTTTTCGAGAAGAATGTGGATGCGGAAACCATGCTAAACCAGAAAATCAATTTGTACAAACTAATGTCAGAGTTAGTGACCA
>NZ_JBVYOK010000058.1:0-779 GCF_056120445.1 Paenibacillus sp. sgz302115
AGTGGAAAAAGGTCACTTAATTCGCCGTTTTCCGCACTAATTGAGCATTTAAGTGGAAAAAGTATACCTAATTCTCTCTTTTTCGGCGGATTTCGCTTGATCAAGCTGATTTAAGTGGAGTTTTTCCACTCTACATTTATCAAACTCTTGCTCAGAAGAAATTAAGTGGAGAAAATCCCACTAGCACATCGGCGTAGATAGGTTACTCAAGTAAAACTAACTAGATATTTGCGAAATAGCACCTTTTCTCAGGCCGTTCAACCGGCCAAGCAGACCAACGGATCGAGCGGGCTTCGTAGGCGGCAGGGCGAATGGCTCTAGTGTCTCACCCGGCAGCTCGTTTGCTCGGACCACTCTGGCGTCTCGGCCGGGATTAAGTGGAAAAAGGTCACTTAATTCGCCGTTTTTCGCGGTAATTGAGTATTTATGTAGAAAAAGTATACCTAATTCTCTCTTTTTCGCTGGATTTCGCTTGATCAGGCTAATTTAAGTGGAGTTTTTCCACTTCGCATTTATCGGCCTCTTGCTCAGAAGAAATTAAGTGGAGAAAATCCCACTAGCACATCGGCGTAGATAGGTTTCTCAAGTAAAACTAACTAGATATTTGCGAAATAGCATCGTTGCTCGGAACGCTCGACCGTCTCGGCCCGGATTAAGTGGAAAAAGGTCACTTAATTCGCCGTTTTCCGCACTAATTGAGCATTTAAGTGGAAAAAGTATACCTAATTCTCTCTTTTTCGGCGGATTTCGCTTGATCAAGCTGATTTAAGTGGAGTTTT
>NZ_JBVYOK010000059.1:0-623 GCF_056120445.1 Paenibacillus sp. sgz302115
GACACCCCCGGATCAAAGCTTGCTTACAGCTCCCCGAGGCAGTTTCGTTGTTCGCCACGTCCTTCGTCGGCTCCTGGCGCCTAGGCATCCTCCGTGTGCTCTTATTAGCTTAACCTCGATTTTTCCGCTAGGAAAATATCGGACATTGAATTTCTTCAAAAGCCTTTATTTCCATCAGGAAAATCGCTAGCATCGCCATTAATTCAAAACTTGTTTACACAAGTTCAGCTTAAAGGAATGTTCTAAAACGCAATTTCGTTTCGGTATCCAGTTTTCAAGGATCAAGTTGTAACTGAGAGCTTAAACTCTCAAAACTGAGCAACGAGTGAGCCACTAACCGACCTGGTTAGATTTTAGATTTGAATGTCTTCGTTGCAGAAGACGATTCTCCATAGAAAGGAGGTGATCCAGCCGCACCTTCCGATACGGCTACCTTGTTACGACTTCACCCCAATCATCTACCCCACCTTCGGCGGCTGGCTCCCTTGCGGGTTACCCCACCGACTTCGGGTGTTGTAAACTCTCGTGGTGTGACGGGCGGTGTGTACAAGACCCGGGAACGTATTCACCGCGGCATGCTGATCCGCGATTACTAGCAATTCCGACTTCATGCAGGCGAGTTG
>NZ_JBVYOK010000060.1:0-617 GCF_056120445.1 Paenibacillus sp. sgz302115
TTTACAACACCCGAAGTCGGTGGGGTAACCCGCAAGGGAGCCAGCCGCCGAAGGTGGGGTAGATGATTGGGGTGAAGTCGTAACAAGGTAGCCGTATCGGAAGGTGCGGCTGGATCACCTCCTTTCTATGGAGAATCGTCACCTGCAACGGTGACATTCAAATCTTAAATCTAACCAGGTCGGTTAGTGACTCACTCGTTGCTCAGTTTTGAGAGTTTAAGCTCTCAATTGTCTGTAACTTCTATCGACACAGCCGTGTTCGACCAGAACTTACAGCAACTTGATCCTTGAAAACTGGATACCGAAACGAATTTGCGTTTTAGAACATCTTTTAGCTAAAACTTGTGTCAACAAGTTGAAATAGTTATTAGTTGATACGATGATTTTCGAGAAGAATTGAAGACCTTAATGGTCCGATATTTCTCCTCCGGAGAAAATCGAGGTTAAGCTAATAAGAGCACACGGAGGATGCCTAGGCGCCAGGAGCCGACGAAGGACGTGGCGAACAACGAAACTGCCTCGGGGAGCTGTAAGCAAGCTTTGATCCGGGGGTGTCCGAATGGGGAAACCCAGCTGTGGTAATTCGCAGCTACTCATACCTGAATACATAGGGTATG
>NZ_JBVYOK010000061.1:0-608 GCF_056120445.1 Paenibacillus sp. sgz302115
GAATACACGGTACGCGTGAGAGCGAAGAATGCCGGAGGCGTAGGTGAATATAGCGCACCGGTGACACTGAAGACGCTGTTGGTAACGCCAACGCCGACAACAGTTTCGACAAGTAATCAAGTAACAGTAAGCTGGGCAGCCATTGCCGGAGCCACAGGCTATGAAATCGACGTGGATGGTACCGTAGTGGATAACGGAACAGAATTAAGCTATACGCACAAAGGCTTGACGCCAAGCACTTCACATACGTACAAGGTGCGGGCATTAAGTGCGGATAATGCCAGCGCGTGGAGCGCCGCGGTTAGCAAGTTTACGACGCCGGCAGTTGTGGGACCAGTAACATTAACTCCGACAGCTTCTAGCTTGGCAGCTAGCTGGACCGCTGTTACGGGAGCCACGGGATATGATGTGGAGATTAATGGAGCGGTTGCAGGTAGTGTAGCAACAACCAGCTTTACAAAAACAGCACTTGCAGCCAACACTGAATACACGGTACGCGTGAGAGCGAAGAATGCCGGAGGCGTAGGTGAATATAGCGCACCGGTGACACTGAAGACGCTGTTGGTAACGCCAACGCCGACAACAGTTTCGACAAGTAATCAAGTAAC
>NZ_JBVYOK010000062.1:0-540 GCF_056120445.1 Paenibacillus sp. sgz302115
GGGGCTCAAATGGCGTTCCTCCAGCACTCCGTCCGTGAGATGTTCTCCGTATATACTCTGCTGCTGCAAATGCACCGAGTTTACCGAGCCTATCGCCAGCTTATCGCTGTCGATGCTGCCATCCGGCAGCTCGGAGTTCAACGCACCCTCGGCCAGATGCTCCAGCTTGATTATGCCGGGGCTTAAATGACGTTCCTCCAGCACACCGTCTGTGAGATGTTCGCCGTATATACTCTGCTGCTGCAAATGCACCGAGTTTACCGAGCCTATCGCCAGCTTATCGCTGTCAATGCTGCCATCCGGCAGCTCGGAGTTCAGCACACCCTCGGCCAGATGCTCAAGCTTGATTATGCCGGGGCTCAAATGACGTTCCTCAAGCACTCCGTCCGTGAGATGCTCGCCGTATATACTCTGCTGCTGCAAATGCACCGAGTTTACCGAGCCTATCGCCAGCTTATCGCTGTCGATGCTGCCATCCGGCAGCTCGGAGTTCAGCACACCCTCGGCCAGATGCTCAAGCTTGATTATGCCGGGGCTTAA
>NZ_JBVYOK010000063.1:0-503 GCF_056120445.1 Paenibacillus sp. sgz302115
GCCGGATGATCTCGGGCCGTGTGCCCAAAATCGTCATGATCTTCATGGGTTCACTCCCTTTTGATTAGCAGTAATTCTGCCGCTGGGTGACATGTGAAGCCGCATTTTGCGGCGATATTAACGGCAGAATTGCCGTTGTTAGCTGCGCTTAGCACGGGTGCGGCGGATTTTAACGGCAGAATTGCCGTTGTTAGCTGCGATCGGCTCGGGTGCGGCGATATTAACGGCAGATTTGCCGTTATTGGCTGCGATCGGCTCGGGTGCGGCGGTTTTAACGGCAGATTTGCCGTTATTTGCTGCGCGTGGAGCAGATGCGGCGGTTATAACGGCAGATTTGCCGTTGTTAGCTGCGATCGGCTCGGGTGCGGCGATATTAACGGCAGAATTGCCGTTGTTGGCTGCACTTAGCACGGGTGCGGCGGATTTAACGGCTGATTTGCCGTTATTGGCTGCGATCGGCTCGGGTGCGGCGATATTAACGGCAGATTTGCCGTTATTGGCTG
>NZ_JBVYOK010000064.1:0-500 GCF_056120445.1 Paenibacillus sp. sgz302115
TGCCAAGCGGACAACCAATTCATTGGTTGATTCACAATGTTATATATGTTATATGGGCTTTTAGCTCAGTTGGTTAGAGCGCACCTCTGATAAGGGTGAGGTCGGTGGTTCGAGTCCACCAAGGCCCACCATATAACATGAAATTTTATTTTGGGGCCATAGCTCAGCTGGGAGAGCGCCTGCCTTGCAAGCAGGAGGTCAGCGGTTCGATCCCGCTTGGCTCCACCAACAAACTTCATCAAGAGCAAGAACTTGATCCTTGAAAACTGGATACCGAAACGAAATTGCGTTTTAGAACATTCCTTTAAGCTGAACTTGTGTAAGCAAGTTTTGAATTAATGGCGATGCTAGCGATTTTCCTGACGGAAATAAAGGCTTTTGAAGAAATTCAATGTCCGATATTTTCCTAGCGGAAAAATCGAGGTTAAGCTAATAAGAGCACACGGAGGATGCCTAGGCGCCAGGAGCCGACGAAGGACGTGGCGAACAACGAAACTGCC
>NZ_JBVYOK010000065.1:0-500 GCF_056120445.1 Paenibacillus sp. sgz302115
GCGGATGAGACCTGCACAGCGGATTTACTACCGGATGGCAGCATCGGCAGCGATAAACTGGCGGAAGGCTCAGTAAGTTCGGTGCACTTGCAGCAACAGAGCATCTACGGCGAACATCTCGTGGACAGAGTGCTGGAAGAACGTCATTTAAGCCCTGGCATAATCAAGCTGGAGCATCTGGCGGATGAGACCAGCAGTGCGGATTTACTGCCGGATGGCAGTATCGGCAGCGAGAAGCTGGCGGAAGGCTCAGTAAGTTCGGTGCACTTGCAGCAACAGAGCATCTACGGCGAACATCTCGTGGACAGAGTGCTGGAAGAGCGTCATTTGAGCCCCGGAATAATCAAGCTGGAGCATCTAGCGGATGAGACCTGCACAGCGGATTTACTACCGGATGGCAGCATCGGCAGCGATAAACTGGCGGAAGGCTCAGTAAGTTCGGTGCACTTGCAGCAACAGAGCATCTACGGCGAACATCTCGCAGACGGAGTGCTGGAAGA
>NZ_JBVYOK010000066.1:0-498 GCF_056120445.1 Paenibacillus sp. sgz302115
ATACAAGCCCGGAAAAAACCGGTGCCGCTGAAGCACTCTGCTCCAGAGAGCTATAAGAGTGAGCGGTCCGGGGGAGCAGCAGCTCCGGGGAACCTCGAACGCATGAACATCGGCTCCTCCGGCCCGGACGGAAATCCCGAAGCCATCATGAGCGAAATCCGTTCCGCCGCAGCCCAGCCACCCGGCATCAGCATGACCGGCGAAGCCGATCCTTCCCAAGTGGAGGGCTTCAGCCAGGAAGCGTCTCAGCAAGTAGGCGCAGCAAAGCAAGCGGAGATGGGCCAGATCAACAACCCGTTTGGTGAAAATGATATCTATCCCGAACCGGATGGCTCTACGCTGAAGGCTGGTGCAGAGCTACAAGGCGGCAACACTCCCACCGCCAAAAAGCTGCCGGGTCTGGCGATTCCAGGAGAGATGACCGCAGGCCTCAACAAGACGCTTGCCCCGGAAATGAATAAGCAGCTTGGCGCCAAGCAGGCCGAATACAATAAAGAA
>NZ_JBVYOK010000067.1:0-496 GCF_056120445.1 Paenibacillus sp. sgz302115
CTTTTTCCACATAAACCATAGATATTAGGCAATATGGCTGAATTAAGTGACTTTTTTCCAACTGTAGCATCCCCCAAACGCACAAGGCAGCCTTCCCGAAGGAAGGCTGCCTTGTGACGTCCCGGAAGGGATACAGCCCGGTCGAGCTGATTGCGAAGTAAGTGCTAACGAAGCAGATCCTCCAACGAACCTCTGGGGTTCTCATCCCCCCGGACGCACAAACAGCCTTCCCGAAGGAAGGCTGTTTCGTGACGTCCCGGAAGGGATACAGCCCAGTCGGGCTGATTGCGAAGTAAGTGCTAACGAAGCAGATCCTCCAACGAACCTCTGGGGTTCTCTTCCCCCGGACGCACAAACAGCCTTCCCGAAGGAAGGCTGCCTTGTGACGTCCCGGAAGGGATACAGCCCGTCCGGGCTGATTGCGAAGCGGTGCTAACGAAGCCTATGCTCCAACGAACCAAGGGCTTCTCTTCCCCCGGACGCACAAACAGCCTTC
>NZ_JBVYOK010000068.1:0-472 GCF_056120445.1 Paenibacillus sp. sgz302115
TGAAATGGACGGCTACGGATGAAAATGGCAATGTGACCACAGGCGTGCAGAAGATCACGGTCGTGGATACGACGAAGCCGACTCTGGAGCTTCCAGCGGACAAAACCGTCGAAGCAACTGCGCTGAAGACTCCGGTAGACATCGGTCAGGCCAAAGGCACGGATATTTTCAAAGTAACCGTAACCAGCAATGCTCCGACAGGGTTTGTACTCGGAACAACCGAGGTAAAATGGACGGCTACGGATGAAAACGGCAATGTGACCACAGGTGTGCAGAAGATCACGGTCGTGGATACAACGAAGCCGGGACTGACGCTTCCAGCGGATAAAACGGTCGAAGCAACTGCGCTGAAGACTCCGGTAGACGTCGGTCAGGCGAAAGGCACAGACATTTTTAAAGTAACCGTAACCAGCAATGCTCCGACAGAGTTTGCACTGGGAACAACTGAGGTAATATGGACAGCTACGGATGA
>NZ_JBVYOK010000069.1:0-419 GCF_056120445.1 Paenibacillus sp. sgz302115
CTCCCAGGACCCTTCGGTCCAAGTACCATCGGCGCTGGAGGGCTTAACGGTCGTGTTCGGGATGGGTACGCGTGGAACCCCTCCGCTATCGCCACCAAACGTGCGCTTGTGGAACAAGCGCCGAGCGTCACATTCGGTCGCTCACGGCTGTGCCGATGAATGTGTGCGCGATTGATTGTTCAGGCTTGATCGCCTGAAAACTGAATCCGAAACGAAATCTGCGTTTTAGTTCTTTGGATAAGCCCTCGACCGATTAGTATTGGTCAGCTCCACACGTTGCCGTGCTTCCACCTCCAACCTATCTACCTCGTCGTCTTCAAGGGGTCTTACATGCTGGGAAATCTCATCTTGAGGGGGGCTTCACGCTTAGATGCTTTCAGCGCTTATCCCGTCCGTACGTAGCTACCCAGCCATGCTCC
>NZ_JBVYOK010000070.1:0-415 GCF_056120445.1 Paenibacillus sp. sgz302115
GCATTTTGGCGGCAGGTACGGCATCTCCGTTGAGAGCAAGGAAGGCCAGGGAACTACGGTAACCGTGACCATACCACTTTAAATAACAAACAAAAAAATTGAGTTTGTGATTTTTTTGAATTCGGGCAGAAGTGGCGGAGGAGAAGTTTGGAACTGGAGGAGCGAACGCGTCCGCCTTTGTCTGCAGATTTCAACTGCGAACAGCGGTATAAATCAAGAAATCTGCAGACAACAGCGGCCGGAAGTCCAAACATTCTCCGTAGTCACGACCGAGCCCACTTTAAATAACAAACAAAAAAATTGAGTTTGTGATTTTTTTGAATTCGGGCAGAAGTGGCGGAGTGGAAGTTTGGAACTGTAGGAGCGGTAGCGTCCGCCTTTATGGTTGGATTTCTACCGCGAATAGCGGTTCAAA
>NZ_JBVYOK010000071.1:0-396 GCF_056120445.1 Paenibacillus sp. sgz302115
GACACCCCCGGATCAAAGCTTGCTTACAGCTCCCCGAGGCAGTTTCGTTGTTCGCCACGTCCTTCGTCGGCTCCTGGCGCCTAGGCATCCTCCGTGTGCTCTTATTAGCTTAACCTCGATTTTTCCGCTAGGAAAATATCGTACAGCTAATAACTATTTTAACTTGTTGACACAAGTTTTAGCTAAAAGATGTTCTAAAACGCATTTTCGTTTCGGTATCCAGTTTTCAAGGATCAAGTTGTAACTGAGAGCTTCAACTCTCAAAACTGAGCAACGAGTGAGCCACTAACCGACCTGGTTAGATTTAAGATTTGAATGTCTTCGTTTCAGAAGACGATTCTCCATAGAAAGGAGGTGATCCAGCCGCACCTTCCGATACGGCTACCTTGTTACGAC
>NZ_JBVYOK010000072.1:0-385 GCF_056120445.1 Paenibacillus sp. sgz302115
GGCAGAAGTGGCGGAGTGGAAGTTTGGAACTGTAGGAGCGGTAGCGTCCGCCTTTATGGTTGGATTTCTACCGCGAATAGCGGTTCAAAATCAGGAAATCCAACCATAACAGCGGCCGAAAGTCCAAACATTCCACGCAGGTCACGACCGAGCCCACTTTAAATAACAAACAAAAAAATTGAGTTTGTGATTTTTTTGAATTCGGGCAGAAGTGGCGGAGTGGAAGTTTGGAACTGTAGGAGCGATAGCGTCCGCCTTTATGGTTGGATTTCTACCGCGAATAGCGGTTCAAAATCAGGAAATCCAACCATAACAGCGGCCGAAAGTCCAAACATTCCACGCAGTCACGACCGAGCCCGAATTTGAGAATTCCCCAACTCAATTT
>NZ_JBVYOK010000073.1:0-367 GCF_056120445.1 Paenibacillus sp. sgz302115
CACTGCGGATTTACTGCCGGATGGCAGTATCGGCAGCGATAAGCTGGCGGGAGGTTCAGTAAGTTCGGTGCATCTGCAGCAGATGAGCATCTTCGGCGAACATCTCGCGGACGGAGTGCTTACGGAGCGTCATTTGAGCCCTGGCATAATCAAGCTGGAGCATTTGGCGGATGAGACCGGCAGTGCGGATTTACTGCCGGATGGCAGTATTGGCAGCGGTAAGCTGGCGGAAGGCTCAGTAAGTTCGGTACATTTGCAGCAACGGAGCATCTGCAGTGAACATCTCGTGGACGGAGTGCTGGAAGAGCGTCATTTAAGCCCCGGCATAATCAAGCTGGAGCATCTGGCGGATGAGACCTGCACTGCA
>NZ_JBVYOK010000074.1:0-347 GCF_056120445.1 Paenibacillus sp. sgz302115
CGTGTACTTGGCGAGGTTACCGAGGAGAAGCTGGCCATTGTGCGTGACTCCGACTATATCCTGCGGGAGGAAATCGCCAAAGCTGGTCTCGACCGCGAGATTTGGCAATACTTCACAGCCCTGCCGAACATGAAGAGCGTAGGCGTTATGGGTGACGAACGTACGTATTCCTACACCGTAGGCATTCGCGCTGTAACCTCAATCGACGGCATGACCGCCGACTGGGCACGTATCCCTTGGGATGTGCTGGAGAAAATCTCCGTCCGCATCGTCAACGAAGTGGAAAACGTCAACCGCATCGTGTACGACGTAACCTCGAAACCACCAGCTACGATTGAGTGGGAGTA
>NZ_JBVYOK010000075.1:0-345 GCF_056120445.1 Paenibacillus sp. sgz302115
CTCCATCGCCAGCTCGACCAGGCCCATCGCCATTGCTGTTGCCAGTGCAATAGCCGCCGGTTCGATCAGCTTTTGCCAGCCTTGGCTGAGGTAAGTGCCAATGTGGACAGAGGCCTCTGCCAGTGTCTGCGCAACAGATACAATCGCCTGCGCTTCCATGACGGTCATTAAAATATTCATCAGTAGCGGAAGAGCAGCCGTGATGGCTCCACCCGTGACGATTTCTGCGACAACAACGCCCACCAATATCCCGATGACCGCCGCCAAAAGCTTCAATCCATTACTCTTCATCCATTTTATTACATATGTTTTTATCTGGTCAAACACCATTTTGGCATTGTTTGC
>NZ_JBVYOK010000076.1:0-329 GCF_056120445.1 Paenibacillus sp. sgz302115
CAGGACCCTTCGGTCCAAGTACCATCGGCGCTGGAGGGCTTAACGGTCGTGTTCGGGATGGGTACGCGTGGAACCCCTCCGCTATCGCCACCAAACGTGCGCTTGTGGAACAAGCGCCGAGCGTCACATTCGGTCGTTCACAGCTGTGCCGATGAATGTGTGCGCGATTGATTGTTCAGGCTTAATCGCCTGAAAACTGAATCCGAAACGAAATCTGCGTTATAGTTGTTTGGATAAGCCCTCGACCGATTAGTATTGGTCAGCTCCACACGTTACCGTGCTTCCACCTCCAACCTATCTACCTCGTCGTCTTCAAGGGGTCTTACATG
>NZ_JBVYOK010000077.1:0-328 GCF_056120445.1 Paenibacillus sp. sgz302115
CAGGACCCTTCGGTCCAAGTACCATCGGCGCTGGAGGGCTTAACGGTCGTGTTCGGGATGGGTACGCGTGGAACCCCTCCGCTATCGCCACCAAACGTGCGCTTGTGGAACAAGCGCCGAGCGTCACATTCGGTCGTTCACGGCTGTGCCGATGAATGTGTGCGCGATTGATTGTTCAGGCTTGATCGCCTGAAAACTGAATCCGAAACGAAATCTGCGTATTAGTTCTTTGGATAAGCCCTCGACCGATTAGTATTGGTCAGCTCCACACGTTACCGTGCTTCCACCTCCAACCTATCTACCTCGTCGTCTTCAAGGGGTCTTACAT
>NZ_JBVYOK010000078.1:0-318 GCF_056120445.1 Paenibacillus sp. sgz302115
GAGTATATACGGAGAACATCTCACGGACGGAGTGCTGGAGGAACGCCATTTGAGCCCCGGCATAATCAAGCTGGAGCATCTGGCCGAGGGTACGTTGACCTCTGAGCTGCCGGATGGCAGCATTACCGGTGATAAGCTGGCGATAGGCTCGGTAAACTCGGTGCATTTGCAGCAGCAGAGTATATACGGAGAACATCTCACGGACGGAGTGCTGGAGGAACGCCATTTGAGCCCCGGCATAATCAAGCTGGAGCATCTGGCCGAGGGTACGTTGACCTCTGAGCTGCCGGATGGCAGCATTACCGGTGATAAGCTGGC
>NZ_JBVYOK010000079.1:0-318 GCF_056120445.1 Paenibacillus sp. sgz302115
AAGATGATACTTTGGGCGGGATTGCAATAAAATATAAAGTATCTGAAGCCGAATTGGTAAAGCTAAATAATATTAAAGATAAACATACAATTAAGATTGGGCAGGTATTGAAAATACCATCAACAACGAAAGTAAATCCAGAGGTTAAAAATGAATATAAAACATATACCGTTAAGAAAGATGATACTTTGGGCGGGATTGCAATAAAATATAAAGTATCTGAAGCCGAATTGGTAAAGCTAAATAATATTAAAGATAAACATACAATTAAGATTGGGCAGGTATTGAAAATACCATCAACAACGAAAGTAAATCCAG
>NZ_JBVYOK010000080.1:0-294 GCF_056120445.1 Paenibacillus sp. sgz302115
TATCCAGTTAAGGACGGTGGAGCCGTTTTGTTCGAATTATGGCAGAAATGCCGTTATTGGGTCCGCGTAGAGTGGTTTGCTTGGGAATAACGGCAGAAACGCTGTTGTTGAAGCCGTGTAGAGTGGTTTGTTTGGAAATAACAGCAGAAATGCCGTTGTTGAAGCCGTGTAGAGTGGTTTGTTTGGAAATAGCGGCAGAAACTCCTAGGCCCCCTAATGAAACTGGAGAGTTGCCCCCCAATTTATTACACTGAAAGAAGAGGGAGGCGAGTTTCATGAAGAAGAGAAAAGCCT
>NZ_JBVYOK010000081.1:0-283 GCF_056120445.1 Paenibacillus sp. sgz302115
ATGCAAGTCGAGCGGAGCTTATCCTTCGGGGTAAGCTTAGCGGCGGACGGGTGAGTAACACGTAGGCAACCTACCCTGTAGACTGGGATAACTACCGGAAACGGTAGCTAATACCGGATAATTCCTTTCTTCACCTGAGGGGAGGATGAAAGGCGGAGCAATCTGCTACTAGAGGATGGGCCTGCGGCGCATTAGCTAGTTGGTGGGGTAACGGCCCACCAAGGCGACGATGCGTAGCCGACCTGAGAGGGTGAACGGCCACACTGGGACTGAGACACGGCCC
>NZ_JBVYOK010000082.1:0-283 GCF_056120445.1 Paenibacillus sp. sgz302115
TGTGAGACGTCCCACAACCCCAAGGGGCAAGCCCCTTGGTTTAGGCTGTTCCGCGTTCGCTCGCCGCTACTGACGGAATCACTATTGTTTTCTCTTCCTCAGGGTACTTAGATGTTTCAGTTCCCCTGGTCTGCCTCTACACACCCTATGTATTCAGGTATGAGTAACTGCGAATTACCACAGCTGGGTTTCCCCATTCGGACACCCCCGGATCAAAGCTTGCTTACAGCTCCCCGAGGCAGTTTCGTTGTTCGCCACGTCCTTCGTCGGCTCCTGGCGCCTA
>NZ_JBVYOK010000083.1:0-282 GCF_056120445.1 Paenibacillus sp. sgz302115
AAGCTTGCTTACAGCTCCCCGAGGCAGTTTCGTTGTTCGCCACGTCCTTCGTCGGCTCCTGGCGCCTAGGCATCCTCCGTGTGCTCTTATTAGCTTAACCTCGATTTTTCCGCTAGGAAAATATCGGACATTGAATTTCTCCAAAAGCCTTTATTTCCGTCAGAAAAATCGCTAGCATCGCCATTAATTCAAAACTTGCTTACACAAGTTCAGCTTAAAGGAATGTTCTAAAACGCAATTTCGTTTCGGTATCCAGTTTTCAAGGATCAAGTTGCTGTAAGT
>NZ_JBVYOK010000084.1:0-282 GCF_056120445.1 Paenibacillus sp. sgz302115
CTTAGTACGAGAGGACCGGGATGGACGTACCGCTGGTGCACCAGTTGTTCCGCCAGGAGCATGGCTGGGTAGCTACGTACGGACGGGATAAGCGCTGAAAGCATCTAAGCGTGAAGCCCCCCTCAAGATGAGATTTCCCAGCATGTAAGACCCCTTGAAGACGACGAGGTAGATAGGTTGGAGGTGGAAGCACGGTAACGTGTGGAGCTGACCAATACTAATCGGTCGAGGGCTTATCCAAACAACTATAACGCAGATTTCGTTTCGGATTCAGTTTTCAGG
>NZ_JBVYOK010000085.1:0-282 GCF_056120445.1 Paenibacillus sp. sgz302115
GCGCCAGGAGCCGACGAAGGACGTGGCGAACAACGAAACTGCCTCGGGGAGCTGTAAGCAAGCTTTGATCCGGGGGTGTCCGAATGGGGAAACCCAGCTGTGGTAATTCGCAGTTACTCATACCTGAATACATAGGGTATGCAGAGGCAGACCAGGGGAACTGAAACATCTAAGTACCCTGAGGAAGAGAAAACAATAGTGATTCCGTCAGTAGCGGCGAGCGAACGCGGAACAGCCTAAACCAAGGGGCTTGCCCCTTGGGGTTGTGGGACGTCTCACATG
>NZ_JBVYOK010000086.1:0-282 GCF_056120445.1 Paenibacillus sp. sgz302115
AATCAGCCTGGATAGCTATAGGCTCTGATCCAGGACGAGCTAATGAGCTAGCTCTTGACTTAGCAGTCTGCACAAAACAGAAATGGCTTGCGTGCGTTAACTAGCTAGGAATCCCACGGCTTTTGCCGTGTTGGAGGCTCAGTTCATCAATCCTCATTGGCTCACCACCATCAAAGAAAACTCAGATATAAAATATTATATAATAGGATTTATGCCAGATATTCTCCACATTCATAGTCATTGTACTGCCTTTGCCCAATTCCATTTTCTAGAAATTACCGG
>NZ_JBVYOK010000087.1:0-282 GCF_056120445.1 Paenibacillus sp. sgz302115
ACCTGAAGAAAGGATGAAAGGCGGAGCAATCTGCTACTAGAGGATGGGCCTGCGGCGCATTAGCTAGTTGGTGGGGTAACGGCCCACCAAGGCGACGATGCGTAGCCGACCTGAGAGGGTGAACGGCCACACTGGGACTGAAACACGGCCCAGACTCCTACGGGAGGCAGCAGTAGGGAATCTTCCGCAATGGGCGAAAGCCTGACGGAGCAACGCCGCGTGAGTGATGAAGGTTTTCGGATCGTAAAGCTCTGTTGCCAGGGAAGAACGTCCGGTAGAGTA
>NZ_JBVYOK010000088.1:0-282 GCF_056120445.1 Paenibacillus sp. sgz302115
GCGTGAAGCCCCCCTCAAGATGAGATTTCCCAGCATGTAAGACCCCTTGAAGACGACGAGGTAGATAGGTTGGAGGTGGAAGCACGGTAACGTGTGGAGCTGACCAATACTAATCGGTCGAGGGCTTATCCAAAACACTATAACGCAGATTTCGTTTCGGATTCAGTTTTCAGGAATCAAGTGAATTGTCATGAGGCCCAAGTGGTTGAGTGATAATGAATTGATATTCAGCATTTGGCGATGCTGAGACCTGAAAGATGCATTTGCACCGCAAGTGCCCGT
>NZ_JBVYOK010000089.1:0-280 GCF_056120445.1 Paenibacillus sp. sgz302115
TGTGAGACGTCCCACAACCCCAAGGGGCAAGCCCCTTGGTTTAGGCTGTTCCGCGTTCGCTCGCCGCTACTGACGGAATCACTATTGTTTTCTCTTCCTCAGGGTACTTAGATGTTTCAGTTCCCCTGGTCTGCCTCTACATACCCTATGTATTCAGGTATGAGTAACTGCGAATTACCACAGCTGGGTTTCCCCATTCGGACACCCCCGGATCAAAGCTTGCTTACAGCTCCCCGAGGCAGTTTCGTTGTTCGCCACGTCCTTCGTCGGCTCCTGGCGC
>NZ_JBVYOK010000090.1:0-279 GCF_056120445.1 Paenibacillus sp. sgz302115
CGTGTCTCAGTCCCAGTGTGGCCGTTCACCCTCTCAGGTCGGCTACGCATCGTCGCCTTGGTGGGCCGTTACCCCACCAACTAGCTAATGCGCCGCAGGCCCATCCTCTAGTAGCAGATTGCTCCGCCTTTCATCCTTCCCTCAGGTGAAGAAAGGAATTATCCGGTATTAGCTACCGTTTCCGGTAGTTATCCCAGTCTACAGGGTAGGTTGCCTACGTGTTACTCACCCGTCCGCCGCTAAGCTTACCCCGAAGGATAAGCTCCGCTCGACTTGCAT
>NZ_JBVYOK010000091.1:0-276 GCF_056120445.1 Paenibacillus sp. sgz302115
TACATGCAAGTCGAGCGGAGCTTATCCTTCGGGGTAAGCTTAGCGGCGGACGGGTGAGTAACACGTAGGCAACCTACCCTGTAGACTGGGATAACTACCGGAAACGGTAGCTAATACCGGATAATTCCTTTCTTCACCTGAAGAAAGGATGAAAGGCGGAGCAATCTGCTACTAGAGGATGGGCCTGCGGCGCATTAGCTAGTTGGTGGGGTAACGGCCCACCAAGGCGACGATGCGTAGCCGACCTGAGAGGGTGAACGGCCACACTGGGACTGA
>NZ_JBVYOK010000092.1:0-260 GCF_056120445.1 Paenibacillus sp. sgz302115
GGCAGTTTCGTTGTTCGCCACGTCCTTCGTCGGCTCCTGGCGCCTAGGCATCCTCCGTGTGCTCTTATTAGCTTAACCTCGATTTTTCCGCTAGGAAAATATCGGACATTGAATTTCTTCAAAAGCCTTTATTTCCGTCAGAAAAATCGCTAGCATCGCCATTAATTCAAAACTTGCTTACACAAGTTCAGCTTAAAGGAATGTTCTAAAACGCAATTTCGTTTCGGTATCCAGTTTTCAAGGATCAAGTTGCTGTAAGT
>NZ_JBVYOK010000093.1:0-254 GCF_056120445.1 Paenibacillus sp. sgz302115
AAGGGAGCCAGCCGCCGAAGGTGGGGTAGATGATTGGGGTGAAGTCGTAACAAGGTAGCCGTATCGGAAGGTGCGGCTGGATCACCTCCTTTCTATGGAGAATCGTCTTCTGCAACGAAGACATTCAAATCTTAAATCTAACCAGGTCGGTTAGTGGCTCACTCGTTGCTCAGTTTTGAGAGTTTAAGCTCTCAATTGTCTGTAACTTCTATCGACACAGCCGTGTTCGACCAGAACTTACAGCAACTTGATCC
>NZ_JBVYOK010000094.1:0-224 GCF_056120445.1 Paenibacillus sp. sgz302115
CTACAAGGCGGCAACACTCCCACCGCCAAAAAGCTGCCGGGTCTGGCGATTCCAGGAGAGATGACCGCAGGCCTCAACAAGACGCTTGCCCCGGAAATGAATAAGCAGCTTGGCGCCAAGCAGGCCGAATACAATAAAGAAAAAGAAAAATTCGACAACAAAGTTATGCTCTCCAAAGCCGACAGCCACTCGCAAATCCAGCAGGCGGAAGCCGAAGCCAAGGA
>NZ_JBVYOK010000095.1:0-211 GCF_056120445.1 Paenibacillus sp. sgz302115
GTCGTAACAAGGTAGCCGTATCGGAAGGTGCGGCTGGATCACCTCCTTTCTATGGAGAATCGTCTTCTGAAACGAAGACATTCAAATCTTAAATCTAACCAGGTCGGTTAGTGGCTCACTCGTTGCTCAGTTTTGAGAGTTTAAGCTCTCAATTGTCTGTAACTTCTATCGACACAGCCGTGTTCGACCAGAACTTACAGCAACTTGATCC
>NZ_JBVYOK010000096.1:0-201 GCF_056120445.1 Paenibacillus sp. sgz302115
TCTGTTTAAAGCCAAAAGTCGCTCACAATCCAAAACCATCGCTCAGTATCACTAAAACATAAACTTGCTTACACAAGTTCAGCTTAAAGGAATGTTCTAAAACGCAATTTCGTTTCGGTATCCAGTTTTCAAGGATCAAGTTGCTGTAAGTTCTGGTCGAACACGGCTGTGTCGATAGAAGTTACAGACAATTGAGAGCTT